>NZ_JAQMYO010000009.1:0-187340 GCF_028369215.1 Brevibacillus sp. AG | reverse complement strand
TACAACACTCCTATTTTAGATTCGGCGTAATTTTGACCGGTCATCATTTCGCCTTCACTATCTAGGTAAAAAAAAGAAGGGTTTGCTCACCCTTCTGAAAAGATTTTTGGAATCAAATTTGTTGTTGAACGTGGCGTGTATCCGCCTAGCCACTTTTCTCAAATCAATAGGAACAAAAAGGAAAACGAAACGGTTTCCCCCAGCTTGTTGGTGCTTTTTAAACAGCCCCACTTCTGTCACCAAAATTTAGTCCTCGACACTATTCCAACCTTTCGGATGCAAAATGTATCTGTACCATTTTATCTCCAATATGATACGAATATAAGTATGAATTTTCCATAATTTCGCCGTGGGATGCGTGTTTAGTGGACAAGGTGCCAGCTTATATAAAAGTAAAAATTTTCATAATGATCATTGGAAAACTATGGTAAAGTTTACTTGTATTGATTATCCAGAAGGGAGTGTGCATCATGCCTGTTGAGACATTCAAAGCAACTGCACATCTACAGAAGGGAATGGTTGTGAAAGCCAGTTCCAGAAATTTCGAGATAACCATCGATGAACCGAAAAGCCTGGGAGGAACGGATACTGGGATGAACCCTGTTGAACTGGTTCTCTCCGCACTAGGCGCATGCCAATCTATCGTTGCCAGAGTATATGCCAGAAAGTTTCATATTCAACTCGACGATTTTTGGGTGGAAGTCGAAGGCGATCTCGATACGGATGGCTTCATGAACAAATCTGATGTTCGACGTGGGTATTCTGAAATCCGATACACCTTTCATATCAAAACCGATGCTCCTAGAGAGCAAGTAGAGTCTTTTGTGGAGTTTTTGGAACAGACGTGCCCGGTTGGAGATACGATTGCGAATCCTGTCACTCTTAAATTAAACGGAATTGTTATTGAAAAGCCGAGCGAGATAAAAGCGAATGATTAAAATAAGGCTCCCAACCGGGAGCCTTTGTCGTCTTTTTGATTTTTACATAAACCCAAAGTAAATAACTGCCGCCAGCACCAAACGATAAATTGCAAAAGGTGTCAGCTTGATGCGATTGATCAGCTTCAAGAAGAAACGGATCGACAGAAGCGCAAACACAAACGCGCTAATAAAACCGACGACGAAAAATGGAATGCTGTCCATCGTAATCGCATCCCAACGCTTCAACAGCGACAAAAAGCTTGCGCCCGCCATGATCGGCACAGCCATAATAAACGTGAAGTCTGCCGCCGCCCGATGGCTCATGCCCAACAGTACGCCCCCCGAGATCGTGGAACCCGAACGGGAAAAGCCAGGCCACAGGGAGAAACATTGAATGAGTCCAACCAGCAACGCTTGCTTGTACGTAATTTGGTCAACCGATTCGATCTTGGGACGTCTTGGTCGGAACCAATCCGCAGCCAGCATGAGCAAAGCGCCCAGCACCAGACCAATTACCACGGTCTTTGTCGAGAACAAATACTCATCGATGTAGTCGTCAAACAGAACACCCAGAATCCCCGCTGGAATCAAACCGACAATGACCGTAGCCAAATTCAGTCGAGGTCCTGCCGGAATCTCACTCTTACCCGCCAGCTTTTTCAAGCCGAGCAAGCTCATGAACCGATCCCACATCAAAACGACAACAGCCAAAATCGAACCGAGCTGAATGACAATCTTGAAGGTGTTCGCCACTTCTGGTGAAAACATCTCCTTCGTTTGGAACAAAAAGTCATCCACGATAATCATGTGACCCGTAGAGGAAACCGGGGCAAACTCAGTCAACCCTTCTACTAGCCCCAGCACAATCGCGACAAAAGCTTCCCAGAGACCCAAAAATTCCACGCTCCTATGAATGATGTCCAAAATCAATAGGTAGTAGCCGCCCTGTAAAAGAGCAAACTACCGCTTCTAGCATTATAACGTTCATCTCCGGTACAAAGTTACATTGTGATAGAAAAACATTCTAGCAATTATTGATGGTTTCCCATAGTAAAAGCCCTCTTGTTTTTCTTGATTCATTTTTACTCTGCAAGATGTGAATCGAAAAGCCGCGTAGGCCGAAGCGCAGACTGGAAATTCGCTTCTTCCCCCACCAATAGCCCCTACCGATTCACATATTGCAATGTCCCTTCCCCCATGTCACCTAGTCGCCAGAGCGCCATTTTCTCGATGCCCGCTTTCTTCGCAACTGCGACCCATTGAGACAGTGTCTCTTCATCCGCATACCAAACCGTGTGCTTTTGTCCGTCTTCACCCATGTAGTCGAAGTACAAACTGCCACTCGCTTTATCCCGCTTTGGCGGCTCGATACTGGAGATAGCAAGGTCTGCTGCCTGTCTTTCCGTCACAGCCGTCACTTTTCCATCAGAAGCCCAATCAAATCCGCCTACAGAGAGGGCCATGACTTTGTCACCCGGTACTTTTTTCATTCGAGTGGCGAGTTGTTCAATAAATGCATGATCGGCTTTGGGACCTGGCTCTGTATTCGTTCCGTACAAATTATAAGCCATCATGACGTAAGTAGGGCCCTTTGGCAATGCCAAGTCTTCAATCGGCGCGCGCGGCTCCAATACGATGCGAAGTGACTTCCCCTCCTGCTCCATATGCTGATACAAGGTATGGATAAAAGTAAGGAAGTTGTCCCAGTCTTTCTCGTCAATTCTCTCATAATCGATTTCTAAACCATGAAAGCCATTCTGGATCACAGCATTCTTGATCTCCATAATGTGCTTGGTACGGCTTGCATCTGTCGCCATGAGCCGGCTGACAATCGACGGGTCCTTTTGAACCTGCGTACCATCACTGTTAAGACGATCATTCACAATGGTCAAATCGAGATCGACATAGCTGCCCTGCTTCGAGGCTTCCTTGATCTCAGGCATCGCCTTGGTCATTCGGTCAGTAAAGTGCAGCTTGTCATTTTCATCAAAATACGCCGCGAAGACTTGCACACTGGACAGGCCATCCGTCATCCTGCGGAAATCCTCCAAACCGGATTCCCACTGCCAGTCTACCACCCAAGCAGACAATTCCGTCGTGTTGTTGGCTGCATCTACACTCTCCAAGCTTTCCGTATCATTCCATTTCATCATGTACCACACGAGGGTGATACACACTCCTATCAGAAGAACAGTCAAAATGATCGATCGTTTCTTGATGTTTGACACCTTACACTGATCCCCCTTGTTTCGGATTTAAAAGGTGTCGATGACCCAGTCCATTGTGGCAGAAAAAGCTTTCTTGATCGAGCTGACGACTCCTGCTAGCCCTGTCTGCACATTACTGAACAGCATCTGCTGCTCACCACTTGGTTGCGCCAAGGACTCTATTTTTACGTCCGCAAACACCCCGTCATAAATGTCGTCCTTTTTGTTCTCTTCACTATAGGCCGCTTCCAATGCAACGCCACCGCTGCTCATACTCGGGTCGATCTGTTGCTGATCCAAAAGCGGTATCTTGTCCACGGAAACACTGAGACGGTCGCCTTGAACAGTGATTTCGAGTGGACGCGTATTTTTAATGTTAATCGGGTATTTCTCCAGCTCCGGAGCACCAGACTCGCCTTGCTCCCTCGTATAGACCGAAGCACGGTCGAAGGTCAAATCCTCAGGATTCCAAATCACTTGGCTCAATTCCGTCTTGAAAAGCTCCTGAACTTCGCCTTTTTCCTTCTTCTGCTCGACGCGCAGCTCATTATCATGCAGGACAACCCGTACAAAGCTGTCTTTTTCCCGATCATAACGCAAATAAATGGACTGCTTGCCGATTACATTCCCTTCCAGCTTGGCAGAAAGCTTGATATCCTTCTGGCTGTCGCTGTTTTTTAAATATAACATGCCAAAGCCAGCAGCTGGAGAGGTCAGGACGATCTGATCCTCCATAAATTGCGCGGCACCACCGAGACGATCCCACTCTTTGGCCTGCTCTTCATCGCCGCGAACAAAGCGAATCTTCTCGTCGGTGTCTTTTTGGATACGCATCAACAAATGATTCGTGTACCAGTAAGGCTCTGGCTGCACACGGGTCAGGTTGTACAGATCCCCCTCGCTGTCGTTGTAGGCGGTTCCTTCCCGGTTAACGTGCATCGTAAAATACTTTTTGATATTCGCGTCGTTCGCATCCGCTACCAAGCGATTCATGCCACCATACAGGGTGTTTGCATGCATGATCATATAGGCACCTGGGACAAAGCCCAATTGATCCATATACGTATCATTCATCAGCTTGTAGTCTTCGTTTATTCTCGCTTCCATCTTGCTTCTGTCTTCAATCGGGATCATATTGCTGTCACGGATAAAGTCCATCAAGTAGTGGTTATAGTAACCCACCTTTGTTTTATTCGTTAATTCACCCTCATCCTTCACACCGATGAAATTGCCCTGATCATCAAACACATTGATATACGTCAACCGATAGCCGTTGGAACCAAGCTCCCAGAAGCCAGTTTCCATCATTTTTTTCATGTCTTCCGGTTGCAGGAATTTATTCTCGCTGTTCCCCATCTTGTTGCCGTATGACAATGCTGTTGCTTTGAAGTTGTACTTCTCCAAAAGCGGCTGGGCAAACAAGCTCGAATCGTTGCGGCCATCTTCAAAGGCTAAAAACAGTGCCTTGTCAGGAAGTGGCTTCTTTTTCTTGTAAAAGTCCAAGATATCTTGTTGCGAGATCGTTTGATAGCCCTGGTCATACAACGCTTGAAGCTGTTCATCCAATTGCTTCTTGGCTACCAGCTTCGGTGTACCCGAACGACCCACGCCAAAATAGGAGATGGCGATAAAGCCTTTTTCATTCGTCCAGCTCGCTCTATTCGGTTCCTCGTACTTCTTCCAATCAAATACAGCATTGAATAACATGACGCCCAAGACGACTAAGATAGCGATCTGGATCAGCGTCTTGATGAATTTATTGCGATCTTTTTTCCGATAGTCCAAGACATCGCTCATCGTTTTCCCCATAACTCCTGACACCCTCACTCCCTTTGTCTTTCCCACTTAAAATGGCAGCCCAAAGCCTTTTTTGTTCTTCTTTCGGGCTTCTTTTTTCAATCTCGCTTCGACGTCCTGCGGCGTTTCTCGCGTACCCCAAGTAGATTTCCAGAATGTCACCCATGCCACAGGCATCTGCCATAACAGCACCAGCTCATAAAACACACAAAAGACAATCCCGAAAACCCACAGCTTGCTTCTACGGAAAAACAGATGGGCCAAGCTCATTAAGAGCGCCATCAGCAGCAAGCCCATTAAAAACGTACCTGGGAAAATATGATGAACGAGCGGAACGTATACGAGGTTGTACAGTACGATGACGGGAGCAGCAATAGGAACAATCAGACCAATGTAAAAGAAGATCGCCATAAATGGCTCCTTGCGCCAAATAAAGCCGCTGGCACGCAAAGATTCCCTCAACCACGAACGCTTCCAGCGCATCTGTTGCTTCAAAAATATGTTCATATCTGACGGCACAATCGTCGAGCAAATCGCAGAATCCTGATAGCCTGTCCGATGTGTTCGCAAAATAAAGTTGGTCATGCTTCGGTCATCGCCAAAAGTGGCGGGCTGCCCGAGAAACTTCTGATTCAGCCATGCTTCCGAATGCTGCAAAATCAATTCCTTGCGATAGCAAGACAACGGTCCAGACAAGCAAGTGACACTGTCAAACCACGATTCAGCCGCCTTCATGATGCGAAAAGCAATGTAGTAACGAACCGTTTGCAGCTTGGTGATCGCGTTGGTGAACTTGTTTTCCACATCCGTACGCCCTGCGACACCCCCCATTTTCGGGTCTTGGAAGGGCTGTACGAGGTTGCGAATCGCAGTCGGTTCCAAAAAGCTGTCTGAATCAACGAAGACAACCAAATCGTGCTTGGCCATTTCCACACCTTTTACCAAAGCGACCCGTTTCCCGCCGTTTTCAGGAAGAATGTGCATCTTCACGCGTTCGCGGGTCATATAGCGCTCGGCCTCGTTATGAATCATATCGATGACCTTTTGAATCTCTTCTGCTGATCGGTCCGTCGAGCGGTCGTCTACCACGATGACCTCCAGCTTATCGATCGGGTAGTTCTGATTCACACAACTCAAAATCGTCCGGTGAATCCACTGCTCTTCGTTGAAGCACGGAATAATGATGCTCACGCCCGGTGTATAGTCCGGATTGACGGGAACCTCCCGATAAAGAGCACCGAATAAATACCGTGTCAGCAAAAAGGCAGCGGCAATCAAGCTGTACAAATACAAGTAAATGTTGTATTTGAAATAAATCACGCTCTCCGCGCGCATGAGCACGATAAACGCCGCAGCGAAAAACAGGGAAGCACTTGCGATATAAATGGCGTATCCCCAGCGCTTTTTGCGAAAATACTCGGTCAGCGGTTTGGAAAACTCGAAGGCGAGCATGAACTTCTGACACCCGTCCTCTTCCTCCGTAAACCGGCGAACGACAGTTGCATCCAGCTTCACCGTTGACTCATAGCCTTCTGGCATTGTGCCTGGCGGGATTGTGCAATGGATCATAAACACTTGTCCCACCTGGATGTCTTCCCTCTCCGAATCTAGTTCAACTAATAGGCCAGTCGAAGAAATGTCGACGGCTCTTGCCTTCATTCCATCCTTGACCCGCTGTTTCTTGGTTAATAGCGTCACCGGGAAATCTGCCATATAGCGCAGACTCAGCATCCGAATTCGATTCAGGTATTCCGGGTCCTCCAGCTTTCCTGGCTCATTCGTATCTTTCGTACCGCGGCGATCCACTTGGACACGAATTTTCTCCGGGTCTGGCACATTCGATAGCACGCGCCTCTCCGTTTTGGAAACCGTCAGTACTTCTTCGATTTTCTCTTTCTTTTTAGGCTTTACTTTCTCTATCAACTGTTTCATCACTGTCGCTCTCTCCCCTCCACTGCCTACAAGCTCCAGTAATGAAATCCACTGTTTTCAAAGTCAGCTTTGGAATAAGTCTCTTTTATATCAATCATGATTTTTGCTTCATTCTTGCCGTACATCGCGGCATAATCAGCGACTTCCATCTGAGCAAAGGGAGCATGTGGTACCGCTACAACCACAATGTCCAAGTCGTGGAGAGCCTTCATCTCTGACAGCTCGATGCCGTATTCCGCGTATGCCTCCCGAGGATTCACCATCGGGTCTACAACCAGTGGGTTGATCCCGTACTCCCTCAGTTCCTCAATGATATCCGTCACCTTGGTATTTCTGATATCCGCACAATCCTCTTTGTAGGACAGTCCGAGTATACCAATCCGTACATCCTTGAGGTCAAGCTTCGAGCGAACAGCCATTTTAATGATTTGTTGGGCGACATATTTCCCCATGCCATCGTTAATGTGTCTGGCCGCCAAAATAATGCGGGAGCGGTAGCCGCTGTCTTCTGCTTTGTACGTTAAATAGTAAGGATCGATACCGATGCAATGCCCGCCGACCAAGCCCGGTGAAAAAGGGAGGAAGTTCCACTTGGTTCCTGCCGCTTGCAATACTGCTTTTGTCGGAATATCCATCTGATTGAACAGCATCGCCAGCTCATTCATAAACGCAATATTGACATCCCGCTGCGCATTTTCAATGACTTTTGCCGCTTCCGCTACCTTGATGCTTTCTGCTCGATAAACGCCTGCCTTGATCACGAGCTCGTAGACGCTTGCTACGATTCCCAGTGTTTCTTCATCCATCCCCGATACAATCTTGACGATGTTTTCCAAGCGATTTACCTTGTCTCCCGGGTTGATGCGTTCAGGTGAATAGCCGATCTTGAAGTCTATGCCACAAAGCAAGCCGGATTCCGCCTCCAGGATTGGCAAGCAAACCTCTTCGGTTGCCCCAGGATAAACAGTCGATTCAAATACGACGATTGCCCCTTTTCTCAACTGTCTGCCCACCATGCGGGATGCGCTTTCTACATATTTCAGGTCGGGGACATTCCCACTTTTGACCGGGGTAGGCACTGCCACGATAAAAAATCGCGCTTCCTGCAATCTATTTTCATCTAAAGTGAATTCAATAGTAGCGTCACTCGTCAGCTCCTGATCCACGTCAGCATCATGAAAGTTTCCCTTTTGATAGGCTACTACTTTCTCTTGGTTTACATCGAATCCAATCACAGAAGTACGTTTGGACAGTGCCATCGCAATCGGCAAGCCTACGTACCCAAGACCGACGACAGCAATTTTTTCTTCCCTCTCCACAATCCCTTCGTACAAATTCATAAGCCGGCTCCCTCTCCCTGTTCTATTTTGGCTTTATTGTCCAAACATCTCTGTCATGGGTACAAGCGTGTATCCTTTGGTTCTAAGCTGGTCAATTACGGTTGGTAGCGCCTCGATTGTGTGAATGTCATCGAGCATGTGCAGCAGAATCACGCTTCCGCTCCGCGTCTGCTCCATAATTGCTTTGACGATATCGTCCGCACTCCGTTTCTTGTCGTAATCGGACGGCGTCACATCATAAATCGTAATGTCCTCGTAGCCCGTCGCTGCAATCGCCTTGAGTGTCTGTTCGTCAAACGCCCCAGTTGGTGGTCTGAAATACATCGTCGGCTTCTGCTGAATCGCTTCGGTAATAATCTGATGGGCTTTGACAATCTCTTTTTGCAATTCTTCCGGCGCAATTTTGGTATTCACCGGATGAGAATAGGTGTGGTTGGCTACATCATGTCCCGCTTCCGCAATCGCTCTCGCCAAGTTTGGATTTCGCTCTACACCATCTGCGCGAAGGAAAAATGAAGCCTTTACTCCTTTTTTGTCCAGGATATCGAGAATCTTCGTAACTGTTTGATCCGTACCCCAATCATCGAAGGACAGGGCGACCATCTTCTTGTCCGTTTCTTTTCGATAGATGAGATTTGGCTTGGACTCGTGATAGGCCGCATTCATTTTTGCTGCATCAAAACCCGGTATTTCTTGCAGCGGCTTTCGCTCCCCGCCTTGTGCAATCAACTCGTGCAATGGGACGAATCTGTAACCGACATCAGTAGCAGCCTCTGCCAGTAGCCGGATGTTTTCTACGACAGACTTGTTCTTCTCTGTGTCCATCGCGATGATGCCGCCGCGATTCATGTATTTTCTTAAGTAATGATTTTTTTGCTCCTCCGTCTCTTTTTGCCAATTGTGCAGAAACAAACTGGAGGACACGACCGCTTCTTGTCCATTGTGAGCACCTACCAATCGAAGATCGTCGGAGTAATCGCCCGACTTCGTTCTGATATATCGCGGTGTTTTGTCGGTCTCTCTTTTGATGACCTCATTAGCCAATTTGATATCTTCGTACATTTTCTCGTAAGATTGACCCTGCAAATCTGACTGGTTCAACGTGTTGTTTTCAATATCGTGACCTCTGGCGACAATTTGTCGCGCAATGTCCGGCTCTTCCGCTACCCTCATGCCTGGCAAGAAAAAAGCTGCTTTGATGTGATACTTGTCCAGTTCATCCAGCAGTTTTTTCATCGTGTCTTTATCTGCCATCCCATTAAAAGTAAGAGCAAGCTGTCTTTGCGTCGTGTAGACCATGGACACGCCCTTGCTCTTCTCCCCTTGGTAACGCTCGATTTTTTCAGGTTTGACTGGCTGTAAGTTGTTATCTGTGCTGCTGTCACTCCCCTGAAACGGTGAACAGCCTGCCAACAATGCCAATATCGCGACAAGGGAGATCCAGTGAAAGAATCGGAACTCACTGACCCCTTTTTTATAACTAATCATGATTGTCCCCTTTTCGTGTAAGAAATGCCCTTTACGCATAAAAAAACGACTATTTCATCTGCGTAACAAGTAAGTGTAATCAAACACTTTTTGCACAGAAATGAACATAGTCTGCCTCTATACGCTAGACTAACATAACTACCTATGCCAAACAACTATATGAAACGGTTTCAATTATGACAGTTTATGGAAATATTTTGAATTTCCTACAGGAGGCCATTAACGAAAAAAGACGAGCCTCATCAGGCCCGCCATTCGCTGTTACAGTTTGATCGCGATTAATTTTAGTTCCGTTAATTCCTCGACCGCATACTTGATCCCCTCGCGGCCAAAGCCACTGTCTTTTACCCCGCCATACGGCATGTTGTCCACGCGGAACGTCGGAATGTCGTTGATCATCACGCCCCCGACCTCCAGCTCTTCCGCTGCGCGCATAGCCGCGTGAATGTCACTCGTATAGATGCCTGCCTGCAAGCCGAATCGGGAGTCATTTACCGCCTCAATCGCTTCGTCCATCGTCTCAAACGGTGTAACGACTACGATTGGACCGAATACCTCTTGGCAGGAGACGGCAACATGTGCGCCTACATTGGTCAGAATCGTAGGGGCAAAGAGGTTGTCACTGACAGGCTTTCCACCAGTAACTACATGTGCGCCTGCTTCTACAGCTTCCTGTACCCATGCTCCCATGCGTTCATGATCCTTGGCGGAGATCACAGAGGACATGTCTGTCTCTTCGTTCAGCGGATCACCCAGCACGAGCTTTTCTGTGCCAGCCTTAAACTTCTCCAGGAACTCTTCGTACTTGCTCTGGTGAATATAAACGCGTTGCAGCGAGATACACACTTGACCACTAAAGGAGAAGGCACCCGTCACGCAACGATCAATCAACGCTTGCGTGATTTCCACGTTGTGGTCGATGATTACTGCGGAGTTGGAGCCAAGCTCCAAGGTTACGCGCTTGAGTCCCGCTTTGTTTTTCATCGCGATTCCAACCGCAGGACTTCCGGTAAATGTAATCGCGGCAATTCGACTGTCACTGACCAGCTTTTCGCCTACGACCGCGCCTTTTCCAGGCAAAATATTGAGCGCTCCTGCAGGCAAGCCCGCCTCCGCGAAAATATCGGCCAGGATCAGCGAGCTAAGCGGCGTCTGACTTGCTGGCTTCAGTACGACGGTATTTCCTGCGGCAATGGCAGGCCCGACCTTGTGTGCTACGAGATTGAATGGAAAGTTAAAAGGCGTGATCGCGCCGACTACGCCGATCGGCTTGCGTACCGTAAAAGCAAGACGTCCTTCACCACCCGGTGCTGCATCGAGCGGCACCGTCTCTCCGTGGATACGCTTCGCTTCTTCTGCTGCGAACTTGTAGGTCTGAATCGTCCGGGCAATTTCTACACGACCTGTGCGAAGTGGCTTGGCGGCTTCTTGTGCGAGGATGACCGCCAGTTCCTCCTTGCGTGCTTCCATAATCGCAGCGGCCTTCTCCAGTATCAAAGCACGCTGATTGGCTGGCATTTTTGCCATGACTTTGGTTGTTGCTTTGGCCGCCTTAATTGCCTCGTCGACGTCATGATCGTCTGCCTGAGCGATTTCAGCCACCAGCTCCCCAGAATACGGGGAGTAGAGTGGTGCGTATTCTTTTGCTTCTTTCCATTGTCCGTTGATGTAGAGATGCTTTTTCATGAGTATGGAGAACCCCCTCGGGCGTTTTAGTTCGTCACGTATTGGCTTTTCAGAACATCCGTCATAATGTCCAGTGCCTCTTCCAGTTGCTCATCTGTAATAACCAGTGGAGACAGGAAGCGCAGTACGTTGCTGTGGACGCCAGCAGAAAGCACGATGACGCCAGACTCGTAGCAGCCTTTGGTCAAGCCAGCAACGAGCTCTTTCGCTGGTTGTTTGGTTGTTGGATCGATAAATTCTACAGCGCACATCGCACCCAATCCGCGCACCTCTGCGATCACAGGGAACTCTTTTTGCAACGCATGGAAATGCGCCTTGATTTTGTCCCCGATCACCTGCGCACGACCAGACAGGTCTTCGCGCTCCATTTTCTCAATGACTGCCAATGCCGCTACGCAGCCAAGCGGGCTTCCTCCATAGGTACCGCCGATCTCACCTGGGTTTGGCGCGTCCATGATTTCGGCGCGTCCCGTAACCGCAGAGATGGGCAAGCCTGCCGCGATTGATTTGGACATGGTGATGATATCTGGCTCGATACCAAAATGGGTAGAGGCAAACATGGCGCCAGTGCGACCGAAGCCTGTTTGAATCTCATCAGAAATAAATAGGATTTGATGCTTTTTACAAATGTGATAGACACCTTGAACGAAGGACACAGGCGGGACGATAAAGCCGCCTTCTCCCTGAATCGGTTCCATAATCACAGCAGCTACTTCTTCCGGTGCAACCTCAGTCAAGAGGAAGTCCTCGAACTGACGCACGCAGAATTGCGCGTATTCATCATCTGTCATGGATTCCGGCTTGTTCAATGGATACGGGAATTGCGCTTTATACGTAGCTGGAGCGAATGGACCCATCTGGAATTTGTACGGCTTCACCTTGGATGTCAGTGACATGCCCAGAAGCGTACGACCATGGAAGCCGCGGCTAAAGGAAATGATGCCTGGGCGTCCTGTGTATTTGCGGGCGATTTTCACCGCGTTCTCTACTGCTTCTGCCCCGCTGTTTGCGAGCATCGTCTTCTTTTCAAAGCTGCCTGGCGTGATTTCCGTCAGCTTCTCAGCCAAGGCCACATATGGCTCATACATCCCTACATGGAAGCAGGGATGAATGTATTTGTCCAGCTGCGCTTTTAGTGCCTCAACTACTTCCGGTGGGCAGTGTCCGGCATTCAATGTACCGATCGCTCCGGCAAAATCGATGTACGTATTGCCATCTACATCCGTAACCAATGCACCTGAAGCTGACTCTACAAAAACAGGGGTATTGTTGCCGACACCTTTTGGAACGAACTGCTTTCTTTTTTCAATCAAGGCCGCTCCCTTTGGACCTGGCACACCAGCAGCTACGTTTACAAATTGACGTTGTTTGGACATATCGTTTCCTCTCCTCGTTCGAGATGGTATTAGTTGGATGGCTTGCTTGTAAACTCAACCACGATATGTAGCAATACCTATGCCAAACGCCAGAGCTTGATGAAATCGCGTTTCCGGCACTATGGTCACATCAAATTATTCAAAAATGAATCGAAAACACCAGAATGTTCGATTCATTTTTGAATAAACTATTCATTTTTGAATCACTTGGAACGAATCCGATATTTTTGCAGCTTCCGCACGACAGAGGGCTGGCTAATTCCGAGAAACTCCGCGATTTCCCCCGTGGTCCGGCAGTGCTCGGATGCATAGCGTAGCCATTTTTCCTCTACCTGCTCTAGTGCTTCCCGAAGCGACATCTTGGAAGTGGCCAGACTCGGCTCCATGGCTGCCTGCTCTTCCCCTGCCAACCTGATTTCCGCAGGCAGATGCTGGGAAGTGATCACATCTTCGTCCGCAGTGACCACCATTCTCTCCAAGACGTTCTCCAGCTCTCGCACATTGCCCGGCCACTCGTACTGCATCAAGGCATGTGTCACCGCAGGGTCCAGACGCTTGTCCATTCCGTATCGTTCATTGAGCGAGCGCACGACGCGCTTCAGGAGAGCCGCGATATCCTCTGGCCGATTTCGTAACGGCGGGACTTGGATCGGGACAACATTCAGGCGAAAATACAGGTCTTGCCGGAACTTCCCTTCCTTCACCATCTTTTCTAAATCGCGATTGGTAGCGGCAATCAAACGAAAATCCACGTCGCGGTACTGTGTGCTCCCAACGCGTTGCAGCCGTTTTTCCTGAATCACCTTCAACAGCTTGGCCTGCAAAGTCAGCGGCAGTTCCCCCAGCTCGTCCAAGAGGAGGGTCCCTTGATTCGCCATCTCGATAATCCCTTGCTTGCCCTGCTTGGCGGCCCCTGTAAACGAACCAGCCTCATAACCAAACAGCTCCGATTCCAGCAAGCCCTCCGGGATCGAGCCACAGTTGATCTCCACGAACTGCCCACCCGCACGACGACTATTGCGATGAATTTCTTTCGCGATCACGTTTTTCCCTACACCCGATTCCCCGAGTATCAGGACCGTCGAATCAACAGCCGCGACTTTCTTGATGAGACGCTCAATGGCTTGCATCGGCTGACTCACTGCCACGAAGCCCTCCTGGTGCTTTTCGCGCAGCTCCTCAATCTCGGTTTCAAACTGCTTGAGCTGCTCTGTCAGACCCTCGTAGCGCCGTTTCAATTCCATAATTTCTGTCAGGTCATGGGAATAGCTGATGATCGAATGCATGCTGCCATCCTCGTTCCAGACGGGAAACGCCGTCACCATCAGCTTTCGACCCCCGGGTATTTCCTGCATGATCGTCTGCGGCGTCTTGGCATCCATAACTTTTCGCGTGACAGATGGAGAAAAAACCTTCCTTTTTTCCAGCTCGATGACGTTTTTGCCCAAGAGCTCTTCTTTCCCGATGCCATATATTTCATACGACGAATCGCCAACCAGCCGGATGTAGCCCTCATGATCCGTGATTAACAAATGATCGCGAGACGTTTCAACAATGGCCTCTAATACGCGGCTCATCCACTTCTGTGTGCTCTCTTCTCTCATCATCTCTTCGCCGCCTCTCACACGCCGTTGTGTCCGATCTATGTTTATTTTTTCATTATAGAAAACAGCAAGAACAACGACAACCTATGAAAAATATGTAAAAATAGCGATAATAACAAGCCCTGCGAGATGGAAAGGATGGTAGGAATGACACCCACAGTCGGAGACATCTACTGTGTTTTTGTCGAGAAGCTGCAAAAGTACACAGCTTGCCAGGTCACATCGATAAAAGAGCCTGACACGAGCAAATCCAACCTCATCAGTATCCTCGAGCTGGACTGGAGCAGCGATACACTGCCTGATGAATCAGAGCTGCACCAGATGAAGCCCTTATATTGCGACTACTTCTTCTGGAACAACAAGCTCGATCACATCTATGTTGATCCAGCGGTGCCCAAAGGCTACATAAAAGTAGGGAGTATACCACCTCTCGTAACAGAAGAGACAAGGAGTTACGGCAGTTGGGATGTCGGAGGGAGCCTGTACCGTCAACACAAGTGGAATCAAATTCCCGAGGAGCGTCGCAAGCAGTTTAAACAGGCCGCAAATGATGACAAAATGATTTCGCTGGGCGGGAAGAGCCTGCGTAGATCTAACAACGTCATTCATGCTGACATCCTGCGAAGCCTGACGGACATCTCTGAATTGGAAAAGCTCCCTTGCCTGACAAGAATCTACGCAGAGGAGCCCACCGATTCCTTGCTTGCCTTTGTCAAAAGCAATCCGTTTATTCTGGAGCTTCACCTGGAAAAAGCCAACGGCTCCTCTCTAGATCTGATAGGAAGCCATCTCAGTAAACTCTCTCTCCAAAACGCGGACGGGCTGGAGTCACTGCATCTGAACGATTGTCTACGAGAGCTCATACTGGACAAGGCCATTTCATCAAACCTGTTCATAGAAGCCGAACAAGATGGATATTGGCTGACCGCCTCATTCTCAGATTCGCTACCGCTTCACCGCGGACTCGACCAGCTAGGAGGACTCAATCTGCGCGATGTGACGGAGCTGGACTTACAGCCACTCGTCCAGCGGTATCCCTCGCTTCAGAACCTCCGTCTGTGGGGCAAGCCTGGTACCCTCAGTAATCTGGGCAGTATCAAGCACTTGAAGGAGCTACTGACGTTTACGACCTACGATCTGTTTGGCTTCACAGGGGACGAGTTCCCTTCGCCAGATCAATGTCCCAAGCTCTCCAGTCTCTGGATGACAAGCCTTCCAGCAGAAGCGGCGAAGACCATTAAAGCCGCCTACAAAAAAGAAGTAAAAAATGGGCTGGATTTGTCCATCACCAAGCCGCGCAAGCCCGAATGGCTGGCCAATAATTTGACCAATCCGTTTCGCGATTGGGATGGCAGGGAGCACATCTCAACAACCAACGCCAACAAGGCCGCCAGTCTCTATAAAAAAATGAACACCGCGATCAGTGCGCTTGAAAAACAGAGCAACGAAGACGCGACTACTGCGGAAGAAATACAAACTGCTTTGCGTGCATGGGTCAAAGAGTACACAGAGACTTTCAACAAAATGGATCGCCGGACTGGCTTTATTGAAACAGTTGAGCGAGAAGAAATTTTCGTTGTGCTCGATGAGCTGCTTCAGTCGGCAAAACAGAATTTAGCTACTACGGGTGTGGAAGTAAATGTGGACGAGCTTTTTGCTATTTTTGATCAGACACGTGATTTTTGAGTGAGAAAAAAGACGCCGCCTCTCCTATAGGAAGGCGGCTTTTCGTGCTTAGGCATTCTTTTTGATGACCCACGTACTCATGCAACGCTGTCCAGCTACGTTCACCGTTTTGATTGGCTCCAGGAACACACCTTGCATTTTTTCCGTCATGCCCACCATCGTCCGTTCATTTACGAGAAAACGGGTGCTTCCGTCCGGCAACAAATAACGTTCATTCCCTATTGGCTGCACAGCATCCTCAATCCCGATCGAGGAAGCAAGACGCATAAATAGAATTCCTCCTGGCTTCAGTACCCGCCACAGCTCCTCTAGCATCTGGCGAAAATGCTCTTCGTTTTCAGCAAAATGGAGAACGGCATTACTGATGATGAAATCGAAGCTTTCGTTTTCAAAGCTCATGCTCTCAATCGGTTCCACACGAGCACGCTCCGCTGACCAGTTCGGCGCCAGTTGCGATGCCATTTGCTGTACAGCCTCGATAGCTTTTGCCGATTGGTCAACCGCATACACTGTATAGCCATTTTGCAAAAAGTAGACCAAATTCCGCCCCGAGCCGCAGCCAGCATCGAGTATCTGCATTTCCTTCGTAACCCGTCCCTTTAACAACTGATCAAACAAGTAAATATCAATATCGCCAAACTGCTCTGCCAGATTCATGCTTATCACAGCCTTTATCCGCTTTTTCTTCAGTGTACCAATTCGCTTATCATCTTCCAATCACGGTCATCTGGAACGGATTTACAAAAATGATAGTTGACACCTGTTGACTACATGTGTAATCTTAAAAAAGAAACAACGACTACAAATGTAATCGACGGAGGTGTCTTACTTGGACGAGCAACCGCGAATCTCGGATGCCGAGTGGGAGATTATGAAGGTCATCTGGGCAAAGTCCCCCGCTACAGCAGCCGATGTCATCCACACCCTGCGAGACAACAAGACGTGGAAAGACAACACAATCAAAACCTTGCTCAGCCGCTTGTTGCAAAAGGGTATTCTCACCTATGAGCAGGTCAATCGCGTCTACTATTACTCTCCTGTGCTCACTGAGGAAGAATGCAAGCGCCAAGAGCGCCAATCCTTTTTGCAGCGAGTGTACGGCGGAGCCTTAAAGCCCATGCTGGTTCACTTTTTAAAAGAAGAAAAGCTCTCCTCCCAAGAGATTGACGAGCTAAAAAAAATCCTTTCCGAAAAGGAGAAATAAGCTGGTGGATTGGCAATGGCTCACACTCACCCTCAATCAAGCATTTACGTGGACACTGTCTAACTCCATCGAAGCTAGTCTTCTTGTGCTCTTGATCTTGCTCTGCCAGCAGCTCGGCAAAAAGCATTTCCCCATCCGCTGGCACCATGCCGTATGGTTCCTGCTTCTCTGGAAGCTCGCGGTTCCTTGGTCCATAGACAGCACGATCAGTTTGTATAACTGGCTGCCTACTTCCCCGTGGACATCCATACAGGAAACGCACCCGCCTACGGAACCGATTGTTCTCACTACAGAGGCTTTGCATCCGCATGAATTTGCCCTCCAGCCAGATGCCTCTCTAGCAAACGAAGCGAGCTTTTCCTGTATCAGCCTGCTTTCCCTCATCTGGATCGGCGGTGTCGCCATTTTCGCTATCACCATGACTCGCAGTGCATACCGATTGCTCTCTCAGCTAAAAAACGATGTGTTCGTACAGGATGAAGCTATTTTGCGCGTCTTTTCCCAATGCCAAAAACAGATGGGCATCACCAAATCCATTCCCCTACGCTTGAGTCATCAGATGACAAGCCCTGCCTTGATGGGAATCTTGCGACCGCAAATCTGGCTGCCGGAAAATCTTTTGGACAAGCTCAACGAGCATGAGCTGCGCCACATCTTTTTGCATGAGCTGGCGCATTGGAAAAGACGAGATATTCCTGTGAACAGCATCATGAGCGTGCTTCTGATCCTCAACTGGTTCAACCCGCTGTTATGGTACGCTGCTTCCCGCATGCGTCAGGATCAGGAAATGGCTTGTGATGCCTTGGCTTTGACTTATTTGCAGGAGACAGAGGTACCTCGCTACGGATACACCATGATCAAAATGCTCGAGCTGTATGCCTGTCCCAAACAGATTCGCTTCACAGCCGGGTTCTCCAGCTCCAAAAAACAGGTGAAAAGGAGAATAGAAATGATTCGTCACTTTCAAAAACGAGCGTATACGTGGACTCTATCTGGTATCGTGGTCGTCTTTGCTTTAGGCGTCTTCACTTTGACCGATGCAAAAAAAGTGCTCGGGAACGAGGTCACCTTCTCTGTACCAGCAGAAGGGGAAACGAGAAGCGCACCCGATCAAACCAGCCTCTCCATCATCAACAACCTGAACACTCCAGTAAAAGCAGCCGCGGCAGGTAAGGTGCTCAAAGCTGAATACGATACAAAAACAAGGAAAGGCAACCAGGTCATTCTGGAGCATGAAGACGGGTATCAAACGGTTTACTCTCATTTGGAAAAACTGGAGGTCACCGCTGGAGCTACTGTGACCCAAGGCCAGCTCATTGGTCTGTTAGGAAGTACGGGACGTAGCACAGGACCGCATCTTGCTTTCCAGATTCTCGAAAATGGTACACCCGTTGATCCGACGAAGCTGTTGGAGAATGGGAAAACACAAGAGTAACCTCATGCAAAAACCCATCAGGACAAGAACGTCTGATGGGTTTTCAACGAAATATAGAATTCGGATTCAAACCATGTTGAATATTTTCACGTTTCTACTAGAGTGGTCTTTATCCTTGTTTTCATAGCCTTTCTCGCAATCGTTTCCGCTTTCTTCTTATAACTGAAAATGCTGTTTCGCCAGCTCTTTGAACCGCTCGCTGTCAATCTCTTCTTTCGTCATAACGCCATCCACCCATTGCGTAAAAGAACTGTTCGTCAACGTAACATTGCCGCTCTCCGTCAGCTGCGTAAGCAAAGGGCTTTTATTGAAGGGAGACTGTTCATGATCGGCGATAATCGTCTGAATCTCGTTTAATTCCGTTTCATCCGTCACCAGCTTCTGCGAATCAAACGTATAGCCGATCCTCCAGTCCGTATCCTTGTGCCGCAGCTTCATTTCGAGTACATAATCGCCATATTCCGTCTGCTCTTTCTTGATCCGAAACTCACCATTGCGCGAAGAGACGGTCTCCCCGGTTAACGGAACAGGCTTCAACGGCAGGTTCGAACCAAAACCCGTATCGAGCAAATACGTTTGCCCCTCATAGGCAAGCAAAATCGTGGCATGCGTTCGACCAATCGTGTAATACTCGCCAACGTTCTGTCTGTATACAACTCCACGAATCAGATGGGCGTCAAATCCATTTTCCAGCAAGAAGAAATACAGCATCGGATTGAGTTCGTAGCAAAGACCGCCTTCGTTTCTGACCAATATCTTCTCCATGATGGACTGTCTAGAGATTACCCTTGTTCGCTCATCCACAATGCACAGGTTTTCAAAAGGAATCGCCAATGCTGTCAGATCAAGGAGGCGATCCAATGTATCGAAGGTAATCGTTTCATTTTCTGGCATGCCGATTCTTTTCCGAAATAAGGCATTTAGCTCACTCATGCTTCTTCCCCCTAAATAGGCTCTCCCTCAAGTATACGCCAGGCTCCAGCTCGATTTCCTTATATACCGAGCAGCTTTAGCTTCCGATACAAGGTGCGTAGCCCGATCCCGAGTTCTTCAGCCACCCGCTGCTTTCCTTTCAAATCACTGCCGTGCTTTTGCAACGAAGCGCGAATTGCCTCCGCTTGTGCATCGGCGACCCTTGCTTTGATAGCTGGACCTGAATGTGAAGGAGCCATTAGAGGAAGAGCACGAAGGCGCGGAGGCAAGCTGTCGACAGTCAGTACCGTGTCTTGCTCCATGTTCATGGCGTACTCGATGGCGTTTTCCAGCTCCCGCACATTGCCCGGCCAGTGATAGTGCGTGAGCAGGTTGATCGCCTCTCGTGCTATTCCGAAGAAGGTGCGTCCTGCTTGCTCTCCGTACTTCTCCATAAATGAAACGGCCAAGAGCTCGATGTCTTCCTTACGCTCTGCGAGTGACGGGACGTGAATGGGAATGACGTTCAACCGATAGTACAAGTCGGCACGAAACGCTTTTTTCTCCACGAGCTCCTCCAGATTCTGGTTCGTTGCCGCGATGATTCGTACATTGATAGGAAACGATCGCGTGCTGCCGATGCGTTCCACGACCTTTTCCTGCAAGACGTGCAGCAGCTTTGCTTGCAACGAGAGCGGCATATCGCCGATTTCATCCAGAAAAAGCGTACCTCCCTCTGCCATTTCGAACCGCCCTGGCTTTCCTCCCTTTTTGGCTCCGGTAAAAGCACCATCCTCGTAACCAAACAATTCGCTTTCGAACAAATTTTCCGGAATGCTGGCACAATTGATCGCGACAAACGGGTAGTAAGCGCGTGTGCTTGCCTCATGAATCGCTTTTGCCAGATGTCCTTTGCCTGTCCCTGTTTCGCCGGTAATTAGTACCGTAGAGCTGCTGTTACCGATTTTCATCGCCATTTCTTTGACCTGTTTGATGGCTGGGCTATTTCCTACGATTTGAGCCAAGCTATCCACTTTGCCAGACGATCGGCTCCCTTGATGATCCAGCAAACGCGGAACGGTAAGCGATCCCCTCTGCACGCGAAGCACGCCGCCAATGAGCTGATTGTTGACGATGATCGGCGTGGCCTCGGTGGGAGCATCCAGCTTGTCAACGAGACAATTGGCGATCGGCAAGGAATGTGCGGCCATCCCGGATAATGACGGCAGCAGCATCCGTGAAACCTCCGCTGGCAGCAGTTCATGCTGGGACAGCAGTCTACGCGCGCTGGCGTTCGTATGAATGACATTGCCACTTCGGTCAAAGGTGAAATACGCATCGGCAACGGTATCCAGCGCTCCCTCCAACAGTCGCATGGAGTCATCAGACGATTCGATCTGTCTCGTCGCATGAGACTGTACAATCGCCGTAATCATCTCGCTGACTTCTGTCAGGATTTGCTGGTATCTCTCTGTATGCTTGGATAGGCGATTTTGACCTTCCTTCGTAAAGGATGTGAGGGAAACGACCCCGATTGCATGATTGGCTACCTTAATAGAAGAGAGCAGCTCTACTTTGGCGGGACAGCTGTCGAGAAAACGGCATCCTTTGCACATTTCCATAGAGCCGGGTTTGTCTACCACATACTGACCTTTTGCCAACACGAATTCAATCGAGGGCACATGCACATTTTCACCTTTTTGTTTCAAGTAGCGCTCCGTACTCACGACCAAGAGGCCGCGCTCGTTAATCACCGCAGCATCCACGTTCAATATATCTGAAATGCTAGTAATGACCTTTTCGATGGCTGGTTTGCACAGATCCAACGAAACCATGGATATCCTCCCTGTTGATTGTCCTTGCTCTCTATTTTATGAAATATTTAGATAGTTCACAAACATTTTACCACTGATGTTTGCCAATAATGACAACTCATTGCCACTTTTGTCACCGCCAGGACGGTACGAAACACAGTCAGACCCTCTTAAAATCAGCTGTTTTGGCGATCAAGCAAGGAGCATGTTACTCGGCAGAGTCCATTCCATACTTGGCACAGTGATTGCATTATTAACTTTTCATCTAAGGGGAGTGATCAACCATGGTAAACACGAACGAGGTATTCCATTTGCAAGGAAAGGTAGCCTTGGTAACTGGCGCTGCTTCCGGTATCGGACTTGCAACAGCGAAACGACTGGCTCAATTCGGAGTAAACGTCATGCTGCTTGATATCAACGAGGAGCTCGGGGAAAAGGCGGCACAGGAAATCGTAGCGGAGGGTGGGTCAGCCCGTTATTTTACATGCAATGTCGTTTCCCAACAGGATTGTCGCGAAGTAACGCAAGCGATCGAGGAAGCGTACGGTCGCATCGATATTTTGTTCAACAACGCAGGCGTGATTAGAAGAAAGACGGTCGTCGAGCTGGCAGAAGATGATTGGGATCTGGTCATCGATGTCTCCTTGAAGGGGGCTTACAACCTCTCGAAATTCGTCATACCGGTCATGGCAAAAACAGGCGGAGGCAGCATCATTAACACTGGCTCTGGCTGGGGCATCAAGGGCGGTGACAAGGCTGCGGCCTACTGCGCGGCAAAAGCAGGCGTCGTCAACCTGACGCGGGCAATGGCGATTGACCACGGTCCGGAAAATATCCGTGTAAATTGCGTGTCACCCGGCGATACCGACACACCTCTGTTGCGTGAAGAAGCGCGCCAGCTGGAAAAGGAAGAAGGAGCATTCCTCGTCTCCTCCGCCCAAGGACGTCCGCTGGAGCGTCTCGGTTCTCCGCAAGATATTGCCAATGCTGTCCTGTTCTTTGCCAGCGACCTGTCATCCTGGGTGACGGGTTCCGTACTGGTCGTCGACGGCGGCGGTTTGGCTTAATTGATCGTTATTGCGACTGAATATTCCAATGAAGAGATGGAGGAACCATGAGATGAGCGTACAGCGTTATGCCCACCCGTATATTCCGAATTCTGCACCTGAAGTCAAAGAGAAAATGCTTACCGAAATCGGCTTTTCCAGCATCGAAGATATCTATGCGGACATTCCTCGAGAGCTGCGCCTACAAGAAAAAATGAACATCCCGAAAGCTTTGACCGAGTATGAGCTGGAGCGCCACGTCAACCAGCTGATGAACAAAAACCAAACCACAAAAGAAAATATCAGCTTCCTCGGCGCAGGCTGCTGGCCGCATTTTGTTCCGGCTGTCTGTGATGAAATCAACTCCCGCGCGGAGTTTCTGACGGCGTATGCTGGAGAGCCTTACGAAGACAAGGGGCGCTTTCAGGCGTTGTTCGAATACCAAAGCCTCGTAGCTGAACTGGTCGATATGGATGTCGTAAACGTTCCGACCTTTGACTGGGCACAGGCTGCTTCCACTGCTCTGCGCATGGCAGCACGTATCACCAAACGCACAGAGCTACTGGTCTCGAAAAATATCCATCCCGACAAGCTCTTGATCATCAAAAACTATACGTCTCCTGATCTTACTGTCACCTCGATCGATTTTGAGAACGAAACAGGCAGTCTTGACCTGAATGATTTAAAAGCAAAGCTCAGTGTGGATACAGCAGCGGTTTACTTCGAAAACCCGACCTTCCTCGGCTCAGTGGAAGTAAACGGACAGATGATTGCGGACTTGGCTCATGCTGCTGGTGCCATTTGCGTAGTCGGTGTCGATCCCATCTCTCTCGGCGTGATGGAATCTCCGGCGAATTACGGCGCGGACATTGTGTGCGGAGATTTGCAGCCGCTTGGCGTACACATGCATTACGGCGGTGGGCAATCCGGCTTTATCGCGACGCATGACGATCCGACCTACGTCATGGAATATCCGTCCCGCTTGTTCGGAATCGCTCCGACAGAGGTCGAAGGCGAATACGGCTTCGGGGACGTCGCGTACGACCGCACCTCTTTTGCCAAGCGTGAAAAAGGCAAAGAGTCCGTTGGAACACAAACCGCGCTATGGGGCATTACCGCAGGCGTGTACTTGGCGACGATGGGACCTGTAGGCATGGAAGAAGTCGGGCAAGGCATCATGCAGCGCTCCCAATACGCCGCCAAACAGCTCTCTTCCATTCCCGGAGTCGAGGCCAAATTCGCCGCTCCCTTCTTCAAAGAGTTCGTGATCGACTTTTCGCAAACAGGCAAAACCGTCAAAGACATCAACGCTGCTCTTCTCGCCAAAGGAATTTTCGGCGGAGTTGATTTGACTGAACACTACCCGGAATTGGGTCAATCTGCGCTCTACTGCGTCACGGAGGTTCATACCCAGGAGGATATCGATACACTCGTCGCTGCCATCACAAGCATTTTGTAAAAACGAAAAAGGAGGAAACCGACCATGAAAACATCCGAAGGAACAATCGACAAAATGAAACGGATTCCGAGAGATCATAAGGTACGCCGCTTCCACCAAGCAAAATGGGATGAGCCTGTCATTTTCGAGCTGAGCCAGCCCGGTGAGCGTGGCGTCGAAGTACCACCCGTCGAGCCACAAATCGTGGAGACCGTAGGCGATGGCATCTCTTCGCTGCCAGACAGCCTACGTCGGAAAAAACGGCCGAATCTTCCCGAGATTAGTCAGTACCGCGTGATCCGTCATTACTCCCGCATTTCGCAGGAGGTTCTGGGGTCGGATTTCAACGTCGAGATCGGGCAAGGCACCTGCACGATGAAATACTCCCCGAAAATCAATGAACGCTTCGTACGCTCGCCGAAAATGGCGGAGCTGCATCCGCTGCAAGACGAGTCCACTGTCCAGGGGATGCTGGAGATGACGTATCAGCTCGATCTATACTTGCGCGAGATTTCAGGAATGGACAAATTCTCGTTCCAACCGGGCAGCGGCACACAGGCGTTGTTTACCCAAGCCTCTATCGTGCGCAAATACCACGAAGCTCGCGGCGAAGGAGAACAGCGCAACGAGTTTATTACCACCCATTTTTCCCACCCGTCCCAAGCAGCGACAGCGACAGTCAAAGGCTTCAAAATCATATATGTACCAGCCGACGAAAACGGCTATCCTGATCTGGAAGCGCTAAAAGGTCTCGTATCCGAGCGAACCGCTGCCTTTGCCGTAGCGAATCCAGAGGATACTGGCATTTACAACTCCCGCATCAAGGAGTTCACAGATGTCGTTCACGCCGCAGGGGGGCTGTGCTGCTACGACCAAGCAAACGCCAACGGTTTGCTCGGCATTACCCGCGCGCTGGAAGCAGGCTTTGACATGTGCTTCTTCAACCTGCACAAAACCTTCTCCGTTCCTCACGCTTGCGGCGGACCTGCAACAGGTGCCATTGGGGTCACTGCCGAGCTTGCGCCATTCCTGCCAGGACCGATCGTAGACTTCGACGGAGAGCGTTACTTCTATAAGCGTGATTTGAAAAACAGCATCGGGAAAGTCCGCAGCTTTTACGGTGTACCACCTGCTGTCCTGCGCTCCTACGCTTGGGTCCGTGCACTTGGTGCTGACGGCTTGAGGGAAGTTGCCGAAATCGCTTGCCTTAACAACAACTATCTCTATCACAAAATCCTGCAAATCCGCGGTGCAAGCGCGCCCTATATACAAGGTCGACGCCTGGAGCAGGTTCGCTATAGCTGGCAGCAGCTAAAAGAAGACACGGGCGTCACGACGTATGATGTTCAACGCCGCATGATCGACTTTGCCCACCATTACTGGACCAGTCACCACCCGTACGTCGTGCCAGAGCCGTTTACACTGGAACCGACGGAGTCCTATTCCATGGCAGAGCTCGACGAATACGTTGCGGCACTAACCCATATTTCACAGGAAGCCTATGAGAATCCGGAGATCGTCAAAACAGCGCCGCACAATAGTACAGGTCACCGTGTCCTAGAGTCCGTACTCGATGATCCTGATCAATGGTGCATCACATGGAGAGCTTATTTGAAAAAGACGGCACAAGGATAAAAAGAAAGAAACGCCAGCACGGAATACGACAAGTGCTGGCGTTCTTTTCGTTGGGGAGGTTTCTTTTAGAACTGATTCGGGAACTGCTTAATGATGCCTGCTGTCAGGACATCCGCCAATGAGATGATGTGATCCTCACCTTGATCAAATGCAGCAATATCCGCTTCCCAGTCTTTTTTCAATCTCGCCTGGAGATTATCCGTGAGCAGCTTCAGATGCACGGACATCATCTCTTTTAGTTCCTTCTCAGTCCAATTAGGGTTGGCGCTGCTTAAGAACTTGGCGATCTCATCCGCATTACGGTGCCACTCCTTATCAAGCTTTGCTACAGTAGCCTGATCGCCTTTTTTGGCTGCGTCAATGATTTTGCCGCCTATCGTAATATGCTCGGTCAGCAATTCGGTAAGCTTTTTACCTGCTTCCTCTCCGTAATACGGCTTCATTGCGTTCCCGATATCGACCTGGTTTTTCAAGAGACGTGCCTGTACGGCGTCTTTGTCTTCCAGCCCTGCCAAGGCGCTTACCATATAGGTGTGGTCCCACAGCAAATGGTCAATCCAGAGCCTACGCATATCGCCCTGCAGCTTTACTTCTTTCGGCTTTATACATTCTGCCTGCTGTACATTTCCTTTCGATTCCTTGGCTGCTGCCATACTCGGCACACCAAGTAATGCCACGCAAATCATCAGCAATGTTACTTTCCTGAACACTGGAGTCATTTATTCCTTCTCCTTTTTTGATAAGTAGTGAAGCCCGCTGTTATTTTGAGCAAAATTGGCTTTTTCATGCGTCTAACACATGAGTCCTGCAAATTGACACTTGTCCGAGGCATCCTTATAGTTGTCATTAGCAACAATTGCACGGACTACCTAACCTAGGAGGTTTCGCAATGAAATTAGATGAGTATATCGGCGTCATCGTGAAACGAACGGATTTAAAACTGAACAACTATTATCAAAAAGTATGCAATCCGTACAACATCACTATCGATCAGTGGATGATTTTTGTCGTGTTATGGGAAGAAGAAGGTTTGACCCAGAACGAGTTGGCAGAGCGCACCTACAAGGATAAAACGAATATCGCGCGGATGCTCTTTCTCATGGAAGAAAGAGGGTTCATTCATCGCGAAACAGATAAGAAGGATCGCCGCTCCCTTCGTGTCTATCTGACGGAAAAAGGGCGACTTTTAAAAGACGAGGTCCTTCCTCCCTCCATTGAAGCGTACGAGAAAACCATTGCAGGATTGACCGAAGAAGAAGTGAACCAATTTCGAAGAACACTCAATATCATTTATGAGAACGTGAAAAACTTGTAAAAACAAAACATATTGCAGGATGCCATTTTTTGTATATAATTAGTTGTTATAACAACAGTTTTTATAACAACTTTAAGGACGGAATATATACAAAAAAGGAGTGAAAATGATGAGCACAGAAGGGATTTGGAGCACACATTACCGAGCGTTGACGATTGGTATTATTCTTGTAGTGACTGCTACAGCATTTGAAGGCTTGGCTGTCACGACAATCGCCCCCGGTCTTTCCCGAGAGCTACAGGGAGAGGATCTTTATGGGTGGGTATTCAGTGCTTATTTGTTAGCTCAGCTGATTGGAACCGTAGTCACAGGTCAATTCGTCGATAGAAAAGGGCCTGCCCAGCCTTTTATTGTCACGATCGTGCTCTTTGCTGTTGGAATTATAGTTGCTGCAATTGCGCCAGATATGCTTACTTTACTGCTCGGGCGAGTCATGCAAGGATTCGGAGCCGGTGCCTTGGTCAATTGCGTGTATACCATGATTACTTTGCGTTACCCTGATTCCCTTCGCCCTCAGATTCTCGCTGTCTTCTCCAGCGCTTATATCCTTCCAGGCTTGTTCGGACCCTATGTCGCCGGCATTATTGCTGAACAGTTGTCGTGGAGATATGTCTTCTGGTTGATCCTTCCCTTTATCTTTCTGTCTGCACTCTTAACTACTCCCTCTTTCCGAGGCTTACAGCCGCCAAATGCAGGTGCGGCAAACAATCGTAGTCTTCTTCTGCCTTTTTTCTTGGCTCTAGGGACTGGTGCCTTGCTTTTTGGACTCGGCAAAATTCCCTCCATCTACGGTTTCCTGCTATCCATCGCGGGTTTGCTCACCCTCAGTGTCCCATTATATAAGCTGATGCCGAAAGGAACGCTCGTCGCACGCTCAGGCTTACCTGCTGTCATTGCGTCTCGGGGTCTTTTTGTCGCTGCCTATTACGGCACACAAACGTATCTTGTCCTTGGACTCACCTCGATTTTAGGATTAACCGCCGACAAAGCTGGTTTAGCTGTTGCCTCCGCAGCAATCAGTTGGTCGCTGGCAGCCAATGTACAAGCAAAGCTGGACAAGAAAGACCAAGGAGCTGGTCGAAAAAAACGAATTATCATCGGTCTCGTCATTATGCTCATCGGGGTCGCTTGCACCGTACCGCTGACGTTGATTCAACAAGACCTTTTCGGTATCGTGGTCGCGATTTTTAGCCAGATCATTATGGGCTTCGGAATCGGTTTGGCTCACCCGACAAGCGGTGCGATTGCGTTTTCTCTTGCAAAGCCTGGTGAAGAAGGAAAAGTATCTGCTGAAATTTCTATCGCCGACACGTTCACACCAGCGATTGTCATTGGGATGGGGGGTGCCATCGTGTCTGTGATGACTGCCTTTGAGTTTTCACTTTCTGTTGGGATTACCGTTTCCCTGCTCCTTCAGACGTTCATCGTCCTACTAGGGCTGGCATCTGCTGCCCGACTGGCAACACGTTCCGTACCTGTTCAAGAAAAAAGGACACCTTAAAAAGGTGTCCTTTACTCATATAGAGAGGGCACCAGCAGTAGGCGCCCTCTCCCCAAACATCCCTATTCAGTCTCCTGCTTGTACAGGTTTTGTAATTCCTCGAGGCTTTTTTCGGTCTTGTGGAATCGTCTTTCCAGCCGTGCCTGGACTAATCTAGGCAATTCATTTTTCAAAATGTGTACAATATAAAACAGGGTTCCGATAATGACGAACATACTCAATATCAAGGTGATTTCTGGCGTAATGATAAAAAAGCACATACCGCCTATCAAAATCGTCAGTAGAATGTATCCAAACCATCTCCCCATGGTTCACTCCCCTTTACGATTCACAAACCACCTATATTTTACCAAACCATATAACACTTGTCCTTGAAAAAAGGGTGCCCTCCAGTAGTGATATCTACGTGAGGACACCCTGCTCTATTCAAACGACTTCCGTGTATCCTTTACCCAATAATCTTGGTCTTCTTCGCATTCTCCATCGACTTTTCAATAAGTCCGCTCAACGGACGCTTCAGCGCGAGCGCCACAAACAGGCTGATCCCGATAAAGCCGAATAATACGAGAATATCCCGAATCGCCGTTTCCCAGAGGATGCCGCCCACACCTTCACGCAACAGGCTGATCGCATACGTGAAGGGCATGTATGGGTTCAGCGCTTGGAAAAACGGTGAAGTCATGCTGATCGGGAACGTACCGCCCGAGCTGGAAAATTGAAATACCATGAAGATGATCGCTATGCCTTTGCCCACGTTGCCGAAAACGGACACCAGCGTGTACGTAATCGTAACGAACACTAGGCTGATCAGCATACCGAATAACACAAACGGAGCTTTATCCGCCACATAGGCCCCGAGGATGTAAATATCACCGAGCGTGACGAACAACGCCTGAAGTAGCCCGATGGTCGCGAACGTTCCCAAGCGGCCCAGGTACAACTGATACGGCTTGTACACTCCGCCCGGATTTTCCGCATTCGGCTTCAGCAGAGAAATCAACAAGGTCGCACCTACCCAAAGAGACAGCACACCGTAAAAAGGTGACATGGCCGAACCGTAATTCGGAATCGGATATAGGCGGTTTTCCTTGATCTGCACGGGACTTGCGAGGAATTCGCTCTCTTTTTTAATGTCGCCGCGCAATAGCTTGGCAAGATCGGCGAAGTTGTTGTTCGCCTCGACTTCTCTCAGCTTGTCAGCTGCCTGCCCAATGGCACTCTCCAGCTTTGGCAGATCATCGCGAACCAATGCGGCAACTCTGTGGACTCCTGCCTCCACCTCCGGGAGCTTGTAGCGCACAAAATCAGCCAGCTTGGTCAAATTCTCCTCCGCTTTAGGCAGATCGTTCTGGACGAATGCCGCTGCCTCGTCGAGCTTCTTCCCGATAGTAGGAAGATTCCCCTTCAAGAATGGAGCTGCTACGCGAATGGCATTTGCAAAAGCATCCGACTTGCTTCTGAGCGTTTGTGCGAGCTCGTGGACTTGCGCCCGTATTTGCGGCATCTCCTGCTGGATTCGTTTCAGTTCTGCCAATCCCAGCTCCAAGCCCGACTTTGTCTCTTGGAGAATCGCTTCAATATCCGGAAGTTTTTCTTGGGCCTTATGCAGTAGATCGGCAGATTCTCCTGTGATCACCTTCAGCCTTTCAATGCCCTCGGATATTTTCGGGACGATTTCGCTATCGTAACGGGACAGGATGTCTCCCAATTCCGCGCTGGTGTTTTTCGAAAGCTGATTCAGACTCTCGACTAAGTCTTTCGCAGGCTGCTTGCCTTTTTCCAGCGCACTTGCAATCATGCCGAGAATCTCGATTTGCCGGTTCATTCTGTTCTCAATCGTGCGCAGCCTCTCTGCGAAATGACTCAATGGCTGTCCAGGAATATAACTGTTTACTTTCTCTACAAGCGATGCCGTATGCCCCAAAACATTCACGGCTCTGGCTAATCTGTCTTTCACGGCATTTACCTCACTCGCAGTAGGCAGGCGATCCGGATTGATCTGCAACAGTCTATCTGTGAGTTGTGTGAGTGCATCCGAGGCTTGCTGGGCTAAGATGAGATTTTGCTTGATCAGCGGTGCAATCGTTTCAAAGGCACCGTCATGCTTCGTAAAAAAGTCATTGAGCTGATCGGCAACAGCCGCGCCCTTATCAGTCAGATCAGCGATACGAGGCAACGCATCCTGAGCAGCCGAAACGATCTCAATAGCCTGACTCGCTTTTTCTGTGGCCGTAGTCACTGCGTTTGCGACTTTATCAAAATTTTGATCCAGCTCTTCAATTCGTCCGACGGCTTGCTCAATCACCGGCAGCTTGTCTTCCATCGCGATAATGACAGACGCCGCCTCATTGATTTTCGGCCAGTTTTGCTGAATCTTGAGCACGGCCTGCCCTGCTTGATTGATTTCGGGGATTCTTTTTTCCACTTCCAAAATGATCTGCGCTTTCTCGTGAATCTCGGGAAGTTTCTTCTCAATCTCCAACACTTTTTGCCCAGCGGCACGAATCTCGGGCAGGCTTTTTTCTAGTTGGAAAACGCCACTCTCGATTTTGCGGATGGTCGGCAATTGCTCTTCAATTTTAATGCCGATCTCTGTAAGCTTCGTCAGCAAGGCTTCACTGACGCTTTCCGTAAAGCTCTCGTTGATCTGCTTGGCAATCGCTGAAACACCTGACGAGGTGATTTTGGGTGCGACCGCGTTCACCTTTTCATTGACCGTATAGATCACTTCAGGCTTGTTCAGATTGCCATGGACAATTCCCGTAATTTTTGTGGAAAAGTCAGCTGGGATCAGAATGCTGGCATAGTAATCGCCCCGCTCCACGCCCCGCCTGGCCTCTTCTTTGTCCACAAAGGTCCACCCTAGTTTCTGGTTGTTGTGCAAGCTCTTTATGAGCTCGTCTCCGATGTTGACCTTTTGGTCACCAACCGTGGCTCCCTGATCCTCGCTCGTCACCGCCACCTTGACACCTTGCGTATTGGCGTAAGGGTCCCATACTGATTTGATGTTGATCCAATCGTATAAACAAGGAAGGAGAATGATGGCGATGATCAGAAAAATCCCAGTCGGAACCTTGAAAATGTTAATCCAGTCCGTTTTGTAAATCTTCCATATAGACCGCATGTATGTACCACCTAGTAAGAAAGAATGGATGAATCGTTACACTCACATGACAGTTTACCATGGAAGGAAATGATCGGGAATGAGTCTGCCAATAGTAGCATGGGCTGCTGTGCGCCAAATTATGATGGACAATCGTTAGCGCGCCGGACTCACCATGTCAAAGCTCCAATCCACATTTTCATACCTTTTTACAAGCTGACTGGCCGTGATCGTTACCGGCTGATTCTCTCTTCCTCTTGGGAAATCGCGGATGGTGATCGAGCGATCCTCTTTTTTCATTTTAACAACGCCCAATCCGATTGCATCAATTCCACGGTATTCATAGGTGTCCTGGTGGTAGGTGACATCTGCCTCAATGATACCGACGTATCCGGATGTGCCGGGAGCTGGATCAGGATCGGGCGCGATGCGAAACGCCTTCAAGACGAACGTATTCCCCTCATTGGTGAAGGTGACTGGCTGGCTGGCTGGCTGTTGAGTTTTGCAGGCGTAAATGTCAGGAGCAAATCGGACGGTTCTGCCTTCTCGATGTAGACGGTACGATATGTCAGCTTTTTGTTTGGTTCAATTGGACCGTAAAACTCGCCGGCACCATTCGTATCCATCACAACCTTGCCTGTCTCATCGACGATTTCCCACATGACTGTCGCATTCGTTCCGAAGAAATCCCATAGCTCTTGGGCGGTTACCTTGTCATCGTAAAGAGAATTATTGACCTCCACCATCGCTTGCACTCTCGATTCCATACGGGCACGCTGTTGCTCATTCATTTTGGAGGAGAGGATCAGCTTTGATTCTATCGGCGTCAGCACCAGTCGGTCAGCCTCCAAGATAAATCCTTGCGGTGAGGTGTATGTTTTATGTATCGGAATGGTTTGCGTTGCCGATTTGCTTTTTTCCAAAGAGACGGGGACCTTCAAATGCCAGCTTCCATAAACAGGATTTCCCTTCTTATCGTCTTCTGCTGGGGCTTCATCTTGCAAATCCACTCTATTTACTTTCAAGTTGAGAATCAAATCATTTGGAATGTTCTCTGGTAGATACAACGTCTCGAATCCGTATGAATGCTGCACCTCGGTTCCGATGTATTTCCCGTTTTTGTCTGACAGAAAAATCCGGTTGTCCTTGTTATCAAACTCAATTGAAGCCTCTAGCTCTTGATTTTGTTCTGTGAAAAACCGAATCGACACGTACATTTTCAATGGATCGACCAAAATCTCATCTATCAGCATGGTAATACCTTGATCGGTTACCTTTTGATTCACTTTTTGAGAAAAGCCCAGATCGCCTCCACGCTGCATCTCCGCGTTAAACGACTCGGAAAAAATCGATGTGACATAATGCGCGAGCGTAGGAGATGAGACAACACCCACGGTCAGGGCAAGCAGCAGGACAGCTGCAGTAATACCTGCTCTTTGCCATAGTCGATGGCCAGGCCAGTTCTTTCGGCGCATCGTTCCTTGTTGCCGCTCTTCTATCTGTAGCACCTCCGCCATGACTTGATTGGTGAAAGGATCTGAGGCGGATACGATTGGCCATGGTTTACTCAAGTCAGAGTCCACTTCCTCAATTTCCTGAAGCAGCATGGCCTGACAATGCTCACATCCAGCGATATGGTCTTGAAGCTGCTTTCCTTCCTCGTTTGATAGCTCTCGGTCGACCTGATTGATCAGCCTGACACAATCAGTACATTTCATGAAGCTCCCTCCTTTTCCCCATGAGCTCACGCAGCTTTTTTTTCGCACGGTACAAGTGAACCTGCACGGTTGTCACCGGAACCTGCATCGTCTCCGCAATTTCCTGATAGCTCAGCTCTTCAAAATAACGCAGTGTAAGCACGATCCGGTAATGGGAAGCGAGATCTCCCATGACTCTACTAGTTCATTGTGCTTTTCACGCGCCAAGTAAAACGATTCCGGGTCTTCTTTACAGGTATGGACCGTATTGGACTCCTGGAAAGGTACGCTCGGATGCTTCTGGGCCGTCCGCCATGCTTGCAGACAACAATTGGTCGCGATTTTGTTTAACCAAGCTGAAAATGGAAGGCTCGCATCGTATTGACGCAAGCTTTTATACGCGTTGACGAAAGCCGCTTGGGCGAAGTCTTCTGCATCCTCACGGGAGTTGCCCATCCGGATGAGTAACGAGCACACCCTGTCTTTGTATTTGTTCACAAGGTGGGCATATGCATACGGATCTCCTTCCAAGACTTGCTTCACCCACTCTTGATCCTCCTCCATGAACTGTCTCTCCCTTCTTTCTTTATGACCAGACTTCACGTTCACTTCTACTGTCCAGCAATCATTCTACCTTTACTATGAAAAGAACGGTCTTTTTCTTACAGGAATGTAAAAGTTTTTTTGGACAAGAAAAAAGCCCAACCATCACTGGTCAGGCTCTTTCTAGTAAATCGGTAGCTCTATTTTCTCACTTTCAACTTGTACTCGCTCGTATGACCATCGTTCTTGGCAACAATCGTCAGTGTGGTTTTTTCTGGTGCATCCTCATGGACAGTAACCAGACCATCCTCGCTAACTACCGCATATTCTTCCTCTTCTACACGGTAAGTAGTTCCTGTACTTTCCTTGGTCATATCTCGTCCACTGCGGTCTGTCATGTTCGCCCATACGAGCATTTGAACTTTATCACCAGGCTTCACTGAACTCTTTTTGGTAGATAGATTGATACTTTTGACTTCCGCAATCGAGAAAGTCACTTTAATCGATTTCTCTCCGTTTGTCACCTTGACTGTAAATTTCTTGCCAGGTCTCGCATCCTCAGAAACCTCAATCAAGCCGTTTTCATCAATAGTGACCCTATCGTTGTCAGATTCATAAACCGTTCCGCTCTCGCCATCGGTCAGATCCTGCTTGGTGCGGTTCGAGAACGATCCTGTTACTTGAAGCTGGAGACTCTCTCCTGGCAACAGTGTTGCTTTGTTTGGTGTAACTTTCACGCTTTGCAGACCTGCACTTGCTACCATGTAGATTCCCGGTTTTTCGATATCAAAGCTTGCGCGGTCCCCCGTTTTGATAACCTCTACTGGTTTTCCTTTGGAAGTCTTGAGGCTGCTCCATTCTTTCTCCGCTTCATCATAATGATGAGCCGTCAAATATTTATCCTTTTTCTCGTAAGGCAGAATCATGCGGACAGTCTCGCTGTCAAAGCGTTTCCATTCCTCGTTGTCTGCTTTCAGGCGAACTTCGTACATATCGCTGGCATTGCCCGATTTCGAAGGCTTTTTGATGTCGTCCGGCTTCGAGATCTCGGCGTGGATATCCGCACCGTCATGCTCTTCGAGAAGCTCGCTGGACAGCCACACACCTGCGTCTTCCTTGTTCACCAAGGCTACATTGATTTGTTTTTGTGCCAATGCATCGACGATATCACCACTTAGTGTCATCGAAGATTTTTCTTCTTCCTTCGATTTTTTCGCTGCACGCACTTCATGACGAGTGCCGTCCATGCGAATCTCGATTGTCTTCTCCAATCCAAACAGCGATGCTTGCTTGTCCAGTGCTTTCTCAATGGCCTCTACTGCTTGGGCAAAACGTTCGATCTGAGCGACTACCTTCTCCGTATTTTCGCTATCGTCTGCTTCGATCGTGCTGACCTGTGTCAAAAGTTCAGCGATTGGTTCTTTCAGCTTTTTCACCCATTTTTCAGAGAGATCGTCTTTATCCAGCTTGGCAATCGTCGTCTCTGCTACATGAGCCATGACTTTTACTGCTTGCTCCCATTGTTCTTGATCGTTTTTCTCGATCTCACCTACAACTGGCAAGAAAGCATCCTTCAACAGGGAATAGGTCTGTTCTAACACTTGATCCTCATCGACGATATCCTCTTTCCACTTGGAAACCATCGCGACCAACACGGTATCCGTTGCATCGGAGACCAAAGCAAGATGCGTAGAATCACTGAGCTTGTCGTCCTTGATCAGCTTGGACAATTGTTTGATCGCATTCTCGGCTTGCTTCTCTACTACATCCTCATCTGTAGCGTTCTTAATGGCATCAGCAGCAGCACGATTGGCTTGGCGCAACTGCTCATCTGGCGTGAGTACAGGTGGATCTACCGGTGGTGTGACTGGCGGTACTTCGGTAAACGCGTCCTTCAGTGCTGTTTGCGCAAAGTCCACTGACTCTGTGTCCTTTTGCTTGGAGAAAGCTAGAATTTTCGTCGCGCCATTCGGGATCGCCGTACCATTCGGCATCACGTAGATGACCTTATCGCCTGTCTTGGCTACAGATGCGATCGCTGACTGATCGGACAGCTTGCCCTCGTCGTTCCCCCAGTAGAGTACATACTCGTCAATGTTCGCTTCATTTGCCGCAGGAGTGATCGTGACGTCCCCGCCAATCACACCCTTATTTGTGTCGGCATCGGTAAAGGATACCGCCTGTGGTGCCTGTGCCTGCGTTTCATCGACAATCGTAAAGGTCACGCGGCCAAGCTCCAAATTATCGTTATCTGTGCGATACTCTGCTTCCCCGACATAAATCGCATCGTATTTGCCCGGAGCGAGCTTCAAATCCTTGAATGAGACCGTTCCATTTGGTTGCTTCACGCTGCTCGTTTTTTGCTGAGCGATTGCTTTTACATTTTTGCCCAACTTCGTGCCTGTAGGGAAAATACCGATCCAGTCTTCTCTTACCGAGCTCGTGTAGGCCACTTCAATCGCTTCTGACGACAGGTACTTCTCCTTCACCATCTGAACCGTAGGATTGCTCAAGGTCAAATCTGGATCGGTAGAAGGGTCTACCACTGGAATTTTCTTGGATAGATCAATTTCATATTGTGCATTGGCGATCCACGTGTCGTTTTTAAAATCTCTGCCTTTTACCAGGACTTTATCCTTGTAAACTTCCACGAAAAAGCCTTGGCTTCCGTCCTTGCCTGTATTGGCGTCTGTCCACAAATAAGAGGTAGCACCCGCATTAAACATCGTGGCGTATTTGGCGTTGTACATCGTATCCTTCGCACCCAACTCCCAGTGTGTATGTCCACTGAACAGGAAAGCTCCAGGATGCTTCGCCAGGATCGTTTTCAATTCTGTATCTTGTCTGACACCGTACCAGTAATTGCTTTTGAGATAGCCATCATTGGCACCGGCTACCGTGTTCTTCAACGGTTGGTGATGGAAAATGAACGTCGGCTTGCCCCCAGACTCAGCCAGCTTCTCATCCAGCCATTTCAACTGCGTTTCAGACAGGTAGGAATAGTCTTTCAGCCCTTTTTCCGTGCCAAGGAAAATGAACTGGTAGCCGTTGATCCACTCATTGTAGTAGCTGGACTTCATGTTGGTGTACTTGTGGAACAGCTCGGAAAACTGCGTCCAGTCCCCCCAGCGAACGTCGTGGTTCCCTTGCACAAAATACGTTTCCGGGAGTTGGTCCTTGTACATGTTAAAAATCCGGGCCAGCTCCATGTATTGCGCTTCGGTTCCGTTCTCGGTATTGTCCCCGATGGTCATGAGTCCGTCACTGTCCGGATTCAGCGCAACCATATCTTTGAAAGCATCTTCGAGGTTTTTATTATGAACGTGATCCTTGCTGGTTTGCACATGCATGTCGGTGATGACTTCAAAGCTGACCAATGGCTTCTCTTTCACCATTCCTGGGATCGTAAACTCTGCGCTCGCAGTCGTTTCACCCGCAGCTGAATCCGAGTAAGCGAGGAGCTTCGTCGCACCTTTTGGAATGACCGTGTTAGCTGGGATTGTATAGGTCGCATACGTTTCACCTGGCGTAGTTGGAGGCTGCACTTGTGCGATGATCGGCTCTCCAGGCAGCTTTCCGACATCATTTCCCCAGTACAGATTGTAATGAGCCACATTCGCAGTATCGGCAGGGATTTTGATTTTCACATCGCCTGCGATCTGGTCTGCATCGTCATCCGTATCGACAAAAGTAATACCCGCAGGAGGATTCAAGGTAATGATCGAAAAAGGAGCTCGCTGAAAAATGTTGTAGCCGTCATTTTGCATGTACAGCGCCTCGTACTCACCTGCTGGCAATGACTTCGTAAAGCTCATCGCACCATTCGGCTGACCGTTTGCACTCGTATATTGCCAAGCGAGAGAAGGATTGCTGCCCTGTGGAATGGCACCTGCTTTATACAGTCCGATCCAATCCTTCAAGGAAGCTCCTGTATACGACAAGGACATCGGTTGACCATACAAATAGGTTTGCTTGTCCATCGTGACGGTCTGCTCTCCTGCTGCCTGAACGCCTTGGATCATAAAAGGTTGAGTCATTCCCATGAAGGCAACCGTAACACCCAGTACCATCGACATCGTTTTGTTTATCACTTTCATAATAAACGCGCACCTCATTTCGATCAGATTGATAGAGTCCGACTGATGATTTTCACACGACCTTGCTGCTGACTTTCAGACCAATGACACCAATCACAATGAGTGACATCCAGAGCATTTGCTGTAGATTGATCATTTCTTTGAATAAGAAAATACCGACGAATGTAATGAGAACAATCCCGACACCAGACCAGATCGCATAAGCGACACCGACTTGTATATAGCTGAGTGCGAAATTAAGCAGAGTAAAGCTGGCACCGTACAACAGAAACATCAGAATGGATGGCCACAGCTTGGTAAAGCCCGCAGATAGTTTCATCGAAGTCGTACCTGCTAGCTCCAACAGAATAGCGAATGCGAGGAGAACCCACCCCCACCCGATCCCCTCATTCATGCCGTGATGCCTCCACCTTCAGCTGCGCATAGGAGGAAATCACCGCTTCTGCTTCCTCCAGGATTTGAATCCGGTCAGAAGAGTCTTCCTTGCTCACAATGCCAATGGTCACCGAGACACCTGCACTTTTCCCCATGCGTATGTCGCCGCTCGTATCGCCGATGACAGCGACTTCTCTCGGCTTCAAGCCCAATTGGGTACAAGCTTTTACCACCATGTCGGGATAAGGCTTGCCACGCTCTACCTGATCATTCCCGATAATGACTGGAAAATAAGAGCGAATGCCCATCCATTCCATGTGCTTGATCGCTTCCTCTGTTTCGTCTGCGGTTACAATCCCCATAAACATTCCGTGGTCGCGACATTGTTCGAGGAACGGAATCAGCCCCGGGATGGGATAAGCAGGACGAGTCTGATCCATATCCTGATAAGCTCGCTCCTTGCACTCTCTAGCGAGTCGCATTGATTCTCCCCACGATAGTCCCTGACGATAACCTTGCCATGCCAGGATCGCAAGCAAATCGCCAGTCGAGCCCATCGCTAACGGACCATTGATGCTGTAGTCGCATACGTGCCCGTCTTCGTCGTGAACAGTCCCCCACAGCTCTGCGAGAGGAGCGATCTGGGCCGGCTGTGGAAGCTGGCTGGCAAAATGACGATGGACGGATTCGCTCCAGTACCCCCAGAGCCGCACAAACTCCAGCAAAGTACCATCCTTATCGAACAAAATCGCTTTGACCGTATATCTCTTGTTGTTAACAAGTAAGTCGGGCATCTTTTTCCCACCTGCATTCCATTTTGAATCGGATTTGACTTTACTCTTTTGTCCTGACGAGAAGCGCATCCGTTCTTTTCTGAATCTTGCCTGCCATCCACATGATCGCGGTACGTACCAACAGATTCGCTACAATGATTAACGTAGACATCGCAGCAGCTTGCGCGATATCGCCTGAGTCCTCCTTATTCACAATCGCAACCGCAGCCGGTTTCAGGTCCGGTGCATACAAGAAAATAATGGCCGAGACCGTCACCATGCTATTGATGAAATAGTAGAGGAACACTTCCAAAATCGTCGGCAATGACAGCGGAACTGTCACCCGCAGCAATGTCCGATACCAAGGCACGTTCATCGATTCCGATGCAGCCTCGAACTCGCTATCCAGCTTCTTCAGACCGGACGTCATCGTCAGGAAAGAAACCGAGTAGAAGTGAACGATGTTACACAAAATGACGATCCAAATCGTGCCGTAAATGCCGTGCAGCGGTTGATTCGGATTGTTGAAAAAGAATACGTAGATCAAACCGAGCACGAGTCCTGGCAATGCAAGCGGCAGCATAGACAGAAAATACGCTGACTGACGCAGCAGACGATGCCCGCGTGACTTCTCGATGAGATATGCGAACAAAAAAGTAGCGACTGTACCAATCAATGCCGTCGCAAACGCGATAAGCAAGCTCGTCACAAACGGTCCTTCCCCATCCAAAAAGTCTTCGTAGTGTGTAAAGGAGATGGACAGATTGTACGGCCACACTTTTACAAGAGAGCCGTAAATCGCAACCAGGATGATGCTAATAATCACAGCGGACACGGCGGAGCAAAGCACGTAGAACAACCCATCCCGAAGTTTGTTGCGTTCAATTCGGTAAGGGGTGGACTTCGCACTCAACCAACCGCTCTGTTTACGCTGGGAGATGCGATCGATCACAAATGAAATGACGGCTGGTATCAACAGCAACACCCCAACGGCCGCACCCATTTGCATGTTTTGTTGCCCAATAACCTGCTTGTACAAATCTGTCGCCAGCACGTTGTACTGCCCGCCGACCACTTTGGGAGCACCGAAGTCGGTAAAGGTCAAGACGAAGCAGACAAAAATGGCACTGATCAGCGCAAACCTCGTACCTGGTACCGTGACCGTCCAAAATGTGCGCCACTTGGACGCCCCGAGCGTTTCTGCCGCTTCATACATCCGGTAATCTGCACTTGCGAGTGCCACCGACAGCATCAGAAACGCCTGCGGAAACGTATAGAGTACTTCCGCCATCACAATCCCGATAGGCCCGTAGAGCTCCATACGGAATTCCGGCAACAGCCCAAAAAATCCGGTAGAAATCAGCCCTTGATTGCCAAACAGGTAGGTCAGCGCCAAGCCGTGCAGCATAGAGGGGGCGAATAGCGGCAAGAGCGCAACAGACCGATAAAACCATTTGCCACGAATCGCGCTTCTCTCCAGTGCGTAAGCAAATCCGAAGCCCAGCGTAACGGCAATGATCGTCGTGACCGTCGACACCTTAATGGAGTTCCACAATGACATCACGAGAGCCGGCGTCGAGAAGTAATTGGCAAAGTGCATAAGCCCAATAAAGTTCCCGTCCTGATCCGTAACGGCCTTGATCACCAGCTCACCAAGCGGCAGCAGGATGGCAAACAACAGCGCGATGGTCATGCAGACGATGATCGCGTTTTGGCTCCATTGGTTGGCATCAGGGCGTATTCGTTTTAACCAGGTGTCCATATCGTGTGCGCTCCTTAGCCAACAGCCAGGTCTGCCGTATCATCAAAACGGATGACATGCTCTGGCGGCAGAGTGAAGGCAATTTTTTGATCCGGCCAAACATGATGAGACACCATAGCATGTGCCGGGACATCAATCGTGACAAACTGTTGCAACAAAGTACCTTGTGGACCGATTAACTCTGCGACAATCCGATAATGCGTACCGCGATATTCCAGCTCGCGCACGATTCCTTGTCTGCCTTTTTCATGCCCGTCACGCAGCAACTGAACATGCTCCGGACGGATGGCGAGCATAGCCTGTTCCGAGTGCTTATCCGACTGGATAAAGCTGATGGCTCCGATAAAATCAGCGACAAATGGCGTTTTGGGACGCTCGTACACTTCTTTTGGCGTACCGACCTGAATGATGCGCGACTGGTTCATAACCACGATGCGGTCCGCCATCGTCAACGCTTCCTCCTGATCGTGCGTTACCATAATCGTCGTCATCCCGAATTGATGATGGAGCCGACGAATTTCGTTTCGGAGTTTGGCACGAACCTTGGCGTCCAGCGCAGATAATGGCTCGTCCAAGAGCAAGCAGTCCGGCGAAAACGCCAAGGCCCTCGCCAGTGCTACCCGCTGCTGTTGCCCTCCTGATAATTGGGCCGGGACTTTGTTGCGGTGTTCTCCCAGCTCAACCAGATGAAGCATTTCCTCTACCCGATCAGCAATTTGTGCCTTGGAGAAGCGATTACGCAATCCGTAAGCAATGTTTTCACTGACCGTCAAATTCGGAAACAAAGCGTACGATTGAAACATCATGCCAAAATTCCGTTTCCCTGCTGGCAACGAGGTAATGTCTTTCCCGGCAATGACGACGCTCCCTTGATCCGCATTTTCCAGTCCTGCGAGGATGCGCAACAATGTTGTTTTACCGCAGCCGCTCGGTCCGAGCAGACAGATGAATTCATTCTTGGCAATGTCCAGTTGAATGTCCTGAAGCGCTGTGTGCTTCCCAAATCGCTTGGCGAGATTGCGTAATGACAAATAGCCTTGCTCCATCACAAATGCTCCTTTATTCTTTACTTTTTCGGTTCAGCCTTGGAGCCGTACTTCTGCTCCCACTCTTTCAGAATGCCTTCGCGGTCTCTTGCTGCTTGATACAAGTCCAGCTTGGTCAGCTGCGATACCGGATCTTGTTTGTAGCCTTCTGGAATTTGACTTCCTTCTTGCTTGATGCTCAAAATCGCGTAGTTTTTGTTGTATTCCTTCATCGGCTCATCACTGATCGCCCAGTCGAGGAACAATTTTGCTTCTGGCTTGATGTCCTTTTTCTTTACGAGCGCGCTCGCTTCCATATCCCAGCCCGAGCCTTCTTTCGGGAACACGACTTCGACTGGAGCTCCTTTTTTCTGTTCCTGAATGCCGCTGTATCCATAAGAGATACCGATTGGCGCTTCACCAGCGGACGCCATCTTCGCCGGCTTGGAGCCAGAGTGCGTGTAGACCATCATGTTTTCATGCAGCTTGTCCATATATGCCCAAGCCTTGTCTTTGCCGTACAACTGATGCAGGGCGTTGACGGTCAAGTAGCCTGTTCCAGAAGAAGCAGGGTGAGGCATCGCGATTAAGCCCTTGTATTCTGGTTTGACCAAATCTTCGTACGACTGTGGGATGGGTAGATTGCGCTTTTCCATCTCTGCTTTGTTGACAATAATGGCTGTCTCCCAAATATCCATGCCTACCCATTTCGGCGGGTTGGCCTTGTCCTTGAATTCAGGCAGTACACGATCTACGCCCGTGGGAGCATATGACTCCAACATTTCCATATCGTCCATCACCAAAAGACTGGTGGCAGCCAGACCCCAGATTACGTCGGCTTGCGGATTGTCCTTCTCGGCAATCAGCTTGGCTGTCATGATACCAGTGGAGTCACGAACGATGTTTACTTTGATATCCGGATACTGCTCTTTGAAAGAAGTCAGATACGTCTTGATCTGTTCATCTTCAATTGCCGTGTACACATTGATCTCTCCAGATGCGTTAGACACAGCAGTCTCCGAACCGGTTTGCCCACTGCTCGATGCTGTTCCCTCTGTCTTCGGTGCTCCGCAGCCTGCCAACAAACTCGTAACGACCAACGTTACTGCCATCACATTCCACTTGATTTTCACTGTGATTCTCCTTTTCTGAAAGAAAGTATCGGATAAAAACCATCTGTGTTCAAAAATTATTGTACATTCACATTGTGTTTCGCCCATGAAACCACTGTTAATTGAGCATTAAGATTACGTAAATGCTCATAACAATAGCTTTATCACCGTGTTGAAAGAATTTTTGCTATAATGGAAGTATCATACAAAAAGAATTGAACGAAATAATGATGACGGTGGCACGAGAGGGAAGTGAATATTCGCATGTCTTTGAACGAGGAAAATGTACGAGAAGAAAAACGCCTCCATATTCGTAAACAAATGATTGAAGCCATAGCGGAAACAATGGACTTGTATGGCGCTACTCATTCCTCGGGTCAGCTTTACGGTGTCATGTTCTTCGAGAATCGTCCGATGACGCTCGACGAGATGAAAACACAGATGAACATGAGCAAAAGCAACATGAGCTATGCAGTGAGATCCTTAATGGAATCCCGCATGGTCAAAAAACTCGAGGAAAAGCAGGAACGAAAAGAGCTGTATGCGGCGGAGACCAACTTCTTCACAGCGTTTCAAAACTTCTTCACATACAAGCTGCAGCGTGAAGTCGATGTGATGACCGGTGCCATCGACCAGGCAATGCCTGAATTAACCGAGCTGATCCTTCAGGAAAGTACCTCTGATGAGGAACGAAAGCTCGCCCTCCAAGATTTGCACAAGCTCCGACATGCAAAAAAGTATTACGAATGGTTACAAAATTTTGTGTATACCTTGGAACAAGGTGATTTTTTCGAAGAAGAGCCCGAATAGAAAAAAGCCATCTTTCTCTCCAAAGCTAGAGGAAAAGATGGCTTTACTTTTTACTTTTTCTTCTCTTGACGCACCAAATACAAGAAGTACGGAACACCGATGACCGCCGTCACAATACCCGCGGGAATCTCGATCGGAGGATTCAGCCCTCTCCCCAATGCATCTGCAATCACGAGAATCAACGCGCCCAAAACCGCCGCACCTGGCAACAGATAACGATGCTGATGACCGAATAGCTTTCTCGCCATATGTGGCGCAATCAATCCCACAAAGCCGATCGAGCCAATCGCCGCTACACATGCGCCCGCCACTGCAACCGCGAGCAGCAAAAGCATATAGCGTGTTCGCACGACATTCAGTCCGAGCCCGGTAGAGCTACCTTCATCTAGACTGATAATGTCCAGCTTTCGGTGCAGGGCAAGGCTAATGGGAATGAATACGAGCAGCCACGGCAGCAAAGCGTAAATTTCATCCCAGCCTTTCCCCCACAAGCTCCCTGCCAGCCAGACAAGTGAATCATTGGCTTGCATCGGATACTTCACCATGATGAATTCCGTCAACGCTTGACAGATCGCCCCTACTCCCATGCCGACCAAGGCAAATGTAGTTGGCTGTGCACCGCTTTTCCGAGTGAAATAAATGAGGGCAATCGCTACCGCCAGTGCTCCCAAAAACGCGACAATCGGGAGAAGAAGTGGTGAAGCGGTCGGAAACAGAATGATGACAACTACCGCGAACAAGCCCGCGCCTTTGGTTACACCTACGACATCCGGTGAAGCCAGAGGGTTACGGATCATTCCTTGCAAAATCACACCAGCGATCGCGAAGCCCGCTCCAGCAAGAATCGCGAGCAACGCCCGTGGCAATCGATAGTTTTCAATCATAAACGTAAGCGACGAAGATTCGCCCATGATCACCCGAATGATTTGATCAGGGCCGATAAAGATCGGACCGATCCCCATGCTAAACAATGCTGCCACTAAGATTAAGGCAACGAGGCCAATCAGGAGCAGGGTGTTTTTCCGCGACGTCATACCATTTCCCTCCCCTTTTTTCTCGCCAAGTAAAGAAAGAACGGGGTTCCCAGGAGAGCCGTTACAATTCCTACAGGAGACTCAAACGGATAGGAAATCAAGCGAGCCAGTACATCCGAGATTGTCACCAGGACAGCACCACCAAGCGCAGACACAGGGATAACGACCCGATAGTCAGTACCCACGAGCCTCCTTGCGATATGCGGAACCATCAGTCCGACGAATCCGACAGCTCCGGCGACAGCAACAGAGGCGCCTGCCAAAATAACGACCACAACATAAGATAGCAGTCGGACGCGGGCGATTTTTTGTCCCAACCCCATCGCGACTTCCTCCCCCAGTCGAAACACAGACAAAGAGCCGGACAGCCAGATCGCCAGCAGGAGTCCCGCCATCGACCACGGCAAAATCAATTGCACATCCGTCCAAGCCGCTCCGCTAATGGAGCCAGACAACCAGTACAATACATTCGATATGTGTTCGTTAAAGATGATGATTCCCTTCGTAATGGAGGTGAGCAGCAGGTGGATGGCCATTCCTACCAAAGCGATCTTGAGATTGGTCATCCCACGGGAAGCTGCGAATCCAAAGACAACAAGTCCCCCGACAATCGCTCCAGCAAATGCAAAATAGATGAGATTGGCTTTCCCGATATCCGGTAAAAACACAATCGCGAGTACGACCACCAAACAAGCCCCCGCATTCACGCCAAATACTTGCGGAGATGCGAGCGGATTGCGGGTAACGGCCTGCATCACTGCTCCTGCCACAGCCAAATTCGCCCCGATGATGGCTCCCAGTATGGCTCTCGGAACCCGGATGGTTTGGAAAATCAAGAGCTCCTTGGAGTATTCACCCGATAGCCAATGCGTCACTAACGATCGAATTTGCAGCGAAGCTACTCCGGTAAACAAGCTCAGCAACAAACCAATGAGCAAGAGGATTGCCAAACCGATCGCAATGAGGACAAAGGTACCTTTTCGTTGTCGTGTCGTTGTTTTCTGCAATACAAGCCACCTCGATCAATTACCACGTGCAAGAACACCGAAAAGACCAGATCAGCGATCGGTCTTTCCAGATTTTGCATCGTATGTGTTCTTATTTATCCTTACTGTACAAAAGGTTCACTGCCTCTTCGACAATGCGTTCCGCAGATTTCAGTCCGCGATAGCGCGTCCAGAGGTCACGATTTACTTTGTGTACTTCCTGATTTTTGACTGCGGTGATATTGTTCCAGAGCGGATTTTGCTTCCACTCGTTCAACAACGCGTCGTCTGCTTCCGCCAGGAAAATCACATCTGGGTCCCACTGCACCATTTGCTCCAAACTGATTTTTACCGTTGGTTCTGGCGCATCCTGAATCGCATTTTTGATTCCAATCATTTCGAGCAATTCACCATCAAACGATTTCGAACCATGTGCAGACAGCGAATCTGCGCGGAATACACCCAGCATGACATTGCGGGAATCCCCAGCCGGTATCTTCTTCTTAAACTCTGCGATGATCTCCTTGTGCTTGATCAGGCGTTGTTCTGCTTCTTTTTGCTTGTTCAGCGCTTCCCCAATCGTGGCAAACGAGCTCAAGTTTTCCTGATACGTCGAGTTGCGGCTTTTCAAAATGATCGTCGGTGCGATTTTTTGCAAATCCTTGTAAATGTCCTTGTGGCGATTCAAATCACCGATAATCAGATCTGGCTGCAACGAGCTAATGACTTCCAGACTCGGCTGCTGGCGAGTCCCCACAGGAGTATACTCGATTTTTTTGCCGATCAGTCCTTCTACGTCCTTATCCTTCTCTTGCGCGATTCCTACAGGCGTCACTCCCAGCTCCCATAGTCCGTCTACAAAGGAGTACTCCAACGCGACGACTCTTTTCGGGTCTCCGATAATTTCCGTTTCGCCCAACTCATGTTTCACGATGCGCTTTTGTGCGGTTTGCGCACTATCTGTACCTGCTGCTGGCTGTTTTTGCTCTGCGCTGCCGCACCCGGTCAGTAATACCGTACCTGCCAGTGCAAGCGTCCAAAGCATATGACCGAGACGTTTCATTCCGTTTGTTCGCTTCATCTTTTGTCCCTCACTTGATGTAATTGATAATGATTATTATTACCGTTTAAATGCGTTTTTTATTGTAACAATCTGCTGCCGCAAATGAAACATTGTGCTTATTAAACCTTTTACCGTAATAAAGGTGATTAACGTCATTTTGTTCATGCTCTGCCATTACGAAAAAAAGCCGTTACGTCTGAACCATCGACGTAAACGGCTTTTCGCTACGATGCTATTTGTTGTATGGCGAATGACTTACTTCAGTCATCGAGCTCAGCTTCTCTAACGCTTCCTTGGCAGGCGCATGATTCTCCGCCATCGCCAACGCCGTCTGATAAGCTGCCACAGCCTCCTCCACTTGACCCAATCCTTCGTAGCAAAGCCCTTTGTAATACCAGGCGTGAAAACTTCCCGATCCCTTCAAGGTCAGATGACGAATGTTGCTCTCCCCTAGGTCCAAGCAGTGATCGAACGTCATCAAGGCTCGTTTATAGTCCTTTTTCAAATACATAATGATCCCTTTGTACAAATGCAAATCAACGTAGTCAGGATACATCTCGATTGCCTTTTCAATTCCTGGCCACGCTCCCTCAGCACTGCCGATCGAGATCAACGTAGAGTATTTGAGCTTATAAAGAAGCGAAGGAGGCATCATATGGTTTTCGAGAAACCCGATAATAGACAGATTCACGAACTTGAACGTTTTCTCATGCTCCTGGATACGTGAGAATTCACTGGCAAGATGATACTCAATCCACGGAGAGTGGCCCTCTTTTTCCAATTCCTTCATGAGTAGCCCAATATTACGCTCGAATTTGTTCTTTCTGCCAGTAAATTCATTCATGTAGCCGTAATGGTATATCCGTACAGGCAAGATTTGAATGTGGAGATCTTCGGTCAGATTGGGAAGAACCTCTTCTACGTTGAGCGTTTCATGAATGGGAAAATGGAAGCGAAAACCGATGCCATTGCGAAACAAACGTGAGTGAGCGATATGAAAAGCATCGTCTTCATTTATTTCATCTCCAATGTAATTTATTAGTTGGATATAAAAAAGAGAATCCTCTTGACCGCGAAGCAGCTCTTTCAATTTCTTGCTGTCTTCCAGATTCATTTCCTCATCGGCATCCATCCACAAAATCCAGTCGCCCGTTGCTTTTTCTAATCCAAAGTTTCGTGCTTCTGCGAAGTTATCCTGCCACTCATAAGAGTGTACGACCGCTCCGAATGACTTGCCTATCTCTATCGTTTTGTCGGTACTCCCCGTGTCTACGATAATCATTTCATCCACAAGGTCTTTCACGCTTTCCAAGCACTTGTGAAGGCACTCTTCTTCGTTTTTTACAATCATACATAAGGAAATTTTGGGCGCCTCCGACATGCTGCTCATCTCCTTTTACACACATCACTGAGATCGTAGTCTATCCCCCCTTTACTCTATGAACGGACTGCTCCTTTCAGAACGGCGCCATTTCCTTGGCTTTCGAACCTTTTGCTGAAGCAGCGCATAGGTAGTGGTAGGCAGATATCACAAAGAAAGCAGGGATCGTATCCATGCATGACTCATGTCCCTTGTGCAACAGCGCTCAGGTTGCGCTTTTCCACCAGTACGCTACCTTTTCGCTCCTAACGTGCAAAGATTGTGATCTCGTTTTTCAACCTCACCTCGATCAAGTCAACGTGCCACAGCTGGTTGCAGACATTTATGATGCGAGTTGGGTTTCCATGCGGGATCAATATGCCAAAAATACATTTACGGAGCATGCGATCTTCCATACATTGCTGCTCGATATGTGGTTTTCGGAAAAAGGAAAGCTGCTCGAAATTGGTCCAGGAACAGGAGAGTTGTTATTCCTTGCTCGTGAGGCTGGGTGGGAGGTTGTTGGGGTAGAGCCGTCGCATCAATCATGCGCATACGCCCAAGACCGGTATGGGCTACAACTGGTTCATTCGTTATGGAACTCCTCCGTTCTCGCCCCCGAACACATTGGTACTTTTGATGCCATCGTTTTTTGTCACGTCTTTGAGCATATTTCGCATCCGAAGCAATACCTTGAAGAATTGAAGGGGTTTCTTAAACCAGGAGGAAAAGTCATTTTTAGCGTGCCGAACAAAAACTCGTTCACCAATACACTGTTTGGGGTGTATTCCCCGTTGTATACCGAGAATGACCACCTCTTTCATTACTCCCGTGACAATCTGATCTCACTGCTTCATCAAGGTGGCTGGGAGGTCCTCTCTATCTTTTCTCGAGAAGAAACGAACCGCTTGGAAAACCATCTGCGCAAGACCACGCAAACACCTTTACCGATCCAAGACATCATGAAGCTAGCCGTGAACCTCCAGTCGACCTTCCAAGGCCATGAAATCTTCTGCATTGCAACACGACAAGCGCAGGAGGTGCAGCACATAGATGACCAGAGCCAAGCTGACTCTTTCCATGATTGTAAAAAATGAAGGCAATCGGTATTTGAGACAAGCGTTGGAAGCACATAAAGACTTTATTGACGCAGCCGTCATCATCGACGATGGCAGTATCGATCATACCGTGGATCTCTGTAGAGAGGTTCTCAAGGGCATTCCTCTTCATCTGGTCCAAAACGCTACCTCTCAGTTTTCCAACGAGGTCGCCTTGCGCAAACAACAATGGCAAGAAACAATCCAGACTGAGCCGGGATGGATTTTGAATCTGGACGCCGATGAAATCATGGATAGCACCTTCCCCTCAAACGTTTCCGATATTTTGGAACAGCAGACATACGAGGCGATCTACTTTCGTTTGTACGATATGTGGAGCGAGACGCATTATCGCGAAGATGTGTATTGGAAAGCCCATCATTACTACCGTCCTTTTATGATCAAATATCGCCCTGACTTCCCATATATATGGAGAGAAACCCCTCAGCATTGCGGCAGATTCCCTCTCTCGATCAACCAGTTCCCTTACCTGTGCCATCCATCACGCGTGAAACATTTTGGCTGGGCACGACTCGAAGATAGACAAAGCAAATACAGCCGCTATCAGCTCCTCGACCCCGACGCCCGATATGGCTGGAAGGAACAGTATGAATCCATCTTGGATCAACATCCCAATCTGTTGGAATGGGTGGAATGAAGATGATCATTCGCGATATCGAAAAGGCTTTGCAGCAGTCCAATTGTAATCACTGGCGATACAACTCACTCACGTTGAGCAAACAGGCCCTCGTACATGCATGCCGTCATATCAACAAAGAAAAGGAGGAGTGCCTGGTGCTTCAGTTGGGTGGAGGTGACTCCGCCCTGTTTTGGAAATCACTTGGCGATCTTGAGCTGCTCCCGGTTCAAGCAACTATTGTGGAGCATCATCCAATTCGTGCAAAGGAAATCAAGGAGAGTCTAGGTGATGTACCGCATGTCGCTTTGGTGACCAGCTCTTTGAAGCAACTATCCGAAGAGGAATGGAACAAGGTCTTCGACAATCCAACGGAGAGCAGGAGCTTGTGGCCTGCCATCGGACAGCATGTTCCCGAGAATCAATTTGATTATTTTTCCATTCAAAAAGCATTTTACGCCGATTTGGACCAACTATCGCTTTCCAGTCATTCAGTAGATGTCATGGTTGTGGACGGTCCGCATGGCAACGGCCGCTCTCTTGCCTATCCACTATTTATTGACACACTCAAACCAGATGCACTTATTCTCGTAGATGATTTTGATCACTATCCCTTTCTGGCTCATCTCGGAAAAATCTATCACTACGAAGAACTTTTTCGAGAGATAGCCGGAAATCGTCGCTGGGTATTGGTAAGGCTCCGGGGCTTACATACGCATAAATCTATGAGGTGATGATCATGTCCCAAGCATCGATCCCTACTATTACGCCTGTTATCTCGATTACTCTTGGCCAAACCACTTCGCTCTTGCTTGCATCCATCGCGTTAGAAGAACTGGCTTTGGCTCACATTCTGAACGCAGAGGCTGAAAAGCTCCAATTTGTTTTAGGCACCCTTGTTCCAGGGCTTGAACCACCCGCTACACTCTCCGACATCCTGCTCGTCAATTCAAGCGTTCGTCAAACGATACAAGATGTCATCAAAAAAGAAATACTTCTCCAATTCAAATTGGAAAATATCGTGGATAATCTTCTTCCACAGATTCCTTCGAGTTAATAGGCCTCATTCGTATGGAAACTACCACAATACCACTGGTCCGGGTCAATCGATCCGGGCTTTTCCTTTTCCTTGCTTCCTTGCGCATGGTGTACAAATTAACAGTTCAGTGGGACACACACCTATGCATACACTTACCGTAGTTAAAACGAAGGGGGAATTTGCTATCGATCACGCGTTTAGAAGTAAGCGATAGGCTTAAATGAGTAAAATAGTTACCCATTACTTCAAAGAGGTGATCTCATGTCTCAATCTACCATCCCTAACATTACCCCAACGATTTCCGTTACGATTGAGCAATCCGTATCTTTACTGCTGGCATCCATTGCTCTGGAAGAATTGTCTTTGGTGCATATTATGAATGCAGAGGCAGAAAAACTCCAGTTTGTGGTAGGTACATTGGGGGTTACGCCTGAGGTCGTCCCCACCATCTCTGACATTCTCGCCGTTAACAACAGTGTTCGCAAAACGCTACAAGATGTCATCAAAAAAGAAATGCTCTTGCAATTCAAGCTGGAAAATGTGGTTAGCATTATCCCGGGCGCCTCTACTTCCTTATCGAATGAATACGATTAAGTTGTCATATTAAGATCGCGGTTACATAACATGTACTGCGAGGAAGTTTCCATTTATTCACTATCAATTACGCGATCCTATGACGATCCTATCGTTTTTAAGTACGTTGTAAGAAACTTGCCCGAAGGAGTTCTGTGCAAATAAAGGGAAGCAGATCTCCTTCTATTTCGGGCAAGTCTTATTTTGTATACAAAATCATAAAAACAAAGGATGTAGATAACGATGTCAATGCCCACGGTCCCCAATATAACACCGGAAATCATATTGAAACGCAACGAAGTATTAAATCTGCTTCTCACCTCCATTGCGCTGGAGGAAATCGGACTTTCTCACATTATTAATGCAGAGGGGCAAAAGATCCAAAAAATCGTGAAGGAGCAATCCCTCTCGCTCAATGATGCACTTGCCCTAAACAATAGCGTGGAACGAATGCTGCGCAATGTCATCAAGACAGAGATGCTCTTGCAATTCAAGCTGGAGGACATTATTAAGCTGGAGCAGATGCATGATCATCATAACCACGATGACTTACCTGACTTGCCCGACCTGACTTGCTTCAAAGAATAACCCTCACTACTCACACTGCTTCTCATGGATCATAATTTTATTGAAGAGGGATGATGATGACCTTACAAGATAAAGTTCAATCAAATGATTTGCCGACGCGCGAAGAAGCTTTGAGTCATTTGCTGCAATCGATTGCCCTAGAGGAAGAAGCCTTGTCTAGATTGCTAAATGCTGAAGCTGACAAAGCCCTTGCTTTCGTTGGCAAAAATCTGGACTTCCCCAACAACCCGTCCAATGATGAGATCATCACCTTTAATCGTACAGTCATTTCGATTCTGGATTCGGTGCTGATGGCTGAGTGGCTTTTGTTAAAAAAGCTGGATGCAGCCATTCACATGTACCCTGTGGCGCTTAAATCAAATTTTGAGATGGAAGAATCCGATTTCGGGGATGAATTGGATGACATCACCATCGACTATTAAGGATTGTTCATTTCAGGAATTCGAGGTCAATTGCCATGAAGAACAGAGGTATCGATGACACCGTTCTAAAACTGACCTATTCCATCGTCCAGTTGGTCAAAGGATTGGAATCACGCTTTCATCATGCCAAAGATTACGAGCTTATGCTGTTTGGCTACCAACTATCAACGATGATCAATCTGCTCGTCAGACTGCATACTCACACACATAATAAGCAGATTACTCACAGCTTCCTTTTTGAATCGCGTAACCCTCTCCATCCCACAAGCGAAACATACACACATGTCCTTGCTTCAATTGCCCAGTTATCGGAGTTGGTAAAGTCGTGGAGCTTTCCACATAAACAAATCGCGACATTCATTGAAGATCATTTGCGGCAATTACAAGCTTTTTACTTGATAGAAGACCATCCCCATCATCAAGTAAAGTCTATGGAGCCGGAAGAGGATTCCCCCTACGAAGAGCCGATGCAATTAGAGCTGGAAGGAGTTTTTCCAGATGACGAACCGATACAGTTGGATCTGGGTGAGCAAACGAAAACCACTGACGTTCCACCTATGCCTCCCCCAACCCCTCCATTGCTCGCAAATGACGCACGCATCGATACAGCTAACAACCGGAAATCACTACGTCCAAACCCCCCATTATTAGCACAAACTGCGTCCATCCCTACTCCCGATAAAAACAGAAACAAATCCGTGCGTTCCAAGCCTGTAGCGAACGTGGAAAAAGTGCGTGGCAAGAAAAAAATGCTCGCGAAGCGAGTGTCTGCACCTGCACGGCCTCCCTATGTACCGAACTCCGTAAAGGTACGTATCGGCAATGTCACCAAGATCATCCACATATGAACCTGAATCTAATGAAGGAGTAAGGTATATGGATCGTTTGGAATTGATCGAAGTGGCCGGCAACAGTTATGTGGTCTCCGGTAAATACGGGATCGGGGTCTATTTGGATAGGTCCAGCAAAACCGCTGTTTGCATTGATAGCGGCCCAAATGCCGCTGTCATCGAGAAAGTATGCAGTAGAATCAGCGATCGAGGGTATCAAATCCTTGCCGTTGTTCATACACATGGTCACGCTGTTAACCACGGTGGCAATCTCTATTTGAAAAAAAGGTTCCCCAACCTTCGCATCTATGCGACACATTTAGCATCCTATATCATCGAAAATCCACATCTCGAGCCTTTGGTTTTCGACGCAGGTGGAGGGTCTGATGCGAAGCCTGATCAAAACAAAGAGAATGCACGTGCGCTCGTAACGGATTATCTTCCATCCACCGATGGTATCTTTCACGTCGATACCATTCCATTCAAAATCGTCTCCTTACCTGGACATTCGCCGGGAATGGTCGGCATTATTACCCCTGATCATGTTCTTTTCTGCGGCGATGCCTTGTTTGGTCCCAAAACGTTGAACAAGCAGGATCTCCTTTTTTTTAACGATCTGAAGGCTGCCAAAAGAAGCTTCAAGAAGCTCTCGATGATGAAATTGAACGCTTATGTGCTGTACCATGGTGGACCCTTTAAGACAGTAACGGGTTTAATTAACAAGCATCTCAGCCTTATGAAAGACACCTCTGCTTTTCTTGAAGCATGGATTCATGAGCAGCCAAGCACTCTCGAACAAGTAGTCCAAAAAGTCATGAAAAAATATGAGTTTGAAGATGACTTGCACCGCTACGGTTTGACTACTTCGATTATCCGCTCTTATGTAAAAGAGCTACAGCAAGAGAACCGAATTGTCGCAAAAGTGGACAATGGCTTACTGCTATTCAGTAAACCTGCCGCTACCACTTGAACAAAGGCTATATATGGGGGTGTACCATGGGGAAAAAACGTATTTTAATCGGTAGTCCCATTCAACAATTCCCGATCATTTTGGAGGAATTCCTTCAATCCCTCACGGAGCTGACTACCAAAAACGAACTGGTTCATTACATGTTCATCGACGATAACAAAGACCCACTATCCAGTACACTCTTGGCTGATTTCGAGCAGGAGAACAAACGAACCGTCATCCTCAAAAACACAGACGATGACACGTATGTCCGAAATGAAATGACCCATTATTGGACGGAACGAAATATTTGGAAAGTAGCGCAAATGAAAGATACGATTATCTCCTATGCGCTCAAAGAGGGTTTCGATTACTTGTTTTTGATCGATTCCGATCTCGTTTTACACCCTCACACCCTGCAACAATTGCTTCGAGCCAATAAAGATATTATTTCCAATATTTACTGGACACGTTGGCAGCCTGATTCGATTGAGCTTCCTCAAGTTTGGCTGATGGATCAATACACATTGACTAGCGAAGGGGCGTCCGAATCAGCGGAGAACCAAAACTTTTTAGAGATGCTGCGTAAACCGGGTGTGTATGAGGTAGGAGGTCTCGGTGCATGCACGTTCATCCATCGAAAGGTCTTGGAGGCAGGCGTCAGCTTTAAACGAATAGCTAACTTGTCGTTCTGGGGAGAAGATCGGCATTTTTGCGTTCGGGCTGTAGCTATGGGCTTTTCTTTGCATGTGGATACGCACCTTCCTGGGTACCACATCTACCGTCAGTCGGATCTGGCTGGAGTGAGCGAGTATCGCAAAAAAAATGGCATGACAGCGGGGAAAGCGAATCAGATTTCAATCAGTTTATGCATGATCGTCAAAAATGAAGAAGACGCTCTGGAGCGATGCCTCTCCACCGTTGCGGACCTCGTCGATGAAATCATTATCGTCGACACGGGTTCAACAGACCGCACAAAAGAAATTGCGTCCAACTATGGCTGCACCATTTATGATTTTGAGTGGATTGATGATTTTTCAGCTGCACGAAACTATGCGTTCAGCAAGGCAACATGCCCCTATATTTTGTGGCTGGATGCAGACGATATCCTTCTGGAGAAAGACCGGCAGCTCTTCCGCGAGTTGAAGCTTACGTTAAATTACAGCATCGACAGTGTCACGATGAACTACAACCTTTCAGTGGACAGCAATGGGAATGTGGCATACAGCATTCGCCGCAATCGCCTGGTAAAACGCGACCGTGGTTTTCGCTGGATCGGACCCGTCCATGAATATTTGGAAGTCAGCGGAAACGTCATCAACAGTGACATATCCATCACGCATAACAAGCAGAAGGAATACACGGACCGCAATCTGCAAATCTACCGACGCAGGGATGCTAAAGGGGAAGAATTCTCTCCACGGGACTTGTACTATTATGCGAATGAATTGCGTGACAATCAGTATCATGAAGAGGCCATTATTTTTTACACGAAGTTCTTGAACACCCAGCAAGGCTGGGTAGAAGACAACATTAACGCTTGCTTGAAGCTGGCGAATTGCTATTCCCATCTATACGAGAGACAAAATGTTCTATCGTCGCTATATCGTACGTTCAACTACGATCGCCCACGGGCGGAAGCGTGCTGCCAGATTGGAGCCTTTCATGTCGAAGATAAAAATTGGCTGCTCGCCATTTTTTGGTATGATCTCGCAACACAAGTGGAGCGACCTGCTGAAAAGCTCGCACACATCGACCACGTATCCTGGACGTGGCTACCTCATCTTCAACTTTGCTTATGCTATTCTCAAATGGGGGATAACGAGAAATCACGCCACCACAATGATATTGCCTACTTATACAACCCGACCCACCCTAGCATTCTCTACAACAAAAGGTATTTTGAGTCTCTGACCTGACTCCCCTCGTGATCATGAAAAAGTTACCCACCCTGTGGGTGAATGTATAAATGCCATAAGCAATGGTGGTCTATTTTTTGATGAGCACGGCGCTTACCGGTTAACACAAAAGCCAATCTGGAAATCAGATTGGCTTTTTTCTGTTTCTATACAGTCAGGCACCTGCACAGATAACGCCTCATAGCATAGTGAGAAGTTTTTGAATGTAACAGGAAGGATGAATGCCATGTCGCAAGCCAATATTCCCAATATTACTCCCACCATTACTATAACGAGAGACGATGCTATCAATCTTCTCCTTACTTCCATCGCCATCGAAGAGCTCAGCCTCGGGCATATTATTAATGCAGAAGCAGAAAAATTGCAATATGCCATTGGTACATTACCAGGTTTGACTGTTCCTGCTTCGTTAAGCGATCTCCTTTTGGTGAATGCAAGCGTACGCCAAACCTTGCAAGACGTTGCGAAAAAAGAAATGCTATTGCAATCGAAACTGGACAACATCCTGTCTGTTCCATCCTACAGCACAGGTGGTATAACGGGGGCGACGGGCGTTGGTGCTACCGGACCTACTGGGGCCACCGGGACTACCGGGGCAACAGGCGCGACTGGACCTGCTTTCACCGCTGAAAACTTCTCTGGCTTCTTATCAACTGTGACCCTTTGTGCATCTTCCCAATTAATTAACTGGTCAACGGCCAGCCCCTACTATGGCAGCCCAAGTTTCAACCCTCTAACTGGCACTTACACAGTACCAGCGAATGGAACTTACTCCATCAAGGCAACCATTAACTATGAAACGACCGCAGCCATTACCGTTAACTTAGACGCTGGAATTACTCCCGCATTTGTCGTGCAAAGAATAACTCCGACCGCAACGGATTTGATTATTGCCGATTTCCCTGTTCTCAACGTAAACGTTGCGCTCGTACTCACATTAAGAGCCATTCTGGGGGCAGGAACCGTCACACTCGCGGGTGACGTTCAACTCAATGCAGGTGATACACTCGGTTTGTTCTATGTTGCCAATGGATTGACCATCAACCTCAACTTAGGTGGAGGAGGCGAGGGCATCGTCTGGTCCATTCACCGTCTCACCTAACAAGACTTTGCCTTTACGAAAACAGCTGACTGCATCTAACATGCAGTCAGCTGTTTCTTGTCCGTTACATTCCCAGCTTACACCTTTTTCACAAATTCCGATTTCAATTTCATTGGACCAAAACCATCGATTTTGCAGTCGATATCATGGTCTCCTTCAATCAAACGGATATTTTTTACTTTTGTCCCGATTTTCACAACCAATGAAGTACCTTTTACTTTGAGGTCTTTAATGACGGTTACGGTGTCGCCATCATTCAAGACGTTTCCATTTGCATCCTTGATGACCTTGTTATCTTCACCGTTGTCGCTGTCTGCTTGCAACGTCCACTCATGGCTGCATTCCGGGCATACTAGGGAGCTTCCATCTTCGTACGTGTATTCTGAATGACATTTTGGGCAATTTGGCAATTGACTCATCTTTGATATAACCTCCATTCGATACTGTCCATTCTACCATATCTAACCTGAAAACCTGGCCACCTAACCAGCAAGACCTTCGTCCCGTGCTTTTTTAACGGCCTCTTCGCGATTCTTTACACCCAGTTTTGCATAAATCACTGTGGTGCAATTGCGTACCGTTCCTTCAGAAAGAAAGATTTTCTCCGCGATAGTTTTCATGCGAAGCCCCTCTACCAACGAGGCCAATATGCCTCTTTCCCGTTCCGTCAACCCATAGGGACACTCGCGTCCTTGCTTTTGGCGAAGTCCATTCAGCTCTTCTTGCTGCAAGCGCATTTCTTTGAAAAGGACATCCGCAATCTTATGGTTAATCAACGCTTCACCCTGATGAACAACTCGTATCGCCTCTACGAGCTCAACCGGACTAACCGATTTTAACAAGTAGCCATTCGCGCCTCTCCCTAGCGTTTCTGTCGCAAGGGCTGTTTCTTCGAAGGTCGTCAACATAATGACACGCATATCCGGCCACCGCTCACGTATCGCTTGTAGTGTCTTCGCCCCGTCCATGACAGGCATTTGAACGTCCAAAAGTACGACGTCGGGTTTTTCTTTTGGAATGATGTCCAGTGCCATCAAGCCGTTCTCTGCGACCCCGACCACCTGTAAATCTTGCTGATTCTGTAAAACGAGTTGCAAACTTTCCCTCACAATGGGCTGATCATCGACGATTAGGATACGTATGCCTGCACTTGGTACAGCCTGCATAGCTGGCAGACTACAAATGACCGTCACACCTCCTTCGTCCATACAATGGATCGATAATCGTCCCTGAAGTGCTTCTAGCCTTTCCTTCATCGATTGCAAACCAAATCCGAATTCGATCGTCCCATTTCCTTCCCCATTATCTTCGACCTGCAACCGAATCTGAGCTTCTTCAAAGTAAAGTCCCACTTGAATTTGTGATGCTTTTCCGTGGCGCACAGCATTGGTCAGTGTTTCTTGCAAGCAGCGGTACAAAGTCAGCTTCAAGGAACGGCTCAACGCGTACTCATCGCCGTACATACGTAGCTTGACGGACACCCCTGTAGCCACTTGAAATTGCCCGATCAATTCAACGAAGGCGGACTCCATCGTCGTAGCAGATTCATAGCCATTATGAGCCCATTTGTGGAAAATCCCTCTGGACTCATCCAAACCTTGTCGAGCCATCTGCAAAAGCATATCCAGACGACTAGCCTCCGCATCTGGTATTTTAGACCGAAGCATCTCCATACCCATAATGAGCGATGTCATCGTATGTCCGATCGTGTCATGCAGCTCTTTGGACATTTTGTTCCGTTCTTCCAGCAGCGTGATTTCCTCCACCTGGGAAGCGTATTGCTCCAATATGTGGTTCTGGTTTTGAATAATCAGGCTCTGCTTGTGCATACGACTAAGCAATTGAAAGGCAAAACCAAGCGCATATGCCGCGAAATGGTACACAATTAGATCGCTTACGACTATAGGCTCGAAATCAAACCCAATTGCCTCGCCCACAAGAAACGGAATCGCCAAAATCGCCAATGGTCCCGTCCAGCGATAAGATCGTTCCACACTGTGATATCCGATGAGAAAAGCGATGGGGACAAACTGCCACCTTACTCCTTCAAAAAAGAAATTCAAGGCAATGCACAAGCCTCCACTCAAAATAATCTCAGCGAGCAAATATAGGTTACGAGAGTATCGACGCAAACAACTGGGGACGACAAGCACCAAGAGCGAAACAATCAATGTAATCACTAGCGGATAAGGCAATTGATCTTGATTGCGGACAAGGCCGAGAAAAATCGTCAGCCCCCACATAAAGTGGATCGTGAAGATCATCCAGTCAACCCATAACCATCGTTTAACAAATGCAAGCAATTGGCACACCTCATCTACACCCAAACTTTCCCCCCATTATATTATCAGATGACGCCCAGCTACTATCACGATAAACAATGACATTCTGTTACTTCTCACCGTGACATTCATCGTCCTATACTCATCCCTGTCGCTGGCCTTACAACAATTGACTGACGCTAAACGCGAAAGGTGATGAACATGACATTATTTGCTCTACGAAAATGGTTTGCCGTTCTGCTCGTATCCTGCCTCATGCTGATACAGCCTCTATCGGTGGCCAATGCTCGCTCGCCGCTTACTACTCCTTCCATCGAACAAGTAGTTGATCCCCTCATAAAAAATGAAATGAACAACTTGCATATCCCAGGCGCAGCCATTGTCATTACCCAGGGAGATCGCATCATTTATAGAAAGGGCTATGGTTTTGCCGACGTCGAACAGCAAATCCCCGTTGATCCTGAGCGTACGGTGTTTCGAATCGGTTCCGTGACCAAGTCGTTTACGGCTACTGCAGCGATGCAGCTCGTGGAAAAAGACAAACTTTCCTTACGCGAAGATTTGAATACCGTCCTAAAAGACTACAAAATTACCAATAATCGTTACGGCCCAATCACACTCCACCACCTGCTCACACATACAGCCGGTATAGATGAAAAAATTTATAAAAGAGACAACCGTCAGAGTGTGATACCGGAATTCTCGACCGAGACCGTAAATGAAACACTTCAGATGCAGGAGACGATTTTCACGCCAGGCAGCAAATTTCAATACAGTAATGCGGGCACCGGATTGTTAGGAAGTGTAATCGAACAAGCTTCCGGTCAATCTTTGCATGACTATATGCGGGAGAATATCTTCCGCCCGCTAGGTATGGATTCCGCCGAATTGTATCTCCCGCAGGACAGGAGCAATCTGGCTAAAAGCTATTATTACGACGGAAACGGCTATCAAACGATTCCTTACTCGGGGATTATTTTCCCAGGGAGTGGTGCTGCTAATATGACACCCGTCGACTTCGCCCCCTATATGATCGCCCATCTTTCTGGCGGCAGCTATAACGGCACATCTCTGCTCAAACCAGAAACTGTCCAGCTTATGCATGCCCAACAATTCGCGGCCCATAAACGCATGTACGGGATCGGCTACGGCTTTTTTAAAGGAGAGACGAAAAACGGCATTCCTACCCTATGGGCAAACGGTGGGATTGATGGCTTTACCTCGAAAATGGTGCTGATTCCCTCAGAATCACTCGGCATCTTTGTTACGGTGAACGCCACGCATGCTGGCTTGGAGCTGCATAGCAAGGTCATGAACGCGTTTGCCGATAAGCTACTGACAGAGCAAGTCCGCAAGCCCCTAACTCCTGTTGATGGCACCATAGACGAAATGAAAAAGCTGGAAGGTCAATATCTGCTTACCCTGACGCCCGAGAATGGCTGGGGCAAAGGGCTTCGGCTACTCAGTAGCTACACCTACACAGTGAAGGCATTGGACGCGCAGACGATATCCGTGACTGGTTTGTTCCAAAATGAAGGACAGCAATCCCTTGAGAAAAAGTTTGTGCAGGTAGACGATCATTTCTTTCAAGAGATCGGCGGTGAGGAACAACTATATTTTCACGAGGAACAAGGGAAATTTTATATGACAGGACCGATGAACTTTTCGCTCCCTCGTATCTCCTTCATCGAAAGTCCCTCTGTTCTACTGGCTCTGTATGTGATTCCCGGAATCGTGTTCATCCTTCTTTCGCTCATCTGGATCGCTCGTTTCGGGCTACGCAAATGGCGCAATCAATCGCACGCTATTTCGAAGATCGTTCCGATTATGGCTCTGCTTCACAGCTTATTTTTCATCACCCAATTCACCTATGCAAACGCAGAGCTTGTCTATGGCTACCCGGCCCTCTACCAAGTGATTGTCGCATCCCTGCCAATTGTTTCGTTGGCCGCCGCCGCTTATTTGCTCCTGCGGATCAGAACAGCTAAGGAGCGCGATCGCTGGAAGGTAGCGAATGGCGCAGCAGCGGTACTCTCCATCCTGTATACTGGCTATTTATTTTACTGGAACTTTCTTTCGATTCATTACTCCTAAGACTCCGATGCCGCAACTGAGCTTTACAGTTGCGGCATTTTTTTAAGCATAATGTTTGATCCAAGGAACTACCATTAAACTAAGCCGCATAAGGAGGAACGAACCATGAGTACTTCAAGCTTAAAAATCGGGATTATTCTGGGTAGCTCTCGCCCAGGTCGAGTCAGTCCCCAAGTAGGTGCGTGGCTCAAAGGAGTTGCCGATCAACGAGGAGATGCAGCCTATGAAATCGTTGATATTGCGGACTTTCACTTACCGTTCTTTGGCGATCCGAGTGGTGAGCAACAAGTAGCCGCATGGGCGGCAAAGCTATCCAGCCTGGATGGATTCGTATTCGTTACCGCCGAATACAACCACAGCATCACAGGGGTATTAAAAAACGCACTCGACCTCGCCCGCAAGGAATGGTACAACAAAGCGGCTGGTATCGTCAGCTATGGTTCATCAGGCGGCACCCGTGCAGCAGAGCACTTACGTGGAATCCTGGGGGAATTGCAGGTGGCCGACGTTCGTACACAACCTGCCTTCAATCTATTTACTGATTTTGAAAATTACACGGTCTTTACACCATCCGAATTGCATATCCCACATGTAAACGACATGTTAAATCAAGTGATTAGTTGGTCAACGGCATTACAATCGGTTCGAGACTAATAAGAAAACCTCTATCGAGGCCTTTTCAAGGAGGAGCGACCGCGTTTTAGCGGAAAGTTTCCATGCGCTCCGGAATTTATTTTATAAATTCCTATACGTTAGAAAAATGACTAGCAGCGATATCTGCTAGTCATTTCTTTTTCATTCCTCACTCATATCGCAACGCATCAATCGGATTGAGCCTCGCCGCCTTGTGAGCCGGGTAGAGCCCAAAGAAAATACCGATGGCACTGGAAAATCCGAAGGCGATTACGATACTTTCCCACGATAATAGCGGCGGCACATCGACATATTGCGAGGCAAACATGGCTGTCCCGATGCCGAGCAGCACACCAATCGTTCCACCAATCAAGCAGACGATCATCGATTCGATCAAAAACTGCAGCATAATATCTCCGTAACGCGCCCCTAACGCTTTGCGAATGCCAATTTCCCGCGTCCGCTCCGTGACAGATACGAGCATGATGTTCATGACGCCAATCCCACCGACAAACAGCGCAATCCCAGCAGCGACACTAAAAATCGTGGTGAGCGTGCCGGAAAAGGAATCCATCTCCCCCAGTGCGTTCTCGATACTATCGATTTGGTAGTAGTTTTCGCGATCGTGCCTGCGGTTTAAGTACTTCTCTGTATGCCTCTTGGCTGCTTCCATCGTTTCCTTCGACTTGGCTTTTACGGTTATCGTATGAACCATCTTCAACCCGTCCAAATTGTGTAGATAGGTAATCGGCAAATAGGCACCCTCGGATCGACCATTGTCAATCATCAGCTTGGCTTCCCTTACCACGCCAATAACGACGGCCGATGCTGTATTGTAAGTCAAACGCTTGCCAATCGGGTCTTCACCTCCGAAAAGCCCTGCCGCTAACTTTTCGGTCAAAACGATAACGGGCTTCCCCTCTCTTACTTCCTTCGTAGTAAAATATCTGCCTGCAACTATTTTCAAGTTTGGTTGAACCTTTAACAAATCCTCATTTGTTCCTTGTATACTTACGTCCTTCCCCTTTTTCGGGCCACGAACCGTTCCAAAATAAGAGGCGAAAGGCACGGCCTCTTCAATGTAGGGCGATTGTTGGGGAAGTGCATAAGCATCCTCCACTGTCAAATCAGTAAGCTTGCTTCCTTGCCCAGGGTCCCACCCAAAATAAACGCTGAAATTAGTAGCACCCAGCTTCTCCAACTGATCGGTATAGGCCTGTTGACTGCCGTTTCCTAGTGTAATTACAGCAATAACAGACATGATTCCGATGATGATCCCAGACATCGTCAAGGTAGCACGTAGCTTATTTGTCCCAATCCCTTCCAGAGCCGTACGAAAGCTTTCGAGTAAATTCACGTGAGGATCACCTCCTCGGACGGAGTAGCAAACAAGCGCTTCTCCACTCGCTCATCTCGGATGATATGACCATCTCGAAACGTAATGACGCGTTCGGCATGCTGGGCGATATCAGCCTCGTGCGTGACGAGTAGAATCGTTACCCCATGCGCATGCAGCTCCTGAAAAATCGCCATGATCTCGATGCTGGAACGACTGTCCAGATTCCCCGTCGGCTCGTCAGCAAGTAAAATCGCAGGCTGGTTGACCAGCGCTCTGGCAATGGCGACACGCTGTCTTTGACCGCCGGACAGCTGCGTCGGTTTATGTTCCATCCGCTGGCCGAGTCCGACACGCTGCAACGCCGCTTTCGCTCTTTTTTTGCGTTCTGTCATGCCGACGCCCGCATACATCATCGGCAGCTCTACATTTCGCAGCGAAGTAGCACGTGGCAACAGATGAAACGATTGAAAGACAAAGCCGATTTTTTGATTGCGTACCTGCGCCAGCCCACTATCCTTCAACTGCGTAACATCAATTCCATCCAAGACATAAGAGCCGGAGGTTGGCCGATCCAGACAACCCAGCATGTTCATAAACGTCGATTTTCCGGAACCAGAAGGTCCCACGATCGCCACGAATTCACCTTGAGCCACGTGGATATTGATATTTTGCAAAGCGAACAATTCCAGCTCATCCGTCTTGTACTGTTTGGTTAACCCCTCAATGGTCAGCATATGTATCCTCCTTTACCCCGCAAACTCTTCGGGAGATGCTTGGAAGACCACTTCATTTTCTTGCAAGGTTTCCGGCGGATTCACTACCAATTCTTCACTGCCATCCAATCCGCTTTCAATTTGGATAAACAATTCACTTTCAATCCCAGTCGTCACTTTTTTCTTCCTGGCCTTGCCATTTTCCGCTACCCAGACAAAAGAAGATCCATCTTGGTCCGTCACGACTGCCTCAACGGGGACTTGCATGGCGTTTGCTGCTTTTTGCAGGACGATGTTCACATCCACGTGAAAACCTGGCTTCAAATACTCCCTCGTCTCATTCAGATTGACAGCGACTGGCACTCTCGTACTCTCTCCATCCCGCTCTTTGCTGGTTACAGCCATAGGAGATATGCGCGACACCTTACCTTGCAACTGTTCTCCGCCTAAGGAAATGCCTGAGACCACCGCATCCTGTCCGATTTTAATTTTACGCAAATCAGATTCTCCGACTCCTGCTTCGACCATAACATCATTGGTATCTCCAACCGTGAGAATTTCCTCGCCCTTACTCAGGTACTTCCCTTTTTTCACCTTCATCGAGAGCACCGTCCCGTCAATCGGTGAAACAATGCTGCTTTGCACACGTTGCTTTTCATATTTCGCTTTTTCCAGATTCAGCTTTTGAATTTGCGCCTCGTAGGAGCGAATCTCTGACTTGTCTGGCCCTTTTTGCTTCAAGAGTAAATCTTGCTTGGCGACCTTTACGCTTGATTCCGCTGTTTGCAGCTTTTGCTTCGCCTGCTCTACAGCCTGTTGAGTAGACACGCCAGCAGTGAACAGCGATTGTGTTCGTTGGTAATCTTTTAATGCCGTTTGGTACTCGCGTTCATTCTGGGCAAGCTGCTCCTGCATTTTCGTGACTTCCTCAGGCTCCACACCTTTGGAGAGCCTTGCGATATTCGCTTCCTGAATGGTGATTTGCGCCTCGATATCCATGATTTCATTGCTGACATCGGACATGTCGATATTGCCGATCACCTGCCCTTTCGTCACTTTGTCTCCCTCTTTGATCGAGAAATTCCGCAGATCGCCTGCATAGTTGGCGAACAAGGTATGTTCATTTCGTACCATGACCATGCCCGACGTCAAAATGGTGCTTTCCAAATCGGCTGTTATCACCGTTGATAACGTGACAGGAACGCCATTCTTCTTCTCTCCCGAAGAAGCCGCATAGCCGCCGAACCCAGCCACAAGCACGCCTACCCCCAGCCAGATCCACAAACGCTTTTTCATTCCCTTACCTCCCCCAAAACTTTTACGCTCCGATAACCCTTGGCCAATAAAAAAAACCCACTTTCTCCGTTGCAGGTTCCACCCTGGCTCGTCACCCGATCAGGATAAGGAAAACTGTTAAAAGAAAAAGTGGGGTAAAACTTAAATTTTTTTAAAGTGAGGTCGTTTATTCGTGAGGCAAGCGTATTTCAAAAACGGTGCGGATCAAATTGCTCTGAGCAGAAATCGTCCCTTCATGGCGCTCGACAATATTTTTGGCGATAAATAACCCAAGACCTGTGCCTCCGTTTTGATGAGTGCGTGCCTTGTCACCCGTGTAAAACATCTCAAAAAGATGCGGCAGATCTTCCGGGGGAATCTCGTTGCCATAATTAATCACCTGCACAACGACCTCGTCGCGATCCAAAAAACCGTTGATATCAACAAACTGGCCATCTTGTCCATACCGGATGGCATTGGTCATGATATTCTCGAAAACGCGTGCCAGAAGTTCTCCGTCTCCGAGAATCGTCAAACGTGAGGCCACATTCATTCTCGTTTCCAACTGATTTTTCTCCAAGGAAGGATATAGCTCCTCGTTTAATTGCATGAGTAATTCACTCAGGTCAATCAAATTCTGTTGGATGGTGAGCATGCCGTAGTTCATTCTCGTAATTTCGAAGAGCTCATCGATCAGCTTTTCCAAACGCTGCGACTTGGTAAAAGCAATAGTCGTGTAATGCCTGGCTTGTTGCACCGTCAGCTGCTCGTCCCGCAAAATGATGTCCAAATACCCTAAAACAGAAGTCAGCGGCGTCCGCAGGTCATGCGCTAGATTCAAAACCAGCTGATCCTTGCTGCTTTCGGCAAAATCTCCTCGTTGTACAGCTTCCTGCAATTTTTCACCCGCCAGATTGATGTCCTTGGCAATATCTCCAAACTCATCGTTCGACGGTATTTGAACATGATTGGTAAAGTCACCATTCGCAAGATGATGAATCCCTCTAGAAATCTCTTGAAAATAGGTGGCATACCGTTTAGTTAGCAAGAAGAAAAACAGTATGGCTAGTGGAACAAAAATAATCAGAAAGAAGTAAATGTCCCCTATTTCTCGCATAAAATAGCGAATCGGCGTTAACAAGCTTTCAAACCTTACCTGTGTTCGATAGTAAAGCTGTAGCGTTTTAAAGATCACATAGGTAACCGCACCGGATAGAAGCAGACTTATGCCCAGAAGCTTGACTATTTGAAACCGAAAGCTCCGTATCATCTTAGCCATTAAAGGAATACCCTACTCCCCAGACTGTCTTGATCCACTTGTTCTTGGTTTTTTCTTCTCCCAGTTTCTTTCGCAAGGTGCGAATGTGCACCATGACTGTATTGCAGCCTTCATAGTACGCCTCGCCCCACACCTGCTGGAAAATATTATCCGCACTAAACACCTTCTTTGGATAGCTGGCCAGCAGGTAGAGAATATCAAACTCTTTCGGCGTTAACTCAATCGTTTCTCCGTACAGGTTCACGGTTCTCTGCTCAGGGTAAATGACAAGTCCACCTGCCTCTAAGACCTTGTTACTCGCTACTGCTACTACTGGTTGGTTCAGCTGCTTAAAGCGTCGCAGTTGGGCATTCACACGGGCAACCAATTCCATTGGATTGAATGGCTTGGTCATATAATCATCTGCGCCCATCACCAATCCTGAAATTTTATCCAGATCGGACGTCTTGGCACTCAAAAAGATAATCGGCATATTGTGCTGTTCACGTATGAGACGGGTTACCTCATAGCCGTCCAGCCCAGGCATCATAATATCGAGGATCGCCAAATCAATCGAATGCGTCTGCACAGCTTGGAGTGCTTCCCTTCCATCCGCTGCGATAATTGTGTGGTAACCTTCTTTTTTCACATGCAAGGCAACGAGCTCAGCAATCTCCGCTTCATCGTCGGCGATCAATATGGTGACCTGCTTCATCGTTTTTCCCATCCCTTTTATACATTTGCTACCATTATAGCAGGTATGAAAAAACATTTCTGTTATCTCACCATGATATCGTTCATACAATTATGGATAATAATTACTTTCAGTTTGTTTTGACTTTACCGACTTTTCTATATTACTATATTCATGTCCATATCATATCTATCATAAATATACTTGGGGGTAATTTATGAAAAAACTAATGTTTGCTGTTGTTTCTGGTTTGTTGGCACTCACGGTAAGTGCATGTGGCACTGGCACGGATCAAGCTTCCTCAACATCTGGGCAGTCGGGTGCCAAGAAGTACGTTATTGGTACAGATGCAACATACCCACCCTTTGAGTTTGAAAAAGACGGAAAGTACGTGGGAATTGACATCGACCTGATCAACGCCATCGCCAAAGAAGAGGGCTTTGAGGTAGAAATTAAGCCGATGGACTTCAAAGGAATCATTCCGGCTGTTCAAGCGAAGCAATTGGACGGAGCCATTGCAGGAATCAGCATCACCGATAAGCGCAAAGAAATTTTAGATTTCTCTGAACCTTACTATCAAGCAGGTCTTTCTCTGGTCGTACGTGAGGACAACACAACGATCAATGGAGAGGCAGATTTGGCTGGCAAAACGATTGCCATCAAAAAAGGCACGACTGGTGCGACCTTTGCTGATGAGCTCGGGAAAAAATACGGAGCGACTGTCAAATACTTCGACGATAGCCCTTCCATGTTCCAAGAGGTTCAGAACGGCAACGCTGATGTGACCATCGAAGACTATCCGGTTATCTCGTATAAAATTACGGTAGACCCTGCTTCCAAGCTAAAAATTGTAGGCGACCGTCTCAATGGTGACCACTACGGCATCGCGGTATTAAAAGGCAACAAAGAGCTGCAAGACAAACTCAACTCCGGTCTAAAGAAGCTGAAAGAGAACGGGAAATACGATGAAATCATCAACACCTACTTGAGCACCAAAAAATAAAGGCGCGAGACGCGCCTTTTTTTCACCTTAGAAAGAATGGAGTTGTCCAAATGAGCAGTAGTTGGGATGTCATTGTCGATGCGCTTCCTGTCTTGGCCCAAGGCTCTGTGGTCACGCTAAAAATAACGGTCATTTCCCTGTTTTTTGCCCTCTTAATCGGATTGCTTTTTGGCTTGATGAGCACAAGCCGGTCCAAAGTGCTTCGCGGCATTGCAACCGCTTACGTTGACTTTCTCCGCGGCACACCGCTGTTGGTTCAAATCTTCTTTATTTATTTTGGATTACCGCCTGTCCTTGATATCAAAATTCCAGAGACAACCGCAGGTATTCTTGCGCTCAGTCTCAATGCCGGAGCCTACTTGGCGGAAATTTTCCGTGGTGGAATACTCTCGATCGATAAAGGACAGATGGAAGCAGCCCGTTCCCTGGGACTCACGCACGGAAAAGCTATGCGCCTAGTTATCTTGCCCCAGGCTGTTCGCCGCATGATTCCTGCTTTCGTCAACCAATTTATCGTGACGTTAAAAGACACCTCGCTCTTAACGGTCATTGGTATCCGTGAACTGATGAACAGTGGTGAAATTATCATCTCTGGCAACTTCCGCTCGTTTGAAATTTGGGCAGTAGTAGCGGTCTTCTATTTCCTGATGATTTACATCCTCAGTCTGCTATCTCGTTCCCTTGAGAGGAGGTTCGCGAAATGATTCATGTAGAGAATTTGAAAAAGAGCTTTGGCTCGTTGGAAGTCTTAAAAGACATCTCGACTACCATTGAAGAGCGCGAAGTTGTCTGTGTCATCGGTCCCTCCGGCTCGGGAAAAAGTACGTTTCTGCGTTGCCTGAACCAGTTGGAAGAGGTGACATCGGGCAAAATCACCATTGAGGGTGTGGAGGTTACTTCCCCCAAAGTGGACATTAACAAGCTGCGAGAGCGTGTCGGCATGGTGTTTCAACGGTTCAATCTATTCCCGCATCTCACTGTATTGGAAAACATTATGCTCGCACCCAAGCACATCAAAAATTCAGAGCGTCAGCAAAATGAACAAAAGGCGCTGGAATTGCTGAAAAAAGTAGATTTGGCGGACAAGCGAGACGTGTATCCAGATCGGCTGTCAGGCGGTCAGCAACAGCGCGTAGCCATTACCCGTGCGCTCGCCATGGACCCTCATATCATGCTGTTTGACGAGCCTACCTCTGCACTCGACCCGGAAATGGTAGGGGAAGTTCTTCAGGTGATGAAAGATTTGGCCAAAGAAGGAATGACGATGGTCGTGGTCACGCATGAGATGGGATTTGCTCGTGAAGTAGCCGATCGCGTGATTTTCATGGATGGCGGATATATTGTAGAGGAAGGCAAGCCTGCCGAGATTTTTGACAATCCTCAGCATGAGAGAACCAAGGCGTTTCTCAGTAAAGTGCTGTAGACAAGTAACGGGCATGATGCGATTTTTCATCCATCATGCCCGCTTGTTTTTTCTATGAAACTACCTTACATATACTCATGCGCCAGCATCAAAAACACGCTGGACGTCCACGTAAAGGCCCGGTCCCTCAGTCCATCACCTGTCAGTGCATCGAAATTTTCCGCCATGCCACTGCGGGCTGCCATTCGGCAAAAACGTCTGGCAATCTCCTGAGAAAACGCTACTTCGCCTGCTCTCCGTAATCCATCTACCAACAACATCGTCACCGGTGCCCAGATCGGACCTAACCAGTAGCCATCCGCGCGGTAGAACGAGCTGGTTGGACTCTCTGTAGCCAGTCCATTCTCGGTCAAAAACCGCTCCTGCAACCCCGCAATCAGCTTGGCCCGGATGTCCTGCGGCAGCTTTTTGCCAAGCACGAGAGGCATATAGCGAATCAAGCTGTCTCCTTGGGTAGGCTGATCGCTTCCGGAGTGAGTCGCGTAGAAATTCTCCCCGTTCCAATGCTTCTCCATGAGCCGTTGCAGCGTCATTTCGGCCTTTTCCAGCCACCTCGCTGCCTCTTCATGACGTCCCAGTCTCTTCGCCAAATCCGCCAGCACATCCATTTGCAGAATCAAATACGCAGGCAGGTCCGGGCTTTCGATTGGCGCCCCATCGAGGAAAATTGTGCTGTTGTCCCAGCCGCAATCGTAGCCGTGATTGTACTGCGGAATCCCGTCCTGATCATCATCGCGGTAACGGAACCACCAATTGGTCCAGCGACAAAGCGGCTCGTACACCTCTTCTAGCATCTCGTTCGTAATCGCGTCGTTCCGATCCAGCATCCAGCGCAGCGTCCAGCCGTGAATCGGAGGCTTGCAGCAATTCCACAACGCATACCGATCATTGATAAAATCGGGGAAGACACCACTTTCGTCCTGCCTGTCGATAAAGATCATGAGCTGATCCCACGCCAGCGGCAAGTTTGCTCGCGTCAGTGCCATCGCATTGAAGCAATGATCCCAGCTCCAGATATTTGTCATCCAATTTTTGGACATGTACATCGCAGATCGTGGCAGATAGCCTTCTGGTCTCACCACACAAGACCAGGTGATGTACGCCGCGAGTTCTCGTGCTTCGTTCAAGTTTTCGCGATGCTCCTCAGACACAGAGAGTGTCTTTTCCAGCCAATCGTCGTACTCTTTTTTCACCTGCTCCCAACCATCGGCAAAGGCAGGGTAGCTGCGCTCCTTCCAGACCGTGTGGAACTCCTCCAGTACACCTTCCAAGACACCTGTTTCCTCGTCGGGATGAAAGGTTACGCTCACTTGGTGTTCACGCGATGCCTTCGTAGGGTTGACCACCAGCGCTCCAGCAAGCGGAGTCACTCGCAAACGAATTTCCGTGGAAAAGTGATTGATTTCCCAGCATTCGGCTCCTGCTTGAATCGCATAATCAGCTGCCGTCGATTCCAGCACCAGTCGCAATCCAACACCTTGACCACGTACCTGCACCAGCTGCGGCTCGCTCATGCATAGCTTCACTTCGCCTTTATCTCCGTAAAGACGCAGCAAGGTTGGCGTAGCCTCCATCTCAAATGGAATCGCCACACCATCCGCTACCATTTCGATTCGAAAAATCGCGCCATCGTGGTTGTCACCTCCACGAATATTGCGTAAATACAGCCCTTCTGCTCGCTTGGCGTTACCCAGTCGCGAGAGTACGAGATACGACCCGTATCGGCTAAAAGGAACGATTCCTAAATCAAACTGCATATGTCTCACCTCGAGGTTGCTTGGTCGATCGTTTACGATCGCGCTTTTCCATCAGACGACTGATTCTGGCGTTCATCCACCAGACGGGCAGACTCGCTCCCAACAAGATCGGCAAAACAGGAATCGCCAGCAAGAGAATCATGAGAAGGAGCAAGCCTCCCATCGTAACGAGCGAATGCAACGGAAAGGCCGCGACCAGCCAAAACGATTGCTTGAGCGTCCTCTTTACGTCTGCATCCTCCCGAACAAGCAGGGAAAAGGCGTGGCAAGAGGTAGCCGCATGCAAGAATCCGATCCCCGCAAAAACGGCCGCAATCGAGAGCCCCCACAGGGAGCCCAAGCGCAGGAAGAACACCACATCGACCCACAGAATTGCCCCTGTTAGCACCGTCCCTGCGCCAAGCCATTGGCTCCTCCAGAAGTAGTGGCAAAAAGCATGCCAGAAGGCGGACGGAAGCCCACGGTCACTCCACTTGCCGCTAAGTACGTCGTGCAGAGCAGCTGTCGCTGGATAGATTCCAAAGACGATGCCTCCCATGAGCGTGCACACCACCCACATGAGATGCGCTGCCGCCATCCGCAACAATCGCTCACCAAATTGATGAAATGACCATGCCCAGCCTTCCCACTTCGCCCGATTCCCCACTTCTGCTCCCTCCTTACTTGATAGCCTCTTACTTAATAGCAACGCCAGCTGAATTGTCTACGATATATCGTTGTGCGAGGAAAAAGAGGAGTAACGGCGGAAGCGATATCAGGAACGTTACCGCCATCAGCCCGGTAGCCTCTACTTCATACATCCCTTTAAATTGCGCCAGTCCCAGCGTCAGCGTGTACTGACTTTGGTCATTCAAGAAAATGAGTGGACCCAAATAATCGTTCCATGTGCCCAAGATGTTGAATACACTCACCAAAATCAGAGCAGGCATCATCAACGGCATAATAATCCGTGCGTAAATCTGAAACGAACCCGCACCATCAATACGCGCTGCCTCATCCAGCTCACGAGGAATGGTCAAAATAAACTGTCGCATGAGGAAAATATAAAACGCTGACCCAAAAAACGAAGGAACAATCAACGGCTTGAGCGTATTGATCCAGCCAAGGTAATTGAATTCCATGTACAGCGGGATCATCGTTACTTCCCACGGAATCATCATCGTGGCCAGAACGACCATGAACAGAAAGTCTCTCCCTTTAAACGTAAACCGAGCAAAGCCGTATGCGACCAGCGAAGACGAAATCAACTGACCAATCGTGGTCAGGATCGTCACCGTCAACGAGTTTTCCAAATAGAGGTTAAACGGCTGCGACATCCACGCATTCCCGAAGTTCTCCCAATGCAGCACATCCGGAATCCATTTTGGTGGATACTGCAAAATCTCATCGTCCGACTTGAGCGCAGTAGAGATCATCCAGTAAAACGGTGCGAGAAACAGGAAAGAGAAAAAGATCAAGCTCGCATAAGCGATCGTTTTGCGTATCACGCTTCTTCCCCTCCCCTGCGGTTGTCGCCCTCGTAGTACACCCATTTGCCGGACGTTTTAAACACGATGAAGGTCAATACCAAAATGATCGCAAACATAAACCAGGAGTTCGCCGAAGCATATCCCATCTTGAAGTATTTGAAGGCGTTGTCGTACGCGTACATGGCATAGAAATACGTAGACTGCAACGGTCCGCCTCCTGTGAGCAGGAGTGCTAGACTCAACTGCTGGAACGCACTAATGATCGTCATAATCAGGTTAAACAAAATCGTTGGGCTCACCATCGGCAGTGTAATGCGGAAAAACTTTTGCACTGCCCCTGCCCCATCAATCGAGGCCGCTTCATACAAGCTCTCCGGAATGCTTTTGAGCCCCGCCAGGAAAATCAATACCATAGAGCCTTGCCCCCACAAACTGGCGATTACCATGGCAATGAGCGCCCACGTCGTATCGTTTAGCCAATCTGGACCTGTAATCCCAACCAGACTGAGCAAATAGTTGAAAATACCGTATTCCCCGTCGTACACCCAAGCCCAAATCATCGCCAGCGCCACACCAGAAATCACGCTCGGCAAGTAAAATACGGTGCGGAAAAAGCCGCTGCCTTTTACCTTCTGATTCAGCATCATGGCCAAAAACAACGCGATGAACAAATTCAACGGTACAAACAACAACGCAAATTTAATCGTGATCCAGAGCGATTGCCAAAACAATGGATCGTCCGTAAACATATTGACGTAGTTGTCCAAGCCGACAAACGTAACCTCACCAACGACAGGCCAATCAAAAAAGCTCATGACGAGCGAAAACAGCATCGGTCCCAGCGTAAAAGCGAGAAAGCCGAGAATCCAAGGCAAGATAAAAAGATAGGGCGTAAGAAACGCCCTTCCCTTGAGTTTTTTCGGTTGAACGGTCATGGCAGGCTGTTTATGTGTCACAACACTCTCTGTATTCAATTCCCTGACCCCTTCCCGTTATTTTTCTAAAAACTTCTGGGAGTCTTTGACTGCCTTGTTCAGTAATTCCTCGGCATTTTGTCCCATCATGATCGCATTGACCGCTGCGGAAAGGTTCCGGTTGATTTCGTTCCAGTGCGGATTCAACAGGAAGGCAGGCGTATCAGTCGATTGCTCCAATGTCTTATAGAACGGCGCGTAGAGCGGGTCCTGATCGAGCTTCTTCTCTTGTACGACACTAATACGCACAGGCAAATCAGATGTACGCATCTTGATCGCATCACTGGAAACGAAGAACTTCAAAAACTCCCAAGCCAGTTCTTTGTTTTTAGAATCCTTGGCGATCGATACAGAGGAGGTTCCAATGACACCCTTACTAGGCTTGCCAGGGAATTGCGGCATCACGACCGTACCAAAATCGACATTCGCCTTCTTGTACGACTCTAGCGACCATACGCCGTTGTCATACATCGCGAGCTTACCCGCTTTGAACAAGTCGTTCCCGCTCTGCTGGTTTTTACCACCGACGAGCAAAGCGCTCTTGTCTTTCGTCAAATCACTGAAAATTTGCAGGGCTTCTGCCGTTTCCTTGCTGTTCATGTAGCCTTCGATGGTTTTTCCATCAGGGCTAATAAAGCTGCTGCCGTTGCTCCACACGAACTGCTGCAAATCGTACGTATCCGGCTCCGAACGAACAGCAAAACCGTACTGCTTCTTATCGCGAACGGTCAGCTGTTTGGCAGCCGATTTGAAATCATCCCACGTCCAGTCGTCTGTCGGAAGTGGTACATTTGCTTCGTTAAACAGCTTTTTGTTGTAGAATACGACCCGCGTCGAGAAGCCCGCTGGGAGACCGAACAATTTTCCATCAAATCGATTATAGTTTAAGAGGCCTTGGTAAAAGTCGTCGATTGCCACTGATGGGTCCTTCTTTACGTACTCATCCAATGGCTCGAGCGAGGCGTTGTACGTTGGGAAATCCCACATGTACATGACATCCGGCGGGTTTTTCGCTCCGAATGCCGCTACCAGCTTCTGATCAAAACCATCTGCATATGCCTCGACTTGTACCTTCACACCCGGATTTTTCTGTTCGAATTGTTTCGCGATATCTTGTTGGATCTTCAGCATTTGGTCCGTATCCCATGTCGCGAAACGCAATGTAACCGTTTCCTTTTTATCAGACGATGCTGGCGTTGTCGTACCTGTGTTACTAGACGTGCCGTCTGTTCCTGATGGCTGGGATTGTGAACAACCAGCTACGACGGCCAAAAGAAGTGCCATACCAGCTGCCATCCATTTTGACGCAACCTTTTTCATCTGTGATCCCCCCTAGATTTACCCCTCATTTTCTTTATTTTAATGAAGGGAAAAAAACGGTGAAACCGCCAACTGTTCGCAATAGTGCGTCAATTTGTTTCCTTTTTTTCGCTTTGTTCAGGTTTGCGCGGTGGAGTGGACGATTGTTCGACTGGACCCCTCCTTTTGTTTGAAACGGTAGTGGCTCGGGGTCATCCCTGTACATTTTTTAAACCATTTGCTGAAGTATTTCGCGTCAGGAAGACCGACTCGCTCCGCTACCTCCTGAATGGACAGAGTTGTTTCATCCAGCATCGCTCGGGCCATTTTTACCCTGCGCTTATCGAGAAACTCGCCGAAGCTCTCGCCCACTCCCTTTTTAAACATCACGCTAAAATGACTACGGCTCAGTCCCACCTGTGAAGCTACCTCACTGACCGTCAATGGCGTATCCAGACGATCGAGCGCATAATGAACAGCCTGCTTGATCGGTTCCTGCCACGGGTCTTGAATGACGCCGTACTTACGCGCCCGCTCCGTGCGTTGGTAGAGCATTCGTACCGTCTGAATCCACGGTTCGAGTCCAGCAAACGGGCCGGTTGTCTCCCAGCTCGTCACCTTTCCAGCCAGCTTCCATTCCACGAGCAAGGATTCAACCTGCCTGCCAGTACTTGCGGGAGTCAGTAAAAAACGGATATCGCCACATGCGATCCACTCCCATTGGCTGTCCAGCTCCCGTGTAATCCATGCCCGCTCCTGTTCCTCGCCATTTGCACTGCTGCCCATCCCTTCCAAGAGCCATACACGCATGGAATCGTTCATCCACGACCAGTGTGATTGCAGGAGGGAGGACAAGCTTTGCTCGAAATCCCGGCTCAAACCAGTCAACCACGCACCGAATTCCCGCTTCCATTCATCAGGGCGTTCCCTACTTTTTTCGGGTCGCGCGCTCTCGCCTGCCAGCTCAGACCGCAGCTTTTCCAACAACGTCCCCCATTCCTCATCCTGAAACTCGGTCTTCAACAAATATCCGGACACCCCGAGAGAAATTCCTTGCTGGGCAAAAGCAAAATCGCGGTGACAGCTGAGCAAAAGCATCTTTGTTTGGGGAGCGTGCTCCTTCACTCGCCTGCACAGCTCCAACCCATCCATTTCCGGCATGACGATGTCCGTAATCACCAACTCGGGCTGTATTTGCAGGAAAGCCTCCCAGCCTTTCCGACCATTCGGTGCATCCGCTACCACTTCCATCCCGTAGCGACTCCACGGCACCATTGCCTTCAGTCCTCTTCGCACCAGCACTTCGTCATCCACAATCATTACCTTGATGTTCATCAGGAATTTCCTCCCTTTTCGGCCATGTGATTTGAATTGTGGTTCCTTCTCCTCTGACAGATGAAATTTTCATGCCGTGCTCCATACGGAAATGAAGCTTGAACTTCTGATCGACGTTGTACACGCCGAGCCCTCGTTTGCTAGAACGCTCCAGATCAGGATCGAGAAGTTTGGCCAATCGCTCCGGCACAATTCCTGCACCGTCATCTTGCAACAACAGCGTCACAAGCCCTTCTTTTTCACTGACACGGATCCGGATCGTTCCGTGCCCGTCTTCGAATGCGTGGAAAAAGATATTTTCCAAAAGCGGCTGGAGAGTCATTCGCGGGATCAAATAGCGACGGCAAGCCTCTACTCCCGTTTGTTCAAATTGAAAAACGGGCCCATACCGCAGCTCTTGGATTTGCAGAAAATGCTCGACGGTTTGCAGTTCCTTTTCCAACGGGACGAGCTCCTGCGTGATGTCGAGGTTGCCCTCTAGCACTTTGATGAGATGATAGAGCATATTGCCGATTTCATTGGCGCCAGATAATCTTGCCTTCCACTGGATGGAATTGAGTGTATTAAACAACAGATGCGGATTGATCTGGTAGTGAACGGCTCGCAGCTCTGCTTCCTTTTTCAACTGCTCGGTTCGACTCACCTCGGCGATTAGCGTCTGAATCCGCCTCACCATCTGGTTGAAGCTCACCCCTAACCGCCCCAGCTCGTCTTCTGTATCGACCTCAGCTCGTGTTTGCAGCTCGCCTGTTCCTACCAGCCGCATCGTTTCTTGAAGTCGTTTGATTTTGCCTGTAATCCGTTTGGAAAATAAATACGCCAAAAGAAGTGCCAGCACGGCCGAAAGAATCAGCGCCGCGATAAAAAAGGATTGAATCACTTCCGCAGAGCGGTTCATTTGCTCGTAAGGCAAGCGCACCTGAATCATCCAGTTGTTGGACTCCAGTGGCTTGTTCCAGACGATATCGCTCTCTTGCTGGACGAACGTACCCGCAGTCTGGTAAATCAGCTCGCCATTTTTGGCTGTAATCGTAACATACGCACTCATGTCCTCTTCCAGCTGTTCAAACAACTGAAACAGCTTGCCTGCTTTCATCTCGATCAAAATCCGGCTATCCTTCAATACGCCATAACCGCTGAGAACGGGAACGACCAGACCGAGTACCTTTTCCTGATTTCGTAGCTCCGCCTCATCCTGAAATCCGACATAATGCCGTGGTGTGTAAAAACCGATCCATCGCTCCTCATCCAGCTTGGCGGGCAGCCCCTTCCACCACCATTCCCGCATCAGATCCTTTCCATTGATCACATTTTCCCCGAAAAAGTAACCGGAGGGCGTCACGATAAAAATGCCTTTTGTATCAAGGTTGCGGTGCGCCCCCAGGTATCGCTCGAAGTTTTTTTGTTCCAGGAAGCCTGTGTACGTCTTCGGCTGTTCCTCCCGCATGACGACCAACGTCGGGTCTGACACGTACGTATTGATGTCATAAGCCATGTATCTCATTTGACTCAGGTAGTTGTCGATCTGGATTTGCAGCTGCGTAGCGATATACTCGCCTGACTTGCTAAATTGCTCGCGAACGACCATCGACGATTTCCAATACGCCATACTCCCTAGCGTAATCAGCGGAATAATGGCTGCAATCAGCATAAAAGCGAGCAGCTTGGCATGAATGCTTCTGCGCGGAAAGAGCGACCATGACTTCATGTGACAGAACCACCACCGGATTTTGATTAGTTGCACTATTCAATCTTTAATTAGATTGTACAACGTTTCGGCGATGCCTTCGAGAACAATCAGCGGTTAGTCACACAAATTCCGCTTAGACAACTGAACCGGAGAAATCGTATCCTTCGAAAAAGGCGTTAGCCTCATCTGGAAGAAAAACTCCTCTGGACGCAAGGCATGCTGCTCCGATTGCTTAGGTCCGCAGCTATTGCTACCCAGCCCGTTTTGTCGATAATCGAGATGCAGTGTGACATACTCTCTTTTTACGAGATCTGTCGTGTGTTTCGCTTGCTCCAGATCGTCCGTATCATAGCGAAGTGCGCTAAATTCCAAGGTCGGTTGACCCATCGCGAAAAGCCCAATGCCTCGCTGATCCGTGATCGACATCCATTTGACGTCCGTGCGATTGCCATTTTCCTGCGGGAACACGTACGGCGTGTACAGCTCATCCACGCTCGCGTGATACACCCCGATGCGATTGGCTTCCTTGCTGTCGATGTACGCCTCTCCCGGGCCACGACCATACCACGAAACACGCTCCATATCTTTGGCGACCAATAGCTTCAAGCCGATTCGTGGCAGCATTGCTGGCGGGGTGCCTTTGGGTGTGCCTTGAACATCTACTTGCACCTCGCCATTTCCGAACACGGTATACGTATAGCGGCATGCAAATCCCCAGTCGAATACAGGCGGAGCAATCCGTACATCGCAGGTAATGACCACACGATCTGCTCGATCCTGCTGGATGCTTACATCCTCCACTCGATTTTGCAAACGATCGAGGTACACCTTGCGCCACTCTTCCACTACGTACATGTCATTGTCAATCGGAGCACGCCAAAACGTGAGTCGAGGTCCTGCCACCAACAGCTCCTTGCCTGCAAATACCCAGCTCGTCGGCACACCGCTCACTTTGTCAAAAACGAACTGAAAATCTGCTCCTGTAAGGGTGACGTCCGTTTTTGTTTCTTTCGTATCTACTCTGCCTAACACAGCCTGATAGGGAGCGACCGTAACCTGTTGGGCAGCGGTCACTGGCAAGGCAAATTGTGCCCACGCCAGCTCATGTCCTGCCTGTACCCAGCTCTCATCTTGGACCAGCACAAAGGAGAGAGTCAGCCAGTAGTCGGTCCGATCCTGTACCTGCGCGGGCAAGGTATATGGAACAGCTACAATGGTGCGAGTTCCTGCTTCTGTATGTGACAGCGACAGCGTTCCGCTCTGCACCACTTGTCCGTCTGCTGTCACACTCCAAACCATTCTCACGTGCGCAAGCGTGCGGAAATCATAGCGATTCGTAATGGTGACGAGCCCGCTTTCCAAATCATTCGCTTCGACGACGATCGGCTCAATCACTTTTTTGTATTCGAGTAATCCAGGGGATGGGGTGCGATCCGGACGAATCAGTCCGTCGATGACGAAGTTGCCATTCGTCGGGTAGTCCCCGAAGTCTCCTCCGTAGGCATAATACGCTCGCCCATCCGGCGTATATTGACGCAAGCCGTGATCAATCCATTCCCACACAAAACCGCCCTGCAAGCGTTGATATTTGTCAAACACATTGGCGTAGTCGCGCAAGCCACCGGGTCCATTTCCCATGGCATGAGCATACTCGCACATGATATGCGGCTTTTGCAAATGTTCATTTTCACCGTGCTGGATCATTTTTTCTACCGAGGAGTACATGGTGGAAAATACATCGCACACTTCTGCTTCGCGATCCTCCTCGTAGTGAATGAGGCGAGTCGGGTCCGCTTGTCGGCACCAAGCGGCCATTGCCCGGAAATTGCAGCCGAAGCCGGATTCGTTACCAAGCGACCACATGATGATCGACGGATGGTTTTTGTCCCGCTCCACCATGCGCTCCATGCGCTCCACGTATGTCTGCTCCCACTCTGGATCATCGCTCAGCTGACTAATGTTGCCCGTTAACTGAAAGCCATGCGTCTCCAAATCGGTTTCGTCCATGACATACAATCCGTACTGGTCGCACAAATCGTAAAAACGCGGATCGTTCGGGTAATGCGCGGTACGAACGGCGTTGATGTTGTAGCGCTTCATCATGAGCACATCTTCACGCATCGTTTCATACGGGACTGCACGCCCGAGATCGGGATGATGATCATGGCGGTTCACGCCGTTTAGGCGAATCGCTTTACCGTTTACGAAGAAGTTGTTTCCTTTTACTTCGATCCGTCGGAAGCCCACGCGAATCGGGATGACTTCTGTCTTTTCGCCCGACTCCTGCTCAATCGCAAGCAGCAGATGATACAGGTTTGGCTCCTCCGCCGACCATTTTTTCGGCTCCTGCACCGGAAGCTCCAAAGTCACGACCTTTTCTTGTCCGGCTGCCAGCTCGCCTGCCCCAGTGTCCGTCAGCGAAGCGATAGGCATGTAGGATGAATCCAACAGCTTTGCGGTCACGTTCACCCCATCATAGGAAGCTGCCGAACTGTTTTCTACATGGACACGTACCCGCAGCACACCATGGCGGCATTCATCATCCAGATCAGTCACGACTGCCAGATCTCTCACATGCAGCTTCGGTCTGCCAATCAGGGAAACATCCCGGAAAATCCCGCTCAAGTACCACATATCCTGATCCTCAACATACGTACCGTCCGACCATTGGTACACTTGAACAGCCAAGCGATTACTGCCTTCCTGCAACAGCTCCGTCACATCAAACTCAGATGGCAAGCGGCTTCCTTGGCTATAGCCGACTTCCTTCCCGTTCAGCCACACATGAAAAGCGCTGTCGACCCCTTCAAACCGCAGGATCACCTGCTGATTTTGCCACGCAGACGCTACGGTAAACTCTCGTAAATAGCAGCCTGTCGGGTTATCTGACGGGACATGCGGCGGATCGACCGGAAACGGATAATACAAGTCGGTGTAATGTGGTTTTCCGTACCCTTGCAGCTGCCAATGCCCTGGCACCTGAATCCGGGCCCACTCCGTTGCGTCATAATCGGCGGCAAAAAAGTTTTCCGGTACACGCAGCGGTGATTCTGCGTATGCAAACTGCCAATGCCCATTCAACAATTGAAACCACGGTGTCGCGCCTCTTTCATATGTCAGTGCTCCCGATTCTTCCGGGTAAGACAAAAAGTAAGCCCGCGCCGCCAAGCGATTTCGCTCAAGCAGCTGATGATTTGCCCAGTCATACCGTTGTTGCATCGATGTACACTCCTCTTTTTACAATTTCACGGTTCCTTGTTCCCTGTTCATTGCTTGCAGGGCCAAGGCGCCAGCACCGAGCATTCCTGCATCTGCACCGAGCTCGGCCAAAACGATCTTTGTCTGTTGATGAACGACTTCCATGGCGTACTGTTGTACACTCGCTTGTACCGGGGCCAGCAATAGCTCCCCAGCCCGGCAAACCCCACCGCCGATCACTACGAGCTGCGGGTTGCACACGTTCACCAGCACAGACAAAGCCCAGCCAGTTACTTCACACACTTCGTTCCATGCGCAGGTCGCCACCGTATCACCTTGTTCCACTGCCGTAGCCACCTGCTCAGCCGTAATCCGCTCAATCTGTCCATCGCACAGAGTAAACAGAGGAGAGGCTTTTGCTTGCCGCGGATTGGCATCGAGCTCCTTTTCTAAGCGTTCACGGGCCAGTCTCGCAATACCTGTGGCAGAGGCGACCGTCTCTACACAGCCGAGCTTGCCGCAATTGCATGGAGCAGTAAGCCCTGGATAGCGCACATGACCAATCTCTCCCGCGAATCCGTGACTGCCCCGAACGAGCTTTCCTTCGTTTACAATCCCTGCTCCCACCCCTGTACCAAGCGGCACGAAAACGAGGTGACTTACCTCACGACCCGCACCAAAAATGGCTTCTCCGAGTGCAGCTGTCCGTAAATCGTTTTCAAAAAAAAGCGGCAGTTTCACCAACTTCGCGAGTGGTGTCCGCAAGTCTGCCTGGTGCAATTGAAAGTTGGGCGAGTGAACCGATATCCCATTTTCCGCATCAAAAGGACCAGGAAATCCGATCCCTACTGCCTCTATTTGAACGGGTGATTGATCCCGCAGTTCGTTAATCAAGGCAGCCATTCGCTCGATCAAGATGGGCAAGTTGTTATGAACTTTTGTCTCCTTGGCAGCCCGGAGGAGAATTCGCCCATTCTCGTCCATGACCGCCCCTTTCATTGTCGTACCGCCGACATCGAGGCCAATTACATGGCGCATGCTACTCCTCCCTTCTGAACCAGTCATTCTACTCGACTCGCTCCACATGCATCGGTTGACTCCTCAACCTCTGCACATCGTCGGGCGCGATCATGCCCGCTCCTAACGACCGTGTATTCGCGGCGCCGCATGCCATCCCCAGCCAAATCGCATCTGGCCAAGCCAAGCCTCGCAGCCTTCCGACAAGGACACCCGCAAGCATCGAATCACCGCAGCCCACTGTATTTTTCACTTCGGTATCCGCTAACCGGATCGCGGAAATACGCCACGTCTCCTTGCCATCGCCAAACCACGCGCCCTCCTCTCCTAACGAGAGAAGGACTCGCTGGGCACCGTGCTCACGCAGTTCGCGTATGGCTCTGCATCTGGCATCGTCGCTATCCAGCGAAAATCCGAGAATCGCTTCCGCTTCCGGTCGATTGGGCTTGATGAGCGAGGGTGTTGCTTTGATTCCTTCCAGCAGGGCCTGGCCGCTCGTATCGAGCACGCATGCGGTTCCTTTCCCAGCGACACCTCGGATGAGCGCAGCGTATGTTTCGGTTGGAACGCCACCTGGCAAACTTCCGGAAAAAACCATGTACTGTGCCTGGTCCGCCAGCTCGATCAAACGCGTTTGCAAGCGACTGATCTCTTCTTCACTGGGCGCAGGACCTTGCTCTAGCACTTCTGTCACCGTCTTTTCCTGTTCGTCGAGAAAAGCGAGACACAGTCGGGATTCTCCGCTCGTTTCGATAAAGGAGGACGTAATCCCCTCACACTCGCAGCCTTCCGCGATGAATCTCCCGTTGTGACCAGCGACAAAACCGCTTGCGACTACACCCTGCCCCAATGCTTTCGCTACACGCGCTACATTTAGCCCTTTTCCGCCGGGCAAGCTCAGTACATCAGTCGTGCGATGCAGCTCTCCAGAACGAAAATGCGAGAGGCGATACGTCTTATCGATGGCCGCGTTCAGTGTGACCGTTACGAGCATGCTATCTCACCTGCACAGTAACGAGCGGCTGGCCCATTTTTTGTTTGAACAAATTGATCACTTCTACAGGGGTTGGATCGACGCCGCGAATCAGAGCAGCGTACAGCGACACGAAGTCAGCCAAGTACACGATGGAAAACAAACGAGCCATTCGGGACACGCCGTGGGAGTGAACCACCCTTACCCCACCAGCGCGCTCACGCAAAATGTCAGCGCTGATCTCTACACGTTGGGTCGTCTTCTCACTATCCTCCTGATCGCGGATGAGTGTAAAATGAACGCCCTTCAGCAGTGCAGACGGCGAATCCCACCCTACAGCCTCGTCGTGGTGAAGACTCGGAATGGCGTTCCAAAATGCCATCAGCTTGCTGTTTTCCCCGAGCTGGTTTTTCCAACGCCATGCAGGAGCATCGAAAAACGGTAGCGTTCCGTACACAACAGGTATCAGTCCATCCATCTCGATGGCGATTTGCTTGGCTTCATTATTCTCGATCGGAGAGTCCGTTCCGTAGACGTGCTTCCACTTTTCGAACAGGGCAATCGTCTCCTCGACCTCCGTACGCTTGTCGGAAATCAGCCCGAGCTTCGTCAAGATGGCGAGGATAGGCAAGAAAATGTAGCCGAGTACGATCCGAGGCATCATTCCGCCAGGTACAATCAAGCACGCATGATTGTGTTCACGAGCCAGCTCCAATACTTTTCCGCCCGCCGTAATGACGGCGATCTGTGCTCCTTTGGCGATGGCCGCTTCATAGCCGCTGACGACTTCTTCTGTATTGCCGGAGTGGCTAACGACGATGACGAGCGTCTTCGCATCCACAAAAGCCGGGATGGTGTAGCCTTGATTTAACTGAAGCGGCACTCGCAGCTCGTCAAACAAATACGACTTGATCAAATTAACGCTCGCAGCCGAACCGCCACCAGTGCCAAGCACCACAATATTTTCAATTTTAACAGAAATATTCGACACATCTAAAGAATCAGATAATTGTAAGCCTGTTTTAAACTGCTCATCATAGCTTTCCGTATCTTGCAGTGCCCGAATCGTATCCAGTTCACGCAGTGCTTTTGTATCATCGAGATTCATACGCATGTAAAATCGTCCCTTTCCCATTTTTTTGATTAACGTCCACTAGCTTTCCCGATACAACCACACATCTCCATCTTGGCGAGAGCCACTTCTTTGACCGCCTGCTTGGCCTGCTTCATATAGGTGCGCGGGTCGTTTTCCTGCGGGTTGTTGTCAAATACGCCCTTGATCGCTTGTGAAAACGCGATACGCAGCTCTGTCGCTACGTTCATTTTTGCCATGCCGAGCTGAACCGCCCGCTTCACCTGCTCCTCGGGAATTCCCGAACCGCCGTGCAATACAAGCGGCACAGAAACACGACGAGCAATCTCTTCGATACGAGCAAAATCAATGCGCGGCTCCCCCTTGTAAATCCCGTGAGCCGTACCAATGGCCGGAGCCAACGTATCTACGCCAGTCAACTCGATAAATCTTTCGCACTCGATCGGGTCAGCCAGTGCAGCATCTGCATCGTCCACGACGAGATCGTCCTCCACGCCCCCGACCTTGCCGAGCTCTGCCTCCACATTGACACCGCGCTCCCTAGCCAGCTCCACTACACGCCGCGTCATCTCCGCATTTTCCGCAAAAGGATGCATCGACGCATCGATCATGACCGATGTATAACCCGCTTCGATACATCGCACGATCAGCTCCTCTTCATGACAATGATCCAAATGCAGGGCAATCGGCACCCGGGCCTCTTCTGAGGCTACCCGGGCAATTGCTGCTACATACTCAGGTCCGAGATGCCGAACCGTTCCGACTGTGGTCTGTAAAATGAGCGGTGCGTTTGCTTCGCAAGCCGCCTCCACTACTGCTTGGAGCATTTCCATCGTGTGTACGTTGAATGCCCCCACACAATATCCTTGCTCCCTTGCTGTGCGCAGCATCTGTGTCGATGATACCAACGCCATATCAATCCCTCCGTTTCCTTTCTGATCTGGTAGTTTACCTAGTCACGCCCTGCAAGCTCGCCAGCTCCAAGTTGATGCCCAGCTCCGCGTACTTACTGACAAGATGCTGCGCCGCCGCATCCGTAATAATCCGATCTACTTCGGACAACCCGGCGAACTTCGCCAAATGCGTCTCTCCGAACTTGCTGTGGTCGGCCAGCACGTAGACCTTTCTGGCGCGTTCCATCATGACTTGGTTGATTTGCGCTTCTGCCAGATTGAGCGTCGTCAGCCCGTTTTCCGGATGAACCCCATCTGCCCCGATAAAGCATTTGAAGACAGAAAGTCCTCGCAAATTGTCCGCTGCGACAGAACCAACGAGCGCAAAGGATTTGTGGCGCATCTCTCCACCGATCAAGATAACGTGATGCTTGCCTTGACTGTTCAGCTCCATGGCGATGTTGACCGCATTCGTCACGACAGTCAGATCATTCAAGCCGCGCAGCAGCTTGGCGAGCTCCATCATCGTTGTCCCTGCCCCGAGAATAACCGTGTCCCCCGGCTGGATGTGCGACAGCGCTTGATGGGCAATCGCTTGCTTCTCTTCGCTTTTCTCTTCCAGCTTCTCTGTAAAACTGCGCTCCAATGGCAAGAAATTCGTAATCGTCGCGCCCCCGTGAATGCGCGTCAAGAGACCATCGTTTTCGAGCTTGATCAAATCTTTTCGGATCGTTACTTCAGACACATCCAGCGCCAGACTCAATTGGCTGACGGTTACGCTCTGTTCTGCTTTCAATTGTTCGAGGATCTTGCTGTGCCGTTCGGCTGCCAGCATAGGACTTCACTTCCTTACGATCATGAATTATCTTGTTTCGTTTTGTTTCTATTTTCCTTTCGTTTACTTTCACTTCGATCTTAGCATTGTAGAAAAACGGATGTCAAACAAGTTATGAAATTTTCCGAAAATAAAACCAGCCTGCTCTGGTTCTAGACCAAAACAGACTGGTTGGTTGCCGCTTTACCCGATATCCCGACTTTCCAGCATGAAATCAATAAACTTCTTATGTGCCCGTGAAAGCCACTTGTTTTTATGGTAGGCAATTTGCGCATAGAATAACAGCTCTTCCTCGCACGCTATCATTTTCACTTTTTGCTCATTCAACAAGGCTTCGACGCTGATAGAGGGCATCAAGCTCACGCCTAGCCCGTTCGCCACACTCTGCTTGATCGCTTCCATACTGGAGAATTCCAGGTGGTGCTTCGGCTTGATCTCCCTTTTTTCCAAGAATCGTTGAAAAAACCGCCGCAGAGCACAATGCTCTCCGCTGAAAATCATACATTCCTCGCCAGCATCCTCTATTTTTTCAAACGAATGATCACGCCCCCCGATAAAAACCAGCCGCTCGGTAGAGAACTGCTCCACGACCAGATTCGGATCATCGAGCTTTGGCTCCAGCGTGATCACGATATCCAATAGACCTTCATGCAGCTTTTCCCGCAAGCGTATGCAGTCGTCCATCACAAATGAAATATTTACGCCCGGATAGCTCGCTCTGTACTTGGACAAAATGTCGCCCAGCCGATAGATCGTAAGCGTCTCCGAGGCCCCGATGCGCAGCTCGCCTTGCAGTGATTGCTCATTCGCCGATATATCCTTGATCTTCGCATACGAAACCAGCAGCTCCTCGACATACGTGTACAGCTCGCGGCCATAAGCGGTCAACTGAATTTTCTTTCCCAATCGATCAAACAGAGGGACACCCATTCCTTCTTCCAACTGCTGAATATGGGAGGTGATCGTCGCCTGTGAATATTGCAGTGCTTGTGCGGCCTTCGTAAAGCTGTTGAAATCGACGACTGCCTTAAAGGTTTGAAATTGGCGAATCTCCATGCCCGCTCCCCCTTGCCCGCATATTTATTATCAGAAATCCTGAAGATCATCTTCAGAACTTTCATTTTTACTAATAACTAATGATAGCATATGATTCTTGGTAAGTACCGGTACGGCTTGAACGATTCGAATATAGGAGCTGATTTTCGATGAAAAAAGTGTGCTTGTTATTACCGAATGGTTTTGAAGCAGTAGAGGCTAGCGTATTTACAGATGTGATCGGCTGGAACAAGGAAGAGGGCGACGGAACAACGGAGCTGGTGACGGTGGGAACGCGCAAAGAGCTGAAATGCACGTGGAATTTTACCGTAATCCCCGAAATGGTGATCGACGATGCGGATGTAAATGACTTCGATGCACTGGCACTGCCTGGCGGTTTTGAGCATGCAGGCTTTTATGAAGATGCCTATCGCGAGGACGTCCTTGCCTTCATTCGCGAATTTGAAAAGCAAGGCAAAGTGATTGCCTCCATCTGTGTCGGCGCACTTCCCCTCGGGAAAAGCGGGATTTTGCAAGGACGAAAAGCAACGACCTACAACCTGAACAACCAGTTGCGGCAAAAGCAACTAGCTGCGATGGGTGCCAATGTCATCCCTGACCAATCCATCGTCATCGACAACAATATTATCACCTCGTACAACCCTTCGACCGCTTTTGATGTGGCATTCACCTTGCTGGAGTCGCTGACATCCCGCGAAAACACCGACAATGTGAAACGCTTGATGGGGTTTCTTGTATAATAAAACCGGCATTCTGCCCAGTGCTCCTGGGTAAATGCCGGTTTCTTTCTGCTATTTAACGAACAAGCTTGCCAGCGCTCACTGTGTCTATATGAATCAGAATATCAAATGTTTGCCCAAGCGCAGTTGTTACAAGGTTTGGTTTGTTTGGATTAGCAGAACCGAATCCGTTCAAAAACGGCCGTTCTTCCTCTAACCATTTTTTGGTGAGACCTGTAGCAGTCCGTAAATCAACAAAGTATTGATCCTTTGAGACTTGATCCAGAGTGTGATTGGATGTTTTTGGATCACTCGATTCAATGGTAACGGGAACAATTTTATTTTCAAGGTTATACGCGTTGAAATCGCCTTTCCCGAATGAAGTTCCAATCGTTACATATTTTTTACCATAATGATCCAGCAAATGCTGGCCGGCGAGTTTCGGGTATACATCCGGCACTATATTGTTCTTTGCGATGTGCCCATTGTGCCCCCATACGATTGTTTTTCCTAGCTGTTCATGAGCCCACTTCGCATTCTCAAACATCGCGATATCATGCCTCAAAAATACTTCTGATGGATTCTCCGCGAAGTTGAAATACATGCCCGTAAATTGCTCAATGACCTTGGCGTGTTGTTTGATCTTTGAGAACTCCTCGGATTGGCCGTTCAGACGCTTTTTGTTTTGTTCCAATATTTTCGTGATTTCTTTCGCTTGCTCATGATGTTTTTTCTGAATGGCCTCTGGCAAAGATGTATAGGTTTCCAGGTCCTTCGTAACTTCGGCAAGTTCCTTCATTTTTTTATCCACACGGGGCAGCAGGTCAGGCTTATATTCTTTTATATACTGTCTGATCTCATCGTATACATTTTCGCTAACGTTTTGTACATCCATCCCGACCACCCGCAGTTTCTCTTCGTTCTCCGGATCGGCATTGTACTCACGCATCCATTCCAGCATGTCTACGATTTCTTGTGTTTGAAATAGGGGCATTAGATATTCACTCGGATTCCCTTCTCCTGTGACAACATAATGATCGAGTTCCAATGCGTTGCCCCAGTTTTCTTCTAATACAAGGGTGGTAAAGCCCATTTCCATGACGAGAAATTCAACAATCCGGTGTTTCATCGTAAAAATTTCACGACTGCCATGATTTGCCTCACCTAAACCTACGATTGAAGCAGAACCGATCATGTCGCGCAGCGGTTCAATATCTTCAAGATCAGTCCCAGGCTCAGCGCTATTCAATTCAAAAGATTTCAGCTCTAACCATTCTTTTGGACTTAGATTTTTTGCCTTCTTCCCTTGTTGTTGTTCGCTGTCCGCCTCGGTTAATGGAGCTGCATACGTGGCATGGGCTCCTGTTAAGAGGAGACTACAAATCGATACCGTGGCGATGCTACTTTTGTAAAAGTTCATTTCTCTTTCCTCCTAACATCTTCGTTTGCCCAAAGTATGGCCCGAGCACTGCCTGTACAACAAGTAACGTTTTGTCATAAATTTCAAACGCCAAGTTACCAACGGTTTCTCCCTACCCCATATGACAATCTGTCATCAAAAAAAGCACCGGATCTTGAAGATCGGTACTTTTGAAATAACATTTCCAATGTCATATGCTGCAATCGGGGATAAGAATCGGCCATCCATCGCATTCTACCTTCTAAAGGAGTGGTGAATCATGGATAATAAAAAGCGTTCCTCTGAGCACGATCCAACGATTGCGCCAAGTATGTACGGTCATGATCCATTAGAAGAAAAAGCGACAGAAGAAGAAGTGGAAAAAGGGGATTACACAGAGGTTACGCGGCTGTTCCTCGACCGAACACCAGAAGAGTAAAGACGGGATTTCTCCCGTCTTTTTTGTCGTCTATAAGATACTCTTGGTTCGCGCCAGTTCAACTGCTTCTTCCCGATTGCTGGCACCGAGCTTCGAGTACAGATTGGAACAATAATTACGAACGGTTCCTTCCGATAAATACATCTTGGCAGCGATTGACTTGTAGCGCAGTCCTTCGGATAGATGCTGCAATATCTCTATCTCACGTTTGGTAAGCCCATTCGGATCGGGCGGGCTGTACTTTTCTAACAGCTCACGTTGGCGCTTCATCTCCTCGAAAAGCCGCGTGGCGATAGACTGGTCAATCCACGTTCCTCCACGATAGATGAGTTTTATGGCCTCAACCATTTCTCTCGGTTGAGTCGACTTCAGCATGTATCCTTGCGCTCCATATTCCATGGCCGTTCCAGCCTGTGTGGAATCTTCAAAAGTCGTCATGAGCACAACCTTCATGTTCGGCCAACGTTGTTTCATTTCAAGTAGGGCGTCAAGTCCGTTCAGTCCTTGCAAGTGAACATCCATTAACACGATATCCGGCTGGCACTGCTCGCACTGTTCTAATGCTTCTTGCCCATTATTAGCCGTCCCCACAACAATAAAGTCGGACTGCTGACTTAAAATCTGCTGCAAGCTGTCAGCAATGAGCACCTGATTGTCCACAATGAGCAAACGGATTTTTCCATGTACAGGCTCTACCTGTAAAGGAACATTACAAATGACGACGGTTCCTCGTCCTGGTTGCGAATGAACGGACAACGTACCTTGATGGATCTCAAGTCGTTCCGTCATACCATTTAAACCAAGTCCGAACTGGATCGACTCCATTCCATTGCCATTATCTTCGATTTGTAACCGGAGTTGCTGACTTTCGAAATACAGATCAACAGTGATTACGCTCGCATGACCGTGACGAACCGCATTAGTCAGCGACTCTTGCAGACAACGATATAAGCATAAGCTCAATTCTTGCATAACGAGAGTTTCACTGCCGATTACACGGAAGTTGACCGTTACCCCTGCAGCCTGCATAAAATCCTTCGTTAGTTCCCGTAGCGCCTCCCCTAACGACTGGCTCAGCTGCGCATCAGAGAGCTGGTGCAGATGCTTTCTGATACCCTCCAGGCTACGCTGTGCAATTGCGACAAGTGTATCAACCCGTTCGATCTGTGAATCAGGAACCGATGACCGGAGTGATTCAACACCGACTAGCAAAGAGGTTAACGAATGTCCAATCGTGTCATGTAGCTCATGTGACAGCCGATTACGCTCCTCGATTAGTGTGAGCTCCTCGATCTGCTTAATATGCTGCTCCAGTAATTGCTTCTGCTCATGAATGATTCTGGCTTGCTTATGAGACTGAATCAATATACCAAAAGCCAAACCCATGGCAAATCCAAAGCTGCAACTAAACATATACTCGTACGGCGGGCGATTCGTTATTAAACCGTTCAATACCGGAAAAATGACACCACATGGAATTCCCGTCCACACATACGTTTTCTGATTGCTCGCCACGCCGATAATCATCACGAGTATGACAAAAGACCACAGCAATCCTGGCGCGACATAAGCCACATATGGAGAGCATCCAGGTGACTGAATTCTCGGGACTAGCCAAGCAACCATCCACCGTGGATCAAGCTACTCAAAAACATCGGGACGAAATGAACCAACTCATTGATCAAGGAACAAAAAGCGAAAAAATCCCCGGCATAGTGGCTACTGGATTAAGAGACGGAGAATATTGGTCTCATGCAGCGGGTGTAGCCAACCTCGAACAAAAAAATCCGATGGAGTCGGACTTTACTTTTCGTATCGGAAGTGTCACCAAGGCATTTGTCGCTACCACTGTCTTACAGTTAGCGCAGGAGGAAAAGCTGAATCTGGATGACTCGATAGAAAAATGGCTGCCAGGTGTGGTACAGGGAAATGGGTATGACGGCAACAAAATCACGATTCGTCAGTTATTGAACCAAACGAGCGGAATTGCGAGCTATACGAATGTAGAAATGCGGCACGCTACCTCGTTCCCTCCATACACAGTCGATGACCTTGTACGTATGGGACTGGCAAAACCGCCTGTATTTCAACCAGGAACAGGGTGGGACTATTCCAATACCAATACAGTACTAGCTGGTCTTATTATTCAGAAGGTTACAGGGGAAACGTATGCAGAGCAGATTAAGAAACGAATCCTCGATCCGCTTCAGATGACAGATACATCCTTTAGTGGTAGCAACCCCAAAATTCCGGGTCAGCATGCCTCGGGTTATAACATGGATAAGTCCGGTAATTTGTATGATTTTACAGAGTACAATCCTTCCTGGGCAAATGCGGCGGGAGAAATGATCTCCACGGGGAAGGATCTGACCACCTTCTTCAGTGCGCTCTTAGGCGGGAAGCTATTAAATGACGAGATGATGAAGCAGATGACGACAGGTGTGGATTCCCCTCATGGTAAGTATGGACTCGGAATTTATGAGGTGAAAACGCAGAATGGGAAGAGCTATTGGGCACACGGCGGCGGCATTCATGGGTTTGAAACGTTAGCTGGTGGTACGCTAGGCGGGAAGCATGTTTTGGTGACGAACGTCAATGCAGTCGGTCCTGAACCTGTACAAGTTAATCTCGGCCTGTTCCAAAAGGAATTTAGCCGTTGAATCGAGCACTGACAGAGTAGAGACGGGATGAACTCCCGTCTTTTTCTTTTTCTATAAATTTTTTTATGGATAGATACATAAAACACAATTTGTTTTATCGATAACTCAGTCTTAGAATAGCACCTGTACCCCAATCAAAAAGTACAGGAGGCAATATAGATGGCAAAACAAATCTTGATGGTAGTTACCAATCATACCGATATGCAGGAAGGCAAAAAGACAGGAATCTGGCTGTCCGAGTTTGCGGAGGCTTATCTGGCTTTCGAAAACAAAGGCTATGAAATCACTGTAGCAAGCCCATTGGGCGGAGTTGGTCCGATTGACCCTGGCAGCGTAGACGACCAAACACCGCAAGAAATCTTGGACGCCGCCAAGCATCTGGAAAACACCAAAAAGCTGTATGATGTAACAGCAGACGGCTTCGAGGCCATTTTCCTCCCAGGTGGTCATGGCACGATGTTTGACCTGCCAGATAACCAAAAGCTCCAGCAATTACTGCGAGATTTTTATGAAGCAGGAAAAGTAGTAGCGGCTGTTTGCCACGGTCCTGCCGGGCTCGTGGGTGCGACCTTGTCCGATGGTCAGCCGCTAGTCGCAGGCAAGCGCGTGAATGCTTTCACAGACAGAGAAGAAGCAGCGACAGGCTTAGGCCCCTACCTGCCTTTCCTCCTGGAGAGCAAAATCCGTGATCTCGGTGCCATTTTTGTGGCGGCACCAAACTGGAGCACACATGTAGAAATCGACGGCAACCTGATTACCGGACAAAATCCGCAATCCACACTCGCTGTCACAGAAGCAGTAGTAAATAAATTAGGCGAATAATACACGTGAGGCTGATAGACGAAAAATATCAGCCTCCCCCCTATTCATCTTGTCATTTTCTTTATCCGAAAGGAGGGCTACTCACTACCATGGCAACAGAAAAAATGGCCCGACACTATGAACCAGCACAGGCCACTCGCAAAGGATCGACTCTCGCCCTATACGCTCTGACTCTCGGAGCATTTGCGATCGGGATGACAGAGTTCATCATTATGGGACTACTCTCTGAGGTAGCCACCAGTCTGAACGTTTCCATCCCGATGGCTGGATTCCTTATTACCGGCTATGCATTGGGTGTCGCTATCGGCGCTCCCATCATTACGATGGCTACCCACAGAATGCCGCGCAAAGCACTTCTGCTGTTTCTTATGATTCTATTTATCGCGGGAAATGCGCTAGCCGCCCTCGCACCGAACTATATGGTTCTGATGCTGGCTCGCATCCTGGCTGCTCTTACCCACGGATCGTTCTTCGGTGTGGGTTCGGTCATTGCCGCTGAGCTGGTTCCCAAGGAAAAACGCGCGGGTGCCATCGCGATTATGTTTACCGGACTGACACTGGCCAATATTTTGGGTGTACCGATTGGAACGTTTCTGGGGCAAGCGTACGGGTGGCGCTCTACTTTCTGGGCGATCACGATTATTGGGATCATTGCGTTGATCGGAATTGTCATGCTCGTTCCGAAGGTCGCCAACGCAACGTCCAGTCTGCGACAAGAGCTCGGCGTGCTCAAACGCCCAGCGGTTCATATCGCGCTTTTGATGACTGTATTCGGATTTGGTGGCGTATTTACCGCGTTTACGTACATTTCGCCAATCCTGGTGGACATCACGGGCTTCTCACCCAGCTCTGTTTCGTACATCCTCGTCTTATTCGGCGTAGGGATTACAATCGGGAATATTTACGGTGGAAAATTGGCAGACCGCAAGCTGTTTCCTTCCCTGCTCGGGATACTTGTCGCACTAGCGCTCATTCTCGCTGTGTTCAGCTTTACCGATCAAAATAAGCTTCTCACCTTGATTACCGTATTCATTTTGGGGATTGCCGCATTTGGTACCGTTCCTGGCTTGCAGCTCCACATGCTCAACACAGCCAAGGAAGCACCTACGCTCGCCTCGACCCTGAACATCGCGGCCTTCAACCTGGGTAATGCACTTGGTGCCTATATCGGGGGCGTTGTTATCGATTTTAACTTTGCAGGCGGTCTTACTGCCGTTCCTTGGGTCGCTTCGCTCGTGACGGTCATCGGAATTTTGTTTACGATATGGGGAGCACAGCACCAGCAACGTCTCAGTTAAGAAAGGATAGCCAACATGGTGGACTTTGAATGGTACCGAAGCTTTATCAGCATTTATAAGCATAGCTCCGTATCGGAAGCTGCCAGAACGAGAATGATGACCCAACCAGCCATGAGCCAGCATTTGGCCTCCCTGGAAGCAGAGGTGGGTGAGCCGTTATTTACACGAGCTCCCCGAAAAATGATTCCTACCGAGAGAGGCAAAGCGCTCTATACACAGGTGGTTCCGCTCATCGAAGCTTTGGAAGAAACCACGCAGACCCTCAAGACGAACGCGGCCACGTCTTTACCCGTGATTCGAATCGGGTCAGCGCATGAGTTTTTCCGTGAAAAATTAGCTCCGCATATTGGAAGCTACCAAATGCGCGTCATCGCCTATCTCGGAGTCGCTTCCAAGGTACTCGAATTATTACTGGAGGAAAAAGTAGATCTCATCGTCATGTCGCAAAAGCTTTCCGCGCCAGGCGTCGAATATATTCCGTACATGCAAGAGGAATTTGCTTTGGTGGCACCTCCCGATTACAGTGAACCAACGTTTGACGACAAGGAGTCTTTTGAATCGTGGCTATGCTCCCAGCCGTGGATCAGCTATGATTTGGATTTGCCGATCATCCGCCGTTTTTGGCGTGAGCATTTCCAGAAGCGTCCACAAACGCATCCGACACACGTCGTACCGGATTTGCACAGTGTGCTGAAGGCTATCGAGCATGGTGCTGGCATCAGCCTGTTGCCCACGTTCATGTTGGATGACCATTTGTCCAGAAACAAAGTAAAGATCATGTATCCGTCCTGTACTGTTTTTAATGATTTGTACTTGGCATATCATATGAAGAACCGAAATTTGCCCCTCTTGAAAGCATTAATTGAAACGATGAAGAAGACGGTTGAAAAAAAACAATAGATAAAAATAATGCCGCTCCTAATAATGGAGCGGCACATTCTTACAAACAGTTTAAAGTTTTAACATCTCGTTTATCCAAGATCTAAAGTTTTCTTGCATATTTGGATATGTTCCATCAATATTTTTCCTCAATGTCACCCACTGTAAATGCTGAGGGAGATTGCATATTTTTAATCTGAGATCATTCAACTCTCCCGTATAATCTTCTAATAGAAGCAACCGTTCACCATCTAGCGTTGCCTTTCCATATGCTTTATATTTTACTTCATTGATTACTGCAGTCGTATGCCAGTGTTTGTATGTGCACCAACGGAAGTTCCCTGGTAGACCTTTTAATTTTAAATTCAATTCTTCTATGTCTTCTTTTCTTACATAAGACCCAATTATCTCAGCATCTATTTCAATTCTTGGATCGAACTCTTTACAATCAATGGTAAGCTCATAATCTGCATTTTCTTCAGTATGATAGTGAAATAGGATATCTCTCAAGTTGTTTAAGGCAATTTCTTTGCCAAAGTATACTCCTGATTTTTTCTCCATAAATGATCCCCTATTATTTCATAAATAGTGTGCATTACCTTTTAGTCCGTACCCCACTTGGGCAAAGTTCCATTCCGAGTAATTGTATATATCTCATAGTGATCTTTTATAAAAATACCAAATAATCGACACAACATCATACTTGGATGAATAAATGGGTGTGGAAGGAAATTAAAAAACGCTTGCCCTTTTATCAATTGAGTAGTAAAGTGATAATAAGCTCAGCGAAGGGAGGCAAACTAACATGCGTAATAACACGATAGGCTCATTAATCTGGTTACGCTTGATGCGGTTTACCACCCAAAGCAACCAGCTGTCAAATGAGTTCCTAAATAGATTCGATTTAACAACAGCTCAATTCGATGTCCTGATGCAAATTAGCGTCTATCAGCCTCTTACCCAATCGGAGTTAGCTGAGAGGGTAACCGTTACCCAAGGTGGTATTTCTCGCATGCTCGTACGTCTTGAAAAAGAAGGCTACATTGTACGCAAGCAGGATTGGAAAACAAAAACGATCAGCCTTACCGAAAAAGGGGAAGCAGTACTGGAACAAGCCTTTCCTGAACAACTGGCTTTCCAATCGTCTTTCTTTGACGAAGTACTCAGCGAAGAAGAGCAAAAAACGCTATACACCCTCATGACACGCGTTCATAAGAATAGCCAAAAAAAGGAATTACCGCCTGTGTAATTTTTTTTACACCATCACTTGATTAGTCAAGTTAAATAAGGAGGGCTACCATGTACACCATTCCAGGCCATCACCATGTATCTATGTTAACCAAACACGCTCCATCGAATAATCAGTTTTATCAAAACGTATTGGGACTGCGCAGAGTGAAAAAAACCGTCAACCAAGACGATCCGTCTATGTATCACCTGTTTTACGGAGATTTGACAGGCAGTGCCGGAACCGAGTTGTCATTTTTTGAAATGCCGATGGTAGGAAAAACCGTACGCGGCACGAACGCCATCACTCGAATCGGACTGCTCGTTCCGTCACTGGAGAGCCTGACCTTTTGGAAAAAGCGCTTTGAACAACTGAATGTTCACCATGGCGAGATTACCAAGTACGCTGGCCGCGATGCCTTGCATTTCGAAGACCCAGAAGGCCTGCGAATGATCCTGATCAATAACAACGGCGAAGGAGTTCCATCGAGTTGGGCTCCATGGGACGAATCCGTGGTCGAAGAAAAGCATCGCATTTTGGGAATCGGCACGGTTGAGATTACCGTCCGCTCCTTGGACAAAATAGCCAGTCTGTTAACAGACACATTCGGTTATACCGAAGTATCACGCTCAGAACAAGAAGCCATTTATCAATCCATCCCAGGGAAATCCTTCGGAGAAATTGTCATCAAGCAGGAAGAGGGTACACCTGAAAAACCAGGACGAGGGAGTGTCCATCACTTGGCGATCCGCGTGAACAACGATGAGGAGCTGCAATACTGGGATGACGCCGTTCGAAAACGCGGCTTCCGTTCAACAGGAGTGATCGATCGATTCTACTTCAAAAGCTTGTATTTCCGTGAATCAAATGGAATTTTATTCGAAATCGCAACAGACGGTCCTGGCTTCACAGCAGATTCAACCGTCGAGGAGCTCGGGAAAGCGTTGGATTTACCTCCATTCCTCGAAGGCCGTCGTGCAGAGATTGAAGAAAAATTGACACCTATAGACTAAAAGGAGTGAATGAACATGGAACAATATCGTATCGACACCAAAAAGGGACTGGAATTCGGCTTGTATTCAATTGGCGACCATACCCCGAACCCCCACACAGGCTCAAAGATTTCTGCTGAACAACGTATCAAGGAATTAATCGAGGCAAGTAAGCTGGCAGATGAAGCAGGTATTGATGTATTCGCTGTTGGCGAAAGCCACCAGACGTATTTTACGACGCAAGCGCATACCGTCATTCTGGGTGCGATCGCACAAGCTACGAAAAACATTAAAATTGCCAGCTCTGCTACGGTATTGAGCACATCCGACCCAGTCCGCGTGTATGAAGACTTTGCTACGTTGGATTTGATCTCCAATGGTCGGGCTGAAATTGTTGCGGGACGCGGTTCCCGTGTAGGGGCTTATAGCCTCCTCGGCTACGATGTACGCGACTATGAAGAATTGTTTGAAGAGAAAATGGATTTGCTTTTGAAGCTGAATAACGAGGAACGCATTACGTGGGAAGGGCAATTCCGTGCACCGCTACAAAATGCTACGATCCTGCCGCAGCCATTAGACGGACGCCTGCCTATCTGGCGAGCAGTAGGGGGACCACCTGCGAGTGCGATCAAAGCCGGTCAAGCAGGAGTACCCATGATGCTGACAACACTCGGAGGTCCTGCCATCAACTTTAAAGGCTCCGTCGATGCCTATCGGGAGGCTGCGAAGCAAAATGGCTTTGACCCAGCTACCTTGCCAGTAGCGACAACAAGCTTGTTTTATACAGCTGACAAAACTTCTGATACGCTTCGCGAGTACTATCCGCATCTAAACGGTGGTTTTATCGCTTTGCGTGGTAGTGGATATCCGAAGCAACAGTTTGCGCAAGCTGTCGATTATCGAGATGCGTTAATGATTGGTAGCCCAGATGTCATCGTCGAAAAAATGCTCTACCAATACGAAATGTATGGGCAACAGCGCTTCATGGCGCAAATCGATTTTGGCGGCGTTCCGTTTGATAAGATTGCCAAAAATATTGAGCTGATCGCAACGAAAATCTTGCCAGAAATTAAAAAGCATACAGCAAAATAAGAACAAAAAAAGGAGTGACACCTATGAAAATCGTCGGAATTGCAGGCTCTAACGTAGGCTCGAAAACAAGAACAGCCATGGATTGGACACTCAAAAAAGCACGGGAAAAATACCCAGATGCAGAAATTACGCTGCTTGACCTAGCCGAGTACAATCTCGTCTTCAGCGACGGTCGGAATTACACGGATTACGAAGGCGACACCAAGTTCGTGACCGAAACCATCATGGGGGCCGATGCGCTTATCATTGGAACACCTACATTCCAAGCATCTATCCCAGCCACATTGAAGAACATTTTTGACCTGTTGCCCGTCAACGCTTTCAGGGATAAAGTGGTCAGCGTATTGGTCACGGCAGGAACATCCAAGCATTATCTCATGGCGGAACAACAGTTGAAGCCGATCCTCTCTTATATGAAGGCACATATCGTACCCACTTATGTCTTTATCGAAGAGAAGGACTTCAACCGCAAAGAAATCATCAATGATGATATTCATTTCCGTCTGGAGCGTCTCGTCGAGGATACGGTACTACTCGTCGATGCCTATGCACGGATTCGGGAGCAAAAAGATGCGGAGTACGATTTTTAATCGAATCAAATTTATCTCAAATTAAAGAAACTCCATACAAAGACATTTAGGCCGAAACGTGATTGCCCTTGCAAAAGCTAAGTAACCTGCCGTCCAACTACCTTAACAATGAAAAGACACGGATCTTCTTCTCACAAGGAAAGAAGGTCTGCGTCTTTTTTATTTTTCCATGATAGTTAAAATTATCCTTAGTGGATTATAATCATGAAACAACAGATGAATCACATGAAAAAGGTGGCGTGACGACTTGTGAATATTTGGAGGATACTGGACATTGATCCTACCGAAGATATTTCGACGATTAAGAAAGCCTATGCGAAAAAGCTGAAGATACATCACCCGGAAGATGATCCGGAGGGCTATCAGCAACTGAGAGAAGCATACGATCGGGCCATCAAAATGGCGAAGCAGCGTGAGAAAATACCAAAAGCAGAAGTGACATTCACAGCCGATACAGAAGCTCCTGTACAAGTGGAAGAGGATACCCCCGTTCTCACTGTTCAACGTCGGTTGTCCTTTCAACATATTGACGCCACACTGGATCGCAATAATCCGGTTGAACAGATAGACACTTTTATGGAGCAAGTAAAAGCTTTGTACGACGATTTCCCTTCCAGAATCAATCCGGAAAATTGGACAAAGCTGCTCCGTTCTGACTTAGTGTGGAATATACATCAGAGCAGAATCGTCAGTGATCGCCTGTTTCACTTTCTGCACGAGCACCACCATTTGCCCAAAAGCGTCTGGTTAATACTAGAGGATGGCTTTCAATGGCGGGAGCTTATTCAAAAGCCTTTTTATATGGACAAGCACTCGAAAAAATTTTGCCAATACTATCTGAAGCAGCTAGACGAGCCAGGATTGCGTTTTGACACTTTGCTTGCGGCGACCCATCTCGATCGTGATAAATTTTTGTCTTACCGCGATGCAGCTTACCAAGCCTTGAAAGAAAATCAACTGGAGCAAGCAAGCAACTCACTTAACGCGGCTATTGCCTTATTTGCCGATGACCCCGAATTGCTTCGCCTTCAGGGAGAGTATTGCCAACGCATCGGTGACCCGGATGGTGCACTTGACGCTTATTCCCGTATCATCAGCATTCAGCCAGACGATATCGACAGCTACCTGGCTCGAGCCTACATATGGTACCACAAACAACATGTCACCGAAGCTCAGAAGGAATGCGAGTACATCTTGTCTCAACTCCCAAACCATCCGGAAGCACTGAGCCTGCTCGGAAAGTGTGAGCTGAAGCTGGGTAAGGCGGCTCAGGCAAAAGTCACATTTGAAAAGCTGCTCGCAGCCAGTCCACACGATTACGAGGCACTCATTTTGCTCACCCAGATTCGTGGAAACATGCTGAAACAAGTCAAGAAGCTACCAGCCAAAGATCGAAAGCATGCCTTGCAGCAATTGACTTCGGAGCTGGGAGAACGGAAAGGCTTGAATAAACAAATAAAGCCGGCCATTCATTTTCAAGTAGCCGTAGCTACGGTTGCCCTTGCTCTCATCATGCTTTTTCAATCTCTTCTATACAACGTATATGTAGATCATACGAAGTCCACTCCCATTTCTAATGTAGAGCTTCATCAGAATGGACTGGTCAAATTATCATCGCCAGAGGCTTTGAAACAGATTGGACCCAACCAATTCGTTCAGGCCAAGTTAACGAATCTCCGTAATCTGAACATCTATCAATATACGAAAACAGATAAAGACGGAAATAGCTACACGACATACGAAAATTATTTGACGCTTAATGAAACCGGAGACATAAGAAAAATTACTCCTTCAGGCTACGTAGAAATCGGCTACTTGGGCGATACACCCATCCTCGTCATTACGAAGCATAGTACGATCGAGATTGAAAAAACCGGAATCTTAGAATTTGAAATGGGCCAGATAATAGATATACCGCCTAAGGTACTGGTGGACACAAAGAAAATGTTACAGCATTTGGAACTGACTCCTTTGTTCGATTTCAACAAGCTCAATCAGAATCAAATGATTGAGGTAAAGTATTTGACGATCCCGACGGTCCCGAGCCCGAGCCCGCCGTTAGCGATTTATTTCTATGGGCTGATTCTTTTAGTCTTGTGTCGTTTCTTCTTTGGTTCACTGTACAAGCTGTATATCATCACTCGATTCTATTAACAAGGAGTGAACTTTTCATACATGTTCACATTCAAGCGTAAAAAGGAAAAACAATTTCACTTCTTTACCCACAGTATGCATTCAGCTATTATGATCGGGGCAGATACGGTCTTCATCGAAACAAAAGATAACTTTAGCAAACGGGGAATAAGAGACGCAGCGAGTCAGAAAGAGAGACTATCGTGGATGCTTAAAGAAGGCGAGCGGAAAGAATTTGCCCGGCTTCACCATTTCTTATCAGCATTATCAGAATCAGGACGAGCGGAATATATCGACTCTCTGGAACCAGATCAGAATCGCCTCGGCAAGGCAATGGTCGTTCATTACTATCTGAAAAGACTCCCTGCTGAAGGGATTGCCGCCTATGATTTTGCCTGGGCCTCGTACTTGAGTGGTACGAGATGGGAAAATGGCGGCTATATCAGAAAAGAGGAAGCTCGGCAGTTTAAGCTACAGGCTGTGAGACAAGCGCAACAAGCCTATAACAGCTGGAGCGAGTTTATCACGGGATATATCGCCGGCTATCAATTTATGACTGCGCAAACATCGCTGGATCACCTGCGCCAAAATGATTGGAATTTTTCACGCTCCTTTGTTTCCAAACACGGCAGCCTATCGAAATCTAACTGGCATACAGACTTTTCAAATTTTAGCTAATAAAGAAAAGCTCTCCCCATTTTGGGTGAAGAGCTTTTTTACTTTCGTGCTACTTCTGCTTCTGTCCAACCAAACCAAAGAAAAACATATCCACCCATTGTTCCATACTCAACGTGACTCGCTCACGATTCGATGCTTCCCAATGCCGTCCCAGCTCATTTTTGTACATCGTGAAGTACATCATCATCATTTCTTCTGTCAGATCACGCTGAATATAACCTTCCTGCTTCCCAAGCGCGACGAACTTCGTAAAAAAGCGCCTGATTTTTTGCTCGTATTCGCTTTCGATTCGTTGCAGCAAACGACTTAGTTCAGAAAAGGGGGCGTTCTGAAACTCGTCCGTGAGGGTATGCAAATTCTTGGCTTCCATCAGCATGATGTCCTTTGTCTTTTCAGGAAAAGAACTCCCCGAATCGAGAATCCTCTCATACTGCTCCAACTGCTTGTCCATCCAGTTCATTAGCATGTCCGCGTAGAGCTGTTCTTTTGTCCCAAAGTAGTTATAAATGGTCGCCGGAGAAACCTTCGCGTTCTGCGCAATTTCATTTACGCTGACTTTTTGAAAGCCATGCTTGGAGAACAATGGAAAGGCGGCGCTGTATATCTGATCGATTTTGTTCTGTTTTCGTCGTTCGAATCCGTTCATCTTCTCCACCTCTTTCTGTAGTGTAGCTCAGGTTTTAGAGTAATTCAACGAATACACTACAAAATTATTGAAATGGACGGACCTCGATAGTTATAATTGTTTTGTAGTAAATGAGTATATTTACTACATATTTTTTCGAGAGACGGGAGTGTATTTATCATGAAACAATTACGGATTCCTGCTTTTTTGCATGACGTCTTCGGTGAAAAGCAGAGCATTGGCTCGATCGCAGTTATCTTGCTGTTCGGTGGAGTGCTCACAACTGCTCTCTATTTGCGATTCCCTGAACTCACGGAGAGCTTGCCCATTTGGCGCAGTACATTGGCATTGTTGCTTGTATTCGATATATTTTCTGGCTGCCTAGCGAATTTTACGATCTCAACTAGCAATTTTTATGCAGCACGTAAAAAAAATCGAATCGTCTTTATCGCCATTCACGTCCATATCATCCTGGTTGCATTTCTCTTACAGCAAAACCTCGCGTATTCCATAGGGGTATGGGCTTATACGATTGTAGGGGCTTTTGTTGTGAATGCTCTTATTGGGCATCGTTCGCAGCTGTTTGTCGCAGGCATTCTCCTGTCTGTTGGCCTTGGCTGGATACCATTGCTCCCGGGTATGCATCCGTTTCTGTTGATCACCTGCTTATTCTTTATGGTAAAAGTGTTGTTTAGCTTTGCTGTCAATCATTATGGGAAAGTAATCGACGACACAGGTACAGAAAAATGAAGACTTCCTACCGCATATCCAAACTCACAAAGTCGGATAAACCCGCATTCGTCTCACTCATGAGCAGGGCATTTTCGCGTGATCCACTCTTTCTACACGTATTTGGGGATTCAGAGCTCGACCATACAGCCAGAAAAAGCGTGACAGCTTTTCTGTCTTTTCTGTTTGATAAGAGCTTTCTATTTCATGAGGAAGTATGGGGTATTTTTAACGAAGACAGCTTACTCGGCACATACGTCGTCGAGAAGCCACAAACCAGCAAGCTTCCGAATTTAAAAGGGGGCTTGCTGTTAATCGGTATGCTAATTCCTTTAGTATTTCAACTGTCAGGAAAAACGCTGATGCTCCTTAATTCTTATATGCGCATCACACGTTCTGCCGCTCCTCCATGGAAGCATCACTACCTCATTATGATTGGTGTAAAACCGGAGGCTCAAGGCAAGGGAGTCGGCAAAACCCTGATGCAACACCTGTTTCAAACCATAGAGGATGACCACGAATCACAGGGAATCGCGCTGGATACGGAAAAGGAAGAGAATGTCGGTTTGTATCGCAAACTAGGATTTACGTTACGAGAACAAACCAAAATCGATGATGTACCTGTATTTTGTATGGTCTATCAAAAAAATCGCTAGAATGACGGATACATGCTGCCGCCACTTCGCATTATGTTACAATTATTGTAAGAAATACGCATACAGAAGGAAGCGAGTTGATCTTATGAAAAAGAAAGTCATCCTGGCCGGCGGCACTGGCTTTATCGGCAAGTATCTGGCAGACAAATTCAATCAACTTGGCTACGAAGTCATGATCATCGCAAGAACTTTCCCTCATATAACGTGGGACAATCACGCAAAGATCGTGGAAGCTTTGGAAGATTCCGAGCTGCTCATCAATCTGGCGGGCAAATCCGTCAATTGCCGTTACCATGACAAGAACAAGGAAGAAATCCTGAAATCTCGAACAGAGACCACTCACATACTCGGCAATGCTGTTTTGGCTTGCAAAAACCCGCCACCGCTTTGGATCAACTCGAGCACAGCCACCATCTATAGGCATGCGGAGGATCGCCCCATGACAGAAGGAAGCGGGGAGCTTGGAACAGGCTTTTCCGTTGATGTCGCCAAGGAGTGGGAGTCTGCCTTCTTTTCCTTTGATTTGCCTCATACGAGACAAGTTGCCTTACGCATGGCAATCGTGCTGGGGGAAAACGGCGGTGTGATCGAGCCTTACAAGAATCTGGTTCGCTTTGGTCTTGGCGGTGTCCAAGGATCGGGCAATCAGCGTTTTAGCTGGATCCATGTTGAAGATGTGTATCAAATTATTCTCTTTTTGAAAGAACGGGGAGATTTAAGCGGCGTATTTAATTGCTCTTCTCCACATCCCGTCACAAACCGTGAGTTCATGCAGCATTTCCGAAACGTCATGAATCGAAGCTTCGGACTACCTTCTCCCAAATGGATGCTGGAAATGGGAGCGGTCATGATCGGAACAGAAACAGAGCTGGTCTTGAAAAGTCGCTGGGTCATTCCAGAAAGGCTTGAGCGTGAAGGGTACCAGTTTCGCTTTGCCCATATCGATAAGACGTTGCAGGATATCTTGAAATGACCGGCAAAGCCTCAACCAACTATGTTCTGCATGCAAAAAGCAAGCAATTTTACTGGGAAGGGGAGGGGCAACTCTCTATCAAGACATTCCGGAAAGGAAGGGCACATTACAAGACGAGCAAAGGCTTTTTTGCTGTGGAAGAAAATCGTTATCTGCTGCTGAACGAAGGGGATTACACCATTTCGATTGATGATTCCGAGGAAGTTGAATCGTTTTGTATTTTCTTCAAGCATGGTTTTGCAGAGGAGATTTTCCAATCGCTCAAGGAATCGACGGATAGACTACTTAGCGATCCTTATAAAGACACAGCTTCTATTGGTTTCTTTGAAAAAACCTATGCTACGAGCCATACACTCGCTTCCCAGTTAACGACTCTGAAAGATGGTCTCACCTTCCTTGATCGGGAATCCATCGGTTATGAAGAACAATTTCACCAAATTATGCGGACCATATTGCTCGGACACCTCGATGTAAGAAAAGAAATAGACGCGTTGCACGCGCTTCGACAATCGACGCGCGAAGAACTCTATCGAAGAGTCAGTACCGCCCATGATTATATACGGGCTTTTTATGATCAACCAATTAGGCTCGATGAGATCGCACAGACTGCTTGTCTATCTCCCAACCATTTATTGCGAGCGTACGCCCAAGTGTATGGAAAAACGCCCCACCAGCATATTTCGGAATACCGGATACAACGAGCCAAGCTACTGTTAGCTAAACTGGACTTCAGTATGACAGACATCGCCTTTGCGCTTGGATTCCATAACCCCGTTTCCTTTAGCAAAATGTTTAAACAGCATGTCGGCATTTCTCCTCTGTCATTCAGAAAAAAAGTGATTTTGGATAAGAATTAATCAATGAATTCGTTTATGCTGATGAGGAGACGCGAACAAAAGGGGGATTTTATCATGAAAACGAACCTGATTCAAAAAGTAGGGCAAATCGGCATCCCTGTCAAAAACATGGAAAAAGCCGTCCATTTTTACAAAGAGCAGCTCGGGCTCCCTCTTTTGTTTCAGACAGACAATATGGCGTTCTTTGAATGTAACGGACTTCGTCTCATGCTGAGCTTACCGGAAAAAGAGCAATTTGCACATGCCAGCTCCGTCCTTTACTTTCAAGTGGATGACATTCAAACTGCTTTTGAAGATTTGAAAAAAAGAGACGTTACGTTTATCGACGAGCCACATCTCGTAGCCAAAATGGGGCAAACGGAAACCTGGATGACCTTTTTTAAAGACACAGAAAAGAATACACATGCCTTCGTGAGTGAAGTACAAGGGGAGACCGTTTAAGTTTGAACGGTCTCTTTTTTTATTTTCCCAAAAATCCCGCGACCTTTTTCCAGTTTCTTACGACTAATAGGTGAGCAGTATATTTCGGGGTTTAGGGGGAGCCTTTTTGCATGATATAGAGCAACAGATATTGTCCATCCATAAGCAGTACCATCTGGATATTTATCAGTTCCTTCTCTACTTTACTGGAAATCACACCGAAGCTGAGGACCTGACTCAGGAAGTTTTTATTCGTCTGTTAAAGGCTCTTCCCACCTATGACGGACGCTCTGAAATGAAGACGTGGCTCTTTTCCATTGCCAAATATACAGCGATTGATGCGTACCGCCGCAGAAAAATGTACGAGCTGTTACCGAGCGAGTGGCTGAAAAGACTTCATTCCAAAGAGGGCATTCCAGAGAGCTCTTGGGAGAGCAAAGAAACGCAGCATGAATTGATGAATGCGATTCGAACGTTAAAACCCGCGTACCGTATGGCTGTTTATTTACGTGGAATCAAGGAATTCAGCATCAAAGAAACAGCAGAAATCCTCGGATGTACAGAATCCAAGGTGAAAACTGATTTTAGCCGGTAATCACGAGTCTAAAGGTCGCAAATTTTATAAAGAAACCTCCAAATCACTTTACTAGTGAATGTGGAGGTTCCTATCTAGCCTTTCACGGTAGCAATCGGTGCCACCTCAGCCACAATCTCAGCCATACCATGATCGACATGCGACTGAATCACCGGTGTAATATCTTTATAGGCATACGGCGCCTCTTTTTTCAGCTCTTCTTCCCATTTCTTCAAAATATCGCTCCGTCCACGCAAGTCCGCCCGTTTCGGGTCAATCGGATTGATCACACGGAAGTTGGCAAGAAACTCGCGAAATCGGTCATCGTCTACTTTCACAGCATCCCCGCGAGAGAGTGCACGACCGGCGCCATGACTTGCGCTATACAAGCTATCCCGATTGCCGAGCCCCGCCAAAATAAAGCTGTGCGAGCCCATGGAACCGGGGATAAACACAGGTTCGCCCGTATACTGAAACGGCGTGCCCATCATTTGCTCGGCCGACTTCGCCGTACACGACCCTTTCCGATGCAAAAATCCGCCCACCTGCTCCAGCTGCTCTTCCCACAAATAATTATGAGGCGCATCGTACAACAGCCGGTGTTCAAAATCGCCCAACACATCGGAAATCGATTTGTACATCATCAGGCCCAGCATCAATCGATTGGCAAACGCAAAGTTCGCCGCATTGTGCAGGAGACTCCAAAACATTTTCCACTGCGGCAGGGAACGCTCCGAAAGAGGCAGTGGATACATCCCATTATCCGGATGCTTCAAGGAAGTCGGGTACATCTTTTTCAGCATCTCTTTGATCCATGCCCCACTGTTATACCCAATAGAAACGGAGCCCGTATGAATCATGAGGACGACTTGCCCTTCCTTCAGCCCCCACTGACTGGCGATAGCACCCTGATGCACTTTTTTGACCACCTGAATCTCAAAAAAATGATTCCCTCCGCCAAGCGAGCCGATTTGTGCATCCCGGGAAAGCTCGGCAGGACCGAGAAAGTCATCGAGACCAATCGTCGATTCTGCGATAAAAGAACCCATTTTATTCACATGGCTCAAATCGAGCTCCTGCTGCTTCTCGTTGTAATAACGCCAAATTCCCTCGCCATTCGCTTCCTTGTGGCTGTCCAGTATGCCGATCAGGCCTTCCTTGAACATTTTTTCCCGCATATGCCGCGTCATGGGAATATTGCGGCCCCCTTCGAAAAAAACATGGCGCACATTCCGTTCAATGGCATCCAGATTTGTGCGAATCTGTTCCTCGTGCAAATCCGTGACATACAGACGCATCCCGCAGTTAATATCGTTGCCAATCGCTTGCGGCAGTACAAACCCACGTGTAAACAGCGTCGTGCCTACAGGGATGCCGCTCCCTTTGTGAAAATCGGGCGTAATGGCTACTTCCAAAACCCCTGTATTGGGATCGTCAAAATAATCGGGTGAATGCTTTTGCAGCGTTGCAATCGTTTCATTCACCTCTAAAAGTCGATGAAGCTCCTCTACCGCATTGTTTTCCACTTTTACTTCCGGATTGATGAAATATTTAATCGGCGTGTTGCTCAATGTAAAACCACCTTTGTTTGTTTTTCGAGAACGTACGTTCTTTATTTATCAAATAGAAAAAGCCGCTTCCAAAAGCTCATTTCTTCATGCGGGGATGAAAAAATGCAGCCTTGATTGCAGCCTCTACGCTTGGAGCTATTGGGTTATCGTACGGGTGTCATCTGCAACCGCAACCGATGGGAAACGGTGCTGGCTCACCCTTTAACCACGCAACAATCCGTTGATACATCGCGTAAAAGGCATACCTATAGAGTTGGATCCTATCGCTAAAACGTCCTGATTCATGCTTGATTACGTATGCGAACATGTTCGAATCCTCCTCCTTTCGTTTCTTGCTCACGATCTTACCATTGGATAAATTTTACTGTCAATACGAAAAGACAAAAGCCCCCAAATTATCGGGGGCTACCTTCCTCATAGTATTCTTGGAAATCAGAGTTTGGTTCTTACAACTCACCCTCCATAAACTTGATCAAGTACACATCAGCATGCGCGATAAGTTCTGTAAAGCTGCACAAATCCGCATACTCCTTATGCTCCTCATCATACAAGCCTATGCTACCTTTTTTCTTCGGATTCCACACAAGATGCAGATGGGAGTAGTTGTCGATTTCGGCAGACAAACGCAGTAGCTTTTGCCGCCCGACCTTCATCTCAATCGTATCGGTCAATGTGAAAAAATCGATGTACCCGATAGCATACTCATTTTCCGCCAGCTCAAGACGCAGCTCTTCTCCGGTAAGAAAGCTGATCAACTCGTCGGTCAGTTTATATTTTTGCAGCTCGTACTTTCTGTTCTCCACATCATGCAGCTCGGCAGGTTCCAGCGATTTCAAATACGCAGCCAACACCGTATCTTTATTGCTGACCGCGATGGTGTACGGCCGCTCGCCACCCTTTTCCGCTACCATAACGTCCGCACCGCGTTCAACCAAATACTTGACCATGGCGACATTCCCCATGCGCGTGGCTACTGTTAATGGGGTCGCTTGATACGGATACACCATATTTGGTTTGTTGTAATTGATGTCCACCCCATGATCGAGCAAGTAGGCCGTGGTCGTAAGGTCATGATCCGACACAGCTTTACGCAATACATCGCCCCCATGCAGTCTTATATCTAGTCCCAGCTCTTGAATGAGCGGGATGTTCTTTTTGTTGCCATAGTAAGCCTGTGAATAAGCGCCTGAGCGCACCTGATTGAGCATGTCCAGCTTGGCGCCTTGAGCTGCAACATAACGAACGATCTCTTCCTTGCAATAGCGTACTGCCATCAAAAAAGCTGGATTATTTTTCACATTCAAATCGATACCATGCTCTACCAGCAGCTTTACAACCTCCAACTTCTCCGATACGAGAGCCAGATCCAACGGGCTTATCGTCGTATATTCGCTAAGCACGAAGCCCTTTTCTATATCCCAGCCGGCTGCAATAGCATCTTGCAAAGCCGGAACATTTCCTTGATAAATATGCATCGCGATTTCTGGCAGCTCTTCAAATCCCCCGATACCTTTCAACGTGATCATTGATTACCCTCTCCTAACCTATGTCTTATGAAAAATATAGAAAATAAATTGGCAAAAAACAACAAATTATTACCTTATTCTCCTTTATTCGATTGAAAATACAGTCAATTATGTCTATTTTTGACGAATCTGCTCGATAAAAAGTTTTTTCCCAATAAAAGGAGTAGTCTTACGGGAAGAGAAATACTTATGCAAAACGTCTTATACATAATTTTTAAGGAGAGTGGACTGATGAAGAAGATGCGTACTCTCGCTTCTCTTACGCTTGCAGCATCACTCATGCTGAGTGGCCTTCCTTACAATGCACTGGCAGCGGCGGAGTTTAGCGAACAGGATTGGGAGAAAGTAAACGAATATACCAATGCGGAAGTAGAGCTTGGCTCCGAAATCTCGAAAATCTCCCCTCTGCTGAACACCAGTTCCAGCAAAAACGTCAGTGTCATTATTGAGCTGAACAGCGAGCCTTCGATCACAGCTAAACACGAAGAAGGTTCAGAATCTTCCGTTAGATCGTTGCGAGCAAAAGTAGAGGAGGAGCAAGAATCTTTCCTCGATGAGGCAAAAGACAACCAGGTCAAACTGAAGGTAAAGCGCAAGTTTGAGCATGTATTCAACGGGATGGAAGTAACGGTATCAGCCGACGAGTTGGAAGAACTGGCTGGACTGCCGCAGGTGAAACGCATTTATCAGAATACGTATTATGAGCTTCCTGAGATTGATGCCGTCAGCGAGAAAGCATCGTCTACCAAATGGGATCAGGCCCCTCTCCAACAAATCGGCGTTCTCGATATGTGGAAAGAAGGTTTGACAGGGAAAGGATTGAAGGTCGGCGTCATCGATACGGGTGTCGATTACAAGCACCCTGATCTCAAAGATGCCTATAATAAAGGCGGATATGACTCCTTCGACAATGACAAAGACCCTTATGAACAAGCACCAATCCCTGTGGAAGAGGATCGCGATGGAAAAGGATATGAAGGCTCCAGCCATGGCACTCACGTCTCCGGCACCATCGTAGGACGCGCCAAAAACAGGACCTCAGATGTACAGGTAAAAGGGGTTGCCTACGGTGCAGACCTCTACGTCTACCGCGTATTGGGCCGAGGCGGCGGTAGCTCCGCTCAGGTCATCGACGGTATCGAAAAAGCGGTGAAAGACGGCATGGATGTCATTAACCTGTCGCTTGGCTCCGCTATGGAGAAGGACTCTGACTCCCCAGATGCCATCGCTGTGAATAACGCGGTGCTGTCTGGTGTGATCACGGTCGTATCGGGTGGGAATTCAGCCGATGATGAACGCGGCAGACATTTCTATACGGCAGGATCACCTTCTGGAGCGAGGCTGCCGATCACAGTTGCAGCGGTAGACTCCCCTACCGTGCAATATGACGGCTCAGCAACCTCATCCTTTGGAGCCAATTACGAGTTCCCTGTAATGGCATGGCAGGTCAGAAAGGATAACTTCTCCTCCATTATCGGAACCAAAGCGCTGCCAGTCGCCTATGCCAACCTTGGCTCTCGCAGCGATTTTGAAAAGGCAAATGTAAAAGGCAAAGTCGCTCTCGTTTCCCGTGGTTCTCTCGGCTTCACGGAAAAAATCGAAAACGCCCGAAAAGCTGGTGCTGTCGCTATCGTGGTCTTTAACGGTAACGACGTCGACGGGGATGGCCAAGCCGACCTAGATATCCGTGATCGCGAAGGCTATGTCAACACGATCCTGGGTGACCAGATCGAAGCGATCCCTACCTTTGACATGAAGGGTCTGGAAGGCCGAACACTGGCAAAAGAGCTGCTGGCTGACCCTGAAAAAGCAAAAACACTGACGTTTACGTTCTCAGGAAACTACCCAAGCACAAATGATCCGGGCGACCGCATCGCCGGATTTAGCTCTCGTGGTCCAATCATGGGCGACGATTACAGCATTAAGCCGAATCTAGCTGCGCCAGGTGTAGCCGTCCTGTCCAGCTATCCATCTTGGAGCAAGCTTATCCCTGACGCCAAGTACGACAAGGCATACGCCCGTCTAAACGGTACAAGTATGGCAGCTCCGCACGTTTCCGGTCTAGCCCTGCTGTTGAAACAGGCACATCCGGACTGGACACCTGCCGATATCAAGGCAGCGCTCGCGAACACTTCAAAACCGCTGTATAGCCCAGACGGCTTACTGTACGATGTGTACTCCCAAGGTGCTGGCCGTGTGAACGGCTACGCCGCATCGAAAACACCTGCTGTTCTGACAACGGTCGAGCAGCTCACCATTTTGGGCGAAGATTTTGAGCCGAAGACCATTCCGTACTATGCGGATAACGTTTCCTTTGGCTTGCTGAAGGCTGGCAGCAACACCGTCACGAAAACACTCCAGCTGAAAAACCTGTCCAAGAAAGAAGTTTCTTACGAAGCAGAAGTAATCATGCATCCATCCGTCACGACAGATCCGTACAAGCCTGGCTCCAAATCGCCAGATGTCGATGACATCGATGTGGAAATCTCCGATGATTCCATCTCCGCTAAAAAAGGCGATGCGACCACATTTGAGCTCAACCTGTCCGTTGACTCCGATGCAAAAGACGGCGTGTATGAAGGGGAAGTCCTGCTGAAAGCGAAAGGCAACCCTGACCTGCGCCTGCCGTTTGCTGTACACGTGGGAGACAAGCGTGAGGATACCAACTTCGGTTTCGACAACCTGAAGCTGTCCGATACGACGATCACGCCTGATGGCGATGGCAATGAGGATTCGTTCACACTCGAAGCTGAGCTGCAAGCAAAAGACGTGAACCAGATCTCTGTTGAAGCATGGAACATGGACGATAAATACATCGGTACCCTCGCATCCGTGTTCAACAATTACGCACTGATTGCACCAGGCCCTATCACCTTCTCTAATCTCGATGGTACCTACTACGATGGTGGCCAAGTAGCGAAGAAGCTCGATCCAGGAAAATACAAGCTGAAGCTCGTCGGTCGAAGCGTTGACCAAAACAAGCCGAAGGGTGAGCAGATTGTAAAAGAATACGAGGCTTGGAAATCCTTCATGATTAAGGCATCGAATAAAAACGCGGTCTTGTCTAAGGTGGTTGAAGAAGCCGTAGATCAATTCGAGATTGAGATTGCGAACACCACAGAGCTGGATCAGCCAGTGCTTGCCCTGCCGGAAGAAAGCGATGATGTGACTTATCAGGTGACAAAGAGCTCTGATGAGGCGTTTATCGATGGCGAGGGGATTTTGAAGGAGCTGCCTGCCGAAGGGGAAGAGACCGTTACGCTGTACGTGACGATTACTTCTAAGGAAGATGAGTCGGTTACGCAGACTGTGAAGGTGAAAGTGACGTTGGAGGCGGTAGTAGAGTAGTCTGCTATGACGCTTCATAGATAAAGGAAGGCTCCGCCATGGTGTATGGCGGGGCCTTCTTCCTTCATCTCCCCCACTCCTACTCTGCGAAATCAAAAAAAGAACCTCCGATCAAAAAATGGATCAAAGGTTCCAAAAGATTGCTCTTAACTAATTAACTATAAGCCAGTTCTTTTTCGGCGAGACCAAGCACCTCGTCTGTCGAACGTTGAATCTCTTGAAGAAGCTCTTGGTTTTGCAAGAGTGACACGCCATAAGAAGGAATCATTTCTTTGATTTTCGGTTCCCACTCAGCCATACGTTGTGGGAAGCATTTTTCTAATACCTCTAGCATAACCTGAACAGCTGTAGAAGCACCCGGAGATGCGCCGAGCAATGCAGCTACGGAGCCATCAGCGGCACTAACCACTTCTGTACCAAATTGAAGGGTACCTTTTCCAGCTGGTGTATCCTTGATAACTTGCACGCGTTGGCCCGCTACCACGATACCCCAATCCTCGCTTTTCGCATTCGGAATGAACTCCCGTAGTTCTTCCATGCGCTTTTCGTGCGATAACATCACTTGTTCGATCAGGTATTTGGTCAATGCCATTTCTTTTACGCCTGCCGCCAACATCGTGATGACGTTGTTCGGTTTTACAGAAGTAATCAAATCCATATTGGAACCTGTTTTTAAGAACTTTGGCGAGAATCCCGCAAAAGGTCCAAACAGCAAGGATTTTTTGTTGTCGATGTATCTGGTATCCAGATGCGGTACCGACATTGGAGGAGCTCCGACCTTTGCTTTACCGTACACTTTTGCATGGTGCTGCTCTACCACTTCTTGATTTTTACAAACCATGAACAATCCGCTTACCGGGAAACCACCGATATGTTTGGACTCTGGAATACCGGTTTTTTGGAGCAGATGCAAGCTTCCGCCGCCACCGCCGATAAAGACGAATTTGGCAATATGGTCTTCGATGTTACCGGTACCCATATTGTACACTTTCATTTTCCACATGCCGTCGCTCGTACGTTTGATATCCTCAACAGCATGGTTGTAGTTAATCTCGACGTCTTTCGTCTTCAGGTAATCGAACAACATACGTGTCAAAGCACCAAAATTGACATCGGTACCAGAGTCGATTTTGGTTGCAGCTATTGGTTCATTCGATGCGCGGCCTTCCATGATGAGTGGAATCCATTCCTTCAGTTTTTCAGGGTCATCGGAGTATTCCATCCCTTGAAATAGAGGATTGTTTGCCAACGCTTCAAAACGTTTTTTCAAAAAGCTTACATTCTTTTCGCCTTGTACCATACTCATATGAGGTATTGGCATGATAAAGTCTTGCGGATTTTGGATGAGATTGTTTTTTACAAGGTAAGCCCAGAATTGTCTGGACAGCTGAAAATGTTCATTGATTTTAATCGCTTTGCTAATATCTATAGACCCGTCAGCTTTCTCGGATGTATAGTTCAGCTCACAGAGTGCCGCGTGGCCAGTACCCGCATTATTCCATTCGTTAGAGCTTTCTTCGCCTGCTTTTGCGAGTTTCTCAAAAACTTTGATTTCCAACTCCGGTGCCAATTCTTTCAGTAATGCTCCCAGAGTTGCGCTCATGACCCCTGCACCAATCAAAATAACGTCTGTTTTTTGCTGTATGGAGCTCATATTACCCTTCCTTATCTACTGTTTTTGTAAAAAAGAAGTAGTAGCTCCTTGCCCCGTTGCAAGACGCTACGAAAACATCTTACCTTTCACAACTATAACTATATCATAGAAATTATTTATTGATTCAATTATCTATTATAATTAGAGGATTAATAACTATTTAATGTTGGTAAAAAAGAGAGGATTGTCTAGAAAAGGTTATAGGAACATATAAAAACCAAGGCCTTACCTTAGCTTCTTGCAGGGGTGAAGGATTTGGTTTGTTGTTACCAGCGAGGCGCTTACCATATAAATTTTTTCATTGCATATGGCAAAACTTAGTAAAATATATAGACCTTAATCTCATGTCTAAGGAGAGATGGAGATGAACTCTTTGACCCACCTGACAAACAACATTCCGTGGCAGCGTTTGACGACAGCCTATGGGAGAGGAACGGACATTCCGCGGCTTATTGAGACCGGGCAATATGAGGAATTGGCCAGTCTAATCGAGCACCAAAGCACCTTGTGGCAGACGACGCCGTGGGTGTTGCTGATTCTCCTGCAGGAGCTTGCCAAACAAAAACCAGAGCAGATCTCTTCGCAGGAAATTCAGTTGTACTTGGCTGTAGCTTCGGCTATAAACGTGGACGAAATGGATTCCCAAAATGCTGCTGAGTCCATGAACGAGCTATTGGACGAAAAGTACTTATGGCCAGAGGACGAGGAAGACGATGAATTATGGTGGGAAGAAGAGGAGCCCCGGGGTTATGAGCAGAAAGCATTTTTCAGCTATTTTTCTTTCAGTTATTCGCTGCTAAAAGATGCCATTCCCGTTTTCACCGCAATTATGGAAGGGAATGATAAGCTCGCTCCCGCTATTCAAGAGCTGCTGCTTATGCTTCAGTCAGAAGAGGCCAGTGCTGACGAATAGGTGTCGGAGTCTCCTTGATAGTCCCCACCCCCGTCACCTTATGATGGGGTGGGTATTCCCAACTGCTGTACGTAATAGCGATGTGCCACTTCTGCAATGCGATCTTGGTCTTCCCAGAAGCTCTGATCAAGCTTATCCAGCCGCTCTGCCTCTTCCTCAGTAAGGAACTGTGGAATATCCCAGAGTTGGGTGAGGCGGTTGTCTTCCGATAAATGCTCGATGCAAGCATATCCCGACTGGACGATTTCGAGTGCATGGACTGCCCCGATGGCTTGTAAGGCCCGTACCGCGTAGATATATGCCTCTTCTCCCCAGTTGCAAAAAAACTGCAAAAACCCGCCGTTATATACATCAGCTTCCAACAACCATAAGGCGGCAATCTCTTGTTCCTGTGAGGTCAGTGTGTTCCAGCCCGAAGCATTCTTTTTCTGCACAAAGGCTGCGGCATAATCGAACCATACGTCATGGATATCCATCTTACTCAACTTGTACGCCCCCTTAATGTTTAACCCCTTCTAGATCAGCAGTGCACAAACGACACGAAATAAATTAATCTTATATGAATACATAATCGTTTGGTAGATGGGAGTAGCTTCGCGTGGCTGGCGTCGAAATAACCCTTAAGCACCGGAAATTTTTTAAAAAAAAGAATCGTTTAGGAGGCTACCATGGATCAGGCACTTATCGAACAGTTGGATCGCTGGCATGAAGAAGACGAACACCAGCAAATTGTGGACTCGCTGTTAAGCCTCCCCGAGGAGGAACGAGACTATGAGGCAATCAGCCGACTGGGCAGAGCTTATAACAACTTGGGGCATTATGAAGAAGCGCTCAACCAATTGGAGAATATTGCTGAAGCAGGTCAGCAAGATCCAGTCTGGCACTTTCGGGTAGGTTTTGCCCTCTATCATTTGAAAAGATATGAAGAGGCGGCACAATCATTCCGTACCTCAGACAAGTTAGAAACCGGTAATCAGAATACCGAATCATGGTTAAAATGGAGCTTGCAAAAAGCGGAAAAGCAGCAAAGACAAGAGCTTCGGATGGCTGCCAAAAGAGCTGCTGCTGTTGAGGGTTCAGGATCGGAGGAAGTTCCTTTTTCGAACATGTCGCTTGAAGACTTTTGGGACGACAGCGAGTACGCGAAAAAGGCCTATCTATCCGAGCCACCCACGGATGAACTGATCGCATCGATCGAGGAAGAGCTGGGATACAAGCTCCCTGCCTCCTATCTTGCACTAATGAAGCAGCAGAATGGCGGAATTCCAAAGAACACCTGCTTTCCAACAGAGGACCCTACCTCCTGGGCTGAGGATCACATTGCCATTAGTGGTATTCTCGGCATTGGCCGTGAGAAAAGTTATTCGCTCTGCGGGGATCTTGGCAGTCAATTTATGATTGAGGATTGGGGATATCCCGACATTGGAGTCGTCATCTGCGATTGTCCTTCAGCAGGTCACGACGTAGTCATGCTGGATTACCGGGCATGCGGGAGAGATGGTGAACCCGAAGTCATTCACGTCGATCAGGAAAGCGATTATGAAATTACGTTCCTGGCTGAAAATTTTGAGGCGTTTATCAGGGGCTTGGTGAGCGAAGAAGAATACGATACCTCCGAGGAGGATAAGGAAGCGGCTCTCTATAAAGTGGCCCACGGGAAGTTTTCTTCCTTGCTAGAGGAGCTGTGCACGCCAGTATCGGAAGTGGAACAAATCGATCAAAAAATACGCAGCATTTGTACACGGATTGTAGAGGAAAAAGGCTATTTTTCTTTTCATGCGGATGAACTCTCGTATCTGATGTACGATGTGCAATTTTGGCTATACATAAAGTCATATCCCGATACCACTCGCGAACAGTACCTGGCTGTCTATGAGAAAATGATCGCCTTTGGTGGAGAATTCGGTCAAGGCGGCTATGCCCCGGGATGGATTAGCGAATGGCTGGACCGTCGCAAGAAGGAAGGGCAGATTGTACAGGAAAATGGGCATATCCGGTTTACAGATCAGTTCGCAGCGGAAGTGATTCAGCAGCTGCGAGAAGCCTAAAAGACAAAGGTAAAGACCATCCTTAACGGGATGGTCTTCTCTTCGCAGCCACACTACTCATGAAAATCGAGTCCCGATCTTACTTCTTTCACATACCCTGCCCGAATAACGAAATCTCCGAAGTGCTCGCCTTCCTCACGTTCCTTCGCATACCGATTTAAAATTGGCCGCAGCTCATTTAATATTTCTGCTTCTCCGATGTTTTCACGATACAGCTTGTTCAATCGATTGCCGGAGAAACCACCGCCCAAATACATGTTGTATTTACCGACAGCCTTCCCAATAAAAGAAATTTCTGCGAGTGCAGGTCTTGCGCATCCATTAGGGCATCCTGTCATGCGAATGACGATTTCCTCATCGCGCAAACCCGCCTCATCCAAGATCAGCTCGACCTCATCCAGCAGTGTAGGCAAATAACGCTCCGCTTCAGCCATCGCGAGTCCGCAAGTCGGCAACGAAACACAAGCCATGGAGTTTCTCCGCAGTGCAGAATAGGAAGTTCCATCGGTGAGCCCGTATGCTTGAATGATCTGTTCGATTTCCGGCTTCTTTTCACTGGTGACATTTCCAATGAGGAGATTTTGATTCGGCGTCAGGCGGAAATCCCCTGTATGCACCTTGGCAATCTCCCGCAGGCCGGACTTCAGGAGATAGTTGTCCTCGTCTTTTACACGGCCATTCTGAATGAAAAGGGTAAAATGCCAGTTATCGTCACTCCCTTTCACCCAGCCATAGCGATCGCCATTATGCTCGAAGTGATAGGAGCGTGCCTTCTCCAGCTCCCAGCCCAGTCGTTGCTCCAGTTCATGGATAAACCATTCGATACCTCGGTCGTCGATTGTATATTTGAATCGAGCGTGCTTCCGCACCGCGCGATCTCCGTAGTCTCTCTGGATCATGACCGTTTTCTCGGCGACATCCAAGACTTGTTCCGGTGTGACGAAGCCGATCACCCGCGCCACCTGCGGATACGTTTTTGGATCGCCGTGGGTCATTCCCATTCCGCCTCCGACCGCAACGTTGAAGCCCAGCAGTCGACCGTCCTCATGAATGGCGATAAAGCCCAAGTCCTGAGAAAAAACGTCAACATCGTTGGCAGGCGGTACGGCGATGCCGATCTTAAACTTGCGTGGTAAATAAACAGGCCCATAGATCGGTTCTTGCTCTTCCCCATCCCGACTGTCGACAACCTTTTCTTCATCCAGCCAGATTTCATGATAGGCGCGGGTACGGGGATCGAGATGATTGCTTATTTTTTTTGCCCATTCGTAAACCTCTTGATGAACTTCCGACTGGTACGGATTCGGGTTGCACATGACGTTGCGGTTGACGTCCCCACAAGCAGCCAGTGTACTAAGCAAGGCTTCGTTTACTTCTTGAATCACCTGCTTCATATTCCACTTGATCACGCCATGCAGTTGGAAAGACTGACGAGTCGTCAGGCGAATCGTTCCATTGGCAAACTGCTGGGCGATATCGTCCATCATGAGCCATTGCTCTGGTGTGACAACGCCACCAGCGGCACGCACGCGCACCATGAATTGATAGGCCGGCTCCAGCTTCTGTTTGCTCCGTTCGTTACGAAGATCCCTGTCATCCTGCATGTAGCTGCCATGAAATTTCATCAGGCGGTTATCATCCTCAGGGATGGACCCTGTAATTTTGTCTTCCAGTGTTTCCACCAGGCTCCCCCGCAAGTAATCGCTTTTGCGTTTAATGTCTTCTACATCGCTGTGAGGAGCACTGTTTGGCGAAAGCAAATGATTTTCTGACATGGTTTCATCTCCCCTCTCATTCTTTCTCAAAAATCAGTAGACATCTCGCTGATAGCGTTTTTCCTGCTGCATCTGCTTCAAATACGCAACAGCTTCCTCTGAATCGAGTCCGCCCTCTTGTTGGAGAATGATGACCATCGCTGCGTGAACATCGTGCGCCATCTTTTTCTCGTCTCCGCATACGTATACGTGCGCCCCATCTTGTAGCCATTGATAGAGCTCCTTGCTCTTCTCAAGCATCCGGTGCTGAACATACACTTTTTCGCTTGTATCTCGAGAGAACGCGACATCCATGTGCGTTAATACGCCTTTTTTGAGCCAACGCTGCCATTCGAGCTGATAGAGAAAATCTGTGGAGAAATGCTGGTCACCAAAGAAAAGCCATGTCTTGCCCGTCGCCCCAAGCTCCTCCCGTTCTCCCAGGAAGGCACGGAATGGAGCGACACCCGTGCCGGGACCAATCATGATCAGCGGGGCGTCCGGGTTAACCGGGAGCTTAAAGTTGGGGTTATGCTGTACAAATACTGGCAGCGTATCACCCGTCTCCAAACGATCCGCGATATAGCTCGAACAAACGCCGTAACGATCTCGGCCACGAGCTTGATAGTGAACATTGCGAATTGTCAGATGAACTTCGTCTGGGTAGGACTTTAAGCTGCTTGAGATCGAATAGAGTCGCGGCGGCAGCTTTCTAAGTATGGAGACAAATTCTTTGGCAGGCACGCCTTTAAAATCGTAATCCTCCACCAGGTCCAGCAAATCCCGATTTCGAACATAATCGCGAAGCTCTTGCTCTCGCCCTTCCGCAAGCAGTTCCTGCAACCCGTTTCCTGATGATAGCTTTACTGCTTGTTCCAAGAGAGGCTTGGTGAGAACCGTGATTTCAAAATGGCTGGACAAGGCCTCTTCCAGCGTGCGCTCTTCCCCGTTTTTATGAATGGGAACGAGCTCTTCCGCCTTCCAACCCATCGTGTCAATCAGCTCACGGACAAGGGCAGGATGATTTTTGGGATAGATCCCCAAACAATCACCCGGTTCATACTCGAGATTGGAACCCTCAAGGGAGATTTCCAAGTGGCGAGTTTCCTTATCTGATCCGCGTCCGTTCAGATTCAAACTCTCCAAGACCACAGCCTGAAACGGATTCGACCGTGAATAATCGGTTTGTGACCCTGTCCCGATCACTGCACCGCCGACGATCGCGCTTGCAGCAGCAACCTGGGTTGCCGAAGTTTCACTGAGAGAAGCCAGGATCTGATTCATCCATTCAGAGGCTTGCTCGTCGTAATCTACATCGCAATCGACCCGGGGAGTAAGACGCTTGCCTCCTAGCTCTTCTAACCGCTTATCGAACTCTTTGCCAGTTTGGCAGAATAATTCATAAGAGGTGTCGCCTAATGCCAGCACGGAAAACCGCAGGCCCACCAATTGCGGCGCTCTTTTGCTGTGCAGGAATTCATGGAAGGAGATGGCATTGTCCGGTGGTTCACCATCCCCGTGTGTGCTTACCACAACAAGCAGGTTTTCAACCTTTTTCAACGCATTCGTCTTGAAGTCGCTCATGGAGGAAAGAGTTACGTGGAAGCCGTTCTCCTGAAGCTTTCCGGTCAGCACCTTGGCCAACTTCTGGCTGTTCCCGGACTGAGATCCGAAAAGCACTGTCACTTCTTTGGAAATGACTGCCCCATTCGCAGCTGAAGCGGCTTGAAACCCAGCGGCCATCGGTGCCTCCACTTTGTGAAGAGCTGCAAGATACCCGCTCAGCCAAACCTTTTGCACCTCCGAAAGCGTGGGCAGCAACCGATTTAGGAGCTCTACTTGTTCCTGACTGAAAGGACTGTCTGTCACCTTAAGTACCAACGATATGCACCTCACAAGAGAAAAAATTAATTCCGAGTATTCTTATATGATTATTTACTTTAAGCTACCACAGTAAGTAGAACCCGAGCAATTGGAATTCGTTATTATGATCATAAGCTTTACTAATCATTGGAAAACAGCTTAAAGAACCCCGATCCTAAGATAAGGACCCGGGGTTTTCTTCACTCAAATTCTTATGAGTCTCGACTCTATGTAGTGGCTACCAGGAATTCCTCGCCGCTTGGCAGCGAAAGACCATCGGTACGTTCGGTGAAGTAGCGCTGGTTAAGTTCTGCCGAGGATACATGCTGGAATTCTGAAAGAAAAGAAGGCGCCGCAGCACCTTTCTCGCATACCTCCAATAAATCGGGAGCAAATCTAGTATGCGATTCGTGAACAGAATAGCCCTCACAAAATGTGTTACACTACTATAAGCAACCAATTATATGAATATCCATGAATGGCTTCTTGGGGGCAAGTGATGAAACCATTGATAGTACGGACGATTCCCGGTGGAATCATAACCATCCTGATCTTTTATCTGGATTACTTCCAATTTAACCTTGTTGAAAAATTTCTCATGTTTGCGGCTTTCGTCATTGTGCCTCTTGTGATTGTAGTTTTGCGCTATGACGAAAAGAATAAACATCAACGGGGTATTTTTGCTGCTATCAAGCTACTTCAATTTCCCGCAGCGCTTCTCGCCCTAGCCTCTGTAATGGGCAGCAAGACGTGGGGGCTGGGAAGCACAGCAATACCGGGGACCCTCTCGCTCGGGTGGCTACTGTTCACATTCCTGCTCGGCATCTATGGCCTGACCATTATTGTGAATCGCAAGGGAAGAACAGAGGAAATCGCGATTGGCGCGGGGCTCGTTTACTTTTTTATCGGGGGCATTTGGTTCACCCTCTATCAGTATCAGTTTGACCTCTTCCAGGCTAAGCCCGCAACTCACGCCCTGAGTTCGCTCCACTTTCATTTCTCATCTGCAATCGTTCCGATTTTTATCGGTCTACTCGGACGGGTTATGACAAAGAAAAGCTGGTATCCTTGGATCGTTGCTGTCGATATCATTGGACCTATTCTGATCGCTATCGGTATTATTTTCTCGAAGCCGATTGAGTATATTGGCGTCACCTTGTTCGCCTGTAATATTGCGATTTACACGACTTATCTGCTTGGTTACTTGAAAAGAGGTTCTTTGCTCAATAAGTCCAACTTCTTTTTAGTCCTTTCTTGCATTTCCTTTTACACGATTGTTGTAGTTTCCATTTGCTATCCGTTATTGAAGAACATGTTTTCTTTAACCATACACGATTTCATTCCGATTTACGGGTCGCTGCATGCGTTTGGTTTTGTTTTATGTGGCCTGATTGGATGGGTGTACATGATAGATTCTCTTAAGAAACTAACAAAATAGGGTGTCTCCTAATTTGAGAGACAACTCAACGGAAAGAACTCTGCCGAAAAGTGCAGAGCATTTCCGAAAATGAAAAAAGGTCATTCCCCCGACCGTTTAGGCCGATGGGGAATAACCTTCTTAGATTAACCTATTCGTCACAACCAACTGTACCTGCAGGAGGAATTGTAATTTGTTGTGTAGCATTAACTAATAACTGTTGTGTCTGCAACACTTTTACAGTAAGGTCTAGGACAATTTTTTCAGTCAGGCTACTAAACGTTCCCTCAGGTGATGCTATAACCGGTGAAAAATCAAGTTCATAGAAGTTGGCAGCTACCAACTCACCAAATGGTTGTTCGTTGTATTTAACGAGATTTTGGAAGAAATTTTTATCCAAACGTGGAATCTGGCCATCATTCTCATTGAGGAAAAATGCTTTACTCGCCTCAGAGACACCAATAATTGGCCTTGTTAAAAATGTTCTGATGTCAGCAAAACCTGTAAAAGAAACATCCGCAATTGTATCTTGAAGTGCTCCACTACATCCAGCAGCAGCATATTCAATGTTTTTACGAATGAATCCTGCTACAAATAACTTGGCTCTTGTAACATTGAAAAAGTCAGTAGTACCAATACGCTGAAATGCGACAGGAACAAGTTTAACCTGATTGAGAAATACATGTTTTACCACTCTCTTAATCTCAGTTGCTGGTGGGTTAAGTGGAATATTTGCTTCTACAACGATTTGAAGTGTTGGCTCTACAAGTACCACTGGAACCTTAATGGTTGGTAAAGCTGCTTGAGAAATGATCGTGGTTGGTTCGACTGTTAATGGATTTTGTTCTGCCGAAAACACTGGACATGCGGGGGTCACTTGATTTGGATTGCTAGTGCTCATAATTGGAAATCAACTCCAATTTTCAATTTGAGTTTTTTAAACTCGATATCACTATATTCCGCATTCCTTTTTAAGTAAGGGCAATTCTCTTAGACAACATACCCATTTTACATGAATCGGTGTTTGATTCCGTTATTGCCTAAATTTTAGTGCCATCACAACTGATTCGAACCGGTTGAATTTGTAGTATGTGAACAATTAATTCTACTGCAATTTTTTGATGTAATTGATAAAAATTCATTACTGACTCTTTTTGAATTGTAGTACCATTTGTTTTGTCAGCGACAGAATACTCGATATTTTGATGTATATATCCCTCCAGGAATAAATCTCCTTCCCGAGCTTTTCTAGTTCCTTCCCCTAATGATGGATGAAATTGAGTAGGAACCAATCTACACTCCTTAAGGATTACCTCATTTGAGATTCCTTTAATACCCAGTATCTCTTCTTCAAACATAATATCCTCATCTAGAGGTATTTCAACCTTATATTCTCCAACTATAACTGGGACCCTGATATTTATGAAATGATGAGTAGGACAGGATATATGATTTGTTTCTGCTGAAATTGTATCTGGCGAGTCATGAATGGGAGCTACAAAAGTGTGATAAAGATTATCTTGTTTATTCATATTACACGTTTGAATAGTAGTAGTTAAAAATATACTTCCAGAAATTGTGGAATGAATTAAACGACCAAAAATCTCCTCCTGATAATGAGCTGTACTATTGACTAGCTTTGTATCTAATTGAGGTTGTTGTTTATTATTTAGGTCTATAAATTCAATTGTATTTTGATCTATACCGCCAAAAATGGGGGGATGAAGAAAATCCTTAATTTTTATAATAGTCGAAAATGGGCTTTTGTTTGTTAGCGAATAGATTCTTCCACGTTTAGGCGATTCGATTTGCGGATCATTAGTCGGTTCATCGACTTGCTCACTCTGAGAAACTTGCTCAATATCTTTGGAATCCTTCACTTCCATAACATTATCAGAAACAGAAAACTCATCGTCTTGAGAGTTGTGGTTACAATCAAAATTCTCAGCTATATGACAATAATGATAGTTTCCAGCTCTGCGATTTTTCACATCCGTTAGCTGTTTGCCATCATTCTTTTTATTTTTTTTGAGACGGATTTCTTTTTTTGGCGGTACCTTAGTGTTTTTACTATTCTTTTGTTTTAAACTGATCTGCCCCATCTTCGCATAATTTATCCATGGAGTTTTCACAATATTTCACTCCCAAATAAAGAAAATCATCGTTATATTAATATATGCTGTAATAGTGTTTTTGCCCTTAGGCTAATATATACATTGAAGATGTATTCTTATATAAGAGGTCGCCTCGGTTCATGCAAGCAACAAAGAGCCCACGCTCGACGCGGGCTCTTCTTGTATTTCATTCTATGGAGGTCTCCTCACAACTTCAAACAGCGCCTCATTTACTCCGGCGATAGAGATCGATGCTTTTAAAGCCTTCAGCCAAGACCGCCATCATTTCAGCTCGGCGCTTTGCCCGTGTCCCCTCTTGTACGGCACTATATACATACCGAGCCCAATCCTTTTGGTACCCGGGCGTGAGAGATTGGTAAAAAGCGAGCTCTTTTGGCGCATGACGCAAATCCTCTTCTATTTTCGGCACAAAGTCTATATAATCATCTACGCATTTACTCGGCTTATATGTAGCTTTTGCCGCCTTCTTTTTCTCATTTTTAAACCCGACAACCGTAAATACCTCATTCATGCCGACCATTCGATTAAATTTGATCGTGCTTGTCCCGATATAGCCATCTTCGTCGGCTCCTAATCCATCGAATAATTCATCCCGATGGATATAAGTCGGATAGACTTTATTCCCTTTCTTGGGATAAGCAACGTATAGAAGCCCTCCCTCCAATAAATAGCTATGGTCGATTACCTTCTTCATGAGCTCCTGCAAGGACTTTATATCCAGTACGAAGGCAAAAATCATGTCATATTGCACGTCTTTCAACTCATGGTCCGCTTCTTTAAGAACGGCTAAGCTCTCCTCACCCTCCGGTGTGTGTAAGACAGCCGTTTTTTGATATTTTTGCAGGTTCAGCTTCTCAACGATTGTTTTCGACATGATGCATCTTCCCCTTTCATTTCGGGTGGTACGGCTCGGAGCCAAGCCTATCTTACTTTCCACATATGTAAAGCTTTCGCAGAATTTCTCTTCATGTGTTCTATGTTTCCGTTCTATTATACCGTTAACGTTACAAATTTCATGAATGGGAGCACAGCAATAATATGATCGCGCTCTACAATAGGAACGGACATGTATGGCGGACATGAATTTGTTAGGGTACGGACACTTGGCCAATTCGATGACGAAGACCGAGATAATTTTTATTCCTTGTTAGAAAGTGATGGTGTAGGATAAACTGCACGAAAGGCTGACGGTTCCGGTGCCGAGGCACTGCGAAACGTCAGCCTTTTTGAATTTATTTTGCCTTGTAGAGTTGAGCGGAGAAGATACAAAGCATGGAAGAAGAAAGGGAATGTCTGATTTGCAAAAACTGAGGCATATCCCATTGTGCTACAAAGTGATCCCCATTAGTATACTATGGAAGGGGGCTGGTTCCGTTGAAAACAGCAAGTGAGATACTTTCGATAATCAGTAATGACAGTTTTTTAGAGAATGTCTTCAATAAAGATGTTGATTGGGACGCTGAATTAGACGCTAGGGATGCTGATGAATTTGATACGGCATGGAGTTCTAGTTACAAAAAAGTTGAGGAAATTGCCCCCTCTGAAAATACCGTGATTAGAGAAATTAGGGAGTTTGTGTTTAAGCAAACTTTTCGGATCACACAGAACTCAGAGCTGGCAGGGTATGCGTCCGACGACTTTGGTCTAATTTCCAAGGCGTTTGAAAATAAGATCAATATTGAATTTATCAATAGCCTGTGGGATTCCTATCTGCAAGGAAAATTCCCGAATTCCAGTATATGTGAATGAAAATGCAAAAATAAGGAAGGGGCTGTGGCGGTCAGCTCCTTCCTTTAATATTCAATCATTATTTCGTTACCCCAAGCAATGATAAATTCATATGCTTTCCATGAAGCCTCTTTCACGCTCTCATCTTACTACTCTATCGTTTCATAACGATTATTCTCCATCGCTTGCTTGATCCATCCATCGATCCGATCCTTAGGCAGCAGGATGTTTCCTCCATAAGCATTATTCTTATGAAAGCCCCAATCTCCATATACGAGCATATGGTACTGACTATTTAATTGTTTTACGAGTCCCCATTCGCCGAGATCTCCCTGTGCACCAGCACTGATAAATAGCCAGTTCCGGTAGTTGAATATGTAAGGATCTCCGAACATCTCAAAACCTTCTAAATAACCTGTGCTCCCATCTCTTTCTGGAAATCTCTCGTTGTAATCCTTAATCATCCATACATCTAAAATCTTTATGCACAACCAAGCTGTAAACTCATTCCGCTCAATAACACGCTCAATAGAACACCGAACAAATGAAGATTGTTCAATCTCTTCGGGATGCGAATCCCATCCATTAAAACTGGAGAGTACCGGAGTGTACATGATCCAAAAGGGTTCTCCAATCCTCATATGGAAAGGATGGGAAACCTTCACCGTTCTAACCTGACCTTGCTCAGGCGGGCGATCAGAACGTAGCCAATGTCGCTCATCCAACGGAGGAACTTCGTTTTCAGAATCTGACCATTCCATAATATCATTTTCGAAGCCAGCAATATCAAACAGCTCACTTTCCATCCTTATGCGCTCTGATACGCCTTTGCATACCCCGCATGTTAAAGCAACGAGCTCTTGTTCCATTTGCTTCAACTCCACTTTTCACCTTCTGTTTATTTTTCTTACGTGAACCATTTTCTCATACATTGAGTTCGTACTAGTAACAAACACTGGATCGATCCAAGTATTATTGACTGCTGTTATTCAGACTCAGTACCGCCAGTGTTTATACGCCTCTTGGCTCCACCAACATGATATGGCATTCCTTTTCGGCGAAGGGCTTCTGCTCGGCTCCCCCCGGGACAATAAACATCTCACCCTTGGAAATTTTCACCCGACCATCACGAAAATCAATGAACATCTCTCCTTCGAGTACCATAAATACCTTATCCGTACCTTGATGCTCATGCCATATAAAATCCCCAGCAATCTTAACGAGCTTAAATTGATAGTCATTCATTTCAGCAATGACTTTCGGAGACCAGAGATCGGTGAATGTAGATAGCTCCTCATTCAGATTGATAGCTTGGTAATGCATATTAATCCCTCCTTATTTTTTAACCTGCATGATTTAGAGCTTACGCAAGGCATTTGTTATGTTTTGTAAAGCGTATTCGATAGCTAATGGCCCTCCAGTAATAGCGGAAGTATCCATTAAATAGACATTGCCTTTCTTAACGGCGTTCAGATTATTCCATACCTTACTTTGCTTTAAGTCATTCATTAATATTTCCTTTTTTGTAATGTCACCTATAAGGAAGATGTGGTCTGCTTGAACAGTTGAAATTCCTTCAAACGTCGTAAATTTATTATTCGTACCTTCAAATGTATCATCAGGTGTAAGCCCCAGTCCCTTTTCTTTATCAAACGCAAGTGTATAGACAGGATTTCCTTCACCTAGAACATTAAAAGTTTTTCCATCCCAAGACAAAATAAGAGCTACTGACTCTCCTTGAATCGACTTTAATGCTTCACGCCCAGTTGTAATTTCTTTCATCATTTTATCAATGACTTTTTCCGCTTCGTCTTCTTTCCCAATAATCTCGGCTACTGTACGAAGTCCATATTGCCAATTTTCATAGATGTCCTTGGACTTTAACGTAATGACTGGCGCAACTTTTTCTAGTGAATCATACATTTTTTCATGTTGTTCTGTTGCTAAAATATAATCAGGCTCAATAGATAAAATTTTCTCGATACTAGGGGACAATTTGTCTCCTAATTCTTCAGCTGAATCCAGCTTTCCACTTAAATAAGATAAAGAAGATAGATACTCTTTATCAGTAGAAGCAGCAGGAGGCTCACCTAATGCAACTAATATTTCAGGATAAAAATACCATAATGCAGCCAATTTTTCTGGTTTGTTCTTGATAACAATTTCTTTACCTAACGCATCCTTAAATGTTCTTGGCCAATCAGGTGCATCTGCCTTAACTGCTGATGTAGATGTACTTTCTGCAGTTGATCCTTTATTTTCAGCAGGTGTTTCATTACAACCTGCTAGTATGCCTGCTAATAATAGCAGGGAGATTAGCAAGCCTTTCATCTTGTGCATACGCAATTCCTCCGACATGATGTTTTCTTTGGCTTGCCATCAGTATAGTTAAGTCATTATTCGTTTAAAATGGATGCCTGTTGAAATTAGCATGGATTATTGATGAACTTCTCTCGATATTCAGTAGGAGAAATACCAAATTGTTTCTTGAACACTCTACTAAAATAAAAGGGGTCAGCAATTCCAACAGTTTGCGCAATTTGCTGTACGGGCACATCACTTGTAAATAGCATGTTTTGCGCCATCTTTATACGATATTTTAATAAATATTCTGCTGGTCCCATCCCTGCATGTCTTCTAAATACGTAAGAAAGTCGATTTCGATTAACGTTATATTGTTCTGCAAGCGATGCTATTGTAAGGCTTTGATAATAGTATTCATGAATATAAGTAGATACCCGTTCGAATAAAGCATGTGATTCACAGCTATTTTGCCTATTAACAACACATAATAAGGCTTCATTCAGTACATCTCGAAACAGCATTTCGGTCTGAAACATCGAAAGGCCTCCGCGCTGATTATACACATGCCAAAGACGCATGATTAATTCAATCAGACGAGGGGATTGTCCTGTTGATAATTCAAAATGCTGATGAGAAAAGCTTGACCCTTCTAGTTCTGAATTACATATCCGGTATAGAACAAGAATATATTCCCAGTTGGTGTTACCAAACATTTTTTGAGCTAGTTTCATTTTTGCACCGCCATGCACAACTTTTCCTGGCGAAAGGATATAAGGCGTACCATTAAATTGAAATTGTACCCTCCCTGTAAGTGGAAACACAAATCCAGGAAAGGAATCTGTATAGTCAGCGTAAGGCACACCTGGATTTCTAGCATATCGGTATATTCCTTCTACTTGGAAAGGAATGTGTGCAAAATGCTCTGCTAACTGATCAACGTCGATTTTCACATTGCATACCTCATTTCAATAGTAGTTTGCCGGAATCCTGAGATGGATCGTTGTACATCATATTCTCACATTATTGATAACGATTATCATTGTCAACCTATATGAATAATAAAAATGCCGCTACCCGGCTAGTGTTCAAACCGCCGGGTAGCGGCATCAGGTCAGGATGTTTTCAAAAATAGGGAAGGTGAGGATCAAAAGAAGTAACAAGATCTTCCTTGGTCTGTGTTGTGGTTTCGTCATCGGACGACACCCGTCCCGATCGTAAGCCTATTTCTATAGCACCTTCCTCCATCACTCCTCCACACCTCTACACCCTTCTTCTCACAAATTTTTCGCCATCACTTATGATAAGGCTCTCCGCGCTGTCCGTAACAGCAAGTTTTTAAGGCCATCCTTTGCGGAATGTAGCTATGGCCCTGTACCCACCGCCTTGTTACCCAACTTTCCTTTAACTCTCCTCCCCTTGTATCGATGGATTTTCATTAAGCCGCACTTTATAAGACTCGCCCCATGCTTTCATTGACATAATGACCGGTTCCAGAGTCCTTCCGAAATCAGTAAGGGAGTATTCCACTCTTGGAGGAACCTCTTTATATATTTCGCGATGAATGATGCCATCCCGTTCAAGCTCTCTTAACTGCAATGTGAGCATAAACTGCGTTATTCCTGGATTGAGCCGCCTGAATTCATTGAATCTTTTCGTTCCATTCAGGAGCTGATAGAGAATGATCCCCTTCCACTTTCCACCAATAACATCCAGCGTTGTTTCAACCGGACATGCTTGCATATCTGGACTTACTCCATATTTCTTTCTTCGGTCTCCCATCAGCTTATCCCCCAATGGTTTGATTTTTAATACTATACCATAAAAATATGCGTACTTACTTAAAGTAATTGAATCGATTTACAATGCAACTGTACAACATTTCCTATTTGAGAGGATGAATACCCATGAATACTCACCAAAAGATGAAAGCTGTCGGTGCTTACCGTTACCTCCCCATATCCAATCCGGAAAGCCTTATTGATCTGCACTTGGATAAACCAGAACCTACAGGCCGCGATTTGCTTGTACGTGTAAAAGCAATCTCTGTCAACCCTGCAGACGTAGGCGTCCGCGAAGTACATAACTACGAAGCCGATTCACCGAAAATTCTTGGTTGGGATGCCGCTGGAATCGTAGAACAAGTCGGTCCTGACTGCCAATTGTTTAAACCTGGGGACAAGATCTATTATGCGGGCAGTGTGTCTCGACCTGGCAGTAACAGTGAATTTCACTTAGTTGATGAACGAATTGTGGGAAATATGCCAAGAAGTTTGGATTTCGCTGCCGCCGCCGCATTACCGCTTACCTCGATAACTGCATGGGAGGGCCTTTTTGATCGTTTAGGAATTAGCGTAAATACAGGTGAAAACAAAAACATACTGATTATCGGTGCAGCTGGAGGAGTAGGATCGATTGCTATTCAACTTGCAAAATTAGCAGGGTTGACCGTCATCGGTACTGCTTCACGTCCAGAGTCAATTCAATGGGTCAACAGTCTCGGTGCGGATTTTATCATAAACCACAACGAACCTTTTCACCCTCAACTCAAGGAAGTTGGTATTGACACCGTAGATTATATCCTTTGCTTGAATGATACTGTTCAACATCTTGAAAATATGGCGGAAGTCATTGTCCCCCAAGGTAAAATTTGCTCTATCGTTCCTACAAATAAAGCTACCTGGACAGGGAGCTTGAAAATGGACTTGCTGTTTTCTAAAAGTGTAACGTTTGTATGGGAGTTCATGTTTACACGGTCCTTGTTTCATACCAATGACATGATCAAACAACACGAATTGTTGAATGAACTGGCGGACTTAATCGATGCTGGAAAAATAAAAACTACGCTGACTGAACGACTAGAGCCCATCAATGCAGCAAACCTACGTTTCGCGCATGAGAAGTTGGAGTCTGGACGGACCATTGGAAAAATTGTTTTAGAAAACTTCTGATACTATGAAGGCGAAGTAAGCGCGTTTGGTTCCAAAACGCGATAATGTGAATAAACAACTCTAAGGCCCCCTGCTAATACGGGGCCTTTTTGAGTACAACGGTATGTGCTAGCGAGACAATTTCTCCCCAGACTTCTGTAAAAGCTTGCCTTTACTTGTGATAAGGCTCAGCTTAACGGTGCCAGCTCATCTGCGATCATTTTTGCCTTTTCCGCAAGCTCTCTCATATCATCGGCCGGAACAAGCTCGGCTAATTTGTAAGCCAGCGGATTACGGGAAAACTTGTACAATTCATCCCGAAGCAGGTTCCTTTTTTCTTCGGAGGCATCTATATAAAGTTTGCACGGCTGCCTATCCTCATCCAAATCATGCAAATCGACATAGCCTGATTTTTGAGACTCCACCACAATGGCTGAAAGATCGATTAGAGCTGAGCAGGCCATATCAAGTTCTACTCGAAACGTGCCGTTAGCATTTTTTTGCAAAAAAGCAGCTTTCGGAAAGGATGAATTCACTATCTTCCAGTCGCAAACTTGTTCAATTTCGTCTCTGCAGCAAGAATGACAGCGGCAAGAACATTTCCGCGGCTACCCTGTCCTCTTCTGAAATATAGACTACGCAGAAAATTTTTACTGTTCACACGAGCGATCATCTGAACGTAGCTTCTCGGCCAGTCGACGCATTGTGTCAAACCGCTTATCCAGTCAGCGAGCTCCTGCTGTGGAAGCAGACCCTTTTCAATCATGGTATCCACGATACTGGCGATCCGCTCATCATCCTCATCGCTAAAAATTTGTTTCCCATTATGGAGCATCCCCTCAATAGCAGCAAGTACTTCAAGCTGTACCGCTGTATCGCCCTCCGGGCACTTGACCAGCTCCAGCAAAGCATCCGCACCGTGTGACGCACTATGAGCCCAGCCTCCTTCAGGCAGATAGCCGCGCAGATCCTTTTCCTCCTTATAATAGCGGAGCAGCGAATGCTTAAGATTCTGGAATTCAGCATAATCCAGAAAAGGCTTCTTGCTGTGACGCCGTACTATTAAAGCTACTGGCAGAACAGAGAACGTTCTTGTAAATACAGACTGGTCACCTTCGCTACCAATATGATAGAACAAATGATGCTCATCGGTCAGAATTGCCAAAAGAGTGCTCAATTCCGTTTCCGTAAACCGATCCTCTTCATAAATCCATTTATACAGTGTCGGATAGATCAGTTCATCCCGTAATTCCGGTTGAGGATCTCCGATAAATTGCAGCATTAGAGTTAAAAAATCCTGTGTCCGCTCACCTTCACGAAGCTGGTAATGTTCCTTCTCAATTCTTTGCAGGTCTATCATGAGTTTCATTCTTGTATTGCTCACTATCTCATCCCCTTGAATATACGCTATTTCCGGACTACTTACACCCCTACTATAAAACAAAATAACTGACACCTGTATGTCAGTCATTGTATGGTAGCAATATTGTTTTTATATATTCTTGTAATTCATTTCTCAAATAACAGGGCTCCACTATCTCGCATTCCTTACCAAAGCTTAAAATAAATTTCAGTAATCCCTCCTCATATGGAAATTGATCCACAACGATATATTGATTGTTATGTGTTTTAGTTATTTTCTCTTTTTGAAAATACTCAGTTAATTGCTCTCCCATTTTATGAGCAAACTTTAAGGTAACGGTTATGCCTCGCGTAAGATAGCTATTCTCAATTATTTCTTGGATTTCTTCATTTGGGATATCCTTTTTTTCGAAGTTCTCACCCATTTTCAAATTCTTGATCCGTACTAGCTTGAACCTTCTGTAGTCATTTCTTTCTTTGCAAAAGCCCACCAAATACCATTGACCGGCGGAAAATGTAATTTGAAACGGTTCTACTGTTCTTTCGAAATATTCCATACTTCTGTTGATATATTCGAATACCACTAGCTTATTTTTCTCAATAGCATTGTTTAATAGAAGCAGGTATTCCTTTAATTCATTTTCCATACTGAAATGAGACAGATTAATGTCTAACTTGCTTGTATTCTTTTCTTGTTTAAGCGTATTCTCAATCTTTAAAACAATATCATGAAACGTTGTGTTTTTCCCAAATAGAAAACTTAGATTATTCATTATCGCCATGAAAGTAGAAGCTTCATCTTTGTTTAAAAAAAGATTGTCCACATTATAGTCTTCCATAATGTAATAGCCCCCACCTTTACCACCAATGGATGCGATTGGGATACCTGCTTCACCTAACTTTTCTATATCTCTGTAAATTGTTCGTATGGACACCTCAAAATGTTCCGCAAGCTCTTTACCTGTAACCGTACCTTTTTTTGAGATAATGAGTAACATGGATAGTAATCGATCTACGCGCATTTATATATGACGTTGATTTGCAACGTATCCTCTCTTATTCTTTTTTACAAGACCGAACGGAGTCTTCCCTGCCCCCTCCGGTCATTTTGTTCTTTTCTCAAGTAAATAGTACTTTCTTATCTGATTCAACTGTACTTCTAGCTCGATCCGCTGTTTTACCACTATTTGTGGTAAGGCTCTCCCCGACTAATCCGAAACGCCCGATAAACCTGCTCCAACAACACCAACCGCACCAACTGATGTGGAAACGTCATCTTCGAAAACGACAGCAATGCATCCGCCCGCTTCAATACCTGATCGGACAACCCCAACGAGCCCCCAATCACGAACGCCACCTGACTGCGCCCATGCAAAGCCAGCTTGTCCATCTCCGCAGACAGCTTCTCCGATGACCACATTTGCCCATCAATCGCCAGCGCAATCACATACTGATCCTGCTTGATCTGCGCCAGGATACGCTCGCCTTCCTTGCGCTTCACCTGCTCCATCTCCGCCGCACTCATCTCTTCCGGCGCCTTTTCATCATTGACCTCAATCACTTGCAGCTTGCAGTAAGCAGACAGACGCTTGCTGTATTCATCAATGCCCTCACGCAAATATTTCTCCTTCAGCTTTCCTACCGTGATAATCGAAATTTGCATGATCCTACATTCCCTTCTCTTTCAAAAGCGCGATCTGCCCAGGCTCTCCACATTCCCGACAACGCTTGTCTACTCCATCGCCCTCAATCGCCTGTGCTGCATACGTATCCGGCGCCGCCTCAAAATCATTTACGTAATCATCCAACTCCTGCTCCAAATGCTCCATGCAAGCAAACCGCACCGGATATTCCGCCAACAGCTCAACTTCCTTGCCTTCTATCTGAATGCTCTTCATCTTCATGTCCATATCGATTGCCTCTTTTCCGTACGAATAATGTCGCTTCCTATTCTACCCCAGAACCGCAACAAAACAAATGAATCCAGTAAAATGACATAGCCTCTGCATTTTATAGCTTTTGTTTTTTAACTCTCGATCGACAGTTAAAGCTGTAGAGAGAAAAAAGAAGAAAACGGCGAAAGTCTTTGGGATACCATCCGAAGCGCAATGGAAAAAGGGAAACCTGCCTTTAGCGTCCACCTCTGAGACACTGCATAGCTGCGCGACTTTGGACGCGGGTTTCACTTTTTCCATGAAGCTGGGCAGAACCACCTCACAGCAGGTAGCCCAAGAACTTGAGCGTTTTCTTCTTTTTTCTCTCCTCCACCGAAAGTCTGATCAACAACAAAAAAAGAGAGCGCCGTATCAGCTCGGCGCTCTTAAGTAGGGATCTATTTAAAAATAGATAGAGGGGGGAACTTCAGATGCTGCATATATGCAAACGGGATAAAATGCATCCCGGAATTGCCCGTCAACGTTTGTTTCCTTCCCATGCCTGCCCGCAAAATGGCTTTGGTCAGTACCTCTTACTGCTGTGGCGGAGCGGTCAGCTTCACTTTGGCAGTCTTCTGGATACCGTCACGATAGTACGTAACCTCCATTGTATCGCCCGGCTTTTTGCTCATCGTCAAGTACTTGCGCAGCTGAGCGCTATTGGAAATGTTCTTGTCATCTAGCTTGACGATGACATCGAATTGTCTCAAGCCTGCTTCACCCGCAGGAGAGAATTTGCCTACCTCTGTTTGCACAACGACACCAGCATTCACATTGTCAGGCAGATTCAAAGTTTCTTTCCATTCGTAGCGCGGCACATTTGCCAAGTCGAGCGGCTGCACACCGAGGTAAGAACGTGCCAGCGTGCCTTTTTCCATCAGCTGGTCCACGATCACTTTGACATCATTGATCGGCAGGGCAAAACCTAACCCTTCGACACCGGCTTTGGAAATTTTCAAGGTGTTAATCCCGATGACCTGACCCTCGATGTTTACGAGAGCACCACCACTGTTACCAGGGTTGATCGCTGCGTCTGTTTGAATGACGTCCAGTTCCCAGTCATCCTGACCATCTTCGTTAATGTCCATTGGCATGGAGCGTTCCTTGGAACTGATAATGCCTTGTGTCACAGTCCGGGAGAACTGCATGCCGAGTGGGTTCCCGATGGCAATGGCCGGTTCGCCCACCTGTAAGGTAGAAGAATCACCAAACTCAGCAACGTCCGTAACCTTGGAGCCGTCGATTTCCAGTACAGCCAGATCAGTGTAACCATCGGCACCGACCACTTTCGCCGATACTTTTTCACCGGTTGGCAGGGCGACCTCTAGTTTTTGCGCCTTGTCGATTACGTGGTAGTTGGTAACGATGTAGGCTTTTCCGCCCTTTTTCTCAAAGATGACACCAGAGCCTTGGCCCTGCTCGACATCCATTGCATTCTGCATCCAGCTGTTTCTGCGCTGACCGATGTTGATTACACCAACGATCGCATTCTCCACTTTTTTCACCGCATCTACTGTACCAGAGCCCACGCTTACAGATACTGGCTTGGCAAACGGGTTAGAAGAAGAGGCATTGCTGCTTAGCGCATTTTCTGTTCCAGGCTTAACCATATTAATATATCCGGCATTGGAGAGAGTCGGCAGCGTGAGCAGGACGACCATCCCCCCAATTACAGCGGACGTTACCGATGTCACAACCATTCGTCCAATACTAGAACCGCGTTGTTTTTTCCGCTCTACATGAGTTATATCATCATAGAAACCCATGATTCATACTCCCCTTTCTACTTTCTACCATTACTAGCTTTACAGGTTTTTGATGCTCGTATACACAATGACATGCGCCGTAATTGGTTGCATGATTGATTTCGTTTATGTCTGTTTCCTTTTGACACCCTTAGTATACGACCCGCTTTCGGCAAAATGGCGTGAGAATTATGGAAAGGTTGTGGAATAGAAAAAAGCTCTCGGAATATTTCTCCGAGAGCACGGATATGATAGATTAAAAGCTTTTTCCTGCCAGACCAAATAGAAAGGATTGATAGACTTGAAAGAAGTCCACCTCATCGCCAAGCTGGCTGACCTTCAGGAAGTAGACTACCACAATACGCTTTTCCTGCATGCCTTGATCGAGCTGCTAGTAGCCAAAGGACTGCTGACACATGACGAGCTGACTGCCAAAGTGAATGAGCTCGATACACAATTAACTTTCCATATCGATACGTACGCGAAGCTCACAGAGCGCATCGCCAGTCGTCAAACGGGGATCAAACCGATCTTATAGCTCTTCCAGCTTGGTAGGCCGATCCGGGTACGTATCACGCAGATGCACATCGTCACCAACAGATAGCCCCCGCTCCTCCAAGATGTTTTTGACCGTCAGTCGGGCCAAATCAATCATGTTGTTTTCCTTACTCAAGTGGGCGAGGTATACACGTTCTGCCCCACCTGTTAGACAATCGAGCAAAGCATCGCCCGCCGCTTCATTGGACAAGTGCCCGACATCACTCAAGATACGTCGCTTAATGCTCCAAGGATACTGCGACATGCGCAACAGCTCAACGTCATGATTGGACTCGAACACGTACGCATCTGCTCCACGAATCGTCTCTTTAATCCTATCACTGACATACCCCAAATCTGTCGCGACACTGAGCTTTTTCTTGCCATCATAAAAACAGAAGCCCATCGGCTCGGCAGCATCGTGCGAGATTCCGAATGACTCGATGCCCAAATCCTCCAACTCTTTCTTTTCCCCCACAGAAAAGAAGCGTCGCTGATCTTCCTTGATCGTCCCGATTTGCCCCTCCAGCTCCGACCATGTCTTTTCATTGGCGTAAATCGGCAATCCATATCGCCGCGCCATGACGCCGACTCCTTTAATATGGTCGACGTGCTCGTGGGTGACGAGAATGGCGCTCAGATCGGCCGGATTGACACCAATAGTCTCCAGTGCCGCTTCTGCCTGCTTTCCTGTAATGCCTACATCGATCAATACGGAGACACGGTCTGTCGCCACATAAATGGCATTGCCTGTACTCCCGCTTGCCAACACACTAAATCTCACCGAACATCCCTCTTCCCGTATCTTTCCCAGGCTGTCTATCTATTCAGCGCTGCGTTACCATCGGACGCTCCAGCGCTCCTGTAATCGCGTTGACAAAATGCCATTTGCCATCGTGAACCACGCGCCATACAGGCACTAGCGTCTGAATATCCGCATCGTAAGAACCGTAATAACCCAGGCTCACATTCTCAATCCGTTCTCCTGGCGAAATGATTTGCTTGTCCACCAGAGAGCGTAGTGCCGCATAACCAGAGATCACCTGTCGTTCTCCCTGCTGCTTACGAAGGTGGAAAAAGGTCTGCCTGTATCCGAGTATCGTTCCGTTGTCCAAATACATTTCCAACGGAGCGACGAATACTGGCATTTTATCATAGACCTGCCAATACAAGAGCCGCGCTTGATTCGATTGATATGGATCGGATACGTACTGATCGGAATAAATCAGCCTCGGTCCGATTTGACGCAAGAGCTCCTGCGGATTCAGTTGACCACGAATCTGCATCGGTGGTTCCAGCTTGGCAGCCAGCGCCATCTTTTCTACCGTCGCCTCAAGTCCTGTTATCTCATGCAAGGAAATCGGATTAATTCCGATATACTCCGCATCCAAATTGGACATTTCCGGTGTATCCTGCGGTACTTCTGTATCCAATGTGATATTTTGCTGATTCAAGTACAGCTCTGTATTCCATTTCTCGCTCTGCGCGACTTCCTTGTCATTCCACAGGCTAATGCGCGTCACATACACCTGATACAGGAGAAACAAATCGAGGAGAAGAAAGGCCCAGATCAGAATCGTCTTGGTCCTACTCCAATCCATGCGCCTTCCCTCCTCCCTTATTGGTGTGCGCAGAAATATACAGGTTCGCCTGATTCGTCAATTCCACAACCCAGATTGGCATCAGGTCTACGTATCCTTCGCCTACTTTGGTCTGATAAGCCAAATAAGCGTTCGTGATTTTTTCTGTGTCCGCCAGCTTTTTGTCGCGGATATATTGATACAGCTCCGGACCAGACATAACCGTCCACTCTTTGTTATCGATATACTTGTCCAAATCCAGCAGCGATCGGCTCATCGTCACAACCTGGCCTGCCTCTGAAGTGATTTGGATGGTATCGATCTGCTTGGCCTCCCCTTCGCTGATCAAGGGATACGCCCCCAAGTAATGGCGGAACGTGATCAAGTCCTTTTCATTGTAGCTCTTCTTGATTCGTTCAAAATGATAGTCATCAAGCCAGCCCAAGTGCTTATTCATGAAGGTAACGGCACTCTGCACTTTTTCTTCATCAGACAGCTCCTGATCCCGCTGTTGGTATGCCGGATCAGTAAACGTGAACGCCTGCTGCTCCGATCTCAATTGAATCGATCTGCTGCCATCTGTAAAAATAACCGTTTTGTCCCGCTCCATAATCTGTCTGACGAGCGACTGATCGATAAAGTAGGACTCGATCAATCTATCATTCGTAACAGGTACGTAGCTGTAGCGGAATTGCTGCATGCGCATCTGATTCTTGGGCAAATAGTAAGTGCTCCACATCAGCGCAGGTCCTTCCAAATCTACGAAGCTTCGCTCTGGTTTGACGATTTTCATGATTTGCTCAGGCATTAAATCACCAGAAGCCAAATACGATTCTCGCAAATCCTTAGGGCTGATCGATGTTCGAGAACGCATCATTCGACCTTCCTCAGTCGACAAAAATAACGCGTAGACAACATCCTCGTCCTTCTCGTAGTACAACCACAATCGGTCAATCCCTTTCATTCGGTTGTCAAACTCATCCCGAAAGGTTACCAGCCGACCTACAATTGACAAGGGAACCGTGCTCCGAAAGCGCACTTCCAAACCCATCTTTTCCCGGGCAATATCTTCCCATTTCTCATTGGAGATGGTGAGCGGAGAAAAATCGAGGAAGATCCATTTCGACATTTCTCGCACGATCAAACTATAAGGAGCATCGGTCGCGGATGCTTTTGTGTGGCGATCTTCCCCATAGTGAAAAACAACGGATTCCGGCGTAACGAGCTGTTCGAGTTGTTTTTCCTGAACTGGCTTTGACTGCGTGTACTCTGCCGGCTCAATAAATTGAAGGTTAGGTTGATTCGACCACAACATCGCTGTCAAAACAAAGCTGGCTAGCACTAGCAGATTGAGTAAGACGGTCTTGGCAGGCTCTAGCATCCGCTTCATCCCGTTTTTCCTCCTTGGGCAAGTGGCACCCAGAACGTGACTGTCGTTCCTACGTTCCATTCGCTCGTAATCTCGATATCTGCACCGTGTGCCTGTACTAATTCACGGGCAATCGCCAATCCCAGGCCTGTTCCACCCTGACCGCGCGAACGCGCCTTGTCTACGCGGTAGAAGCGCTCAAAGATTCGCTTCAAATCGCGACTGGGAATACCGATTCCTGTATCGGTGATGGAGATTTGGACCCGCTTTTGCTTGTGGTTCTCTTTTGCCATGAGAACCACAGTGCCTCCTTGAGGCGTATACTTGATCGCATTGGACAAAAGATTATCCAATACTTGATTGATCGCATCCAAATCAATATAAACCAGCGGAAGCTTGCTCGGCATATCCAAGCTGAGCTGAACCTCCTGTTGCTCACTGAACATGGAAAAACGATCGGCAGCATAGCGAAGCAATCGATTGATGTCCGCTTCCTTACAATGCAGACGAACCCCCTGCGAATCAAAACGCGATAGCTGCAACAAATCGTTTACCAAGCGAATCATGCGCTCTGTCTCTGACGAAGTAACCTTCAAGAACCGTTGGGACAGCTCTGGATCTTCCACTGCACCATCCAGCAGCGCTTCCACATAGCTTTTAATGGTCGTCAGTGGTGTCCGCAGCTCATGCGACACATTCGCCACGAATTCGCGGCGCTGCTGCTCCAGTCGTTGCTGCTCCGTCACATCAGCTACGACAGCGATGATCCCACCCATTTTTTTGCTATCGTGCTGCAAGGGCGTAAACGTCACACGCAGGATCACTTCTTCCTTATTCGGCAGTGTCATCTCAATGAAAAGTGGTTCTTCCTGCGCATAGAGCGACATCTCATCCTCTGGCGGCAGACCCAGCAGATCGTACAAGGTGCGTCTCTTGAGAAGGACATCAGCCATCGTCACCTGCAACATATCTTCTGCAGCACGATTAAACAGGATGATTTGTCCATTCCGGTTAGCGGCAATGACACCGTCCGTCATGTTGCTCAAAATTCCCGCGAGCTTCTCACGCTCTTCTTCTTGCTGCAAAATCGCTTCCTGCAAACGCAAAGTCATATGATTAAAGGCCATACCGAGTTGACCAATTTCATCATCGCTATAGACACGTACACTACTGTTAAAATCCCCGTCTGCCACCAATCGTGCCTGACGGGTCATCTCCTTCACTGGCTTGGTGATGGTGCGGGCCAACACGACCCCGAGCACCGCCGTAATGACCATTGCGATCATCGTACCTGTCCCCAAGATACCGTTCATTTTACCAATCGTCGCATAAGTGCCTTCCATCGAAGCGATCATGTATACCGCGCCGTATACGATCTGATCGCCCTTAACAGGTAGTGCCAATACTTTCACCCGCGCCCCCGTCTTCGGATCGATCCGCATCGATTCACTGCGCGTCCCGAGCAAGGCAACCGTCACTTCAGGCTGCGAGGTCCGCTGTCCAATTGTACTTTTGTCCTCTGTCGTCGCAACCACCGTTCTTGTCTGATCGATGACCTGCACATTCGCTCCATTGATTTTTACCAGATTGTTGATCAGGTTGTCGATGTATTGACGGTTTTGTTCGGCGTTGGATTCCTTCCCGTCATGCGGGCGCAAATCGCTTTCCAGCAAACTCGCTAACAAACTAGCTTGTCCATTCAATGCCTCGGAAAAGTTGTTGATGTAGTAGCTCTCGACTTCCCGGGCAAAATAGGCGCTAATAAATTGCATCGCAAGCAAAATCAACAGCATGTAAATGATGACCATTTTCCACTGAACGGTTTTGAACAGCCGCCTCATCCAGGCTGGCCTCCCATGCCGGGATTGCGTAATGTATAGCCCAAACCACGCCGCGTGATAATGTACTTCGGCTGGCTCGGATCATCCTCGATTTTTTCCCGCAAACGACGGATGGTCACATCTACTGTCCGTACATCGCCAAAATAGTCAAATCCCCAGACCGACTGCAGGAGATGCTCTCGCGTCAATACTTGTCCCTGATGGCGAACAAGGTATACCAGCAGCTCAAACTCACGGTGCGTCAGCTCTAATGCTTCTCCCACCTTTTCGACGGTATATGAGTTCAAATCGATTTCCAGCTCATGCACGCGCAGTACATGCTGGCTATCCTTTTCCTCCACTTTCGAGCGGTTACGGCGCAAATGGGCCTTTACACGGGCTACCAGCTCACGCGTACTAAATGGCTTCGTCACGTAATCGTCCGCGCCCAATTCCAGCCCGAGTACTTTATCCAGTTCAGAGTCTTTGGCAGTCAGCATGATGATCGGAACATCATACGTTTGACGAACGGTTCGGCATACGTCCATTCCGTCTCTGCCTGGAAGCATAACATCTAGTAAAATCAGATCTGGTCGCTCATCCTTGACCACGACAAGTGCCTCATCACCATCGTAGGCGCATACGACCTGATATCCTTCTTTTTCAAACGTGAATTTCAAAATATCTGCAATCGGTTTTTCATCGTCAACTACGAGGAGTTTTGCCATCCTGCGCCCTCCTTTTTCTGTAAGTACGTGTTCCAACAGTCGCCTGTTTCCTCTCAAACTGCCTCTTCAAGGATTCCACTTCGACCCTCACTATTCCTCTACAATACACCATGTACGCCATGTAAAGAAGGGCTTGGCATTCAATCCCTGCCAACAAAAAAAGGGCCCCTCCTAAGAGTTGCCCTTTCTTATCCAGAAATTACATGTCTATTTTAAGTAACGAATCGGGTTCTGGTTTCGTCCATTTTGTAGAACCTCAAAATGCAGGTGGACGCCGGTCGATTGTCCAGTAGAACCCTTTACGCCGATTTTCTTTCCTTGGCTAACAACATCGCCGACTTTCACATTAATGCTGCTCATGTGACCGTACAATGTCTTCATTCCATTGCCGTGATCGATGATAACCGATTTTCCATAGTCACCATTCCAACCAGCGAAGGTGACACGTCCATTGTCTGCCGCCATGACAGAACCAGAACCGGCAATATCAATTCCTTTATGCATGCTGCCCCAGCGTTTGCCGAAGCCGCTGCTGATATATCCGCTAGCAGGCCAGCTCAAACGGCCTGTCCCGCGCGATGGAATTACTTTTGTACCGCGCTCCATAATTTTGGTTACAGGCTGCACAGTTACATCTTGTTTGATGACTTTGCGATCGACTACTTGTCCATTTTCTTTCAAAACTTCGTACTTAACTGTTTTAGTGCCGTTTTTACCTTCTTGTACGACTTTTGTTTCGCCTTTAGGGACCTTGTCATTGTTATTAATTTGAGTATTAAAAGCAATGACCTCTTGCTGATCTACTTCTTCTTTGACTTGTACAGTAACCAGTGGACGTACTGCGGTTACATTGATTTCTTGTCCCAATTTAAGGACCGTATTTTCCGTGACGCCTGGGTTGTTCGCGTAAATATCTTTTGATGTAATGCCGTATTTCTTCGCGATGCAACCGATGCAATCGCCTTCTACGACCGTGTGCTTCATATCCTTGAAGGTGCCTTTTACCAGCAACTCCTCGAGTTTATCGGCAGACAAAATTTGAGATGCATCGACTGTTTCGGTTTGCATCTCTACGTTTTCTTTAAATGCGACTTCTTTTACCGGATTTGGTTTGACTGGGACTGCTGATGCTGCTGCTACAAAAGTCTTTTTCCCTGTCGTTGCAGGAACTCCGGAATATTTTTGCTTCACTTCAGCCAGTACTTCATCAGCTGATTGCTGGTCTGGCAGGTAACCTACCACTTTGCCATCAATCGTCAGCTTAACGCTCTGAACCTTGAGATCCGCTACGGATGCCAGAGCTTGTACAGCGGCATCATTATTGAACGGTGCCTTGAATTCACGCTCTTCTTCAAATGCGATATAGTTAGCCAATTGCAAGTTAAGGCCTGTTTTTGCCTTTTCCTCTTCCAGCTTGGCTGCTGTCCAGTTATGTATCACATTTGGATCGTTTACCACGCCAATCTCTTTGCCGTTCACACTGACATGGTAGACAGAATTGACGTTGCTTGTGTAATAGTATTGTGCAGATGCTCCACCAGCAATCGTCAATACTAGACCTGCCGCAATTGAAAGCGATTGTTTTTTATGCGACTGGATGTAAGAGCTTGTACGTTTCATTGTACGTTTCGCCAGATCACTGCAATCCCGAACGATTCGTGATGACCGTTCCTGCAGCTTGGCCTTCCATTCCGACCAATGCATAACTTGTCCCTCCTGAAAACAGATACAACTTGCTCGTTCTATTTCCTGAAAATTTTTAATTTATTGATTAGGTCGTATATACCAAAATTTAGTTTCCATTTATCTGCCAAATTGCCTAAAGAAACCAACTATGTCGACTTTACCATAAGATAAACGACAACATCAAGTGTAAATTGCTGTCGAATAAAAAAATAGCCGTAGAGTCACTATATGTACAAATAATTGGTAGCATTTATCATAAATGGGAGCTGATATACGTGAAGGAACGTAACATTCTTGCAGGATTTCAAACCGAGGACGATGCCCAAGAGGCAGAAAAAGCACTTCGACAAGCTGGTTTTTCCATCATTCAGATCGACAGAATTGGACAATTCCCTGGTGATGGGAATGAACAGATCATGAATCCTATTTCCGGAGATTTTCCCAGCTTGGGCAGCCTTACATTGGCAGGTGACTTCCCAAGCGGCAGGGATGCAAGCATCATGGCAGCAGTAGATCCTGACGCCAGCGGCATGGCAGACCGGGGCGACGATAATTTATATCGGAGTGTCTTATTAACGGCAGTCGTACCAGAAGATCAGGGTGATCTTGCAATCGAGATCATCCGATCGTATGGAGGCATGATCTAAAATAAATATAGCCATCTTCCCTTAACTAACTAGGAAAGATGGCTTATTTCGTTATGGACATCTGTGAACTCACACCTCTTGCATCGAGGTAACGTCTTTTAACGCAAGTCTGCGTATTTTCGTTTTCTCGGCGTCATTTTGTTGTTTGTATGTGGTGATAAAGCATAAGTAGCCATTGTTAAAATGAGTCATGGTTCCCTTGATGACGACGCCATTGATCATCTTTACCTGTACATTTTTGCCCAGCAGCTTCATGGCCTTTTGGTCAAATCCAAAACCCATCATCACTTTTCACCTCTCCATTTCTCCCTATGTCTATCCATATGCCCAGAGGGTGTCGTTTCGTGTCTGTCCGTTGCAAAAAAAGAAAGCTGCCGATTGATCGACAGCTTTCTTCTATTATATAGTCTATTGCTTATCCGTAAATGCCACGAACAATGACAGTTTGTTCACGATCCGGTCCTACGGAGAAGATCGACATTGGAATACCAGTCAGTTGCGTGATGCGCTCAATGTAGTGACGAGCGTTTTCTGGCAAGTCGTTCAGATTGCGAACGCCTGTGATATCCTCAGTCCAACCTGGCAACTCCTCATAAACTGGCTCACATTTCGCCAGCAGGTTGAGGTTCGCTGGGAACGCTTCGATAACTTCTCCATTGTATTTGTACGCTGTGCAAATACGCAGGGTCTCGATTCCAGACAGGGTATCCAGCTTGGTGATCGCCAAACCAGTGAGACCACTGACACGACGAGCATGACGAACAACAACACTGTCAAACCAGCCTACGCGGCGTGGACGACCTGTTGTCGTACCATATTCGAATCCAACCTCACGAATATGGTCGCCTGTTGCATCAGTCAGCTCAGTCAGGAACGGACCATCACCTACACGCGTCGTGTAAGCTTTTGCAACCCCGATTACTTGGTGAATCTTAGTTGGTCCTACACCAGAACCGATAGTCACGCCACCCGCAATTGGGTTGGAGGACGTTACGTAAGGATACGTACCTTGGTCAATATCGAGCAATACGCCTTGTGCACCTTCAAACAATACGCGGTTGCCGCTATCAATGGAATCATTGAGGACAACAGATGTATCAGTTACGTAAGGACGAATGATTTCTGCCAGAGCCAAGTATTCATCCAGAATTTCTTGAAGCTCAAAGCCAGTTGTGTTGTACATTTTCTCCAGCAGCATGTTTTTCTCTGCCAGGTTGCGCTCGAGCTTGCGAGCAAACTCTTCGCTATCCAACAAGTCAGCGATACGAATACCGATACGGGCTGCTTTATCCATGTAAGCAGGTCCGATACCTTTACGGGTTGTACCGATTTTGTTAGCACCGCGGCTATCTTCCTCTACGCCATCCAGCTTGATGTGGTACGGCAGAATCACATGCGCGCGATCACTGATTTTCAAATTGCTTGTAGAAAAACCGAAGCTATGAATGTACTCCAGCTCTTTTACCAATGCTTTCGGATCGATTACCATACCGTTTCCGATTACGCAGGTCTTGTCACTATAAAAAATTCCGGATGGAATCAAATGCAGCTTATACTTGTTACCATCAAAAATAATGGTATGGCCTGCGTTGTTACCGCCTTGGTAACGAGCCACTACCTCTGCACTTTCAGCTAGATAGTCTGTAATTTTACCTTTACCTTCATCGCCCCACTGGGTTCCGACGACAACGACTGTTGACATCGAAAAACACCTCCTGATATTATCATGTCTTTTCGGGCCTGAAACAATCTAAGTTTACTAAACGAGACTCCCCATGTCAACGCTAAATACGAACATTCATATAGTTAGTTCTTAATATGTTCGGCAATTCAATATAGAAAAAAAAGCCGGAATTTCTCCGGCTTTTTTTCCATTCCAACTATTAACCTGCTTGATTTCGAAAGCGATGATCCAAGTTAACGAACTTGTTGAATTCTTTCAAGAACGCCAACTCCACCGTCCCGGTCGGGCCGTTACGCTGTTTGGCGATAATGACTTCGATGACATTCTTGTTTTCTGATTCCTTGTCATAGTAGTCATCACGGTACAAGAAGGCAACGATATCGGCGTCCTGCTCAATTGACCCCGACTCACGGATATCAGACATCATCGGTCGCTTGTCCTGCCGTTGCTCTACACCACGGCTCAACTGCGACAGGGCGATAACTGGCACGTTCAGCTCACGCGCGATCCCTTTTAGCGTACGAGAGATCTCAGATACTTCCTGCTGACGGTTATCTCCTTTGCCTCGTCCATGAATCAGCTGAAGGTAGTCGATCAGGATCAAGCCCAAGCCCTTCTCTGTTTGAAGGCGACGGCATTTCGCCCGGATATCCTGTACAGTAACCCCGGGTGAATCGTCGATGTAAATCGGCGCTTTCGCCAGCGTACCAATTGCCATCGTTAGCTTTTGCCAATCATCTTCCTCCAGTGACCCTGAACGCATCCGGGACGCATCCAGATTGCCCTCCGCACAAATCATACGCTGTACCAACTGAGGAGCCCCCATCTCCAAGGAGAAGATGGCTACGGTCTCACCTGCACGTGCTGCTACATTTTGCGCGAGATTCAAGGCAAAAGCCGTCTTCCCTACAGAAGGACGGGCTGCCAAGATAATCAGGTCACTACGCTGCAATCCTGCTGTCATCTTGTCCAAATCCGTATATCCCGTAGAAATCCCCGTAATATCACCGCGTCGCTGACTCAAAAACTCAATCCGCTCATACGTTTCCAGAAGGGCATCACGAATCGGTGTAAAACCGCCACTGTTGCGATTTTGACCGATCTCCATGATGTACTTCTCCGCATCCGCGATGATCTGCGTGACATCATCTTCACGGGAATATCCGTCATTGGCAATCTTGGTAGCTGTATGAATCAATCGCCGAAGCAGCGATTTTTCTTCTACAATTTTTGCATAGTATTCGATATTGGCAGCCGTTGGAACTGAGCTGGCGATTTCCGTGAGATACGTAACGCCACCGACTTCATCCAACAGCTTGTGGTCCTGTAGATCCGCTGTAACAGTAACCAGATCGACAGGTTCGCCTTTTTCATACAGGTCCACCATCGTTTGAAAGATGCGCTGATGCGCTGTCTTGTAAAAATCCTCCGGACGGAGAATCTCAATGGCCGTGATTAAAGCTTCCTTAGACAAGAACACGGCACCCAGTACCGATTGTTCCGCTTCCTTGTTCTGTGGCGGCACACGATCCAAAAACAGGTCGCTCACGTCACACCCCCCACAATTGAGACATTATTCTTCCACAACGTGTACTTTCAGAGTCACAGTTACTTCGTTGTGCAGTTTTACTTTGATTTGCGTCACGCCCAAAGCACGGATGGCATCCATTTCGAGCTTACGCTTGTCTACTTTGATTTTATACTGATCTTCCAGCGCTTGCGCTACTTGTTTGCTGGAAATTGCACCGAACAAGCGACCACCTTCGCCTGCTTTTCCTACTACTTTCACTGTCAGCTCTTCCAGCTTTTTGCCCAGCTCCTGAGCATCCAGCTTTTCTTGCTCCTTGCGCTTATCTTCGCTGCGCTTTTGAGCGTCGAGCGTTTTCACGTTGCTATCTGTCGCTTCTTTTACCAGCTTCTTTGGCAACAAGAAGTTGCGTACATAGCCCTCTGACAAATCCTTAACTTCGCCTTTTTTCCCTTGGCCTTTTACATCTTGAAGAAAAATGACTTTCATCATCGTTTCCCCCTTTATATTTTGGCCTATACGACCGAGTCAATCGCTTCTTTCAAACGACGTGTAGCTTCTTTTATTGATATGCCTTGAATTTGTGTCGCAGCACCAGTGAGGTGACCGCCTCCACCCAGCAGTTCCATGATGGACTGAACATTGATGTCGCCCAGAGAACGTCCACTGATCAAGATCGTATCGTCGGATCGCTCTGCAACAACAAACGACGCCTGGATACCTGACAAAGTGAGTAGCTGCTCAGCAGCTTGAGCCACCTGTACCTGCGTGTAATCCTCGGACGGATCGCCTATGGCAATCGCCATGTTGTCGCGGTACGTTTCCGTGTTCATGATGATTTTTGCCCGCTTCACATACTGTCCCAGATCTTCCTTCAACAGACGCTGGACAGCCGCGGTATCGGCCCCGTTACGGCGAAGAAAAGACGCCGCTTCAAAGGTCCGTGAACCTGTGCGGAAGGCAAAGCTTTTGGTATCCACCACAATCCCTGCTAAAAGTGCCGTTGCTATCAGATTGTCGATATTCAATCGCTCGCTCTGATATTGCAAGAGCTCCGTGACGAGCTCGGCTGTAGAAGAAGCATATGGTTCCAGATACAAGAGTACTGGCTCAATGAACTCCTCTGAACGTCGATGGTGGTCAATCACTACAATTCGGCTCGTTTCCGTCAACAGCTTCGGCTCAATCACCAGCGATGGTCGATGCGTATCAACAACTACCAGCAATGTGCGGCCAGAAATGAGTCGGATCGCCTGTTCTGGCGTGATAAAGGTCTCAGCCAACTCTTCATTGGCATAAATCTCTTTCATCAGACGCTCGACAGAATGATTGCCTTCGTCCATGACGATATAAGCCGTTTTGTTGTGCAGCTGCACAGCCTTCAATACACCAAGTGATGCCCCGATGGAATCCATGTCAGGCTGTTTATGCCCCATGACAATGACGTGCTCCGCCTCATGAATGAGATCACGCAAAGCATGTGCAATAACACGAGCCCGGACACGTGTCCGCTTTTCCACCGCATTCGATTTCCCACCGTAGAAAGTGAGCTTGTTGCCAATCTTGACAGCGCACTGGTCGCCACCGCGCCCCAATGCGATATCCAAGCTTGATTGCGCCATTTGTCCCAGCTCAATGTAAGTGGTAGCAGCCGCTCCAACCCCGATACTAAGCGTAATCGGAATTTTGTTGTCAGCCGTCATCTCCCGTACTACATCGAGAATGTCAAATCGCGATTCTTCCAATTTATCAAGTGCTTCCCGTTCCATCAGAGCCAAAAACTTGTCGGCCGTGATTCGGCGAAGATATATGCCATGTTTGTTGGCCCACTCTGTAATCACACCAGCCACGCTTGTAGAGAGCAGCGTACGGCTCTGATCATCCATGACTTGTCCAACCTCATCCAAATTGTCGAGGTGAATGATGGCAAGTGCAGCCTTTTCTCGATGGTAACGAGTCGTCAGTTCTTTGAAGTCCGTAATGTCCTTGAAATACAAAAGGCGCTCATCGGACCGCACAATGACCTCGTATACCCGCTCGTTATAAGTAAACTCCAGCCGTTTTTGCTCCGGCTTCCAAACCAGTTGGGGGAATACCTCTTGGAGGCTTTTCCCGATCATGGATTCATCCCCGGACATATGCGTCATATACGGGTTTACCCACTCAATTGCCTTTTCCTCGTTGTATAAAAGAATTCCGATCGGCAGTTCCTGGATAACGCCTTCTCCCGCCTTCTTCACGCGATGGGTGACCGTCGCCAAATACAGGCGCAAGTCTCGTTGGAACCCCTTTTCTGCTTGAAGAGCGTAAAGAACCAAGCCAATCAAGCAAATCATGCCGATCGCCCCGTACATCCAATGGAACAAGGTCAAAATCCCCAACAACAGCAAGCTAAAGCTGAGTGCCAGGACCATGTGCATCCCGTACCAACGCTTTAACAGGAACTTGGGCATTTCCTCAGCCCCTCTTCACTCTTGTTTCCAGTTTTTCACGCAAACGAATTCCTAGGTCAAATATCCCTACCAGACTAAGTATAGTACTTAGGGGGGGAAAAATAAATAGACAGACAATGAGCACAGGAGTCAATCTCTTCCAGCCATACAAATAGGCAGCAAATAGACAAAAACTCAAGCCCTGCAAAACAAAAATAACATCCAGCATGACTTTCAGGTTCATCAAGGCAATTTCCCAAAACGTGCCCTGCATGCTTTCAGCAAACAACAAAAGACTGATCATCGCAATGAAGTAGTAATAAATCAATGATCGCGGGAAGCTCCATTCCCGAATTGGCTTCAATGCTGGAATCGGTCTGCGCAGACGTCGCCCAATCAGACTCGCCAATCCATGAATAATGGCGGTCGATAAAAAGCTGAACATGATAAGACTCGTAGGCAAAACGATTTTACCCAGTTCAAGGAGCTGATCAAACTGCTCTTTTGGCATCATTGCTGGACGCATCTTAGCAACTTCTTGCACGATGGCATTAAAATCAACGTTCATTCCGAATGCCGCGAATGCCAGCATGGAAACGACACTCAAAAAGGCAACGCCTGCCCCTGCCACAATCGCCGGAAGAGCCGCTCCTTTTTTCGCATAAAAAATCCCCATGACTGAACCCCAAACCGCACTTGAAAAAGCAAGTGTAGCCGCAAACGGACCAGTAATGATCCAGCCTAGAAACGAAAAGGCAAGGGAGATCCAAACCATGTTAGGTACTGTTCGATTTACTGCCAAAAGGATAAAAGGCAGAGGTATCAAGAAACTGACGAGTCCTCCCAGTATGGTATATGTACTGAGAAACAGCAGCACCAGTGCGATACCCAGCATAAGGGCATTTTCAGCCAAGTGTTTCGTTTTGGACGGCATGTCAGCACCTCATTATTCATGTCTCATGTACACTTTCCATAGAAAACTATGGAAAAAAGAGGGCCACGCAATTGTGCCCCTCTTTGTATAGCTTTTGAAAATTATTCAGCAGTGTAAGGCAACAGTGCTACTTGACGGGATCGCTTGATTGCGATTGTCAGTGCACGTTGATACTTCGCAGAAGTACCAGTTACACGACGTGGCAAGATTTTGCCGCGTTCGCTGATGAACTTTTTCAGCAAATCAATATCTTTATAATCGATGTGCTTGATTTTGTTCACTTTAAAGAAGCATACTTTACGACGCTTATTAGGACGTCCTTTGCGTGCCATGATAGTCCCTCCCTCTTAGGAATGTGAAAGTTATACGATACTAGAACGGCAAGTCATCATCTGAAATGTTGATCGGCTTGCCTGCACTCGCGAAAGGATCACCAAACGGATCATAGTCATTATTTCGTTGACCGGATGGTTTGTTACCGCCACCCATGCCTGGTCCTGGATCGTATCCTGAATTGTCTCCGCCGGATTCATTGCCTCGACCGCCCAAAAATTGAACGTTCTCCGCAACGACTTCCGTCACGTATACCTTTTTACCTTCTTTATTATCATAGGAGCGTGTTTGCATACGTCCCTCGATGGCTGCTTGTCTACCTTTACGCAAATAGCTTGCGCACAGGTCGGCAAGTTTTTGCCAAGCGACAATGTTAATGAAGTCCGTTTCTTTCTCTCCCGCTTGATTGGTGCGGGGACGATTAACGGCCACAGTAAAAGTAGCAACGGCAACGCCATTTGGCGTGTAGCGAAGTTCAGGATCTTTCGTCAGGTTGCCGATGAGAATGACTTTATTCATCTTGGTTCCCCCTCTGATCGCGACAATGATTACTTCTCATCACGAACAAACATAAAGCGGATTACGTCGTCATTGATTTTCATCAGACGCTCAGCTTCCGCAACAGCATCGGAGTTCGCTTTGAAGTTCATCAAAACGTAGTAACCTTCACGGAACTTGTTGATCTCGTACGCAAGACGACGTTTACCCATTTCTTGAAGCTTAGAGATTTCGCCACCATAGTTAGTTACAACATCGCTGTAACGAGCTACATTGGATTTTACTTTCTCTTCTTCAAGGTCTGGACGCAATACATACATTACTTCGTATTGGCGCATACCTTTTCACCTCCTTATGGACTTTAGCGGCCCTGTTCGGGCAAGGAGCGAGTGCTAAAACGAAACGCACAAAACATGCACTCCATAAATACTCGCATTATCGTATTATAGCAAACCGCCTAGTTCGAATCAAGAATTTCGTACTAAACATTGAAGCGGAAATGCATAACATCTCCATCTGCCACTACGTACTCTTTCCCTTCAAGGCGGTACTTCCCACGTTCTCTAGCTACTGCTACGGAGCCAGCATCTACCAGATGATCATAAGCAATCACTTCGGCACGAATGAAGCCGCGCTCGAAATCAGTATGAATCACGCCTGCTGCTCCTGGAGCCTTTGTACCTTGACGGATGGTCCAAGCGCGTACTTCTTGTACACCTGCTGTGAAGTATGTTACCAATCCCAGCAGCTTGTAAGCAGCACGAATCAAGCGGTCGAGACCAGACTCAGAAAGTCCCAACTCTTCCAAGAACATTTCTTTGTCTTCGCCCTCGAGCTCAGCAATTTCTGCTTCCACCTTCGCGCTGATGACAACCACTTCTGCGCCTTCACCCGCTGCATGCTGACGAACTGTCTGCACATGCGGGTTGTTGTCTGCATCGTTAATGCCGTCTTCTGCTACGTTGCACACATAAAGCATCGGCTTGATTGTCAGAAGATGCAAATCACGAATCCATTTGCGCTCTTCGTCATCGAGTTCAACACTGCGAGCAGATTGACCCTCTTCAAATGCTGCTTTCAATTTCTCCAGCACGTCCAGCTCTTGCTTGGATTCCTTGTCACCGGATTTCACTTTGCGTGCAATTCGGTCAATACGACGATCAACAGAGTCCAGGTCAGCAAAAATCAGCTCCAGGTTGATTGTCTCGATATCGCTCAAAGGATCGACACGACCTGATACGTGAGTGATGTTCTCATCTTCAAAGCAACGTACAACATGAGCAATCGCGTCCACTTCACGGATGTGTCCAAGGAACTGGTTACCAAGTCCTTCGCCTCTGCTCGCGCCTTTTACCAAGCCTGCAATGTCTACGAACTCAAACGCAGTTGGAACTACCTTGTTTGGTACAACGATCTGTGTCAGCTTTTCCAGACGCTCGTCTGGTACCTCTACGATCCCTACGTTCGGGTCAATCGTACAGAACGGGTAGTTAGCCGATTCAGCGCCCGCTTGTGTAATGGCATTAAACAATGTCGATTTTCCTACGTTAGGAAGACCTACAATCCCGCATGATGCACCCATCTATATACACCTCGTTCATTTATTATCCAACTCAAATAGTCTATCACATTCTGTCATTGCGTCCAATCAGCCATTAACTTGAAAACAATGAATACGATTTAAACTAGTAAACACCCCGTCTCCTAAAATAAGGTCGGGTTAAATAGGCTACTCACACGCTATTCCCATTTCGTGAGCTGATAGAAGTAGGTAATAAATACCTTTTTTAGCAGTAGGTGGATTCGTGATATTAATACGAGGTATAATAAAGCTAAATGCACCTATAACAGAGAGCGGAGTACAACTAGATTGGACGAATGCTACGTACCATGTTCCATGGGGAGTCGAGCAGAGAAATAAGAGGAGGAGTAAAATGTTACCTAAGAAATCAAAAATAATTATTACTTTATCGCTTTTGTCAATCGTTTTCTTTAGTTTTTGGATTAATGATAGTAATGCCGTACAACAAAAAATATCTATTTATCTTAATGGTGAACAAAAGACAGGTTGGGATCCCCAATTCCTAAATGGGCGTGTCTATGTACCAGCTAAGTTAATTGCGGAATCTCTAGGTTCTAAAGTAAGTTGGGAAGACAACAAAAAGACAGTTGATATTAACGCTGATATCAAAATGATTGCGTCTATTCCAGAAGAAGAAATTTACGTATATGCTTTAAATAAAAATGAAAACATGTATAAGGATTTAATAGTAAGCATTAATGGGGTTAAAAAAGTTTTTGATTGGGAAACCATTGCAAAGATTGAAGATTTACCCCAATTGCATTATTTAGATTTAAATAATGATCAAAAGAAAGAATTGGTTATTATTTTAAGTAAAGGTCATGGGACAGGTTTTTCTAACAAAACAATTCATATTGTAAATCCTGAAAACTTTACTGAGTATCATATAGAAAATCCATTAGATATCATTAAAAACAACGTTACAACAAAAATAATATCTGATACTGAAGTGGACATAAAAATAGGCGAAACTATTTCAAACATAAAGTTAAAGGATATCCCTTTTAAATTGTCCAAACTTTTTCCTGAGAAAATTTCTGAAATTAGTTATGGAAATCTTATTTATTATGAAATCTCAAATCATACAATAAAGGCCATCATTGGTGTGGAAGGTGATTATTTGAAATATGTAGGAGACATAATCATTGAATATGATTTTAAAGATGGCAAATTCAAAATGAAAAATATTTCATTTAAAAAGACAAGCGTGACGAACTAAGTAATATTTCACAGCCCCTTGTATATGAAAAAAAGGGAGTGTCACCAGACTACTACAAAGTAGTAAGGCGACACTCCCTTATCACTATCTTCAATTAATAATTGAAAAACCAATGATTCCCAAGTTGAAAGATATCTTTTGCTTTCGAAGATTTAGGTTTATTAGGCAAGAAGTATAGCCGGTTACCAATCGGATTATGCTGTTTAGCCATATCCGAAGCGATAGAAAGTGATTCCTCCCACGCTTGCGAATTTAAATCCGGTTCCCGTGCCCTTTTCGTTGTCATACCTTCAAATTGACTTTCAGCTAACAATACCGCTTCATAAGTTTCACCAAATCGGCCATCAGCTTTTCTATTTTTAGCTACATGTGCAACTCCTTGTTTGCCTACGTACTCTTCCCCTTCGGCCTCACTATAAATCATTCTTGCAAGCAAATCTACGCTATCTCTACCTTTAAATTCCGAAAGATCCCACTTATCCTTCCCTTTATTCGCTATTGGTTCTCCGTACGTTGCCATAATTATGATTCTCCTTTTTGAGTTTCATTGATAAGCAACAGTTTTTGACCGGTCAATGTCGCCTTCACTTATCTAGGAAAAAAACAGGGGTACAACGGAACAGCTTATACGAAAAAAATGCGAAAATTTTTCATCCCCTGATTTTCTCAATAAACTGCGCTGTAATCTCCTGAATCCCCTCCTCTTTCGGGAGCATAAGAAAACCAGCTAGGGAGTCAATTTCAGATCGCATCTCTTCCAAAACTCTTAGTAATGCCTCATTATCACCCTCTTTTGCTTGCTCCAACGTTAAACTGAATGCGTTATTACATAATTGTGTAGTTTCTTTAGGCCCCGATTTTTGCATTGATTCACGCCTCTTTCCCCCATTTGTAAACTTTCCCCGACTTCTTTTGCTGTGAAGCCTTCCAGTACAACCTTTCGAATTACGTATCTTTCCTTTTTACTAGAAAGTTGCTGTAACAGTTCCTCAACATAAAGACTATTGTCCTTATCAATCGTTCCTTGTTGCTTGCCAAAGTCGTCTAAGATCGGGCACTCATTACTTAACCGTTTTCTCTCTCGATAGTTCAGGTTCCAAGCAATACGTCGCAGTATTTTTCTGCATTCCTCTCTCGTCAAACGCTCACCTACTTTCCTGTTATGAAAGTTATAAGAACAAGATCGTACGTTCGGTTCTTAGAACAAAAAATAAACGTACCAGCTTTACACTGGCACGTCTCTAATCAGCGCTTTCCATGCATGAGCACTAATAATAATTTTTACAGTTCGTCGTTCATAGTTTTATCCCCCTTCTGTGGTTTTTGTTCAACCAGCCTTCGTACCTCTGTGAAATTCCTGCTGTCCAAACGGTTTCATTTCTATTTTTTTTATCTTACCAAATCATTTAATTCCATCACTGAAAACGCCTGATATGTAAATTTATGTAAACTTTGTAATATTACACACTACCTTTCAGGTGGTGGGACAAAAAAAGAAATGCTAAACTGGAAAAAACTTGTTCTTTGAAATATCTCGACATTTTCATAAATGAGGTGACTACAAAAATGAAGCTCTTACTTCTCGGTGCCACTGGTCGCGTAGGAAGCCATATCCTCGACTATGCATTAAAAGATAGGCATGAAATAACCGTGCTCGTTCGCTCAGCAGACAAGCTCGCTCACCTGGCTGCTGAAAACCTGCGTGTCCTGACGGGAAATGTCCTCGATCAAAAGGATGTTGCATCAGCCATGCGTGGAGTTGATGCGGTCATTAGCGCACTCGGGACAGACAAGGCAACGACGTTATCCGAGGGAACTCCTTATATAATTGAAGCAATGAAGCGAGAAGACGTTTCACGCATTATTACGGTGGGCACCGCCGGCATCTTGCAAAGCAGAGTTTCTCCTGACCTGCTCCGCTATCAATCCAGTGAGTCCAGACAAAAATTGACGCGTGCTGCCGAGGAACATCACAAGGCATACTCGCTCTTGGAACAGTCCGAGCTCGATTGGACCATTGTATGTCCGACATATTTGCCTGATGGAGAGTATACTGGCAGTTACCGGGCCGAGGCTCACCAGCTGCCTGTAGATGGGATGCAAATCTCCGTGCCGGATACGGCGGAGTTTACGTATCAGCAGCTTTCTACTTCTGAATACATACGAGCGCGAGTCGGCATTGCCTATTGATACATACAGGAAAAAAACAGGCTCCTATCCGTAATGGAAGGGAGCCTGTTTTGCTTCTGCCGTTTCTTTACTTCTCGTTTACCAGCTTTTCCAACTCATTCAATGTCTCTTCAAAGATTTCCATTGCTTGCTCGATCGGCTGGGACGTGGACATGTCCACACCCGCTGCTTTCAGTACCTCGATAGGCGGAGCAGAGTTACCCGCTTCGAGGAAGTTTTTGCGAACTCGATCCACTGCTGGCTGACCTTCATCCATGATTTGCTTCGCTAATGCTTGTGCAGCGGCAAAGCTCGTCGAGTATTGATAGACGTAGTATTTATAGTTATAGAAATGGCTCACACGTGCCCATTCCATACCGATTTCCTCATCGGAAACCATGTCTTTTCCGTAGTACTTTTTGTTGATGTCGAGGTAGATCTTCTTGATCGCTTCCGCATTCAGAGATTCCCCAGCTTGCTCCTTCTCGTGAATCGCTCTCTCGAACTCCGCGAACTGCGTCTGACGGAACAGCGTAGAACGGAAGTTTTCCAGATAGTGATTCAAGAGATACATCTTCTCTTCTTTCGTCTTCGCCTTCGCGTACATGCTCTTGAACAGCAGGGTTTCATTCATGGTAGAAGCCACTTCTGCCGTAAAGATTGGATAGTTGGACGAAATGTACGGCTGGTTTTTGTTCGTGTAATACGATTGCATGGCATGTCCCATCTCATGGGCGATGGTATACACATCATCGAGCGTACCTTGGTGATTCAACAGTACGAATGGATGTGTGTCATATGCCCCCCATTGGTAAGCACCGGTGCGCTTGTCATCCGTGGAATAGACATCTACCCAGCCGCCATCCAGGCCGTCAGACATTGCCTTCACATAGTCATCACCCATTACCTGTAACCCATTAACGACAATTTTCTTTCCTTCGTCGAAGGAAATATATTTGTCATCAGATGGAACGATCGGCACGTAAATGTCGTACATGTGCAATTCCTTCACGCCAAGCATTTTCTTTTTCAAAGAAATGTAGCGATGCAGCAATGGTAAATTGTCATTCACCGTGTCAATCAGCTCATCATACACCTTCGTCGGTACGTTGTTCGGTGTCAGGCTTGCTTCCAGCGCAGAATCGTAATTGCGTACAGCTGCGTAAAAATTATCCCCCTTTACTTTGGCAGCCAACGTCGATGCAAACGAGTCTTGGAAATTGATCAGTGCACCATAGTACGCCTTAAACGCTTCTCTGCGCACATTTTGATCCTTGCTTTCCAGATAGGAAATGAAATTGGCACGCGTCAACTGAACTTCCTTGCCTGTCTCATCCTTGATTTTAGGGAACCTCACGTCTTTGGACAGCATGCTGTAAATGTTTGTCGGTGCACCGCCCAACGGAGACGATTTTGCCAAGAGCTGCTCCATATCCGCAGAGAGTGAGTACGGCTTCGTTCTCAGCATGTCTTCGATAAACAGCTTGTAAGGCTCAAGCTCCTTTTCGGACAGCAAGCTCTTTATTTTGTCATCGGGAATCGCAACGATTTCAGGCTGTACCCACGAGGTTTTTTCTGTGACAAGCGTGGACATTTTCTCACCACGGTCTCCCAGCTTTTGCAGATCAGGATTCGCGGAGTTTACATCGAGAGACATGTTTGCGTACACGTATGCTTTGTCATTTAAACGCATCAATTCAACATAGTCATCGAATGCCGCCTGCATCGCAGCAGATGATGTACCCAGCTTGCCTTGGTGCTTTGTGAAAGCGTTTGCCAAAGATTCAACCTTAGCAACATCCTTTTCCCATTCCTTAACAGTCGGATAAATATGATCCAGCTTCCACTTGTACGCATCTGGGATCTCAGCGCGAGTTTGATAAGAAGGCTTCTCAGCAGCAAGAGCTACCGCCTGCGTGCTGTAAGGAATGAATGGTACGGATACTGTCGACAATGCAATGGCCAAAGCCGTAACTGATGCAAATACTTGCTTCTTCAAATCTCAATCGCCCCTTTTCTTCTATCTATTTTTGCCAAATTTATAAGTGTGTAATTATATTTTCACCTGCCAAATTCCTTCTTACTAATAAAAATTTTTCAAATATTCAATAACAACCGTCAATTTATCCAGAGAAAATCCCCTTTTGTGGATAAGTCTGTGGATAAGTATTTACTAACAACTTTTTATCCCCCACAACGATTGCAGACACTCCTTTTTCCTGCAAAAAGTTGTCCACATTTTCTGTGGATATGCTGTGAATAACTTATTTTCTTTGGAACTAGGGCATCCGCCTATACCTCATATTGGGTTCCTACATAGCATGAGTATTGAAACTACGGTAGGAGGTGTTAGCAAGTGGGTATCTTTAACGGCTTCGACGATTTCGCGCTGATCTTGGTTCTGTTCATCCTTCTCGTTATCGTAGGTTGCGACTGCGACTAACCTACTCCGCTGCCATCCAGCCTATCTGAAGGTAAGCTTGCATCCTCAGCAGCCTTACCTTCTCCATTGCACATAGATCATAACCAGGCGATGCAGCCCAGGGATAATGATCAGTCATAACCTAAGTACCACCACCGGGAGATACATGTAATCGTACAAAAGGAAAAAGGATGCGCCTCTATTGGCTGCATCCTTTTTTTTTACCCACATGCTTGAATTATTTAGATCCTGTTTGAAAAGTTATCCACTGCACTTGATTTACATTACCTGCTGTGTCCTTTACCAAACCCATAATGAGACTTACCTGATATCTCGTATGTGGCTGCCATTTTCCTTTTGGCTTCACAGACAACATCCGCTTGCTTTTGTTCCACGTAATGGTATGCGGAACGATAGCCCCTTTTTCATCTGTCACGCGAACTAATGGCCCGGCCGTTTTGCTGGAGAGGACTCCACCACCAACCAAAGCAATCTCTTCTGCAAACTGGAGTGTCACTTTATTCTGGAGCCCTACATTTTTAGCCCCGTGACCAGGCAATATGACTGCTTGTGGAGCGATATTATCCACAGGTTTTTTCGTTTGAAACGTGCTGGTCAGCTCTGGATTCAAATTACCGCGCTGATCCTTCACTTTTTTGGCCAGCAAGCTTATTCGATAAGACGCCCCTGCTTCCAGATTTCCTATCGGATCAATCGTCATGCTTCGATCTGTTTTGTTCCATTTTGCCGTAAAACGAACCTTCTTTTTTTTCGCATCCGTGAGCGAAATGATCGAGAGACCAGATTTGTCAGTGAGCTCTTGACCATTTTTCAGCGATACTGTTCCCGAAAATGTCAGTGTAATGATTTCATCCGGGTCTATTTCTGCCGATTTGTCAGCCAGGGATATTCTCACTCCCCATTCGTTTGCTGACTTTGCCCACACTCCCTGTGATGGAAGTAGGAAAATCGCAAGCACTACTACCCACTGCAACCACCGAACACTCATCTTTCCCATCGAACCCCTCCCGTCTATAACGACAAAGCCGCTCCCTGAAGCATATAAACGCATCGCTTCATCGTTTACAGGCATTGTAGAAAAAGACAGATGGGTTGATCAAAGAAATATGGTCTATGCTTGCGGTTCTTCCTCTGCGCGAATCAGTATCTTTTTCAGCTTGCGTTCAAATTCTAGTCGTCCAATCATCACACTATGATCGCAACCCGTACATTTGATTCGCACATCCATGCCCATGCGTATGACCTTCCACGCATTCGTGCCACATGGATGTGGCTTTTTCATCTGTACGACATCCCCCAGTCCAAATTGCTTGCGTTCCATTTCTCTTTCTCCTCTCTACACTGTTCCCTTTCCAGACACCGCGACAATTTTGGGATACGGAATTTGAATGCCTCGGTTTGTTAATTCCGTTCTGATCTTCGCACGCAAATTTCGATTGACCCCGTGATGCGTGTTTGGCTTGCACTCAGCCGTAACCCGGATGATGACTTCGGAAGGTCCCAGTGCATGTACTCCCAAAATTTGCGGCTCAGCTACGATATCCGTCAATTCCGTTTGAGCCGATGCCAACACTTCTTTGAGCACAGACTCAACTTGGTTCAGATCTTCTTCATACGCTACAGATACGTCGACAACCGCTAACGTATTTTGCAAAGAAAAGTTGGTCACTTGATTAATCGTGCCGTTTGGAAAGATGTGTACCTCACCCGTCCAGCTTCGCACCTTTGTAATGCGCAGACCAATCTCCTGCACCGTGCCCGTCAAATTGTTGATCGTTACGACGTCTCCGACAGCAAATTGGTCCTCAAAAATAATGAAGAATCCCGTAATGATATCACGAACGAGACTCTGCGCCCCAAAACCAACTGCCAGCCCAAGTACCCCTGCGCTTACCAAAACAGGACGCAAATCAATGCCCAACAGCTGCAAAATCATGAGAATCGCCAAAAAGTAAATGCCATACTGCACGACATTGTTGACAAGAACCCGCATCGTGTCTACTCGACGTTGATCCATTTGAATCTTGCTTCCATGCCGGTGCTGGAACACTTTATTTACGCCTGATTGCACAACCGACACGACGATTCGCGATAACAGGATAATCGCTGCGATTTTCAGTACAGCCATCCCTATATTTACCCACATATCTGCATCGGTCACATACGAATATACTTGGGCATAAATTCTCTCAAAAAAACCAGCCTGATTCATTCCTCCCGCTCCTTCTGCTCCCCGTTTTCGTCGACCTCGCTATACTGGCCAAAAAACTGACGGAAGTATCCTCGTATTACCACTTGTTGTTCCATCATGATCGCTTTCGCTCGTGAGTAATCCGACAGTGGGAACTCAATGGAAAGGGCACAGCCTGCCGTTATTTCTTTCGGCGTTGGTCTTGTATCGATCTCAATATCTTCGTACTCCAGCAGCATTTCTGCCCGCAAGGCTTGCTGCGTGGAATCAAACGCGATCAGCACTGTCTCTCCTCCCATTTCACTCCCCCTCATCTATTTCACACAAACTGCTATAGGCTCCTCTTATTTTACCTGTTCGTTTTCATGCATGCCAGCCTCACTGAGTTTTCAAAACCTACGTAACTTTCCCATTAGCAGGTATAAAAATGTCATATCGGTACGATACTGTGAATACTTTTATATAACCTTTTACAGGTTGGTTTAAGCCAAGTCGGCAAGAGTGGGGGTTTCCATGAGCACATCCGATAATCGCAAGGATTATTCTTTGCCACCTTTTAAAGTGGAATACCGCAGTGAAAACGCAGACGAGCATCTCGCCGGTCACCTTGCACAGCGCTTTCGCTTAAATCGGTTCGATGACGACCTTGTCATTGTATGTATTGGGACAGACCGTTCTACTGGTGATGCTCTAGGCCCATTAGTAGGAACCAAGCTCATCGCACAGTCAACTCGTTTTTTGCAAGTGTACGGAACGCTTGAGGACCCTGTACACGCCATGAATCTTAAGGAAAAATTAGAGCTCATCCAAGCGAATCATCCGACAGCTACACTCATTGCAGTCGATGCCTGTTTAGGTCAATTTAGCCACGTCGGAAACATCAATGTGATTAATGGTCCACTAAAACCAGGGGCTGGTGTTAAAAAAGAGCTGCCTCCTGTTGGTTCCTTTCACATTACCGGGATTGTCAACGTAGGAGGATTCATGGAGTATTTTGTCCTTCAAAATACCCGCCTCTCCATCGTCATGAACATGGCAGATATCATAGCTTCCGGACTGGCAAAAGCCGTAACACTGGCTTCTACGCCGAGTCGATTCGATAGTGTCTTATATGATTGACCGTTTCTTTTTGCAAAAGGTTCCATCCCTCTTTAGAAAACTTGCTTTACGATCTGTTCTCTCCCTCAACGGATGACAGGTCTATTTTTTTTTACACAAAAATCGTCAGACGCTTTTCAATCACTTGAGCACTGATCGTCGTTGGCGCTACGCTTTCTCCATCTGCATGGACGGGCAGTTGTCCTGCTGCTTGTATCGTTACCTGCTTGCCCCTATAAAAACGGACACCCGGATGATGACGGTGAGCTCCTGTGAATATTTTCGGGAAAGCTGCTAACAATCCGAATCGACTCATACCACTTACTACGCAAATATCCGCAATCCCATCGTCCGGTATAGCATCGGGGCAAATCAGCATTCCGCCTCCGTAATTCGGAATATTGGCAGCGACAACTAGCCAGACAGCCTTTAAACGAACCTCAAGACCATCAACGTTCAGTACGATGTCACGTGGCTGATACGTAAATACGACGCGAATCACCGATATAATGTAGGCGAGTGCTCCTAGCTTGTACTGATTCAGCCAAGCTTTGTACACAGCTTGATCCGTTATCTTTGCTACCTGTGCATCGAATCCGGCCCCGATTGAATTCGCAGCCACTTCTCCATTCAATAAAATCAGATCGATTCGCTTTTCCCCTTTTTCCGACAGAATTCTCTCTAATGCCTGTAACGGTTTCATCGGAATTCCATGTCCGCGAGCGAAATCATTCCCGGAACCAGCTGGTACCAATCCAAATCGGCAATCTTGATTCGACTCGTATATTCCGTTTATCACGCCGCGGACCGTTCCATCGCCTCCGACAGCAATGATTTTATTTACTCCCTCTTTTTGAATCAGCTCTTTTGATAATTTTTCTGCTTCCCCCTCTCCTGATGTCATCCTGACATGAAAAGGCGCTCCTAGACGTCGTAGCGTTGGCTCAATTTTCCTCCATACTTTCAACCCTGTGCCATTGCCCGATACAGGATTGACGATTACACCCAACATAGTAATTCTCTCCCCAACATGCCGTCATACTGTACTGTTTCGTCCCACTTATCCATACTTGCTCGCAAATCAAGTTTTTGTATCATATTATCGCATGCTATTTTTATCGATGATAGTTGATTTTTCATTAAAAAAGACTCCTCCCGAAGGAAGAGCCTCTGTGCCATCTATGAAAACAGCTTTGAAATCCAATCTATAAAGGGAACTCCGACTGCTGCGATCACTAATGCTGGCATCATGTTGGCTACCCTTATCTGTTTGATCTCTAAGACGTTTAATCCAATGGCAATGATCATCAAGCCACCTACCGCCGTTACTTCTACCAGGATCGCATCCAGCATCGTTTCGCTTACCACACTGTAAATGCGTGTAGATAATAACGCAATCATGCCTTGATATAAAAACACGGGCACAGCCGAAAAGATAACACCGATTCCTAGCGTTGATGTGAAAATGATCGCAGAGAATCCGTCTAGCAATGCTTTCATAAACAATACATCATGGTTGTTACGCAAACCACTGTCCAATGCACCCAGTACAGCCATGGCTCCAATACAGTACACCAGCGTCGTCGTGATAAAACCAGTGGCGATACTGCCTTGGCTTCCCCCAACTTTCCTCTCCAGCCAATGCCCCAGATTGTTTAAGCCTTTTTCTATCCCAATCCATTCACCTAGTACTGTTCCTAGCACAATACTGATAATCACGAGTAAAAAATTATCCGAACCCAGGCACATTTTAATGCCCAATATGAATACGGCCAGAGCAATTCCTTGCATGACGGTTTGTCGCATCGACTCCGGAATTCGCTTCAACATTCTGCCTAACAATGCTCCTAAGATGATTGCTCCGGCGTTGACCAATGTTCCAAGCAAGATCACTTGCGCTGTCCCCCTACAGATGCCTTACCCTTACACAAACGCTGCTGCTATTTCTCGAACAGCGTTATGAAGCGCTTCTACATCTTTCTCTGAGTTGAAAATTCCAAAGCTGGCGCGAACCGCTCCACGTTGTTCGGTACCGGCAGTCTGGTGACCCAGTGGCGTGCAATGAAAACCCGATCTGGTCGCAATCCCGTATTGTTGATCCAGGATAAACGATACCTCTGCTGCATCCACCTCTCCGATATTAAAAGCAACCACACCTACACGTTCCGTCTCAATCCCCGGTCCGTAGACATGTACACCCTCGATCTGCTGCAATCCAAGGATCGTTTGTTTCACTAACTCCCATTCGTGCTGACGAATGTTGTCCACACCTTTTTCCATGACAAAATCAACGCCTGCTTGCAGCCCTGCCAAACCAACCGTATTGAGTGTCCCGCTTTCGTATCGATCTGGACGAGTTGTTGGTTGATCGATCGCTTCAGACTGACTACCTGTCCCCCCATGAATCAAGGGCTCGAGATCAATATCATTGCTCACGTACAAACCACCTGTACCTTGTGGACCATACAGTCCCTTGTGCCCAGGAAAAGCAAGCATGTCAATATTCATTGCCTCTACATCGATAGGCAAAACACCAGCAGATTGAGAAGCATCCACCAAAAACGTAATTCCGTGCTCTTTTGCCAGTTTCCCCAGTTCGGCTACAGGCAGGATGACACCTGTCAAATTGGAGGCATGACTCACAACGATTAACCGCGTCGCGGGCGTAATTGCCTTGGCAAAATCCTCTACATAGAATTGATGGTCTTCTCTCGGCTCGACAAAAGTAGCTTCTACCTGGTTGTTTTTGCGCATGTACTCGATGGGACGTCTTACCGAATTATGCTCAACAGACGAAGAAATAACATGATCGCCTGCTTGTAAGAATCCTTTTATCGCCTGATTAAGTGCTTGAGTAGCATTGAGATAAAAAAAGAGGTTATTCGGGTTTTGAATCCCAAACAACCGCGACACTTGCACCCGTGTCCGAAACACAGCTTTACTCGCTTTCATCGCCAGTGCATGTCCACCTCGGCCAGGATTTGCAGCAAAATCTTCGATGACTTCCGCCATCATTTCTTTGACTGCTGGTGGCTTCGGCCATGTAGAAGCTGCGTTATCCAAATAGATGATCGCCATGACTACCTCCTGGACTTACTTCTCTATATTCAACATATCGATGATTCGCTCCAAGTCTTCCTGTGAATAGAAGTCAATTTCGATCTTGCCGCGCTTCGATCCTTTTTTAATCTTGACCGATGTTCCAAAACGACTGCGTAGCCGTTCCTCCATCTCGATCAATACTGGCTCGTTTTTCGCTGGCTTTTTCTTTTTTGTTTCACGTGAAACATTGAGCTGCTTCACAAGCTCCTCCAGCTGACGAACACTCAATCCTTTTTCCACCACGTCATTTGCGAGCTGTTGTTGTAATTTCTTATCCGTTACCCCAAGCAAAGCACGCGAATGTCCCATGGATAGTTCGGATGCCGAGACCATTTTCCGGATCTTCTCTGGCAGTTGCAGCAAACGCAGCATGTTGGCTACATGTGGTCGACTCTTCCCTATCTTTTGTGCAAGCTGTTCTTGCGTATAATCATGGTGAGAAATTAGCTTGTCATAAGCCTCTGCCTCTTCGAGTGGATTCAGATTTTCCCGTTGCAAGTTCTCAATCAGGGCAATCTCCATTAATTGCTGATCTGTGTACGCCTTTACTACTACCGGAACCTCTTTTAACCCCGCTACTTTTGCAGCACGCAATCGTCTTTCTCCAGCTACCAGCTCGTAACCTTTGATGCTTTTCCGAACTATCAGCGGCTGGATGATCCCATGCTCTTTGATCGATTGTGCTAGTTCCTCGATAGCCGATTGCTCGAATTCTTTCCGGGGCTGATAAGGGTTAGGACGAATCTCATTGATGGAAACTTCTTTTACCTGTTCCCCTTCTTCGATGAGATTGGAAGTAATAAGCGCATTCAGCCCTTTTCCCAATCCTCTACTCATACCCCTACCACTTCCTTCGCCAAATCAGTATAGACTTCCGCTCCTCTTGAGCGTGGATCGTACGTAATGATGGCTTGTCCGTGTGACGGCGCTTCACTCAAGCGAACATTTCGAGGAATAATTGTCTTGTATACTTTGTCCTGAAAATACTTTTTCACTTCTTCAATCACTTGCAAACCGAGATTCGTACGTGCATCGAGCATTGTCAGCACGACACCTTCGATAGCAAGCTGTGAATTCAAGTGTTTTTGGACCAAACGAATGGTGTTCAACAGTTGGCTTAATCCCTCTAGCGCATAGTATTCACACTGGATTGGAATTAAGACGGAATCAGATGCTGTCAAAGAATTAACGGTCAAAATCCCTAAGGATGGCGGGCAATCGATGATGACGTAATCGTACTTGTCCTTGACAACTTCCAGTGCCTTTTTCAGACGAACCTCACGAGAAATCGTAGGAACCAGCTCGATTTCCGCACCTGCCAATTGAATGGTGGCAGGAATGATCATTAATCCTTCAATTTCAGTTGGCAAAGTCGCATCGACGGGGTTGATATCATTGATCAGGACATCATAAATGCAGTACTTAACATCTGCCTTATTTACCCCGATCCCACTGGTTGCATTTCCTTGCGGATCAATATCAACCAGCAGCACCTTTTTCCCCAATGCGGCCAAACAAGCACTTAGATTGACGGACGTAGTCGTTTTCCCGACGCCGCCTTTCTGGTTCGCAACCGCAATGATTTTTCCCAACTTCTCCACCTCTTTTTTGTCGTGTAGGAAAGCTTGTGGTTTGACCAGTACACTCTCCAGTACGTCTTTCAAAGTCATCTTCTGTATCCTCATCTAGTTAGTCATTCGAGTCTATTTACGATTTGCTCGTATTCTTGTAAAACGATAGTCTTTTATACATTTTCCTTCGTTCGTTGCCATTCAGTAACCTTACATGGCCTGTACATGATAAGACGAAAAAAGTCTCTGCAAAGTTATCCTCATTTATTATTGAGTAAACCTGCTAGTATGCACAGGTTGGTACTCTCCATGTTATCAGATTTACAGCTTGGTCGTACGCTGTTTTTTTTAGATAATGAGACAAAAAAGCCTGATTTTTGTCCCAAAAATGCAAATTTCCCTAGCTTTTTTTATACGAAATGCTTTTTTCTGGAAATTAAACATTACCGAACGTCTCTTTTTCCTCTAAATAATCAGCATTTGCCCAAAAAGAAAGGCGACCTTGTCGCCTTTTTTGTTACCATCTCATTTATTTCCCTGTTTCCTTGTTTTTCGGAATACGAATGGTGAATTGATAGAATTCATCATGATCTTCTTCCGCCGTCTCTACAGGTAGGCCCGTCTGGATCACCATATCGATCGATTGTCGAACAGTATTAATCGCAATCCGCGTATCTCTTGAAAATGCTTTCCAGCGAGGCTTCGCATCTTTTTCCGATTTTGGGTTCTCAGCCAATTCTAGAAGCTGCTTCACGCGCACTTCCGTCTGTTTCACATTCCATTCCCGCTCCAAAATCTCCAACAAGACCTTATTTTGTAATTCTGGATCTTTTAACGGAATCAGAGCCCTTGCATGACGCTCTGTTACTTTTCTGGACAACAATGCATCTTGAATTTCTTGCGGTAAATGGAGCAAGCGCAGTTTGTTTGCGATTGTCGATTGTCCTTTGCCTAAACGTTGAGCAAGACTCTCTTGCGTCAAATTGTGCAAATCAATCAGCTTTTGATATGCGACTGCCTCTTCAATGGCTGTCAAACCTTCTCGTTGCAAATTCTCAATCAAAGCGATAGAGGCTGTTTGCGAGTCATTAAACTCTTTGACAATCGCAGGAATCCTCTCCATGCCCAATTTTCTAGTTGCGCGCAAACGTCGTTCTCCAGCAATCAATTCATAACGACCATCGCGAACCCGCACGACAATCGGTTGAATGAGCCCATGAGTACGTATCGTTTGACACAACTCATCAATTTTCTCGTCATCAAATACAGTACGAGGTTGATATGGATTCGGTACAATCTCCTCAACTGGTATTTGTTTGATTTCTTCGTTATCTGTCTTGTCCGTCAAGCCAAAAATCCGAGAAAATGAATCTTTAACTGCCATAGAAAAATCCCCCACTTCTACCCGTTCCATCCGTGCTATTTTAAAGTCTTTGAAGAGGTGTTCAAAAAGTCATTTTTGATCACGAAGTAATCCTGAAAGATTGCGCAACAACGAAACAAGCGTTCACCTTCGAAATCCTGGTGCTCATGTAGCTCCCCTACATTCCGCCCCTCCATCTTCAGCTTCTCGCCACTTTCTTGGTGCTGAAAAGACAACTTTTTGAATACGTCCTTGAAACTGAAAAAGGTCCTGTCCAATCAACGACAGAATCTCCCTCGAAATATTTTGTATCCCTCGCCCATCCATTGTCCGGATATGACAGATTGAATATGTTCTTTGATTGTTGCTGCTAAGGAAAAATGGCATATTGGCGTCGTAAGTGAGTGCAGTCCTACTCTTTTTACATAGGTCCTCCTCTTACATCGTTAGAGACAGCATGCATTTATTTGAAAAAAGCTTCACAAGCCCTATCGTACACACTGCTTAACAGACTCTTCCTGCCCATCCGGTCGGTTTGTAAAATTGCCTTTGACCTAATATTCTTTCCCTATACGCTTTCTTCAGGTTCATTTATATATATGTAATTCTGCAAGATTCGTCCAATTCCTGCTAACGAAAAACGTTTCACGTGAAACATCAATCGTGATCTTCGTCATAAAAATCGCGATCGTCACGGTGCTTTGGCCTCTCTTCACTTCCAATGCTCTCATCAGTAGGATGTGAAATCTTGGTGACAGAAAACAATCGAGGGAAAAGTCTATGAAAGTCTAACGTCAGGTACGAGAAAATCGCGGCAACGATCGCAGCGACATACATTCCTGCACTGAACATTAGACCAATGGCTGAAGCAACCCACATCCCTGCTGCCGTCGTCAGGCCTTTCACCGTACCATTGAATTTAATAATAGCTCCGGCTCCCAAAAATCCCATTCCCGTCACGACTTGTGCAGCTACCCTCCCTGGATCGTGATTTACACCACTCGAATAAAAGCCATAAATAGAAGCTAGTCCAAAAAGACACGAACCAAAGCAAACGAGACTATACGTTCGAAACCCAGCGCCTCTTTGCCTACTCACATCCTTTATGAATCTCTCTCGCTCCCATCCCATGATGGCACCTGCTAGAAAAGCAAGAAAGAGCCGAAGCAATATGGTCGGGAGTTCTGGCGGAAAAAAGGAGGAAAGTACTGCTGCTTGCATAGTCTAATCACCCTCTCATACGATGTCATTCCTTCGAAGGAGCTAGTACTATGTATATGCCGAGCTGTAGACTCCATGATCCAAGAAACAAACCTGAGAGACTACTTTTGAGGCATACTTTCCCTTTCATCAGGAATGGGCAATTTCACTTAAACTATCCATACGAAAAAAGGCCGCAGCACGTGGCTACGACCCTCTCGTATGACTGACTCCTACACTAACGGCTTTTTCGCAGGAACTCCTGCCTTCCGCGGATAGCTTTTCGGTGTCGCTTCTATTTTTTCCATGATGACGATGTTACGCTCTCCCGCTTCCTCTAGAAGCTGGAATGTCTCGACCTTTCTCGTCTTTCCACCGAGCGTCTTGATTGCCTTTTTCGCTTCAGCAAGCTCTGGAGTAATCTCCGCTCCCTTGAGAGCGACGAAGTGTCCTCCGACTTTGGCAAAAGGAAGGCAGAACTCCGATAACAGATTGAGTCTCGCAACAGCACGTGCCACTACGAGATCAAACTTTTCCCGATAAATCGCTTCTTGCCCTCGATCTTCAGCACGCCCATGTACGGGATTTACGTTCTCCAGGCCCAGTTCCTTAGCCACATGCTGCAAAAAGCTCATTCGCTTATTCAAGGAATCAATGATCGTCATTTTCAGATGTGGGAAGCAAATTTTCAAAGGAATGCTCGGAAAGCCTGCGCCCCCACCGATATCTACAACCGATTGCACCTGGTCAAATGGGAAGTAAAAAGCCGGCGTGATCGAATCATAAAAATGCTTGTTGTACACTTGCCCCTCTTCGGTAATCCCGGTCAGGTTCATCTTCTCATTCCATTCCACCAGCAGGCGGTAAAAATGATCAAACTGCTCCTTCTGACGATCCGTCAAAGAAATCCCCTGGGCTGCAAGTACCTCGGCAAACTGTTCTTTCGTCATAGCTTTTCTCCTTATTCGGCTACTCCCACGCGTTTGTACTCCAGATATACCATCAACACGGAAATGTCTGCTGGAGTAACCCCTGCAATACGAGCCGCCTGCCCGATGTTCAATGGACGAATTTTGGTCATATTGTCGCGGGATTCCTTGGACAAACCAGAGATTTGGTGGTAGTCAATATCCGTTGGGATGCGGCGCTCCTCCATTTTTTTCATCCGCTCAACCTGTTGCAAAGACTTTTTGATGTAGCCATCGTATTTAATCTGGATTTCAACCTGTTCGGTCACATCCTCTGGCAGTGCTTCTGGTGCAGGGACCATTTGAGCAATGTGGCTGTAGTTGATTTCCGGACGACGCAGCAATTGAGCCAGCTCGATGACATCTGTCAGTTCAGGAGAGCCTGCGTTGCGCAAAACCTCTTGGACATGTGCCATTTCAGGGCGTACACGCGTGTTTGCCACACGTTCTTTTTCTTGCTCGATCAGCTCGCGTTTTTGGATAAATCGATTATAGCGCTCTTCGCTAATCAGACCAATTTCACGGCCGATATCCGTCAGGCGTAAGTCTGCATTATCATGACGCAGCAGCAAGCGATATTCTGCACGAGAAGTAAGCAAACGATAAGGCTCATGCGTTCCTTTCGTAACAAGGTCGTCAATCAAGACACCGATGTACGCCTCTTCTCGTCCCAAAATAACTGGTGGTTTCTCTTGAACGCGACGTGCTGCGTTAATTCCTGCCATGAGACCTTGACCCGCTGCTTCTTCATAGCCAGAGGTACCATTGATTTGTCCTGCTGTGAACAAGCCAGGCAAGATTTTGGTTTCCAAAGAAGGCCAGAGCTGCGTCGGCACGACCGAATCATACTCAATCGCATAGCCAGGGCGCATCATTTTGACTTCTTCCATTCCAGCCATGGAGCGCAGCATGGAAAGCTGAACATCCTCCGGCAAGCTGGTCGACAAGCCTTGTACATACATTTCTTCGGTATTGCGTCCTTCTGGCTCCAAGAAAATTTGGTGACGCGGCTTATCGTTAAAACGAACTACTTTATCTTCAATCGAAGGGCAATAACGCGGGCCTGTTCCTTCGATCATCCCCGAGTACATTGGAGCACGATGCAGATTGCTATTGATGAGTCCATGTGTTTCTTCATTCGTATATGTCAGCCAGCAAGGAAGCTGATCCATAATAAACTCCGTTGTTTCATAAGAAAAAGCGCGCGGTACCGGATCACCAGGCTGAATCTCCATTTTAGAGAAATCCACACTGCTGCTATGAACACGTGGTGGCGTCCCCGTCTTGAAACGTGTCATTTCAAAACCGAGTTCCTTCAAATGATGGGCCAGACGAATGGACGGACGCATGTTGTTCGGTCCACTTTCGTATTGGAGATCTCCGAGGATGATCTTTCCGCGCAAATAAGTTCCGGTCGTCAATACAACAGATTTGGCCATGTATCGAGCCCCAGTTTGCGTAATAACCCCTTCACAGACACCGTCGTTCACGATCAGCTCTTCCACCATCGCTTGACGCAGGATCAGATTCGGAGTATTTTCAATCGTTTTCTTCATTTCATGCTGATACGCAAATTTGTCTGCTTGTGCGCGCAAGGCATGCACAGCAGGTCCTTTCCCTGTATTCAGCATACGCATTTGGATATGGGTTTTGTCAGTATTGCGTCCCATCTCTCCACCAAGCGCGTCTAATTCGCGTACGACGTGGCCTTTTGCCGGACCACCTACGGAAGGATTACATGGCATGTACGCCACAGCATCCAGGTTGATCGTCAACAGCAATGTACTGCAACCCATACGTGCAGCCGCCAATGCAGCTTCCGCACCGGCATGACCCGCACCAATGACAATGACGTCAAACGAGCCCGCTTCATATGCAGGTACAACGTTCATTTTTTGTCCTCCTCTATCACTTACCCAGACAGAACTGGGAGAAAATCTGGTCAATCAAATCCTCGCCGACGCTTTCCCCGATGACTTCCCCAAGCAGCTCCCACGACTTTTTAATGTCGATCTGAATCATGTCTACTGGCATCAAGTCGTCGATTCCACCCAGTGCTTCATCTATGGCTCGCTCTGCCTGACGAAGCAGTTGAATATGTCTGGCGTTACTCACGTAGGTCAAGTCATCCTGCTGCACGCGGCCACTGAAGAAAATCTCCCCAATTGCCTGCTCCAGAAGATCGATCCCCGTCTCCTCACGCGCAGACGTCATAATCAACGGCTGCTGAGGGAAATGACGCTTGATCTCTTCCAAATCCACTTTTTGCGGCAGGTCGAATTTATTAACAATCACAATCACATGGAACCCTTTTGCCGCTTCAAAAATCGCGTAATCATCGGCGGAGAGAGGCTCGTTGTAGTTGATCACGAGCAACACGAGGTCAGCCTTTTGCAGCAGCTGTCTGGACTTCTCTACCCCGATTTTCTCCACGATGTCCTCTGTATCACGAATTCCTGCGGTATCGATGAGTCGCAAAGGAACCCCACGCACATTGACATACTCTTCGATAACATCGCGTGTCGTTCCGGCAACGTCAGTCACAATCGCCTTTTCCTCTTGGACCAGACTATTTAATAGAGAGGATTTTCCTACATTCGGACGTCCAATAATCGCGGTCGACAAGCCTTCACGCAAAATTTTTCCTTGCTGTGCGGTCTGCAACAGTCGTTGGATTTCACCTTTAACCTCCAGGCACTTTCCTCGCAAGAAATTTTGTGTAAACTCCTCAACGTCATGCTCTGGATAGTCCAGTGTTACTTCTATATGGGCCATCGCTTCAATCAAGTTTTGGCGCAGCTGCCGAATGAGCCTGGACAGCTTCCCTTCTACTTGATTCAATGCGACCTTCATCGCTCTGTCTGTTTTCGCCCGGATCAAATCAATGACGGCCTCAGCCTGAGACAAATCGACACGTCCATTTAAGAACGCACGCTTTGTGAACTCGCCCGGCTCCGCCAATCTTGCACCATTATCCAAGATTAACTCCAGAACCTTTTCAACGGAAACAATTCCTCCGTGACAGTTGACCTCAACTACATCCTCCCTCGTAAATGTACGGGGAGCCTTCATTACGGAAACCAGTACCTCTTCCACTCGTTCACCTGTGTTTGGCTCATACAAGTGCCCATAATGGATCGTATGGCTGTCCACAGTGGACAACCGCTGCTTTCCTTTATATATCTTATCCACAACTTCGATCGCTTCCGTACCGCTTACCCGGATCACGGCAATACCGCCTTCACCCATCGGTGTTGCGACCGCCGCTATTGTATCGAATTTCATGCTGTTCACCTCAAGCTTTCCACTCTTACAAGTCAGCCACTAACTTACTAGCATAACAGATCGTCTAGAAAAATTCCAAAAGAAAGTGCAGCCAATCCATATAGCTAAACATCTAATAGGAAAAAGCAACCCTATCCGCCAAGGTTGCTGTCCATTTTGGTTATCCACAGTATAATCATTTTCGCAAATCCTCAACCATTTGGTCAATTATCCACAGTGGACAACTTTTTGAAGAGATTGTTCAAAATGTCGACGCTTGCTCACTTAATTTCAGCAAAAAAAAGAAGCCTAGCGAGAGGCTTCTTTCGGTGCAATCACGATATAACGATTTGGCTCGTCTCCTTCACTGAAAGTAACCACATCCGCTCTCTTTTGCAAGAAGGCATGGATTACTTTCCGTTCAGCAGCAGACATTGGTTCCAGACGCACATCCCGTTTGGTCGATAACGCTTTTTTCGCCACACGATCTGCGAGCTGCTCCAATGTTTCCTTGCGACGCAGCCTGTAATTTTCGGCATCCAAAGTGATACGTACATGTTTGTCCGCATGACGGTTCGCTACGACGTTTACGAGATACTGTAATGAATCAAGAGTTTGTCCCCTGCGGCCAATAATGATTCCCAGATTGGTTCCCTGGATGTCAAACAGCATACCCTCTTCATTTGTACGCGTCTCCACTTTGGCATTCACCTTCATGTTCGACAAAACGTCTTGAAGAAAGTCACGTCCCTGTGCAACCGGATCAAAGTGAAATTCTACTTGCACTTTAGCGTCCTTTGCCCCAATCAGTCCAAACAATCCTCTGCTTGGTTCTTCTAGAACTTGGATCGTTGCCCGCTCACGCGGCACTCCCAATTCCAGCAAAGCTTTTTGCACAGCATCGTCGATCGTTTTTGCCGTAGCTACCACCTTTTTCACTTGGAGGCTCCCCCTTTAGGAGTAGGCATATTTCCTTTATCACGATACAGGAAGTAGGTTTGTACAATGGTAAACAGGTTACCGTATACCCAGTACAGAGACAGCGCTGATGGCAATGTGACGGCAATCGCCAAAATCATCAGCGGCATCATGATGATCATCATTTGCATTTGTGGATTTCCTTGTGTTGCTTGACCCATCATCTTGGATTGCAGGTACGTCGTAATCGCCGCAACAATCGGCAAAATGTAGTACGGGTCTTTTTCTCCCAACGTTAACCACATGAACGTTTGCGAGTTAATCTCGGTCGTACGGATGATCGCATGGTAGAACGCGATCAAAATCGGCATTTGTACCAACATTGGCAAGCATCCAGCCAACGGATTGACACCGCTCTTCTGGAACAAAGCCATCGTTTCCGCTTGCGCTTTTTGTGGATCATTCTTGTGCTTCTCACGGATTTTTTGCATCTCCGGTTGAATCTCTTGCATTTTCTTGGAGCTCTTGATTTGCTTGACCATCAATGGAAGCACAATGATTCGAATGATGATCGTTGCAATCAGAATACCCAGACCGTAGTTGTTTCCGAGTATCAATGCGCTCTCTTTAATTAGCCAGGACAGTGGATAAACAAAATACTTGTCCCAAATGCCGGTTGCGTCAGGGCCAATTGGTGCAGCAGCTTGGGGGTTACAGCCCGACAAAACTAGAACCAGCATAGTCAGCATAAGAATGCTGAGTGTACGTCTACTCAAGGGTGATCCTCCTTTTCCCCGCTTCAATTGAGGTAATCTTATTTGTGCTGATCCGGGACTGGATCATACCCGCCCGGGTGGAACGGATGGCATTTCAAGATGCGACGAAGGGCCAACCAGCCTCCCCTCCACGCCCCAAATCGACGAATCGACTCGATTGCGTAGTGAGAACAGGTGGGCGCGAATCTGCATGAAGGTGGTTTATACGGAGAAATCATCAGTTGGTATCCCCGAATCAACCAAACCATGATCTTCACCATCATCGTTTCACCCTCTTTTTCCATTATGTACGGGTGCCTGTTTGATCACTTTGGCTCGCTTCATCACATGTAACAGAGATTGCTCAATGGCTTCAAGCGTCATCGCTTCCACACCCGGACGGGCGATGATGACGAGATCGAGACTGACCGGAATATCAGACTCCATTCGAGCTACTGCTTCGCGTATAAGCCGCTTGACTCTATTGCGGACAACAGCATTGCCAATTTTTTTACTGACGGAAATTCCCACGCGAAAAGCCGCTTGTCCTTCTTGCTTTGCTGAATACAAGACAAACTGCTTATTAGCAGCAGAACTTCCTCGTTGAAACACAGCTTGGAATTGCTCATTTTTTTTGAGCCGGTGTGAACGATGCAAAGGTAAACAACCCCTAACATCACAATTATAGTAGAAAACGTACACAGCATCTACCAGTATATCCTTGTTTCGTCCACTTTTTTCCCTAAGTATACTCGGTTTAGAACAAAATCAAAAATTCAGTGGAAAAAATGAATGCTATCAGCCAATTTCCGCGATGATTTCTGCACTGGCATAGCGCAAGTCAGAGAGCAATTGCTCATCCGCTTGGAAAAAGCCCAATTTTTGAAGGGACAAGGAAAGCTTAGCAGGCAGATCCGCCCAATGATTCTCCAGCCATTCATCAGAATCCACGCTATGATATAACCAGATCGCCTCTGAAAATAATAAAAACCCGGCCATATCAAGCTGATTTCTCTCCTGCAATCTCTGAACCTTCTTCTTTACTAACCAATCATTTTCAACCGCCAGCGCAAACTGGGTCCCCTCATATTTTGACCGTAGATGAGCTCGATAGTCCGCCAATAGCATGAGTGCATCCTGTACCTCTTCATTACGCTGGTATGTCTCCTGAAAAAAGCCTTCCATACCGTCGGAACGTCCTGCTTTCTGTACCAACTGATACAACTGTGCATCACTCAATGAATGCCCCTGGAAAAAGGCACTCATTTGATGCGCACCGATCCATCCTGCCCATGCAGCCAAATAAGCAGAGTAAGGGAAGCCTTCCATTAAGGCAGCCTGCGCCTCTTCGTGGAATGAATCTACCACCGCTTTTGCCTGTGCGAACATTTTCTCTTTTCCAGCCAGAGAATCCATGTAGGCACACATGTCATTCATCCAGGAAGTGAAACGATCCTCTGGGTCCAGAACAACCTTTGCTTCCTTTAAGTAACGCCATGCCCACGGATTCTCGTATACTTCTTCATCTGTAGGAACAGCTTGGACCTGTAGCTGTATCACATGCCCTCTAAACAGACGATTTTCACAGGAAGGATCACCTTCTCCCTCCACAAAGATGTGTAAATCGAGGTCGCTGTATGCGTCCGCTTCTCCCCTCCCGACAGATCCACCAGCATAGGCACATACCAAGCTAGCTAGAGGCCATTCGTCAAGAAACTCTCGCGCCAATGATACAAAAAACTCGGTTACGTCCTTGCTTTGCTCCATCGGCCTCCTCCTGTCCCTTCAATAAATAGTAGGATTTTCGGTAGCTAGGTAACGATTATCCCTCAAAAGTTTTCCACATCGGAGAGAGCCTTCCTCTTTTTATAAGAACAAAGAATTTTCAGACATATGTAAGCAAACAAAAAGGCCACTGAAAGTGTGGCCTAAGCGGAAAGAACTTTTCTACCTCTTTGACGACGAGCAGCCAAAATTTTGCGGCCATTCTTTGTGCTCATGCGCTTACGGAATCCATGATCCTTTTTGCGCTTGCGGTTGTTAGGATTGAAAGATGGTTTCATTACGTATACACCTCCGTCTTGCAAAGACATTCTTTTGCATTATAAGAACATATGCCTAAAAAGTCAAGTGACAGTGGAATTTCATTACCAAGGCAAATATCCCCATAAAACTATTTCCCGAACCTGTGGATATCATTTTATCCACAAAAACAGGTTTCGACAAGTTTATCTACAGCTTGTACACAAAATATAGGGATGTGAATATGTGGGGGGTACCAGAAGTTGTGTTTGTGGATAAGTATGAAAAAACCATTGATACCATGCCTTATATCTGTTATTATGTTTTTGTTTTGAAGCGTGAATAACTCCGATACGTAAATCGGTTTTTCCACAGGGTGTGGATAAGTTTGTGGACAGATTCTTTCCTATGTGTATGTCGTTACTCACAGGATTGAGGATAACCGTCTGCTTTTTTTCACTTCTACGAGCGGAATCCCTATATTTCGACTTTTTTTATCCACAGTCGCTACATTCGACTGTGTTGACAATTAGGTCACAACATAGCAGGTTTTTGCACTTTTTCTCGATCATTATCGATCGGTGCTTCATCAATTTTTCGGATGGTCCAGAGGGAGGGATTCTGGTTGGATGCAGCGATTAGCGAACTATGGCGCAAAGTACTCGCCAAGATAGAAAAATCGCTAAGCAAACCCAGTTTTGATACCTGGCTGAAGGCGACAAAGGCAACTACATTAGAAGAAGATGCACTGATCGTCGTCGCACCAAACGACTTTGCTCGTGATTGGCTAGAAACCAGGTACGCACAACTGATTACCGATACACTATATGAAGTGACGGGTATCAATATGAAAGTAAAGTTCGTCGCGATGCAAAATCCTGATGCGGCTTTTGCCGACGAACAACCTGCCCCACGGGTGAAAATGAGCGAGCCGCCAACAGTCGCGGATGACCAGCCACCCAGTATCTTAAATCCCAAATACACCTTTGACACGTTTGTCATCGGCTCAGGGAATCGATTCGCTCACGCCGCATCGCTTGCGGTTGCTGAAGCTCCTGCAAAAGCTTACAATCCCCTCTTCATATACGGAGGAGTCGGACTTGGCAAAACCCACTTAATGCATGCAATTGGCCATTATGTCATTCAGCACAACCCATCGGCGAAAGTGGTCTATTTGTCGTCTGAGAAATTCACCAATGAATTCATCAACTCTATTCGTGACAACAAAGCCGTCGAATTCCGCAATAAATACCGGAGTGTTGACGTTCTTTTAATTGATGACATTCAGTTTTTAGCGGGCAAAGAATCGACACAAGAAGAGTTTTTCCATACGTTCAATGCCTTACATGAAGAAAGCAAACAAATCATCATCTCCTCCGATCGGCCTCCCAAGGAGATCCCGACACTGGAGGATCGCCTCCGCTCACGCTTCGAATGGGGACTGATTACGGATATTCAGCCGCCAGACCTCGAAACGCGGATTGCGATTTTGCGCAAAAAGGCGAAAGCGGAAAATCTCGATATCCCTAATGAGGTAATGGCGTACATCGCCAACCAGATCGACAGCAACATCCGCGAGCTGGAAGGCGCACTGATTCGTGTCGTTGCCTACTCTTCCTTGATTAATCGCGATATCGACACGCAGCTGGCAGCGGAAGCACTGAAAGACATTATTCCTTCCTCCCGCCCACGCGTGATTACCATTATGGACATCCAACGAACAGTCGGAGAAGCGTTCAGCCTGAAACTAGAAGATTTCAAGGCGAAAAAACGGACAAAAACCGTCGCTTTCCCACGTCAGATTGCGATGTATCTCTCTAGAGAGCTGACGGATGCCTCCTTGCCGAAAATCGGTGATGAATTTGGCGGCCGTGACCATACGACAGTCATCCATGCCCATGAGAAAATCTCTCGTGCGCTGGCAAATGACCCTCATATGCAAACAACAATTCAGTCGCTCATTGAAAAGTTAAAAGCAAACCATTAAACCTGTGCATAACGCAAAAAGCCTATACACAACTTACCCACATGTGTATAGGCTCTCTTTTACGTATTGAACCCACATATCCACAAATCCACAGGCCCTATTACTACTTCTGTTAAAAAGATCTATCCTAATAAGTTATGATAAAGGCGCAGCCATTATGCAGATTCCAACCAAAAATAATGGCGCCGGAGAGGGAGGCTCACGTCGATGCATATTACCGTTCAGCGTGAAAAGCTATCGAACGCCGTATCGCATGTTAGCAAAGCAGTTTCTAGCAGAACTACGATTCCAATTTTGACCGGGATTAAAATCAAAACGGATGATGAAGGTTTGACACTGACAGCAAGCGATTCTGATGTGTCTATTGAAGTTCAGATCCCGCTGGAAGAAGCCGGAGAATGGGGAGTAACCGTACATCAACCTGGTAGCATTGTGTTGACTGCACGTATTTTCAGCGAAATCGTGCGTAAGTTGCCAAGCAATGAAATCGATATTCAAGTTGATGATCGTCTCGTAACCCAAATTCGTTCCGGACAAGCGGAGTTCACCATTAACGGAATGGATGCCAACGAATATCCACAGCTGCCGCATCTGGAAGAAGATAAAGTCTTCAGTGTTCCCTGTGATTTACTGAAGGCAATGATTCGCCAGACTGTATTTGGTGTCTCTACTTCCGAAATGCGTCCGATCTTGACTGGTTTGATGTGGTCGCTTGATCAAGGCAAATTGCGTTTTGTGGCAACCGACAGCCATCGCTTGGCTAGTCGTACTGCTATGGTCGAATGCCCAGAGGATCTTTCTTTCCATAACGTGGTTGTTCCGGGTAAAAGCTGCAATGAATTGGTAAAAATATTAGATGACGACCAAAATCTCGCGGATATCGTTGTTGCTGACAATCAAATTTTGGTGAAGTCCAAGCATATCTTGTTCTATTCCCGTCTCTTGGAAGGAACATATCCAGACACGACCAGAATTATTCCACAAGGAAGTAAAACGGAAATCACCGTCAGCACCAAGGAGTTTTTGCAATCCATTGAGCGCGCTTCCTTGCTGAGCCGCGAAGGCAAATCGAACGTAGTCAAGCTCGTTACGATGCCTGATGGAACCGTCGAAATTACGTCCAATGCACCTGAGATCGGGAAAGTAACGGACATTTTGACGCCAAAAGCAATGAATGGCGAAGAATTGAAAATTTCCTTCAACGCCAAATACATGATCGATGCGCTGCGTGCAATCGATAGCGCGGAAATCAAAGCGAGCTTTAGCGGCCCGATGAGTCCATTTGTGATTCGTCCGACCGATCACGACTGGATGCTCCATTTGATTTTGCCGGTTCGTACGTACTAATTTGTTTTTACGTAAAAGAAAGGAGCCAAGCCATGCGTGAGGTTTCCATTAGCACAGACTATATTGCTCTCGGCCAATTTTTGAAGCTGGCTGAAATCATTGACACAGGGGGAATGGCCAAAGCTTTTTTGGCTGAGGTTCCGATCCAGGTCAATGGAGAGTTGGACAACAGACGTGGACGCAAGCTATATCCTGGCGATGAAGTGGCGATTGAAGGCTATGGTCGCTATCAAGTGGTACGCCCCTGAGAGGAGAGCGTGATTCTTGTTTCTCAAGAACCTGTCTCTAACCAATTATCGCAACTACGAAACGATGTCCCTGTCGTTTGACGGTCCCATCCAGTTGTTTATTGGCAACAACGCTCAAGGGAAAACGAATGCTCTCGAATCGATCTATGTTTTGGCACTCGCCAAATCCCACCGAACGCCCCGTGACAAGGAGCTAATTTCCTGGGATGCCGATTATGCCACGATCCGTAGCGATGTTCTTCGTCGCTACGGTTCTGTTCGTTTAGAGCTACAGTTGACAACCAAGGGAAAGCGGGCCAAAATCAACGGAATGGAGCAGCAGAAGCTGAGCGCCTATGTGGGGGCATTGAATGTCGTCATGTTTGCACCTGAGGATCTTTCCATTGTCAAAGGCGCACCTGCCCAGCGCAGACGCTTCATCGATATGGAAATCGGTCAGGTTTCACCTACGTATCTTTATTATTTGAGCAATTACAACAAAGTGCTGGCCCAGCGAAATCAGCTTTTAAAGGATTTGGCCATGAAAAAAAGTAACTCGCTGGAAATGCTGGCAATTTGGAATACCCAATTAGCCGATTTAGCGGTAAAATTGTTACGGAAGCGTTTTGAGTTCCTTCGGAAGTTGGAGACGTGGGCACAGGAAATCCACACCGGCATTACCGATGGCAGGGAAAGACTTTCTTTGCATTACGTAAACTCATCGCCCGTTACAGAAGAAATGACGATAGATCAGGCTGTAGATAAAATGCTTGCTGCCTACGAAGAGGTTCGCGACCGGGAAATCATGCGGGGGAGCACCCTTATTGGGCCACACCGTGATGATTTTTCACTTAAAGTGAACAACATGGATGTGCAAACGTATGGTTCCCAGGGACAGCAACGCACCAGTGCGCTGTCTATTAAATTAGCCGAAATTGAGCTGATTAAAGAAGAAGTGGGAGAATACCCCGTTTTGTTGTTGGATGATGTCTTGTCAGAGTTGGATGAACATCGGCAAACATTGCTGCTCGAAACCATTCAGGATCGAGTACAGACGTTTGTAAGTACCACAGGTGTGGAAGGCTTAAAGCATCAGGTTCTCCAGCAAGCCTCTCGTTTTTACGTGAGGGAAGGGAAAATCTCCGGAGAAAGGTAGGGGGTACAGGGATGTTTATTCACATTGGTGGAGATACTGTGGTGAGCACGAAGGAAGTCATTTCCATTCTTGATCATCAGACTGTGAAATCCTCAAAAATCAACAAAGCGTTCTTACTCGAAAAAAGTAAGACAATTGTTGATCATAGCGAGGAAGAAACGAAGTCTTATGTAATCACCCAGAACGCCATTTACTGTTCACCTATTTCTTCTCTGACGCTGAAGCGACGCGCTCAGTTCGTGGACAGCTTGGATCAGTTTCCCTTTGTACAAGCTGAAGTGGAGGAGTTGACAGAGTAGTGGATCAAGTGACGACGAAAGATACAAACTACGATGCGAGTCAGATTCAGGTACTGGAAGGGTTAGAGGCAGTTCGGAAACGTCCCGGCATGTACATCGGTTCGACCAGCAGCCGAGGTTTGCATCACCTGGTATGGGAGATTGTCGACAATGCCATTGACGAGGCGCTGGCCGGTTATTGCGACGAGATCTTGGTGGTCATTCATCCAGACAACTCCGTATCTGTAACCGATAACGGACGAGGAATCCCGACTGGCATTCATGAAAAGACCGGAAAATCTACTGTTGAAACCGTTTTGACTGTATTGCACGCCGGTGGTAAATTCGGCGGTGGCGGATACAAAGTGTCCGGCGGTCTTCACGGGGTAGGTAGTTCGGTAGTGAACGCGCTATCCGAATGGATGGAAGTCGAGGTTAAACAAAATAATCAGGTATACTACATGCGCTTTAAAGTAGGCGCACCGGATGCCGATCTTGCTGTTGTGGGCGAGACCGAAGAGACGGGAACAAAAGTTACCTTCAAGCCCGACCCGACTATTTTTACCGAAACAACGGTATTTGAATACGAGATTTTGCAAAAACGTATTCGCGAGCTGGCGTTCCTTAACAAAGGATTGCGCATCACGCTGAAAGATGCGCGTCCAGATCATGAGAAGGAAGAATCCTTCCACTACGAGGGCGGTATCATCCAGTTCGTAGAATACTTGAATAAAAACCGGGAAGCCCTGCATGACGATGTGATTTATTGCGAAGGAGAAAAAGAAGGTCTTGTCATTGAGGTTGCCCTTCAGTACAACGACAGCTATGTGAGCAACATCTACTCTTTTGCCAATAATATCAACACGCATGAGGGTGGTACCCACGAAACCGGATTTAAAACGGCTCTTACCCGTGTTATCAACGACTACAGCCGCAAGTTTAACTTCCTGAAGGAAAAGGATCCGAATCTTTCCGGGGACGATGTGCGTGAAGGTATTACCGCGATTATCTCCGTAAAAATTCAAGAGCCTCAGTTTGAAGGACAAACAAAAACGAAGCTGGGCAACTCGGAAGCGCGAAGCATTACTGAGTCAGTCTTCGGTGACCGTTTTAACACCTTTATGGAAGAAAACCCGGGTGTAGCCAAAAAAGTTGTGGAAAAAGCGCTCATGGCATCTCGTGCCCGTGAGGCAGCTCGTAAAGCACGTGAAATGACTCGTCGCAAGAGTGCCCTGGAAGTAAGTGCTTTGCCAGGGAAACTGGCGGACTGCTCTTCCAAGGACGCATCCGAATCTGAACTGTTCATTGTAGAGGGTGACTCTGCGGGTGGTTCTGCGAAGATGGGACGCGACCGTCATTTCCAAGCCATTCTTCCTCTTCGCGGGAAGGTATTGAACGTAGAAAAAGCACGTCTGGACAAAATTCTCGGGAATAACGAGATCCGTGCCATTATTACTGCTTTGGGAACGGGTGTTGGCGAAGATTTTGATATTTCAAAGGCACGTTACCACAAAGTCGTCATTATGACGGACGCCGACGTCGACGGGTCGCATATTCGTACGCTTCTGCTGACGTTCTTCTTCCGTTACATGAAACAGTTGATTGAAGCGGGGTATATTTATATTGCGCAGCCGCCTCTCTACAGCATCAAGCAAGGGAAGACGTTGCATTATGCTTATACCGACAAGCAACGTGATGCGGTACTCGCTACCTTGAAGGCTCAACCTAAGCCTAACGTCCAACGTTATAAAGGACTAGGTGAGATGAATGCGGATCAATTGTGGGAGACTACGATGGACCCAGAAGTCCGTACGTTGCTTCAGGTAGATCTCGAGGATGCTATGGATGCCGATATGGTGTTTGAGACACTGATGGGAGACGAAGTAGAGCCTCGCAGGGAGTTTATTGAGCAATACGCGGCAAACGTACGCGATCTTGATATTTAAGTTGGAACGAAGAAAAGCTTGTCCTTTACCGGGCAAGCTTTTTCTTTATGAAAATACAAAACACATTTGAAAAATACGATGAACATAAATTATAATAGAGTGTACGTTTGTTAAGCTCGTATTTCACAAAAAAAGTTCACCCATGCAATAAAAAAAATCAAATTTTCTATTGCAATGAATTTAAAAGTGTGATAGATTTAAGTTCCGGAAGTAATTATGGGCCTATAGCTCAGTTGGTTAGAGCGCACGCCTGATAAGCGTGAGGTCGGCTGTTCGAGTCAGCCTAGGCCCACCACTTACATAGCTGACATGGCAATTGCGTCATTAAAGCATTAGGATGGGGCTGTAGCTCAGTTGGGAGAGCGCCTGCCTTGCAAGCAGGAGGTCATCGGTTCGATCCCGTTCAGCTCCACCATTCTAAAATATGATTATTCCTCGGTAGCTCAGTTGGTAGAGCAATCGGCTGTTAACCGATCGGTCGGCGGTTCGAGTCCGTCCCGAGGAGCCATTGAAACGGCCCGTTGGTGAAGCGGTTTAACACAGCAGCCTTTCACGCTGTCATACAGGGGTTCGAATCCCCTACGGGTCACCTAGCAAAACGCCCTGCAAACGCAGGGGTCCTGGAGGCTTAGCTCAGCTGGGAGAGCATCTGCCTTACAAGCAGAGGGTCGGCGGTTCGATCCCGTCAGCCTCCACCACTTTTAACAACTGAATGTTTTACATGGAGCTGTGGTGAAGTTGGAGTTCACGCCGGTCTGTCACACCGGAGGTCGCGGGTTCGAGTCCCGTCAGCTCCGCCATTTTTCTCAAGCGATGGCGAAATAATTACGCTTGAGGCTCGGTAGCTCAGTCGGTAGAGCAGAGGACTGAAAATCCTCGTGTCGGCGGTTCGATTCCGTCCCGAGCCACCATTTATACAAAACACGCCGGTATAGCTCAATTGGTAGAGCACCTGACTTGTAATCAGGGGGTTGTGGGTTCAAGTCCTATTGCCGGCACCACTTTTTCTTTGAAAGTTGAATAAGGTTTACTTTTGAAGGACAAGCTTGGGGAGATAGTGAAGTGGCTAAACACGGCAGACTGTAAATCTGCTCCCTCCGGGTTCGGCGGTTCGAATCCGTCTCTCCCCACCATCTTTACTTCATGGCTATTGGGGTATAGCCAAGCGGTAAGGCAACGGACTTTGACTCCGTCATTCCTAGGTTCAAATCCTAGTACCCCAGCCATTTTT
>NZ_JAQMYO010000008.1:0-396374 GCF_028369215.1 Brevibacillus sp. AG | reverse complement strand
CGGGGATAGCCGACGGAAACTGTCTTTTTGTGCTTGGTTGCTTACCGAACTCCAGTAGGAAGCTGAGGTGGGATGTAATTCAACTCTTCATCCGCAGTGATGTAATCGGTGTTGACCATGAGGAGCAAATAGCGTTTGCCGGTTTGCGGATCGCTGATAATGATGTGGTCGCGGCCAGCTGTTTCGAGGACACCACGGAAAATTTTGGCGTTCCATTGGCTGTTGTTTTCAAACGTTTGGTACACCGTAATGACTTTGCCTCGATTCAGGCGAAGGATGTTTTCGATGTACGATTCTTCCATCACTTGCCCAGGAGTAATGGGCATTCCAGGAATCAAGGCTCCGCTTGGCTGCATCGGAACCAGTTGAGGTTGCTGCTGCTGAATCATCTGCTGCTGTTGCTGAGGCATACCGTATGGATACTGGGCGGATGGGTACATGTCGTAGCCGTATTGTTGTTGAGGGAAACCAGTGTAAGGCATTTGTTGACTCATGATGAACTCGCTCCTTTATCTATCTAATCCTTTTAATAGACGCGTGGACAATCTGCTGGCGTTGGAATGAAGAAGCAGTGTGCCTTATAGCGACCGGAGTTTTGTTGATCCCACCAGGTAGGAGGACAGTTTCCGGCAGGACGGTAGAACCACAATGCGTTGCTCGCGGGGCGGGTTTTCTCTCCATTGACTGCGCGCTGTGCCAGTCGTTTGTCTCTTTCCCTGGCACGTTGATAGAAATACGGCTTCTGGATCGCTTCGAATCCTCCCGGAGATTGATAGACCATGTCACGCATGCTGCGAATGTTTTTGAAGTCAAGGCAGTTACCTAAAATCCGATTTACCCCAACGTTGCCAACCATCAACATGCCCAACTCACCTTCACCCTCAGCCTCAGCCCGAATCAGTCTGGCAAGCATATCGACATCACTGGAGTTCGCTTTAATGACGGCCATTGCTTCACCTCCTTCCACAAAAATCACAATAACAATATATGGGCGAATAATAGATTGGTGATTGGCCCAATAAATTTTTCATCAAGTTGACGTTTACGTAAACGGCAGTTACAATCATTTTGTTCGGTAAATTTAGAATTTTATAAATGCAAGTGAGGGGCGCTGGACATGAGCAGAGAAGGAATACAGAAGGATGAATCGTGGACCATCTCTGATCTCGCTCAACAATTAGACGTAAGCACCCGAACGATTCGGTACTACGAAGAGCTCGGCTTGATTTTCCCCAGTCGGACAGAGAAGGGAAGCAGGTACTACAACCGAAAGGATCGTGCCAGGCTGCGACTCATTCTGCGAGGAAAGCGATTCGGATTTTCGTTGGATCAGATTCGCGAGATGATTGAGCTGTTCGACGAGGACCGTACAGGTCGTGCGCAGCTTTTGCGAACGATTGAGTACGGCAATCAAAAGCTGGCTGAGATCGACGAGAAAATCATGGAACTCCGACAACTGAGAGAAGACATTCTCGTCTACAAGCAAAACTTTGAACAAAAATTGCTTGAAGAAAACGAGGAGGAGAAACGATGAATGTATCAGCTCTGCTCGCAGCAAACGGAAGGAAATACCCTGACAAGTCCGCGCTGATTGCAGGAGATGTAGAGGTCAGCTTTTCCCAGTGGGACACACGTTCTACTCAGTGGGCTTGCCATTTGCAAGAGCTTGGCATCGAGCAAGGGGATCGGGTTGTCATGTTGATGCCCAATTGCCCGGAGTTTGCCATTTTTTACGTCGCCGTCATTCGCAGTGGTGCCCTCGTCGTACCGATCAATGCGCGCTCAACCCAAGAAGAAGTACGACATATATGTGAACATGCCGGAGCAAAGGCACTTCTTGTTCACGATGCCCTCGTGCCTATCGTGAATGAGTGGGTCCTGCAAACGTCACAGCTTGTGGCAATCAAAACAGGTGCGAGCCAAGGGAATTGGCATGGAATCGCTGACTGGGATGCCAGTGACGTGTCTTTCGAAAAAATGAATACGCTTTCTTCACAGTCGTATTTGGCGAACATGAACGAAGATAGCGAGGTTAGCATCCTGTATACATCTGGCACGACTGGACGCCCTAAAGGGGTGCTCTATACACATAGAAGCTTGTTGACTGTCGCGAAAATGATGTCGATTGAACTGACGATGACACATCGTTCGCGAATTTTGCATTTGATGCCGCTGAGTCATTCGGCTCCCCTCCATCTCTTTTTCATTGCAGGGCTCATGCTTGGCGCCCCCCAGGTAATGGCCCTGACCTTCTCGCCGCAGCTTCTCTTGGATTTGGTGCAGCAGCATCGAATTACGCATTTCTTCGGAGCGCCAGTGGCGTATTTGCTGACGATGAAGCACCCAGAGTTTACGGCGTACGATTTGTCTTCCATCGAATATTGGATGTATGGCGGTGCTCCGCTGTCCAAAGAGATGGCTTCGCTTATGGAAGAAGCATATGGACGCGATAAACTGGCGTGCGTCTACGGCTTGACGGAGGCAGGGCCGACCGGAATGTGCCTCTTGCACAGAGAGCATCCGGACAAAATCGGCAGTTTAGGCAATCGTGGTGTATTGTTCGTCGAAATGGAGGTTGTTGACGAGCGGGGAGAGCAATGCGCCAGTGGCGAAGCGGGCGAAATTCGCTTGCGCGGAGAAGGGACAATGAAAGGATACTACAACAATCCAGAGGCTACAGCAGAAACCATAAGGGATGGTTGGGTGTACACAGGCGATATTGCACGCGTGGATGAGGATGGATTTCTGTGGATGATTGATCGCAAAAAAGACGTGATGATTACGGGCGGGGTAAACGTCTACCCCAAGGAAATCGAGCAATTATTAGAGCGTCATCCGTCGATTGGTGAGGTAGCTGTTGTAGGTTTGCCGCATCCTGAGTGGGGTGAGACGGTTACGGCCTATGTGGTACTGAAACCAGGAGTCGATACCAATCGAGAGTGGCTAAAAGAAATCCAAGGCTCTTTGCGTGGTCATCTAGCCGATTACAAGCTCCCGCGACAGGTGAATATCGTTCCTTCATTGCCGCGGAACACGAGCGGAAAAGTCCTGAAGCATGTACTACGTGATGTCAGTTCCCAAAAGGAAGTGGAACTGCGATGAGTGATTTGCAAACGAGCATTGATCAGCGAACATACAGCGATAACATCCCGCACCCGCGTACGCCACAGGCACAAAACTTTTTCAAAGAAGATCCCAACCTCGATTACTTGCTGCAACGCTTTCTCCCTGCTTCCATGCATGAATGGGCCAGACAGCAGTTGAGCTGGCTAGGGGCGCAAGTGGCAGGCCCCATCGATGAGCGTGCCGCCTATACAGACAGAGAAGGCAAGCCGAGATTGCGCAAGTACAATCGGCTGGGTGAGGATATTTCTGAGATCATTACCAATGAAGGCTACAAGGAAACAGTAGCAGAAGTTTACGGAGCAGGCATCGTCAGCTACTTGTATCAAGACATTCCTGAGTTGGGGAGAAAAGCGCCGTACAGCTATTCCTTTTTCATGGGCTATCTCGTGAGTCAGTCTGAGCCGGGTTTCTATTGCCCTGTCACCTTGTCGATGTCAGCCGCTTATTTGATTGATCGTTACGGCAGCGAAGAACAGAAGGAGCAGTACCTGACAGGACTGACCTCTCGCGATCGTACTCGCTTGTATGAAGGAGCTACTTGGCTCACAGAGAGACAGGGCGGTTCGGATGTCGGTGCGAATTTGACTGTAGCAGAGCCAGTAGCAGATCGGCCGGGTGTGTACCGATTGACAGGAGAAAAGTTTTTTGCGAGCAATGCTGGCGCATTTGTTGCCACTGTTTTGGCGAGAATCGATGAGGAGAAGCCGGGGACAAAAGGGCTCGGACTGTTTTTGGTGCCTTGGATAAAGCCTGACAACGAACGCAATCACATTCAGGTCCGCCGCCTAAAAGATAAGCTGGGTGTTAACGCCGTACCATCTGCAGAGATACTGTTGAACGGGGCAGAGGGCTATTTGATCGGGGAGCCGGAGAACGGCTTCAAGTACATGGCAGAAGCCCTGAACCTCTCTCGCATTTGCAACGCGATTGCTTCGATTGGGATCATGCGTCGAGCTTTTTATGAAGCGAGGTATTATGCCGAGCAACGTCGTGCATTCGGGAAGCCAATCGATCAGTACCCGATGGTAAAAGAAATGCTGGTGAGCCTCTTATTGGATACGGAGGTGAGCACGGGTGCGGTGTTTGATATGATTGCTGTTTATGATCGCTTGCAGTCTAATTCCGCTAGCAAAGAGGATAACGCGCTTGCTCGCCTGCTGATTCCTTTGCTGAAATACCGCACAGGGGAAGAGGCTGTCGAATCCACCCATACCGCAATTGAAATTCATGGCGGTAACGGTTATATCGAGGAGTACGTGACGCCGCGTCTATTGCGTGATGCGCAAGTTTTGACCGTATGGGAAGGCACCTCGAATATACTCGCACTCGATATTTTGCGTGTGATGCAAAAAGAAAACAGCCACGAAGTGTTTTGCAGATTGCTTCGGGAGCGCATAGCTGGCTGGAAGCATGTCTTTTCGCAGCCGTACGCCGAGTTGATTCGGACAGAACTGGCCATCCTGGAGGAGAATATCGCCTATCTCATGCAACAGACCCACGATTATTTGACGTACAAATTAAAAACGCTCGCGGACCATATGGTAGATTTGTACACCTTCTCATGCATCGTCAGTGAAGCAGAGGATCAGGTGGCAGGGGAGGGAAATGCACGAAAATACATTTTGGCAAAGCTGTATGCCGAAAAGCATTTCCATTCACAAGAAAAACGGGGGATTCAAGCCGATTCTTTGCTGGATGTACAGTTCTTTACCCAACTGATGGAGTATCAGTCTGTCAGCGTAGAAGAGTGGACCCAACAGTCCGCCATTGTTCCGACCCGATAATCAAAAAGCGCCTTTAGACCACTTGTTGAGGTGGCGAAGGCGCTTTTGATTTTTACGCATACCGCTTGCGGCGCATACTCCAAATGAACCAGATCGCAGCAACCCCTGTTGCGACCGCCAGCAGAGTGATCTCAAAGTATTCATCGATCAGAACCTTGGCGTGTTTTCCATATAAATAAAACAAGGTGCCAATCAAATAAAACTTCAATCCCCGCCCGATGATCGCATAAAACATGAGCTTGGTCAGCGAGTAATTGAATACACCGGAGAGCACAGTGAAAACCTTGAAAGGAATGGGGGTAAAAGCTCCGATCAGTACGGCAGCATCCCCGTTTTTTGCGAATTTTTCCGTCGCTACGATCACCCATTTTTCAGGGAGAAGCTTGTGCAAAAGTGGTTTTCCTAGCCATCTCCCCAACAAAAATCCGATGGGAGCGCCGAGGACGGAAGCAGTAAAGGCTACTGTTGCAAACTGAATCGCTGAGCCTGGATCGAGCAGACTCATCGCAATTTGCATAAAAAACGGAGGAATCGGACTAATAAATGAGTCCAAAAATGCCATGGCAACAAGTCCCCACATCCCATATTGCATGAATAGCTGTGTGATATGTTCGAGCATGAGCATCTCCTTAGAAGGTTTTTTCTATTGTAGCTATCCTATGCCAGTTTGTCCAAAGAAAGACCACAACTGAAGGTGGATGTCGAGAGGGAAATTAAGGAAATGGGACAATTGGCCCATCAATGGGTTTCCAAAATATCCCGATGATAAGTTGGTATGGAGTGTCATTACGAAAGGGATATCTTTTACATGAAAATGCCATTATCTATCAAAGTTATTCAAGGGTTTATGCTGTTGCAAGTCATCGTATTGGGGGGACTTTATTTTGTGGTTTCACAGGTAGATCCGATGAACTTGAATCACTGGGCTAGTAAAATGGTTTTCAGCGTTGTGACTATGCCAGAAGATATGTTAGATCAAAGCTATGTGTTAGGAAGAATGCAAGGAAGATTAATGCTTCCGCTGATCATCACGACATTATTGTTCATCTTCATACAGATGAGGTTTCTCAAGTCGGCGATTGTCTGCATAAGTCTGGCGATTTTACTGGATATAAGCAACGGAGCTTTCTTGATTGCAATCGTGTATGTAACTCTTCTTTTGGTTGTGACCCACAACAAACAATCGAAGGCATATTTTAATCGGAATCATCATCAAGTTACCCAGACGGTTTCAAAATGAGTGGTCCAATGAGCTTATCCTAGGTCGAATATTGATATTGAAGTCCTTGTTTTTTCATTGACGCTAGGAAAGATTATCCACTAAAATGTAGGGAAACAGGACAAACATCATGGGAGGAACCAATGAAAACATTGGGTTCGGGAAAAGTCGTTTTCTATGCGCCAAACGGGACTAACTTGCAATTGTCAGGGGAAATTGACGTACGTGGTGATCGGGTATCCATAACAGAAATCATTTATTTTAATGGCCAACCAAACGGAGCGCGCGAAACGAATTTGCCACTCGCGCAAACGGTGATTTACTGGGAGCCAGAAGTATACGAACAGATCGGATATGAAGAACAATAAGAATAATGGCGATTCCAAGCCCTGTCTCTAGCAGGGTTTTTTCGCGTATGGCAGCGAATCTGCCAGTACCTCAGGCTATAGCCGATGTCCCGGTATTGTGATATGATGTGGGATGGAATTTACGTATGGTACAAGGAGTGATCCTTATGATCGATTCTATATTGGAACGTGCTCTCGCAGGTGAACGACTGGGTCTTGAAGATGGTCTGGCTTTGTTTGCGAGCAATGAAATCGAAAAGATCGGACATTACGCCAATCTGGTCATGCAAAAGCATCATCCAGAACCGATTGCGACTTTTGTTATTAGCCGCAACGTCAATTACACGAACGTATGTGACACCTATTGCCGTTTTTGTGCTTTTTATCGAGCGCCAGGCTCTTCGGAAGGATACGTTCTACCCAGAGAGACCATTTTCCAAAAAATTCAAGAGACCGTAGACGTAGGCGGTACGGAAATCTTGATGCAAGGCGGTACCAATCCGGATCTGAAGCTGGATTATTACACCGACCTGTTGCGCGCGATCAAGCTGCGCTTCCCGCAGATTACGATGCACTCTCTGTCTGTAGCGGAAGTGATGAAAATCGCGGAAGTTTCCAACATGTCTGTCGAGGAAGTGCTGAAAGAGCTGAAGGCAGCGGGTCTCGATTCCTTGCCGGGAGCGGGTGGCGAAATCCTCGACGATCGTACACGTCGAAAGATTTCCCGATTGAAAGGCTCTTGGACTGAATGGATTGACACCCAAAAAGCCGCACACCGTGCAGGGTTACCTGGTACTGCTACCATGGTAATCGGTTTTGGGGAAGAGATGGAGGAGCGCGTACTGTCCCTTTTGCGCATTCGTGATGCCCAAGATGAGACAGGCGGATTCAAAGCGTTCATCGTCTGGACATTCCAACCGGACAACACCAATATGAAGGCAGTCAACAACACGCCAGAGGAATACTTGAAAACACTGGCAATCAGCCGCCTCATGCTGGATAATATCGAAAACTTCCAATCTTCCTGGGTGACGATGGGCCCGCATTACGGCCAGCTTTCTCTCTCTTATGGAGCGAACGATTTCGGCCAAACGATGATGGAAGAAAACGTTGTTTCCGCAGCGGCATGTACGTACAAGGTCAACACGAACCAAATTTTGGAGCTCATTCGCGGCGCAGGCAAAATCCCTGCACAGCGCAACACACAGTATGACATTCTGCGCGTTTTCAAAGACGGCGAGATGTCAGAACGTGATTTTGTCATGCAAAACTAAATAACCTCCAAACGCTTCTCTGCCCCTCCCAACAAAGGGAAACCGGCAGGGGAGCGTTTTTTGGTTTTTTATTCAGGAATTTTTTACCTGCAACCTTCCCTGAGTTTCCAACCGTTTAAAAGTATATCGCTCCTGACGGGACATATACTGTAACTACAATGGCGGTTGGGGGGATGGTTATGCAGACGTTTCGCGTATTGCTGGAGAATGTCCCTGAGCATTGTGACACGTATCGGGCTATCGTAAATGAGATGACGGAGCGGGTCAACACTGCACCGGTGCGCATTACATACAGGGAGCAAGAAGAGAATGGATACCTCTTGTTCTACTTTCAAAGCTGGTGTGAGACTGAGTATGACGCGCAGACCATCGAGTGGGCGAGAGCCTTCGTTGCTCTTACATTAGCCGAATGGGTCATTCAGGTGAAGGAACCGAAAATTATGGAAGAAATGGCCGCTGACTTACTCGCTGCCGAACAGATGGAGACCGAGTGGGCAGAGATTTTTCCTTATATTCAACGCATGTGCCAAGAAGTCGAGCTTGATGGTAGGGAACTGTTAACAGCTACGACACGCAAGGCAAACGTATATCGCAAAGTTTTCACCTATCTGGAGTGGGAGAGAACGATCAACGTCTTGGGCTTCGTCCGGTTTCGACTGCAGGAGCATTGGAACGAGCTATTCGAGCTCGTGGAAACTGGCATTGATGAATATCTGGAAGACAAGCAATACCAAGAGTTTGTCGAGTTGTTGCGCTATTTCATCGCTGTACAGGAAACGAAGCAGGAAGTCGTTCATGTCGTTCCTAGTGTGGACAAACCTTTCCATCTTTATGACAAAAAAGGGGATCGTCTTTGGCTTGAACAGTTGGATACCGTTCTGAACATGGATGAACAAAAATGCAGGGACGAGGATTATTTGGTCAGTGCTTTGGTTACACTGGCTCCTGAGAGTGTCGTGCTCCATATGGCTTCGGAAAAGCCTGGGCTTGCACAGACGATCCGCAGTATTTTTGACAGTCGGCTCGTTACTTGCCACTCTTGTTCGCTTTGCCTATCCGAGCGACGTGTACTTGACGGGAATAATCCCTCTAAACTATAATAGCAACAACAACTTTACATCGCTTATAAATACGATGAGAAGGACACGGACAATAGTAAGGACGCTCTAGAGAGGCGGGCCACAGGCTGGAAGCTCGCTGCGAACTGTTATTGATCTACCACCTTCGAGTAGCTGCCGGGAACGAAGCGTAGGCTTTTACTATCGGTATGCCGGTTAAATACCGTTACATGGAATGAGGAGTCTGTTTTTGTGAACAGACTTGAAGTAGGGTGGTACCGCGAGAACACACTCGTCCCTTTTTGGGATGAGTGTTTTTTTATTTTCTCAACCAAACAAGATACAGGAAGGAAGAATCCGCAGTGGCACAAATTCATGTTACTTTCCCAGATGGAGCCGTACGTCAGTACGACGCTGGGATTACCATCGAAGACATCGCAGGCTCTATTAGCTCTAGCCTGAAGAAAAAAGCAGTAGCTGGTAAAAAAGACGGCAAAGTTGTCGATCTCTACACAGCTCTGGAAGATGACGCAGCGATTGAAATCGTTACCCTCGATTCTGCTGACGGGTTGGAAGTATACCGCCACAGTACAGCTCACTTGCTCGCTCAAGCGGTAAAACGCATTTACGGCGCTGAAGTGAAATTCGGAATCGGTCCTGTAATCGAAGATGGCTTTTACTACGACATGGATATTCCGGTTTCCCTTTCCCCAGAGGATTTGGGCAAAATCGAAGCGGAAATGGAAAAAATCGTGAAGGAAGACCTGCCGATTCGCCGCAAAGTCGTAAGCCGCGAAGAAGCAACTACGATTTTCCAAGAACTGAACGATCACCTGAAGCTGGAGCTGATTCGCGACCTGCCAGAGGATGCGACTATCACGCTGTATGAGCAAGGCGAATTTTTCGACCTCTGTCGTGGTCCGCACTTGCCGTCCACTGGCTTCATCAAAGCATTCAAGCTGATGAGCGTGGCAGGTGCATACTGGCGCGGTAAAGCAGAAAACCAAGTTCTGCAACGCGTATACGGTACAGCTTGGCCGAAAAAAGCAGACATGGATGAATATCTGCATTTCATCGAAGAAGCGAAAAAGCGCGATCACCGCAAATTGGGTAAAGAACTGGGACTGTTCATGTTCTCCGAGGAAGCGCCAGGCATGCCGTTCTACCTGCCAAAAGGCTTCACTGTTCGCAACGAGCTGGAGCAATTCTCCCGCCGTCTGCAACAATTGGCACAATACACAGAAGTTCGCTCTCCGTTCCTCATGAACGAGCGTCTCTGGAAAGAATCCGGTCACTGGGATCACTACAAAGAGAACATGTACTTCTCTGAAGTAGACAACGCGACTTACGCCTTGAAGCCAATGAACTGCCCAGGTCACATGCTGATCTATAAAAACGAGATGCATTCCTACCGCGACCTGCCGATCCGTTACTCCGAGTTCGGGCAAGTTCACCGCCATGAGTACTCCGGGGCATTGAACGGAATGCTGCGGGTGCGCACCTTCTGCCAGGATGACGCGCACGTATTTGTCCGTCCTGATCAGATCGCGAGCGAAATCAAAGGCATGATCACTTTGATTGACAGCATCTACAAGGTATTTGGCTTCGAATACAGTGTGGCTCTGTCCACTCGTCCGGAAGATTCCATGGGCTCTGATGAGCTGTGGGAAGCAGCAGAAAGCTCTCTGAAAACAGTGTTGGATGAGCTCGGTATGGCATATGAAATCAAAGACGGAGACGGTGCGTTCTACGGACCGAAGATCGATTTCCAAATTACTGACGCGCTGAAACGTCGTCACCAATGCGGAACGATCCAGTTGGACTTCCAAATGCCTGAGAAATTCGACCTGACTTATGTTGGTCAAGACAACGAGAAGCATCGTCCAGTTGTCTTGCACCGTGCGATGTACGGCTCCATGGAGCGCTTCATTGGTATCCTGATCGAGCACTACGCAGGTGCATTCCCGATTTGGCTGACTCCAATTCAAGCACGCATCATGAACATCAGCGAAGTGCACATGCCATACGCAGAACAAGTAAGAGAAAAGCTGCAACAAGCTGGCATTCGCGTAGAGCTGGATGGCCGCAATGAGAAAATCGGCTACAAAATCCGTGAAGCACAAGTTGAAAAAATCCCGTACATGCTGGTCATCGGTGAAAAAGAGGTGGCTGACGGTACATTGTCCGTCCGCAAACGCGGAGTGGGCGATGAAGGCGCGATGACAGTGGATGCATTTGTAGAGAAAATCCGCGCTGAAATCAATGAAATGAAGTAAAAGCGTATAGAAGTAGAGCCGCCCTGAATTTTGGGGCGGCTTTTTCCATTATACGTTTACTTGGAAAAAAGAACGGGAAAAGGATGTAGGGTAATTATAGATATGGACATCAAGAAGAACTGCGGGGGATACGTATGCGGATAAGCATCAAGCAAAGACTGATAGCAGCATTTCTTGCCATTATTTTAATCCCGATTGGAGTGATTAGCTCATTTGTCTATGTCAAAATGGAGGAGCGAATCCAGACTTATTTTATTGAATCCACGACAAAAGAAGTGGCACAAGTAGACAATGCGATTAACTTGCATTTCGACTCGATTCGTGAAAACGTAAACCTGATAGCAGGCAGTCCCTTATTAAAAAGTGCAGATAACACTATTACGACGTATATGGACAAACCAACCAAAACCAAGCATACGCCACTGCAAAATGGCGGAGTAGAGGCGGCCATTTTTCAAGATTTCCTGCGATTTGTCGATTCTCATCCGAATACTGCATTTATTTATTTAGCGACCAAATACGGAGGATACATACAGTGGCCGACAGATGATGTCATTCCGAATTACGATCCGCGTACAAGGGATTGGTACAAAAACCCAATGGGGAATCCCGGAAAAGTGATCACGACAGATCCGTATCTCTATTTGGGCGATAACAGTCTCGTGATCAGTAACGTGACGATGCTTGTGGATGACAAGGGTGAACCACTGGGCGTTGTTGGACTGGATGTGAATTTAAAAGGGCTAACCGACATTTTGAAAGACATTAAGATCGGCAAAACGGGTTATCTCATGCTGGTTGGCAAAGACGGAACGATTTTGGCTAATCCCAAGAACCCTGAGCTCAATTCGAAGAACCTGAAAGATACGCAAATTCCTGAATTGGCTGCTATCGCAGAGAATACCGCAAGCAGCTTTGCGGTCACGATGAACGATACCGAGTATTTGGCTAACGTCTTTACTTCAGACAAAACTGGCTGGAAATATATTTCGTTTATTGAAAAAGCTGAGCTCTCTGCTGAAGCCAATCAAATCGGTTTCATCATCGGGGCATTGAGCCTTTTGTTTGCCTTATTAGCGGTTATCGCTTCCGTTCTTTTCTCGCACAAATTCACCAAGCCATTGCTTGCTATCGTTGACCAGATTGCGCAGATCGGACGTGGTGACTTTACCGGTGAATTGCCCAAAAACCTTTTGGAAAGAAAAGACGAAATCGGCATGCTTGGTCAGAGCATTCAGGTGATGCAAGTATCCATCCAAGGACTCATTCGGGAAGTCCAAAAAGCGGTTAACACCCTCTCTACTTCGTCAGACAACATATCGGTTCGCTTGGCAGACAATGTAGACACTACGAACAAGATTTCTACCACGATACAGGAAGTAGCGAGCGGGGCGCAAAATCAGCTCAGAGGTGCGGAAGAATCCGCAAGAGCGATGGAAGAAATGTCGATCGGCATCCAACGTGTGGCGGAAACAACCTTCATCATCTCAGAATCATCTACATGTACGGCGGATGAAGCGCAGCTAGGAAACCAGTCCATCCAAAAAGCTATCCAGCAAATGGACTCCATCCGTGGCTCTGTGGAACATTCCGTATCCGTCGTCAAGCAATTGGGTGAGCGATCCAAAGAAATTGTGCAAATCATTGACGTGATTACAGGAATTGCTTCCCAAACGAATCTGCTTGCTCTCAATGCAGCCATCGAAGCTGCCCGTGCGGGAGAGCATGGACGAGGTTTTGCTGTCGTAGCAGATGAAGTGAGAAAACTCGCTGAACAATCTGATGAGTCTGCTCGGCAAATCGCCAACCTCATTCAGGAGATCCAAACAGATACGACCATGGCGGTCAACTCGATGGATTCTGTCAATCAAGATGTTCAGGATGGATTGTCTACTGTACTGGAGTCAGGGGAAGCCTTCCAACGCATCTTACAAGAAATTCGACAGATAACGGATCAAATTCAGGAGGTATCTGCTGTCTCTGAGCAAATGTCTGCCGGATCGGAACAAGTAGCAGCATCTGTGGACGAAACTGCCCAAATTGCAAGGATTTCAGCGCACAATGCTGAAAATCTGGCTGCTTCCTCCAATGGTCAATTGGCCACTATGGAAGAGTTTGCCGTTTCATTTGAATCCTTGAATCAGATGGCTCGTGAACTGGAAAGAATGATCAGTAAGTTTAAAATATAAGAATGCATAACGGAAAGAGTACGAATGTCGGGAGGTATTCGTACTCTTTTTTTGCAAAAGTAGCCCCATTTATGGCACAATGTGCTGTTTGCGTTTGAAAATTTGGCTATTTCGATTTATGATAATAGACTGGTACTAAGTCGAAATGCGATATGATAGTAATGATGAAGGGGAAAAGTCGTCCTATATAGATAAAAGGAGAGTGAACATCTATGCCAGAAAAAGTGCTTGATTTACGGAACCGTCCTCTCCGAGATTTACGAATATCTGTCACCGATAAATGTAATTTTCGTTGTCGCTATTGCATGCCTGCCGAAATTTTTGGACCGGATTTTGAGTTTTTGCCGCAAAGCAAGTTGCTGACCTTTGAGGAAATTACCCGTTTGACCCAGATCTTTACTTCACTTGGGGTTGGGAAAATCCGCATTACCGGCGGAGAGCCATTAATGCGCAGAAATCTGCCTGAGTTGATTCGAATGATACGTGAAGTAGAAGGCGTTCAAGATATTGCCATGACGACAAACGGTTCTCTCTTGTCCCGCCATGCGCAAGCACTAAAAGAAGCAGGTCTGGATCGGGTCACGGTCAGCCTGGACAGCTTGGATAATGAGCGCTTTGGGGTGTTGAACGGAAGAGGCTATCAGGTAGATGCCGTGCTGGAAGGGATTCGCGCAGCGGCAGATGCCGGGCTTTCGATCAAGATCAACATGGTGGTACAACGCGGAGTCAATGATCAAGATATTTTGCCGATGGCACGATACTTCCGTGAGCAAGGGCACACCCTTCGATTTATTGAATTCATGGATGTGGGAAACAGTAATGGCTGGCGGCTGGATCAAGTCGTTCCTTCCCGTGAAATTGTGCACATGATCCATACAGAGATGCCGTTGGTAGCGACTGAAGCGAACTACTATGGAGAGGTGGCTTCTCGCTATCGCTATGAGGGATCGGACCAGGAGATCGGGTTGATCTCATCGGTGACCCAAGCTTTTTGCTCCACTTGTACGCGAGCTCGCTTGTCGGCAGAAGGGAAATTGTACAACTGTCTCTTTGCTTCATCTGGAGATGATTTGCGCGAACCAGTCCGCGATGGACGCACGGATGAAGAGATTCGCGAGCTGATACGTGCAATCTGGGAGCGGCGTGACGTGCGCTACTCGGAGGAACGACTAAGTGAAACGCCTGGTCTCGCCCAGCGTGAAAAGGTCGAAATGTCCCATATCGGGGGATAATTAGGTATGAGCCTTGACAAAACCCAAGCTACCTTGTAATATAAAATGCGTGTATAAACACTTCATACTTCGAGAACAAGCAGAGGCGCACAGCTTCTCACCTGGGTCGACGTCGTATACGACTGTTGACAGGTAACTCTTACGCAAAGATCCTCGGATCTGATGAAATTGCTTAGGTGAGATATGTGCGGGCGCAGATTGCGTTCGCACATTTTTGTTCCTTCTCGAAATTGACGGGGGTGGCAAGTATTAGCAAGGATCAAATGTTAATTAACGAAGCGATCCGTGCCCGTGAAGTCCGATTAATCGGTGCTGACGGGAGCCAATTGGGAGTCGTACCCTTTAGGGAAGCGTTGCGCATTGCCCAAGAAGCCGAACTGGATCTGGTAAACGTTGCTCCTACAGCCAAGCCGCCTGTATGCCGTATCATGGACTATGGAAAGTTCAAGTACGAGCAGGCGAAAAAGGAAAAAGAAGCGCGTAAAAACCAGAAGATCATCGAGCTGAAAGAAGTGCGTTTTTCTTCTAACATCGAGGAACACGATTTTCAAACAAAGCTTCGCAACGTCCGCAAGTTCTTGGAGGATCAACACAAGGTGAAGTGTACGATCCGTTTCCGTGGACGTGAAATCACCCACTCCGAAATTGGACTAGGCGTTATGGAACGTGTTGCTGCACAGTGTGAAGATCTCGCTACGCCTGAGCGCAAGCCGAAGATCGAGGGCCGCAGCATGATCATGATTCTGGCTCCGAAAGCGGAAAAGTAAGATAGTAGTTTAGACAGGAGGATTTTTCAGATGCCTAAAATGAAAACCAACAAGGCTGCTGCGAAACGTTTCAAAAAGACTGGAAGCGGCCAATTGAAGCGCGACCGCGCATTTGGTAGCCACTTGTTCGCTAACAAAACGACAAAAGCAAAACGCCACCTGCGTAAAGCTGCACTCGTTTCCAAAGGCGATCAAAAACGCATTGAGCAAATGCTCACTTACATGTAAGTTATTTTTTATTACACACCATTACGCAGCATGAGCTCCCTAAGCGCCTAGCAGTAGGCCGCCATGCTGGAAAGACCAGGAGGAGTTTAGTATGCCAAGAGTAAAAGGTGGCATTGTTACACGCCGTCGTCATAAGAAAATCCTGAAGCTGGCGAAAGGATACTTCGGTTCCAAACATCGCCTGTTTAAATCCGCTAATGCGCAGGTAATGAAATCCCTGCTGTATGCATACCGTGACCGTCGTCAAAAGAAACGTGATTTCCGCAAACTGTGGATCACTCGTATCAACGCGCAAGCTCGCATGAACGGTCTGTCCTACAGCCGTTTGATGCACGGCCTGAAAGTTGCTGGCATCGAAGTTAACCGCAAAATGCTGGCTGACTTGGCTGTTAACGACAAAGCTGCGTTCAACGAACTGGCAACAGTTGCAAAAAGCAAACTGAACGCTTAATTTTTGAATAGAAGAGCCGATCTTTCCGATTGAGGGAAGGGCGGCTCTTTTGTTGTGGTCTAGATGGTAGAAATCAGAACGTAGATAGGGAAATTTGAGTCAAAGAAAAAACAACCGAAAACACATTCGGTTGTTTTTTTCTACTTTTATTCAACAAATGATTCGCTGTCGAATGGCGTCCGCCACACCTTGTGCGCGATTTTGCACACCGAGCTTTTTTAAGGCGGACTTGATGTAATCCTGCACGGTAAACTCACTAATTCCCATCCAGTCCGCCATCTCCTTAACGCTTTCGCCCCATGAAATCCGCTGCATGACTTCGACTTCTCGGCGTGAGAGCTTGACGGTTTTAGGGCGAAGGGAGTCGGTTGCCAATACTTTGCCCAGCATCAGGCAGTATGCGCTCAAAGATTGTACCAATTGTTGGTTGATGCCAGAACAGCCATCCTGATGCCAGGAAATACCGGCGTAGCCGAGTACGTTAGGCCCGTAGCTGATGGGGAGAATGAGCGCATAAGGGGCGCCGTACACTAAATTGGGCGGGAATTGACGGATCGCCTCAGAATCAAGCAGTACGGCTCTCTGTTCACGGATCGCATGCTGGATAAGAGGCATGTTGCGCATGTCCACCCGTATATCGCGGATGGAGCATAACTCTTGGTCAAGAATCGACCATAGTCCCTCACCCATTTGACTGAGCGTCGAGTAATTGCACAGAATGGCTCCCATGAAAGGAAAGAGATCCACGAAGCCACGTACAGCAAGCACCAGTTTCTCCTCGTAATATGCCGTTTCTTCGATTCGATCGATGTACATGTTCAGCTCTGGACTGACCATGGAGTGATTGCCACCTCCATTTGAGTGATGAACACCCCCTGATTTTTGGGGATATGAACGACCGTTCAGCCTGACCTATAATCAACCTATAGCGCCTTCATTTTATCAAACGGCTGATCTGAGCGTAAAGAATGGAATTGGTATAAATTAACAATTTTATGACTCCTTTCATTCATTCGAAATAGAAGGCGTATGAGAAAAAAGAAAGGTTGGATGGGGATGAGGAATGGTTTTGTTTCGACCAGCCAAAAAGGATTGAATCAGGAGCTGCTACCGTACCAATTGTATCAAAAAGCGAAGAGATACGGCATTTGGAACCCGCAGGACATTGATTTTACGCAAGACCGCGAAGATTACGCGAATATGAATCTGGAGCAGAAGGAAGAAACTTTGGGACGGATTGCTGGTTTTCTGGGTGGGGAAGAGGCAGTCACCCTTGATCTTTTGCCTTTGATCATGGTTATTGCCGAGGAAGGGCGATTGGAGGAAGAAATGTATTTGACGACCTTCCTCTTTGAAGAGGCCAAGCACACAGAGTTTTTCCGGTTGGTTCTCGACAACATCGGCGAGTCAGGAGACTTGCATCATTTTCACGATGATGTGTACAAGCGAATTTTCCATGAGATCTTGCCAAATGCCCTCAATCGTCTGTTGACAGATAAATCCCCGGAAGCCATCGCAGAGGCTTCTACTGTCTACAACATGTTTGTGGAAGGCGTGCTCGCAGAGACAGGCTACTATGCGTTTTACGAAGCACTCAGCAAAACGGGGCTCATGCCTGGTTTAATGCAAGGAATTGGGTATTTGAAGACAGACGAATCGCGGCACATTAGCTACGGAACATTTCTGCTGCAGCGATTGATCTGTGAGCATCCCCATATTTACGATGTCATTGCCAAAAAGATGGATGAGCTGGCTCCAATGGCAAGTCATCTGTACGACTGGATGGATGACCCACAAGGGGTGAGTGCATTCGGAGTGAAAGTCGCTGATTTGCAGCAGTTTGCGAAAAAGCAATTGAGTGTGCGCATGGAGGTACTTGCCCGAGCGAAAGGGCAGACGATGGAAGAACTGTATAAGCATACAAGAACAATGATCGATGTGTAAGAAAAAAGCGATCGAAAGTATTCGACCGTGAAAGCATCCACAACGGGTGCTTTTTTTCATGCCTATAGATCCACTTTGACTTGGATTGGGGCATCGATAAATGGTTGACCAACAACTTCGAAAGTGGTTGTCTGTATTGACGGCTGGTTCTGGGGCTGCTCGGACTCGGCTTATTCGTTTTGAGGCGAGTCGTTGCTTACAGAACTGGGCCCTGGTCCTAAAGCAGAATCCGCCCGAGGTCTGAGCAAAAAACAACCTCCCGTCCGTGTTATACAGCTTGGCTGATCCCTTAAAATAAGGCCATAAGAGGAAAACATTGGATAGGGAGAGAGATCAAAATGAGAAAACAAAAGTGGATGATGATGGGAATTACAGCAGTTGTTTGTTCAGCGATGTTCGTGCCAGGGGCGTTTGCCAAAGACAAAGATGACTCATATTCCGTGACGTCTTCTATCTTCGCGCCTGGTCCGTACTCGGCTCCAGTAGTCCAGAAAACAGATGCGGTGACAGGCACGCAAACAGCAGGAAGTGCGTTTACTTTCGCTCCAATTGTAAACGAAAAAGAAGAAAACTAATGGGCTTCAAGCATCCGTACAGGATGCTTTTTATTTGGAAAAAGTGGATGTAATCCTCAAGTCTGAGAAAAAAACAATCTTTCGTCCGTGTCGAGCAGACTCCCCAATGCCATACAATAAAAAGCGTTACAGGAAAACATTGGATAGGGAGAGAGACATAGATGAGAAAACAAAAATGGATGATGATGGGTGTAACAGCGGTAGTCTGTTCAGCGATGTTCGTGCCAGGAGCGTTTGCGAAAGACAAGGATGATTCTTACTCGGTGCAGCCTTCCTTCGTAAGCCCAGGTTCATATGCGATACCAACCGTTCAAACGGTTCAAGTAACCGATGCCAAAAAGACGCAACAAATCGGCCCTTCGTTTATTTTCGCCCCGGCTGTAAACGAAAAAGATGAAAAATAAAGCAGCAGAAAGCTGTCAGACCCTGTCTGGCGGCTTTTTTTCTGTGAAAAACGCCTCCACGTTTTTCATAAAAGTGGATGTGACCGTTTGGTTTGGGCGAGTTGGATATAGGTGGACGATGCGCCACTTCCAGTCACTAGGCATATGATGGTGGGTGAATCCTAGCAAGAGAGGAGCTTCGCTGATGAGCAATCGCCAGAAAATGGCGGATGAGGAAATACAGGAATGGGCAAGCCGACTGGAAGGTCAAGCGCCGCAGGACGTGCTTGTGAACGCCGTGGAAAACTATACAGCCAGTCTGATCCTAGCTGCCAGCTTTGGCGCTGAAGATGTCATATTAATCGACATGCTGCACAAATTAGCTCCCACTATTCCTGTATTTTACCTCGATACCAACATTCATTTTGCTGAAACGTATGATACGCGTGACAAGCTGCAAGCCAGATACGGCACGACATTCATTCAAGTGCAGCCACAGTTGACGTTAGCCGAGCAGGCAGAAAAACACGGAGACAAACTGTGGGAGAGGGAACCGAATCTTTGCTGCGAGATTCGGAAGGTAGAGCCGTTAAAGCGCGTCCTGTCCAACTATCAGGCGTGGATTACGGGCATTCGCCGCGAGCAATCACCTACCCGAGCAAATACCAAAAAAGTGGAGTGGGACGAAAAATTCAACCTGGTTAAATTCAATCCGCTAGCAGATTGGACGGAGGCCCAGGTGTGGGAATATATCCATGCGCATGATGTCCCTTACAATCCATTGCACGACCGGAACTATCCAAGCATTGGCTGCCGAGTATGCACGCGCGCTGTCATGCCTGGCCAAGACTCTCGGTCGGGACGGTGGGCTGGCTTCGAAAAGACCGAATGCGGTCTGCACAAATGAACAGTGCAGGAGGGAAAGATGTGAAGCAAACCATCTTGCTGCACGGGATCAAAAAAGCCATTATCGTGGACAAATGGACCCTGTCGGACATCGAATGTCTTGCTATCGGAGCATTTTCGCCGCTGGCTGGATTCATGGAAGAGGCGGATTACCACACGGTCGTGGAAACGATGCGTCTAGCCAATGGAACGGTTTGGCCGTTGCCAGTGACATTGGCTGTCGATGTAGATGAGCACGACGATCTTGTACCCGGCGACAGGATTCTGTTACGTGGGGAAGATGGAGTGGACTATGCGATTTTGCAGGTGAAAAGCTGCTTTGTGCCAGATAAAATGCGTGAGGCAGAGCTCGTTTTTCGCACGGTGGATCTCGCTCACCCTGGTGTGAAAAAGCTGTTCGAAAAGCCAAACCTATACGTGGGTGGGCCTGTAGAAATACTGCAAAAGCCTAAGCCTGAGCGCTTCTCTGATTTGTATTTGACGCCGGCAGAAACGAGAGAAAGATTTCGAGAAAATGGCTGGCAAACGGTGGTTGGTTTCCAAACGCGCAATCCCGTTCACCGGGCGCATGAATATATTCAAAAGGCGGCATTAGAGATTGTCGATGGCCTTTTTCTCAACCCATTGATGGGGGAAACGAAATCAGACGATGTTCCTGCACAAGTACGAATGAAAAGCTATCTCACCCTTCTCGAAAATTACTATCCGCACAACCGTGTACTGCTCGGCGCTTTTCCGGCTGCCATGCGATATGCAGGTCCGCGTGAGGCGGTCTTCCACGCATTGGTACGAAAAAATTACGGTTGTACACACTTTATCGTCGGCCGCGATCACGCAGGGGTAGGTGATTACTACGGCACGTATGATGCGCAACACATCTTTTCCGAGTTTGTCCCAGGTGAGCTCGGTATCCAGCTGCTCTTTTTTGAGCACAGCTTTTACTGCAAGGCATGCCAAGGGATGGCAACGACCAAAACCTGCCCGCATGACAAAGAATCTCATATGACCTTATCGGGAACAAAAGTGAGGGAAATGTTGAGAAACGGGATCACGCCACCTCTGGAATTTACACGTCCGGAAGTCGCAACGATTTTGATAGAGGGATTGAAATCCCCGCAATAAAACGGAACCGAAAAAACAGGAGAGGGACGGCAATGCCGTTCTTTTTCCGATGCAAAAACTGGACGAGTTTTCCTTTTCTTGTATCCGCTTTCACGCAAAAACCGCGCTGTAAAGCCATTTCCAACTGAGCATTCGTTCGGACGAAAGTCCAGTAAAATCTTTTTGTTTTCGTTGACACCCCCTAGGTGCCTAGCTATAATCAGACGTAACACTTTATTCTGACAACAACAATATTGAAAATATTGTTTTAATAGTAGGCCATGACGAGGATGGTGCGCGTTACCCCTTTTACAGAGAGCCCTGATGCTGAGAAACGGGTATAGGGTATGTCGCATTGCTCACCTCTGAGCCGTTTTGCTGAAACTTGCCTTGCAGGTAGTAGGCCAAACCGCTTAACACCCGTTAACGTGTTACAGTCCACATTTGCTGTGACTGGCTGAGATCGGCTGACCGTGAGGCGCCGATAAAGTTGGGTGGTACCGCGAACCCTTTCGCCCCAAAAGACATGGAAATAAAACCGTGTCGGGGCGAAAGGGTTTTTCTATGTGTCTATAGTTATTTTCAATACCTGTTGAGAATTGGGAGGAGGAGAGGTCAATGAGTGTTGAAATGGCCGAATTGCAGAAAAAGAACGGCATTCCACCGATTCAGTTCGGGGAAGAAGTGACAGGAGCAGAAACGCTGCTGCGCTGTTTGATCCTGGAGCAGGTCGAATACATTTTCGGCTATCCAGGCGGGGCGGTTCTCCCCATTTATGACTCCTTGTACGGGAGCTACTTCAAGCACATTTTGACTCGCCACGAGCAAGGTGCTATCCACGCTGCTGATGGATATGCCCGAGCGACAGGCAAACCGGGTGTATGTATCGCTACTTCCGGTCCGGGAGCAACGAACCTCGTAACGGGGATTGCAACCGCTCAGATGGACTCGGTTCCGCTGGTCTGCATCACAGGTAACGTGGCACAGTCGCTGATTGGTACCGACGCGTTCCAAGAAGCGAACATTACGGGAATTACCATCCCGATTACGAAGCACAGCTACTTTGTCCGCGACATTCGCGATCTTCCACGGATGGTGAAGGAAGCTTTCCACATCGCGACAACCGGTCGTCCGGGCCCAGTATTGATCGACATTCCCAAAGACGTCGCCAATGCGAAGGCACCATTTACCTACCCGGATCAAGTGGAGATTCGCGGCTACCGCGCTTCACTCGTACCAAGCGACGAAGAAGTACAAGAGTTTGTCAAAGCCGTTAGCGAAGCGAAGCGTCCAGTCATTTTGGCGGGCGGGGGAATCATTGCAGCTCAAGCAGAGAAAGAATTGCGCGACTTTGCAGAAAAAACACGCATCCCGGTGATCAACACCTTCATGGGATTGGGCGGTTTCCCTGGAACACACGAGTTGTCGCTGGCAATGCCAGGGATGCACGGAAATTACACAGCCAACCAAGCGCTCTTGAATGCGGATTGTGTGATTGGTCTGGGAGCACGCTTTGATGATCGGATCACGATGGGACGCACGAAGGAGTTCGCACCAAAAGCACGCATCGTACATGTCGACATCGATCCAGCAGAGCTGGGGAAAAACGTTGAGACAGCCGTCACAGTAGCGGGCGACGTGAAGAGCACGCTGGCAAAAGCAATTCCGCTCGCAAAAGCTTGTGATTCGGAAGCGTGGATCAGCCAGTTGAAAGAGTGGCGAGAACAATATCCGTACAAGTACAAAAAAGATGGCGACATATTGAAGCCACAAGCAGTCATTGAACTCTTGTACAACTCCACAGATGGGGAAGCGATCGTCACAACAGACGTTGGACAACACCAGATGTGGACAGCTCAATACTATAAGTTCAAGCACCCGCGCTCCTTTATTTCTTCCGGTGGTCTCGGCACGATGGGCTTTGGCTTTCCGGCAGCAATTGGCGCACAGATCGCTCACCCGGATCGCACGGTAATCTCCGTCGTTGGGGATGGCGGATTCCAGATGACCAACCAGGAGCTGGCAATCGTCTCCCAATACAACATTCCGGTCAAAGTAGCGATTGTAAACAACCAGTGCTTGGGAATGGTTCGTCAATGGCAGGAGCTCTTCTACGATAATCGCTACAGCCAAATCGATCTGACCTGCAGCCCAGATTTTGTCAAGCTGGCGGAAGCATATGGCGTAAAAGGCTTGCGAGCAAGCACGCCGGAAGAAGCCGAAGCAGTTTGGGCAGAAGCGCTTGCGCATGATGGACCAGTCGTGGTGGACTTCCGCGTTGCACAGGAAGAAAACGTATATCCGATGGTTGCATCAGGCAACACACTAGATCAGATGGAATTGGGGGACGATTAGGATGCAGCGACATACCATTTCCGTACTCGTCAACGACCAACCAGGCGTTTTGACCAGAGTGGCGACACTGTTCGGCCAGCGTGGCTTCAACATCGACAGCATTACGGTGGGAGGCACGGAAGAACAGGGGCTGTCCCGGATGATCATTACAACCGGGGGAGATGACCGCCAAATCAATCAGCTCATGAAGCAATTGCACAAGCTGATCGATGTCATCTCCGTCACGAATCTCAGTGAGAACCCTTTTGTATCACGGGAACTGGCGCTGATTAAAGTGACGGCATCGCCTAGCCAGCTGGCAGAGTTAAACGGAATTGTCGAGCCGTTCCGTGCCGCGATCGTTGATGTGGGTCCTAGCTCACTGATCGTGCAAGTAACGGGTGACACCGAAAAGATTGATGCGCTACTCGTACTATTACAAAGCTACGGCGTTATTGAACTGACAAGAACGGGTTCAGTAGCGATGGCGCGCAGTATTGTTCCAGCAACAGCCGCAGCAACGGTTTAAATTGCCAAATTTCAGAATAAAAATTCAAACTAAACATTTTTAGGGAGGCTATACAAATGGTAAAAATGTATTATGAAGCAGACGTAAAACAAGAGGTACTGCGTGGAAAAACAATTGCAATCATCGGCTACGGTAGCCAAGGTCATGCACAAGCACAAAACCTGCGCGACAGCGGTTATAAAGTAGTTGTTGGTCTTCGTCCAGGTAAATCTTGGGATGTAGCAGCAAAAGACGGTTTTGAAGTTTTGACTGTAGCAGAAGCAACCAAACGCGCTGACGTGGTTCAAATCCTGATGCCAGATGAGCGTCAAGCACAAGTATACCGCGACGAGATCGCGCCAAACCTGAAATCCGGCGCTGCCCTGTGCTTCTCTCACGGATTCAACATCCACTACGCGCAAATCGTGCCACCAGCTGATGTAGACGTAATCATGGCTGCTCCAAAAAGCCCGGGTCACCTCGTTCGCCGCGTATACCAAGAAGGCTTTGGTGTACCTGGTCTGATCGCGATCTACCAAGATGCGACTGGCAATGCGAAAGACCTTGCACTCGCCTATTCCAGCGGTATCGGTTGCACAAAAGCAGGCGTAATCGAAACATCTTTCCGTGAAGAGACAGAAACAGACCTGTTCGGTGAGCAAGCAGTATTGTGCGGTGGAGCAAGTGAGCTGGTAAAAGCAGGCTTCGATACATTGGTGGAAGCAGGTTATGCTCCTGAGATCGCCTACTTCGAGTGCTTGCATGAGCTGAAGCTGATCGTTGACCTGATGTACGAGGGTGGTTTGGCTCGTATGCGCTACTCCATCAGTGACACTGCTGAGTACGGTGACTACAGCACAGGTCGTCGCATCATCACAGATGAAACTCGCAAAGAAATGAAAAAAGTACTGGCTGAAATCCAAGACGGTACATTCGCTCGCAATTGGATCTTGGAAAACCAAGCAAACCGTCCTGGCTTCACTTCCCGTCGTCGTCTGGAATCCGAGCATGGCATCGAGGTAGTAGGAGAGCAGCTGCGTGGCATGATGTCTTGGATCAACAAAGATACGAAAAAAGAAGAAGCGAAAATCGGCCAATAATTGCCGTATACAAAATCTATATATAATGTAGGGAAAAATGTGGAGGTGAAAAGTTCATGCGGACCATTGAGATTTTTGATACGACACTGCGTGATGGGGAGCAGTCTCCGGGCGTCAATATTAGCACGAACGAAAAGGTGGAGATCGCCCTTCAACTCGAGAAGCTGGGCGTAAACAGAATTGAGGCGGGCTTCGCTGCTGCCTCCCCTGGTGACCAAAAGTCTGTGGCCGAAGTTGCAAAACGGGTGAAGAATGCAACCGTCGTCAGTCTGGCTCGCGCCGTAAAAGACGACATGGATAAGGCATACGAAGCGCTTCGCAACGCACAAAACGCTTCCCTCCACGTCTTTCTCGCAACATCTCCGATTCACCGTCAGTTCAAGCTGAACATGAGCAAGGAAGAAGTCCTTGCTCGGGCGGTGGAAGCAGTTACTTATGCGAAAAAGTACTTTACGGAAGTTCAGTTTTCCGCAGAGGATGCGGCGCGTACCGAGATCGACTTTTTGGCAGAGGTTGTAGAGGCGGTCATCAAGGCAGGGGCTACTACGGTAAATATTCCAGATACGGTTGGCTACATGACGCCGTATCAGTACGGAAACATTTTCCGTGAGCTGAAAAAACGCGTGCCTTCTACCGATCTGATTCGTCTGAGCTGCCATTGCCACGATGACCTCGGGATGGCAGTCGCCAACAGTCTCGCTGCAGTCGAGGGTGGAGCTACCCAAGTTGAGGGCACCATCAATGGAATAGGAGAGCGCGCTGGAAATGCTGCTCTGGAAGAAGTAGCGCTTGCATTGGAGACGCGCAAGGATTACTACCAGGCGACGACCAAGCTGAATTTGAAAGAAATCGCACGGACCAGCCAGCTAGTGAGCCGTTTGACAGGGATGATCGTGCCAGGGAATAAAGCAGTCGTGGGGGCAAATGCTTTTGCGCACGAGTCCGGTATTCACCAGGATGGTGTGTTAAAAGAAGTCACCACGTACGAAATTATCCGTCCGGAATCGGTCGGCTTCAAGTCAAACAAACTGGTTCTTGGCAAGCACTCTGGGCGCCATGCTTTCAAGGAAAAGCTGGTTGATCTGGGCTATCACTTGGAGCAAGAAGAGGTAAATGTAGCGTTTGCAGCGTTCAAAGTATTGTGCGACAAGAAGAAAGAAATCACGGATGACGACATTCTCGCTCTGGTAGACTCCAAGATGGTTCGCGGACCAGAAGCATTCCAGCTGGAATCCGTACAGCTCGCTTACGGCAACATTTCCGTTCCGACAGCGAGTGTGCGACTGGTTCGTGCCGACGGATCAGTATGCGAAGAAGCCGCATGTGGAAATGGATCGGTTGATTCCATCTACAAAGCGATTGACCGCGCTACTGGAGAAGAAGTCTCCCTCGTCGATTACAAAATCCTTTCCGTTACTCACGGACAAGATGCGCTGGGTGAAGTGTTCGTTCGTCTACAGCAGGGCGATCTGATCGTTACCGGCCGCGGCGTGAGCACAGATGTGCTAGAAGCGAGCGCGATCGCCTACGTAAGGGCAGTGAACAAGATCATGGAGCGTCGTGGCGAACCTACGCCTGTCAGTGCAACGATATAAAGATAGGTCAAATGTGGATAGGATCATAGGAACCAGCAGCGTTCGGAAACCATTACGTATAGAAAAGGGATAAACGATGAAGAAAAACTATCGCATCGCCGTTCTTTCTGGAGACGGTATTGGACCAGAAATCATGCAGGAAGCGGTCAAAGTCCTTACACTCGTAGGGGAACTTGAAGGAGTCACTTTTACATGTGAAGAAGGCCGGATCGGTGGTATCGCAATCGATACGGATGGAACACCGTTGCCAGAAGAAACGGTAACGCTGGCAAAGCAAGCGGATGCTGTGCTCTTAGGAGCTGTTGGCGGACCGAAGTGGGACCAGAATCCTGGGAATCTTCGCCCAGAAACAGGGCTGCTCGGCATTCGCAAAGCACTCGGGTTGTTTGCGAACATTCGCCCAGCTACCATGCACAGCTCCCTGGTCGATGCTTCCTCCCTCAAGCCAGAAGTCGTTTCTGGCGTTGACTTGATCGTTGTACGTGAACTGACCGGGGGGATCTATTTCGGTGAGAAAAAACGCTATGACGGTCCAAACGGTGAAGTCGCAGAAGATCAGTGCATCTATCATGAAGCAGAAGTCGAGCGAATCATTCGAGTCGGTTTCGATATTGCGCGCAAACGCCAAAAGCGTCTCGTATCTGTAGATAAGGCGAACGTCCTCGAAAGCTCCCGCCTCTGGCGCAAGGTAGCCGAGCGAGTAGCGGCGGACTATCCAGATGTAGAGCTGTCTCACCAGTTGGTAGACTCCTGCGCGATGCAACTCGTACGTGAACCAAAGCAGTTTGACGTCATCGTGACGGAAAACATGTTCGGAGACATCTTGAGCGATCAGGCAGCGATGCTGACGGGTTCGATTGGGATGCTGTCCTCGGCGAGTTTGGCAGCAGGCAGTTTTGGCCTGTATGAACCGGTTCATGGCTCTGCCCCTGACATTGCTGGAAAAGGCATTGCCAATCCGCTGGCAACCATTTTGTCCGTAGCGATGATGCTTCGTCTCTCGCTCGGTATGGATGAAGCGGCAGCAGCAGTGGAAAACGCAGTTTGGTCCGTACTGGAAGCAGGACATCGCACTGGCGATATCGCGGCAGATAGAAGCAAAGCGATTGGTACAATCGAGATGGGCCAACTGGTTCGCGACGAGCTGTCCAAACAGTGGCAAAAACAATAAATCATACAAAACGAAACCCTGCCAAAGTCCTTCGGGTGCTTTGGCAGGGTTTTCTCCATTTTTATACGGTTTATCCGATCGTGATCTTCCCTTTCGGATAGCGGAAGTATTCCTTTTGTTTGCGCTGTGCGAGGGCAAAGGCAATCGTGAGTGGTCCCACCCGACCAGCAAACATCGTCAATACGATCAGCGTTTTTCCGATCGGAGTCAGATGAGGGGTCAGCCCCATGGATAGTCCAGTCGTAGCAAACGCGGAAGTGACCTCGAACAGGATCATTTCGAATCGGGCGGTTGTCTCCGTAATCGAGAGCACCATCGTCATGACAAGTACAATGGACAGAGCGATCATGGTCAGCGTCAGTGATTTGTAGACCATGTGAGGCAGGATGCGTTGGCGGAAGAAAATGACATCTTCTTTTCCTTTAATTTGGGCGATAACAGCACCAATCAGTGTGGCAAAGGTCGTCGTCTTAATTCCGCCTCCCGTTGAGCCCGGAGATGCACCGATGAACATCAGGATAATAATGAGGAAAAGTGAAGACTGATACATATCCCCGATATTCAATGTGTTCGAACCTGCCGTACGAGGTGTAACCGACTGATAAAAGGAGCCAAGCACTTTGCCCATCATGGAAAGGGGCTGCAAGGTCTTCGGATTGTTGTACTCCAAAATGAAGATAAGCACGGTCCCAGCCGTAATCAAGAGACCGGTTGTTGCCAATACCACTTTCGTATGTAAAGACAGGCGACGGGTTTGACGATAATCGTATAACTCACTCACAACAATGAAACCAATACCACCAAGAATGATCATCAAACAGACGACTAGATTGACGAGCAGATCATCTACATAAGCTGTTAAGCTGGCGAAATCGCCCATCAGGTCAAATCCAGCGTTATTAAAATTAGAAATCGCATGGAAAAAGCCGAAGTAGATCGCCTTTGACAGAGGAAAGTCAAAGGCAAAACGAATAGAGAGAAGCACTCCACCTATAAACTCAGTGACGGCAGTAAAAATCAAAATCATTTTAGCTAAACGTACGACCCCTTCTATCGATATCTGATTCAGTGATTCTTGAAGGATGAGCCGTTCACGCAATGAGATTTTTTTACGCATAATCAGTGCGAAAAAGGTAGCGAATGTCATAAAGCCAAGTCCGCCAATTTGGATGAGCGACAAAATGACGAGCTGACCAAAGGTAGTAAAGGTCGTTCCAGTATCGACGACAACCAAGCCTGTTACACACGTAGCAGAGGTGGCCGTAAACAGAGCATCCAGCCAATGCAGGCCAAGTCCATCAACGGTAGAGACCGGGAGTGTCAAAAGCAGCGCACCCAGGAAAATAATCAAGGCAAACCCAAGTACAAGCGTTTTTGGTGGATCAAGGTGAAGCTTTTCTACGATTTTTTTAATCATAGCAGGTTATACCTCGGCTTTTTTCGAGTCTTGTGTATGAGAAGAAGGGAAATCCATCTCTTAGTATGGCATTTCCCTTGGAAAACTTACCGAAGAAGAGCAGCGCCCAATCGGTGAAGCCAATGTTTCAACTCTCGCTCTTCCAATGGAGCAAGCGGGAAACGGACAGCCGGGCAGCGCAGAATATCGTCAGGCTCATCCGCTACGCGAAAGGCATGGCCGCCTGTCAGCTCGAGACCTTCCTCCCGAAGAATAGCGACGACTCTCTCTTCCTGTTCGGTTGCTCTTGCGGTTGGCGTGCCCCATTTGATCCATGTATTTAAGCCGCCTGTGATGGGGAACATCCGCGCATGATCGGGGAGTGCTTGCCGTCTTTCTTGCCAGAGTCGCAGGAAGCGGGCTTGGAACAGGGCACGTCGATCTGCAAGGAACTCTTCATAAAACCAAGGATCATCAAGGAGTTGAACGGCTGCCTCTACGACGAGCAGAGAAGGTTCCGCTCCGGTCATGGAAACAAGCTGGCTGTAGCGCTCCAATTCATCATCCGATAAATCAGAGGGAAGCATCAACACGCCCAATTGCAGGTCGCGAGCCAGTGTTTTGGACAAAGAATGCAAATAGTAGACCTCAATAGAGTTTTTTGCCTGCGCAGCCATGTGGTACAGTGGAACGCTCGGCTCTTCAAACCAGAGGTCGCCATAATGGTCGTTTTCAATCAGACGTACGTTATGATTATGTGCCCATTCGAGCAGCTCTTCCTTTCGTTTCAATGAATAGCTGATGCCCGTTGGGAATTGGTAATGCGGGTTAATCAACAGCCAATTGGCGGGGTAATGCTCCTGCTCTTCATTGAGGGCTTGAATACAGACGCCTTCTTCATCCATGCGAATCGGGCGAACCGTAATACCACACTGGCTCAGTAAGCGCAGGAATACGGGATAGCTATACTCCTCCACATAGACGACATCGCGCGCATTCATGATGCGCTGTGCTAAAAAGGCGAAGCCGCTCGTGCTTCTGTTAAAAAGCAGAAGTCGTTCAGGTGAGGGTGGCAGTCCTCTGCGGCTGAGATGATCAGCGAAAACTTTGGCAGCCTGCGTTCGCATGATTTTCTTCTTCGCGGACGGTTCATCCAATACGGTCAGGCTCTCATAAAAAGCACCACGCAAACGCTTCACCAGCTCTTCGCTTGGACGAGGAGAGGAATCAGCCAGGGAAGCAATCGGAATATCTGTGAGCGGGAGGCGATTTTCCAAACGAGCTTCTTTGGCAAGCTGCGTCAAGTAATAGCCTTTACCGTGCACAGCTTCCAGCCAGCCTTCCAGCGCAAGATGATCGTACGCTTTTTTGACCGTCTCCAACGAGCAGCCGCTAATTGTCTTCATATCTCGCAGCGATATCAATTGTTGTCCATCTACAAGAAAGGCACCACGCAGAATTGCTGTTTTTAATTGTTCAGCGAGTTGTACATAGATTGGTGTGTGCGATTGTTTGTGGAAATGAAAAGAAAAATAAGGTCGCTCTGGCATTCGCGCACGCCTCCTTGTCTGTCGAAAAAATAGCAGTCATCAGCATTATATAGGAAAGCGAAGCATCTCGGGTATAGGGAGTGAAGAAATTGTTGCCGGAACGACGAGGGTATTGGAAACCCGAACATGGTATCATGAGAAAAAGATATATATTGAAGAAATGAGGAAATTACGGATGAGTACGCAGGAACACAAGGCGCTAGCGCCCAAGCAAGTCACATGCATGGTCATTACCGTTTCCGATACTCGGACAGAGGATACAGATAAAAGCGGTCAGTTAATGAAGCAGCTTCTGACTGAAGCCGGTCACAGCGTTGCTCTTTATCAAATTGTAAAGGACGAGCCTGAACAGGTCATTGCGGCGATTGAAGCGGGAATCGCACATGGCGACGTTCAAGTCATTCTTCTCAATGGCGGTACTGGCATTTCGCCAAGAGACAATACCTTTGAGGCTGTTTCTGGCTTGCTTGATAAGGAAATGCCGGGATTTGGCGAGCTGTTTCGGATGTTGAGCTTTACAGAAGACATCGGTTCCGCAGCGATGCTCAGTCGTGCGATTGCGGGGACACGGAAAGGGAAGATGATTTTTTCCACACCAGGCTCGACAGGTGCGGTGCGATTGGCGATGAATCGGTTGATCGTGCCAGAGCTGGGGCATGTGGTGCGCGAATTAAATCGGTAACCATTCGGGTTCAGCAACCTTGTAACCGGATGGATTTGCCGTTAGTAGTCTCGTATGGTACTGTTACGAAAGGATAAAGATCGGTCAGACCATGAACCATCGATTGCAGATGGTTTTTTGGTGCCGAATTTTGCAAGGAGAGTAGGCCCATCCATGAAGATTTTACTATCGACCTTAAACGCCAAGTTTATTCACTCCTCACTTGCTTTGCGCTATTTGCGAAGCTATGCCCAGGAAGCATTTCCTTCGATTGAGGTGGTGGAGTATACCATCAACGATGTAACGTTAAATATAGTAGCAGATATACACAAGCGCAAGCCGGATGTCGTTGCATTTTCCTGTTATATCTGGAACATTCGCGAGACCCTCAGTGTCATGCGCACGCTGAAAAAGATTTGCCCGGATGTTCCGATTATCCTCGGGGGACCAGAAGTGACCTACGATGCGGATGAATGGATGAAGAAGCATCCTGAAATCGATGTCATCTGCATTGGTGAAGGGGAGCAGACCTTCTTGGAGCTTTTGCAGGTGTATCAGGAATCCTTGCAAACCAAGCAGCCTCCACGCCTGCGTGATGTAGCCGGAATCGCTTATCGCGAAGAGGAGTACGTGCGTTTTTCCATGCCGCGTGCGCAAGTGGAAGAGATGGACAGCATTCCTTCCCCGTACGCGGACCATCTGGACGAGCTGAACAACCGCGTCGTCTATTTTGAGGCGTCCCGTGGGTGTCCGTTCAAATGCCAATACTGTCTGTCTTCGATTGAAGACGGCGTACGCTATTTCAGTCTGGAACGAGTGAAAGAAGATCTCATGCGTTTGATCAATCACGGGGTCAAAACGATCAAGTTTGTGGATCGCACGTTTAACATCAATAAAAAATATGCGTTGGAAATCTTTCAGTTTTTGATCGACAACCACAATGGCACCGTCTTTCAATTCGAGATCACGGCAGACATTTTGCGCGCGGACGTACTCGACTTCTTGACCGAGAATGCACCTCCAGGCATTTTCCGCTTCGAGATTGGGGTTCAGTCCACAAATGATGAAACGAACCGCCTTGTTCAGCGAATTCAGCGTTTCGATCGTCTTGCGCGGACAGTGACACAGATCAAGGATTCGAAAAAAATCGATCAGCATCTGGACTTGATCGCTGGTTTGCCTGAGGAAGATTATGCATCCTTCCGCAAAACCTTTAATGACGTGTTTGGTTTACGCCCGGAAGAGCTTCAGCTCGGCTTTTTGAAAATGCTGCGCGGGACAGGTGTTCGTGCGCGTGCGGCTAATCACGGCTATGTTTTTATGGATGAGGCTCCTTACGAAATTTTGGGGAACAATGTCCTTTCCTTTGATGACATGCAAAAAATCAAGCGTGTAGAAGACATTCTAGAAAAGTACTGGAATGCGCACCGGATGGACTATACAGTGGAGTGGCTGTTGGCGAATCAATTTGAAACAGCTTTTGACTTCTTCCAGACATTTGGCGACTATTGGGAAAATCAAGGCTGGAGCCGTATCGGTCATCAATTAGAGGATTTGTTCGTGCGTTTGCAGAAGTTTTTGCAAATCCAGCAAGTGGACGGTATGGGGCATGTGCTCAGCATGATGAAATTCGATTTCCTGCGAAATCAGAAGCATCGCCCGCGCAAGCTGTGGTGGGAGGATGTCATGGACAAGGAAGAGATGCAACAGACGTTCGCTGTCCTAACCGAGCAGCGTGAGCGACTCCGCGATGATTTTGCGGCACATGCTGCGTTGGAAAAAGATTACTTCAAGCACACGCTGACTGCCAAAGTGACCTTTGATATTGAAAGATGGATGGAGACCGGTGAGTTTGTCGAGGGAGATTTTACACTCGTCGTGTATTATCCGTACAAAGATGAAGAGCAAAATGCTTTTGCTGTCGTCAAGCAGGACGTCCAAGCAGCAGGCTAAACCACCGGATGATTAGAAGAGTGGAAGGGGGGAGACGCAGATGAACGCAAGCGAGTATACGGAGGCTGTCGAGGAACTGTTGTGTGCACATGGTGATTCGATTGTGGCTGGTCCAATGGAGCAGTACATGAAAAATCATTTTCCTTTTATGGGGATAAAATCACCACAGCGCAAAGAACTGACTAAACAAATCTTTCGAGATTATGGCGTACCCGAAAATTGGGAGCAGGTCGTTAGTTCCTTGTGGGCTTTGTCAGCGCGAGAGTACCAGTATGTAGCGCTTGACGTACTCGAGAAGTCCAAAAAGCGTCTCACCCCTGACCATCTCCCGTTCGTAGTCGAACTGATCACAACAAAATCGTGGTGGGATACCGTGGATTATTTGGCTTCCCATACAACGGGCAGATTGTTTGCCTTGCATCCCGAACTGATCGAACCGAATACGACAGCCTGGATGAATGGAACCAACATGTGGCTGCAACGAACGGCGATTTTATTTCAGTTGTCATACAAAGACAAGACAGATCAGCGGCTGCTCTTTTCCTTGGTGGAGAGATGCGCGGATTCCAAAGAGTTTTTTATTCAGAAGGCAATCGGCTGGGCATTGAGAGAGTATGCGAAAACAAATCCCGACGCCGTACGTGAATTTGTAGAAGCGACGCCACTCGCGAGTTTGTCGAGACGTGAAGCGCTCAAACATCTGTCATGATAGAGTCGTCTGGCGTATCTGTGCTTGATAAAATACGTAAATCTATTGCAAAATAAACAAGTACCTTTTTTGGGGTTCATACGTAATACATAGAGTCAGATATCGTGCGATGCCATAGCTGCTAGTATGTCAAGAAATGACCGCACTGTGGCAAGGATAGGGGATTTTGCCTCATGGAAGTCGACCTGCTGATGTCAATCATAGAGCAATACGGTTACGTAGCGATTTTTTTCCTGCTCTGGCTGGGGATTGTCGGTTTGCCGATTCCCGATGAGCTGGTTGTCGCTACAGGAGGATTTCTCGCCTCCATCGGCGTGCTAAACCCATGGTATTCTTTTTTGGCGGGATATTTAGGGGTTGCCTCCGGATTGACGATTGGCTTTTTACTTGGAAAGTATTTTGGGAAACCGATATTGCAATGGCTATGCAAAACCGAGAAAATGAGGAACGCCGTGAATCGATCAACGGGCTTGCTGGAGAAGTATGGTACTACTGCTCTTTGCATCAGCTACTTATTTCCGGTTGTCCGTCATGTTGTCCCTTATTTGGTCGGACTGGGCGGTATGACGTTCCGGCGTTATGCGATGCTGTCTTATCCGATTGGGTTGGTTTGGACCGTTGCTTTCTACTTTCTCGGCCATGTATTTGGTAATAATGTAGAAGCGATTATCGAAGTCATCCGTAAATACGGTTTTTATGCTTTGCTGGTGATCGTGGTTGTTTTGGGTGTGGTATTCTTCGTACGCAAGCAGTTTATGGGAAATCGGGCATATCGGGCAAAAGGAGAATAAGAAATGTACCATCAACAATTAGCTGCCCATCGCCGCAATTTCGTGCTGATGCTTGTCATAAGCTGGGTCCTCCTGTTGGCAGGATACTTCAATTCGAATGTCTGGGTGCTGGCTGCGGGAGCTTTACTGCTAAATGGTTATGCTTATTACCTGATGCAGACAGACAAGCGTCTGGCGAAAGAAAAAGGTTTTCGGGTTCCAGAACTGAGTCTTTTGTTAGTCGCATTTTTAGGAGGAGGGATCGGTGCGCTTGAGGGCATGCTTATTCAACGGCATAAGACCAAGCATATGTCTTTTCTCATCCTGCTCCCGCTCTTTTGCATCGCGCAAATCTTGCTAGTCATTTGGTTGACGCAGCTATACTTGGATAAAAGTCTCGTGTCGTAGGTGGCACGGGATTTTCTTTTTACGAACGGGATTCCACTGTTTGAAAATTCAGCCTATAATAGAGGGGAACGATAGAACAAGCTGAGGAGGTAGCTATGTCTCAATCAAGCCCCCTAACGAAAGCGGACGCACAGCAATTGGATGCACAGGACGAACTCGCGAGCTATCGCGAAGAGTTTTATCTGCTTCCGAGCCTGTATTTGGATGGCAACTCGCTTGGCCTCATGTCAAAAAGAGCGGAAAAGAGTGTCATGGATATGATGCAGTCTTGGAAGGAGCTGGGTGTGGAAGGCTGGACAACGGGTAACCATCCGTGGTTTTTCTTCTCGGAGAAATTGGGAGAGATGAGCGCAGCACTTGTAGGGGCAAGCCCCGAGGAAGTGATCGTAACGGGTTCTACGACGATTAACCTCCATCAGCTGGCAGCTACCTTCTATCATCCGGTTGGGAAAAGGACGAAGGTCGTTGCCACCGAGCTGGATTTCCCTACCGATATATACGCACTCCAGAGTCAAATGAAGCTTCATGGGCTGGACCCGGAAGAGCATTTGGTTCGGGTAGCGTCAAGAGATGGCCGCCTGATCGAGGAAGAGGACATTATCGATGCGATGACTGATGAAGTAGCACTGGTAGTCCTTCCGACGGTCCTGTATCGCAGCGGCCAGCTGCTCGATATCGAACGGTTGACAGCAGCTGCACATGAGAGAGGTATTCTGATTGGTTTTGACGGATGTCATTCTGTAGGCGCGATCCCGCATTCCTTCAGCAAATGGGGAGTGGACTTTGCATATTGGTGCAACTACAAATACGTAAATGCAGGGCCCGGAAGCGTGGGCAGCCTATATGTCAACCGCAAGCATTTTGGCAGGGCTCCGGGATTGGCCGGGTGGTTCAGTTCGAAAAAGGATAAGCAATTTGACATGGAACATACGCTAGATGCATGCGAAAATGCGGGTGCTTACCAGATTGGTACCCCCCATATGCTGAGCCTCGCCCCACTGTTTGGTTCCTTGGAAATGTTCCAGGAGGCGTCCGTGGAAAAGCTTCGTACCAAGTCGCTCGGCTTAACGCGGTTCATGATGGATTTGATCGAGGTGGAGCTGGCAGACATGGGTTTTACGATTGCGAACCCACAGCAGGATGATCGCCGAGGTGGGCATGTCAGCCTTGAACACGATGAGGCCATACGTATATGCAAGGCTTTGAAGGAAGCGGGCATTATTCCTGATTTCCGTGCACCGAACATCATTCGATTGGCCCCTGTTGCTTTCTATACGACTTATACAGAGGTTTGGGAAAGTGTCCAGATCTTAAAGACGATTATGCAAGAGAAGAGCTACGAGAAATTTGAGAACAAGCGCGAGGTAGTTGCTTAACAGGTCCGACTTAGGTTGGACCTGTTTTTCTTTTTGAATACGCCTTTTACGGGATTTCCTTTCCAGTATTGGGCACACTATCCTTACCTGTAGGCAGGATATATTCCATGGATAAGGGTGAGCAGCTTGAACCAGTTTTTTCAAGCATGGCAAAAAAGAAAAGAAGCCCTCCAGTCAAAAGGGTTGGATCAGCACTCCAACAAGAGCATGGAAAGCGTATTGGATGTTTCGCTCACGATAAATGTGGAAGAAAACATCCAATTGATTCAAGCGCAGTTTGGAAAGTGTGACGATCTCGTCGTTCGTCGTTTTCAAACAAAGTCGAAGGCTCAAGCCGCTATCGTTTTTATAGATGGCATGGTGGATCGCAATGTCATCAGTGATTTTATTATTCGCTATATGACGACTCCCGATATCACCTATCAAGATCCAGCGACAAATGAGCTGGATTTGACAGACAAACTGAGGCAGATCGTCCGAAATATTTTGTCTGGATGTGCGGTGCTGATCATTGATGGGTGTCAAAATGCTTACTTGAATAACACACGAGGTTGGGATAGGCGTTCAGTGGAAGAGCCCCAGACGGAGTCAGTCGTACGAGGGCCACGCGATGGTTTTTGTGAGACGTTGTGCGTGAATGCAGCGCTGATCCGCTTCCGCTTGAAGGACCCCAATCTCAGAGTACGTCATATGGTTGTCGGGGAACGAACACAGACTGACATTTACGTCATGTACATCGATGGGATTGCGTATCCTCCGATGGTGGAGGAAGTGATTGCGCGAATAGAGAGCGTTCATCTGGATTCTGTGCTGGAGAGTGGTTACATCGAACAAATGATTCAGGATCGGAGATGGTCCCCATTCCCGCAGATTCAAAATACGGAGCGCCCCGATAAAGTAGTGGCCAATCTATTAGAAGGGAAGATAGGCATTCTGGTGGACGGGACGCCATTCGGTTTGATTGCCCCGGCTGTATTTTCCCAGTTTTATCAGAGTCCCGAGGATTATTACGAGCGTTTTTACATCGCGACCTTGATCCGTTTTATTCGGATTATCAGTATCAGCATCGCCCTGTTGCTCCCATCTCTCTATATCGCTTTTAGCTCGTTCCATCCAGAGATGATCCCTTCACGACTGGTCATTGCGATGGCGGCAGGACGATCTACCGTTCCATTTCCTTCTTTAATCGAAGCCCTGTTTATGGAGTTGGCCATTGAGATATTGAGGGAAGCGAGCGTGAGGCTGCCGGGGCCAATAGGTCCTACGATTGGGATTGTTGGAGCACTCGTGGTCGGAGAAGCGGCGGTAACGGCCGGACTTGTCAGTCCTGTTATGGTGATCATTGTAGCTGTGACGACAATCGGCTCGTTCGCATCCCCGAGTTACAGTGCAGCGATTGCCATTCGCATGCTCCGTTTCCCGGTTATGATCTTGGCAGGGATGTTTGGTCTTTACGGTATTATGCTGTTTTTGATCGTTATCCTCATTCACTTGTCTTCACTGAAATCGTTTGGAGTACCCTATATGAGCCCGCTTAGTCCGCTCAACCTGAATGGAATGAAGGACTTGTTCTTACGGGCTCCCCATCATCTGATGAAAAGAAGACCGATGATGTTTCATGTTCAAGATAAAATCCGGATCAGAGAGGAGGATAACCCGAAATGAGCAGGAGGGAGGGGCACGGCTGGCACCAGACTCTATCGATGTGGCAGCAAATTTGTCTCATAACAAGTACCTTAATTGGTGTCGGTGTTTTGACCCTTCCTCGCACCACCAGTTCGAAATTATTTGAGGCAGGTTGGATCGCTCCTCTGATTGGCTCAGCAGGTGCGTATGTCTCCTTATGGTTAATTGTCAAATTGAGCAGGCGTTACCCGGGGGAAACCTTTATTGAATACAGTCACAAGGTATGGGGATCTGTCAGAAGGCCTTGGGTGGGCAAAGTATTCAGCCTCCCTTGGATTTGTATCTACTTGGTATACCTGTATTTTTCCACGGCAGTCGTATCGCGTGTATTTGGTGAAGTGGTTGTGACTTCCGTTCTTTTGCAGACTCCGTTGGAAGTTGTGCTTATCACGATGTTTTTGCTGGTACTATTTTTGTGCATGCATGAGGTGGAAGTAGTAGCGCGAGTGAACGAGCTGCTGTTTCCTTTTATTATCTTGCCCCTTCTTTTTATCGCGATTGCGTCGTTCCAAAAAGCGGAATTTGGGAATCTCTTTCCAATTAATCATGTGTCATTCCGTTCAATGCTAGAGGGGGTATACGAAGGAATTTATTCCTATTCCGGTTTTGAAATTATGTTTGTCTTTTTCGCCTATGCGCAACAAAACACAAACAGGGAATTGGCAGGGTTTTACAGTCTGTTAATTGCAGCATTGCTCTACCTGTTAATTGTGGTGGCTGGCATTTCGGTGTTTGGTTACGAAGAGCTGCAAAGGGTGACGTGGCCGACACTTGAATTGGTCAAGACGACGCAGGTGCCTGGATTGATCTTGGAACGATTGGAGTCCGCTTTTTTGGCCGTGTGGGTTTCGGCTGTTTTTACTACGGTAGCCAATGCGTATTACGTCGTTGTTTATTCACTGAGACAGTTGTTTCGCAAGGGAATCAGGTTTCAAAGAATCGTGGCTGCTGCCCTTCTCGTCCCATTATTCTTTTTTGCCCTTATTCCACAAAACATTACAGAAGTATTTAAGTGGGCATCGTTGCTAGGGTTGTCTAGCCTGGTTATTAATTTGCTGTTCCCCGTCGTTTACTGGGTAGCAATCCTCATCCGTGACATGGTAACCCGACGAGAGGGGCGGAATATCGATGGGTAAGTCATTTAGATACTTCGCTTTGTTGATCATCTGTACAATCTTGCTGACGGGGTGCTGGGATAGACGTGAATTAGAGGAACGCGCATCGATATTGGCCATTGCGATTGATCAGGATGAAAAGAATGAAAATCTGTACAAAATGACCGTCCAAATCCCGATTCCCATCAAAATTGCGGGGAGCAGTGGGAAAGGTGGAGGAAATAATGCGGATGCCGTGAAAATCATGAGTGTGACAGGAAGAACGGTGACAGATGCTTCCAACAACCTGCAAATGCGGCTGAACCAACGAGTGTTTCTTGGACACACGCGTATTCTTGCAGTAAGCGAGGAGGTCGCTAGAAAGGGAATCCAAGACATCATGGACAGCTTTCGTCGCGAGCCGCAAATACGGCGGCTCCTGTGGCCGATCGTCGTAAGGGGCAAAGCGTCTACCTTGCTGGAAATCAAGCCGAGGATCGAGCCAATTCCGGTCGTCTTTTTGATGGGGGTGATCGAAAATGGCATGAAATTAGGCAGAATTCCGGACCAAACGTTGGGCGATTATTTCAACCAGACCTCTAATCTAACCATGGAGCCGTTTTTGAATTATGTTGAGGCAAGTAAGAATGAGGTGAGCTGGAAAGGGGTTGCTGTTTTTCGTGGGCACAAGATGGTGGGGATACTTGATCACATGCAGACATGGGTATTGCTCCAACTGCGCAATGAAAAACCGGGTGGAGACATTCTGATTCCGTTGCCGAAGACCAAGAACGGATATGTTAGTTTTCGTCCTCATTTTGTAAAAAAAAAGGTGATCATTCACAAATCCTCTTCCGCTACCTATCATTGCGAGCTCCAAGGAGATATTGTCGAACTCACAGAAGACCTGAAAATTCCAGCAGAGCAATTCGTCACACAAATGCAGGCGCTGATAAAAAAAGAAATGGAAAAGCGCGCCAAGAAGCTATTGCAGCAAGTACAAAAGCAGTACAATAGTGACATTTTGAAGCTGGGCCTTACACTGCGTGCGAAGCATTACCAAGACTACTGGAAAACTCACAACTGGAAGGAAGATTTCAGGGATTTTCCGGTTCGCGTTACATACACAATCAAGCTGCGCCGTCTCGGTATGGAAATGCAATAGGAGAGCGATCACTGTGGAGAATCAGCAACGTAATTTTGGTACCTGGCAACTGACAAGCATTATGATCAGTTCGATGATCGGGGTGGGTATTCTCATCATCCCGAGAACGGCAACCGAACTCCTTCATCAAATGGGATGGTTGGGACCCATTGCAGGTGCTTTCGTAGCATCCGTGGCTGTGGCGGCAATCGTTTATTTAGGTAACCAGTTTCCTGGCCTTACCTTTGTTGAATTTATGCCGAGAATATTTGGGGTTGCCATCGGTACCCTGTGTGTGTTTCTTTTCATTCTCTATCAATTCCTCAATGCGGGAATCACAGCAAGATTGTTCGGGGAAGTCGTCGTGACCTCCGTATTACCGCAAACGCCACTGGAAGTAATTATCATCACGTTGCTATTGTTGGTCATGTTTCTGTGTTGTCATGAGATTGAAGTTGTGGCAAGGGTTAATGAGCTGTTGATTCCTTTCCTCCTGTTTCCGTCTCTTTTGATTCCGCTCGTCTCCTTCATGAACGCAGATTGGTACAATTTATTGCCATTCCAAGTAGAGTCATGGAAACAGGTCATGAAAACAGGTCTGAATACGTATACGCTCTACACCGGGTATGAGCTGTTAATGGTTTACTTTGCCTTCGCTATTCCCGGGGCAAGGCTAGGGGTGGCCAGCATGACAGGTATGAGCTTTGCTCTTGTCGTTTATTTGCTCACAGTTGTCGCAGGCATTACTGTATTTGGCTATGAAGAATTGCAGAGGCTGGTTTGGCCTACACTTGAACTGGTCAAGGTAACGCAGAGAACTGGTTGGTTTTTGGAGCGTTTTGAGTCCGCCTTTCTTGCCATTTGGGTTGCTTCTGTATTTACAACGATCGGGAATATGCTTTACGCGACGATTTTTTCATTGCGGCGCTGGTTTCGCAAAGGAATTCGTTTTCAGCGAATCACTGCGATTGTAATTATGGTGCCACTTTTTTTCCTCACATTAGTACCGCAAAATATAGTGGAGTTGTTTTCCTATACACAGCATTTGACTGCCGTGGGATTTTTGATCACCATCATCATTCCCGTTTTGCTGGCAATCACCCAATTCATGCGCAATCAGTTCAACAAAGGTCGGGAAGTGAACAATGAAAAGGGAGGGACATAAGAGCCCCTCCCTTTGTAGCATGCTTTTTTCAAAGAAGATGTGGTTAGATTGGTTTTTCGGCTTGCTCAGGCAAGTGTTCCGCGATCGTCGTAATCATGGATTGACGTGAGGAAGCATCGCTGTTTTGCCACAGCACTTCAAACAAAACGCCTAAACCCGGGAGCGTCTTCTCCTGACCGCTCGAGATAGCATCACTGATGGTTTCTTCGACTGCGCTTGGATCTGAGCCTTGCATTTTGTACATGATCGCTTGACGTAAGTTGAGTGAGGCAATATTCATGACCGTGCTTACACCTCTCTTGTGAGAATGAATTCAAGAAATAGTATTTGTAAACGCTGATTTGTGCATACCATGCTTTTCGAACAAAACGTTCATGACCGTTTTGTGGCGGATGTTTTGGATGTGCTATAATGCTTGATATTGGTAAGTTCCGTAAAGGAGAAGATTAACATGTCCAAGCAATTTGCCATTATCGGGATGGGACGTTTTGGTTCTAGCGTGGCGAGAACGCTGTACGAGATGGATTATGAAGTCATGGGAATAGATGAGAACGAGGAGCGTATTAACGAAAATATTCAGTACGTAACGCACGCGGTAGCGGCTGATTCTACGGATGAACGGGCCTTGAAGGAAATCGGCATCCGCAATTTTGACGTAGTCGTCGTGGCCATTGGGGTCGATATTCAGGCGAGCATCCTGACAGTATTGACACTGAAAGACTTGGGTGTCAAAAAGATCGTGGCAAAAGCACAGAATGAGCGTCATGGACAAGTATTGTACAAGGTAGGAGCTGACCGTGTCGTATTCCCTGAGCGCGACATGGGGGTGCGGGTTGCCCACAATCTGATCTCCTCTAACGTTCTTGACTTTATTGAGCTGGCAGAGGATTACAGCGTGGCGGAGGTAGTCGTGTCGTCCAAGCTGGTCGGTCAAAACTTGCGGCAACTGGATATTCGGAAAAAATACGAGGTCAACGTTATTGCCATCAAAAGCGGAGATAAATTCAACATCGCTCCTAGCCCGGATGAAGTCATCCAATACGGCGACGTGCTTGTGGTGATCGGGAACAACAAAGACTTACGCGAATTTGAGGAGCGGGCATAGGTTTATGACAAATGAAATCATTACTTCGGTACAAAACCCTCTGGTAAAGCGATTGCACCAGTTGCTGTCACGGAAAGGACGGGAAGAGCAGCAGCGTTTTCTCGTGGAAGGGGCGCATCTGGTAGAGGAGGCGTTAAAAAGCGGGGCGGAGGTAGTTACGGTTATTTATGATCAGCAGCGTGACATGGACCCTGCCTGCCAACGTGCTCTGGCTAATCATCCGGAAGCTGTTCAAGTCATTGCGGCATCAGAGACAGTGCTGGCGAAGCTGTCCGAAACCAAGTCACCACAAGGAATTGTGGCCGAAGTGAAAAAAACAGCAGCAGATTGGGCAAAATGGGTAGATCAGAAGAGAGAGGAACAAGACAGTTTGCTACTCCTCTTTTTGGACGAAATACAAGACCCGGGCAACCTCGGCACGATTTTGCGTACAGCAGAGGCGGCAGCAGTCGATGGTGTCGTACTTGGGAGTGGCAGTGTCGATATTTACAATGGAAAAGTGGTACGTGCCACAATGGGGGCACTGTTCCGCATCCCAGTCTTTACACAGTCGTTAGTCGAGACAGCAGATGAATGGAAGGCAAAGGGAGGGCGAGTTCTGATCTCTTCCTTGGAGCAAAACAGTGTTTCCTATGACGAGGCTGATTATGCTGGTTTGACGGCAATGGTCATCGGAAATGAAGGAAGAGGCGTCTCTAAAGAGATGTTTGCCAGGGCAGACCAATTCGTTCACATCCCGCTTTATGGCGGCGCAGAGTCATTGAATGCAGCTGTCGCGGCAGGAATTTTTGTATACGAGGCACAACGCAAAAGAAAAGATCGGCATGCTTAGCCGATCTTTTGCTCACTTTTTTTCTCTTTATACTCTTCGCGCGCGAGTTGCCATTGATCTTGCGCCATCCGGATAATGCCGCTCTCAATGGTGTGGTTGCGAAAAGCCAGTGCCTTGCCGAAATACTTGATGGCTAAGTCAAACTTTTCGAGTCTGCGGTAGAGCTCACCAATCAAGTACAGCAAGCGAACTTCGGTCATTTCTTTGTCGCCACGTGTATAGTCGGAATGAATATACGATTGTTCATATTCTTCCACGGCCATATCGATAAAGCGCATTTCTTCCGAGACATTTGTCTGGAATCGATAAAGCCATGCGAGACGCAAATACAGACCAGCTTTTACGGAATGGGGCTGATCCGTTAGTTCAGCTGCGTAAATGGCCAGCTTGTAGCTGACAATGGATTCTGGTATATGACGAACCTTGCCAAAATCTTTTGGCTTCCATTTCGAGGAGATTTGTTCATCCACAATCTGCTTTTGCCAGGGGGCGAGCTTGTCCCGGAATTGATCCGTAAAGGCGAAGCCGCATTCAGGGCAGACATTGACGGTATATATAATGGGATTTAAAGATTGCTCTTTAAAAGTGGTATAAAAATCGCTGTCGCGATTGACCATCGTCAACGTACCGCTTCTGATCCTTTTGGTCAAAAAGGTCGTTTGGCAATGGTGGCAGTTGATTGTCTTATCGTAAAGGGCGGAAACATTATCAATCATGTCAAAATCCCCTTTCGAATGATAACATACACATGAAAACACTCTCTTGATATGTAACATTTGTAGAATTGAAAGTTCTCTCTTGTTGCGCTATAATTTTCCTTACATCACAATTATAACGTAAAGCGATGACGGAGACTAGTACGCAGGACCTATCTGTTTTTTCAGGGAGAAGATGTCACAGACTGCGAGCATCTTTAACATGATAGCTGCCGAATTCACTCCAAAGCCGCACTCTGAACCGCTTTCCGCGCAGTAGGAGCAGCCGGGTCATACCCGTTACCAATGATCTGAAGTGAGACAAATGTCTCTTTCCACTAGTGATATTGTCATGGATTTGTCACAGGGTGGAAGCGAATTGTCTAACAAGGGTGGTACCGCGAGAAAAAAGTAACTCGTCCCTTTTCTGGGGCGGGTTTTTCTTTTTTTTTTACGTTAGCCTCGATAGAGGTTATTTTATCAAACGAAAAAGGAGCGATTCGAAGTGCAAACTCGGTTGCAAGAAATGAAAGAGTCCGCACTGGGCCAAATCAGCCAAGTGACAGAAGCCGCACAACTTCAGGATTTGCGCGTCAAATACCTGGGGAAAAAGGGCGAGTTGACAGAACTGCTGCGCGGAATGGGTGGCCTGTCCCCAGAAGAGCGTCCAGTTGTCGGTCAGCTGGTGAATGAGGTAAGGGAAGCGCTGGAAGCAGCGTTCTCCGGTAAACAAAAAGCTTTTGAAGAAGCGGCTCTGAATGCCAAGCTTTCTTCTCAAACGATCGATGTGACACTGCCGGGACGTCCAGTACCAGCAGGCACCATGCACCCGCTCTCTCGGATTATTGAAGAGATCGAAGACATTTTCATCGGCCTGGGCTTTGAGGTGGCAGAAGGTCCTGAGGTTGAAATGGACCACTTCAACTTCGAGATGCTGAACCTGCCGAAAGATCACCCGGCACGCGATATGCAAGATACGTTCTACGTCACAGAAGAGTTGTTGCTCCGTACGCAGACATCTCCTGTGCAAGCACGTACGATGCTGAAAAAAGAAGGCAAGACCCCACTCAAAATGATCTGCCCGGGTAAAGTGTACCGCCGCGATGATGACGATGCGACACACTCCCACCAATTCACGCAGATCGAGGGTCTCGTGATTGATAAAAAAATCGGGATGAGTGACTTGAAAGGTACCCTCTTGACGTTTGCCCGTCAAATGTTCGGGGAAAACCAACAAATTCGTCTGCGCCCGAGCTTCTTCCCGTTCACGGAGCCTTCCGTAGAAGTAGACCTGCAATGCTTCAACTGCGGCGGTCATGGCTGCCGTGTATGTAAGCAAACAGGTTGGATCGAGATTTTGGGTGCTGGTATGGTTCACCCGCGTGTACTGGAAATGGCCGGCTACAACCCTGAGGAAGTCAGCGGCTTTGCATTCGGTATGGGTGTAGAACGAATTGCGATGCTCAAATACGCGGTGGAGGACATCCGCCATTTTTATACCAACGACGTTCGCTTCCTGCGTCAATTCAATCGAGGTTAGAGAGGAGAGGCAAAGATGAAGGTATCGTACCAATGGTTATCTGAATATGTCGATCTGAGTGGAACGACGCCCCAGGAGCTGGCTGAAAAGCTGACTCGCAGCGGGATTGAAGTAGACGCAGTTGAATCGCGCAACGCAGGTGTATCCGGTGTTGTGATCGGTTATGTAAAAGAACGCAGCAAACACCCGGATGCAGACCGTCTCAACGTATGCGTCGTTGATGCAGGACAAGGGGAAGACCTGCAAATCGTTTGTGGAGCAGCAAACGTAGACAAGGGACAAAAAGTTCTTGTTGCCCTGATCGGTGCGAAGCTCCCAGATGGTTTGAATATCAAACGTTCCAAGCTGCGCGGTGTAGAATCCCAAGGGATGATTTGCTCGGCAAAAGAATTGGGCTTAAACGACAAGCTTCTGGCAAAAGATCAGCAAGAAGGCATTATGGTCTTGCCAGCGGATGCGGAAATCGGAATGGATGCTATTTCGTACCTCGGCTTGGATGACTATGTACTGGAATTGGGACTGACGCCGAACCGTTCGGATTGCTTGAGCATGCTGGGGGTTGCTTACGAGGTAGCCGCTATTTTGGGCAAAGAAGTGGTATTCCCACAAATCGAGCTGATCGAAAACGGTAGCGACAACCCGATCCAAGTCAAGATCGAAGCGACGAATGAAAGTTATCAATACCACGGTCGTCACTTCACCAACGCCAAAATCGCGACATCTCCGCAATGGATGAAAAATCGCCTGATGGCAGCGGGAATTCGTCCGATCAACAACGTGGTAGACGTGACCAACTACGTCCTGCTCGAGTACGGTCAGCCGCTACATGCTTTTGATGCGACACAGGTAGCTGATCGCTCTATTGTCGTTCGACTGGCAAACGAAGGCGAAAAGCTCGTGACATTGGACGATCAAGAGCGCACGCTGGATGAGCAAACCTTGCTGATTGCCGACCAGACCAAAGGCTTGGCGATCGCAGGTGTAATGGGCGGAGCTAACTCAGAAATCACAGGCGAGACGAGCGAAATCATTCTCGAAGCAGCTTGGTTCACGCCAAAAACAGTACGCCGTACAGCTCGAATGCTCGGCATGCGTACAGAAGGCTGCGTACGTTGGGAAAAAGGCGTTGACCAAGCACGTGTGCAGGAAGCGGGAGAGCGCGCTGCTGCTCTGATTCAGCAATTGTCAGGGGCAACGGTATCCAAAGGAATCAGCTCTGCTGTTGTAAGCGAAGCTACGCCTGCTGTTGTTTCTGTTACGCTTGCAAAAATCAATCAGCATCTCGGAACCGACATGGCGGCTTCTGAGGTATCGCCGATTTTCGAGCGTCTGCAATTCCCATATGAAGTAGCCGGCGAAAAATGGACAGTCACGGTTCCAACAAGACGTGGCGACATTACGCTGCCAGAGGATTTGGTGGAAGAGGTTGCACGTCTGTACGGCTACGACAACATTCCGACCAGCTTGCCTTCCGGTTCGACCACACAGGGACAATTGACAAAAGAACAACAATTGCGCCGTACCATCCGTCATCACCTGATCGGTACTGGCATGAATGAAGCGATTTCCTATGCATTGGTTCATCCAGATCGTGTCGAGGCAGTAGCGGGTCTGCATCAGGAGAAAGTAAACCCTGTTGCGCTCATGATGCCAATGAGTGAAGACCATAGCGTTCTGCGCACGAGCTTGATTCCTAGCCTCTTGGAAACAGTCGCTTACAATAAAAACCGCCAAAACCACGATGTCGCGATTTTTGAATTGGGCCGTGTGTTCTTGATGAAAGAAGAAACACTCACGCAGCTTCCAGAAGAGCGTCTGTATGTAGCGGGTGCATTGACTGGACAACTGCTCACACAAAACTGGATGGGCGCTAAGCAGCCTGTTGATTTCTTCCAAACCAAAGGGATTGTGGAATCACTCTTCGCTCGTTTGGGTATCCAAGCTGCTGAATACAAAGCTGTACAGGACATCGCGGGTATGCACCCAGGACGTACTGCTGAAGTATGGGTAGGAGAAAAACGACTGGGCTATTTGGGGCAAGTTCATCCGGGTACAGAAAAAGCGTATGATCTGTCCGAAACGTACGTATTCCAGCTGGATGTAGCTACTTTGATTGATGTAGCTGCAGAGGTAGGACATTACAATCAGTTGCCGAAGTCCCCAGCGGTAACGCGTGACTTGGCTCTCGTTGTGGATCGCAGTGTAGCTGCTGGTGCATTGGAAGCAACGATTCGTAAAGCGGCAGGCGAGCTGCTCGAGTCCGTAACCCTGTTCGATGTATACATGGGTGAGCGTATTGCCCAAGATAAGAAGAGCATGGCATTTGCCCTTGTATTCCGTCACGCAGAACGTACCTTGCAGGACGAAGAGATTCAACAAGTGACCACTGCTGTCGTCGAAGCCTTGAAAAACAACACAGGCGCTGAACTGCGCATGTAAGATTGCTTGACGAAATCTGACATTTTCAGTAACCTAAAAAAGGATAAAGTAGAGCAAAGGTCGCAGTAGGGAGGTACCTCTCGTGCAAGGTGATGGGAAAAATCGTTTGACGGTGGACATCTTTGGCCAACAATACCGGCTCAGTGGCAAGGCAAGTGTCAATCACATACGCATGGTGGCCGGTTTCGTTGATGACAAGATGAACGAAATCGCAAACGGCAACCATCGACTGGATACTGCCAAAATTGCCGTACTTTCTGCAGTCAATATCGCGGATGAATACTTCCGCTTACGTCAGGAGTACGAAGAACTGCTGAAAATCATTCAGGAAGAGGCAAAGGCTAAACCGATAGATTAAGGAAAAGAGGGGCGGAATGCCTCTCTTTTCACGTTGTGGGTAAAAGGAGAAGAGCCACCCCGTCTTTGATGGGATGGCTCTTTGTCGCATTTTTCCTATGTCTCCTGCTTGTTCCCGGCATCTCCATTGCGCATATCCATATGGGTTTTGATCGGGATAAACAAGTCGATGATCCCGATCACCAAGGAAGCGAGAAGCGCCCCAAGAATCGTGACGCGGAAGCCAGAGACGATGAACTGAGTGAGATAAATCACGACGGCACTGACCAAGAAGCCGATAATACCACGATTGTACGGCGAAATTCGATCTCCGAAAATGGCTTCTACGGCCCAGCCAATCAGTGCGATGACAACGGCCGCGAACAGAGCTGTCCAAAAACTGCTAACCGAAAAGCCGGGGACCAGAAAGCCGACAAACATCAGGACTACGGCAGCGACGATAAAGCGGACGATATGGCGCATGATCGTCAAGTGTACTCCTCCTTTAGGGTTGTTTCACCTTTCATTCTCTCACGCAAAGTGTAGAACTATGCCAAACGAAAACGTGTAAAATTATCCTTCGCCGCTGGTGCCTGTCCGAAGCTATCCGTAGCCCAAGTTTTCTAAGCTCCGCTGCCATGTTATAATGGGGAGATCGTAATGATTGCCGGTATAGACCGTCGCTCCCGCCCGCACGGTACAACGGTCGCCGCTGGATAAAGAAGGAGGAGCACAGTGGAACAACGGGTTTTAAGGACGTTAGAATACGATAAAATAGTCGCCCTGTTGATTGACAAGGCATCTTGCACATATGGAAAAGAAAAAGCATCAGAGCTGATTCCTTTTTTACGCTTGGATGAAGTCATAACCGCTCAGCAAGGGACAGAACAAGCAGCAACCGTGTTACGCCTAAAAGGCAGCGTGCCTCTCGGTGGCATTCGCGATATCCGCGGTCCCGTACAGCGTGCCAGATTGAACGCCATGCTCGCCCCGATGGAATTGCTGGATATCGCCAGCACCGTTATGGCCGGACGCAGGCTCAAAACGTTTTTACTCGATATGTGTGAGGATCACGAGCTGCCATTATTGCAACAGCAGGCAGAGCGGATTGAGGGCCTGCGCGAGTTGGAAACCGAAATTCGCCGCTGTGTTGATGAAAATGGCGATATTTTGGATAGCGCGAGTCTTGAATTGCGTCAGGTACGTCAAGAGATCAGACAACTCGAGTCGCGCATTCGCGAAAAGCTCGATCAAATGACACGCTCGTCTACTTACCAAAAAATGCTGATGGAAAACATCGTTACGATTCGTGGCGATCGTTTCGTCATTCCGGTGAAGCAGGAGTATCGTTCTGTATTTGGCGGAATTGTTCACGATCAGTCGGCATCTGGGGCGACGCTCTTTATCGAGCCGGAAGTGATCGTCGAGATGAACAACAAGCTTCGCGAGCTTCGCCTGCGCGAGGAACGTGAAGTGGAGCGCATTCTGTATGTGTTGACGGAGCAGGTGTCCTTTGCGGTAGAAGCTTTGATCGAGAACACAGAAGCGCTGACAGAGCTCGATTTCATGTTTGCCAAGGCTCAGCTTGCCTGGAGCATGAAGGCAATCTGTCCACGCATCAATGATCGCGGATACGTAAACATGCGAAAAGCGCGTCATCCACTCATTCCACGAGAAGTTGTCGTTCCTGTAGATGTGGAGCTAGGTGGAGAGTATCAGGCGATTGTTGTGACAGGCCCGAATACAGGCGGAAAAACCGTTTCCCTCAAAACAATCGGACTGCTGTCCTTGATGACCATGGCAGGCTTGCATATTCCGGCAGAGGAAGAGAGCGAGATGACCGTATTCTCCTCCGTTTTTGCCGATATCGGGGATGAGCAATCCATCGAGCAGAGCCTGTCTACATTCTCAAGCCATATGACCAATATTATTCAAATCTTGGCGAAAATGGATGACAAGAGCTTGGTACTGTTTGACGAGCTAGGGGCAGGAACAGACCCGACAGAGGGTGCTGCTCTGGCCATGTCCATTATCGACCATGTGATTGATTCCGGTGCGAGATTGGTCGCAACGACACACTACAGTGAATTGAAGGCGTATGCCTACGATAGACCCGAGGTCATCAACGCCAGCGTAGAATTTGACGTACAGACGCTACGTCCTACTTATCGCTTGCTCATCGGGGTGCCTGGTCGATCTAACGCGTTTGCCATCGCAAGACGTCTGGGATTGCCGGAACACATCATTGATGTAGCGCGCGGCTCGATCAGTGAGGAAGACAATCAGGTCGAGAGCATGATCGCTTCGTTGGAGCGTAATCGCAAGTCGGCGGAAGCAGACAGGTTGGCGGCAAAAGCGGCACGCGAGGAATCGGAAGAGCTGCGTAGACAGCTGGAAGAAGAGCGCGCCCAATTTGCTGAAGAGAAAAACAAACGAATGGAGCGAGCAGAAGACGAAGCGCGAATTGCGGTCCAACTCGCAAAAGAAGAAGCGGAAACAATCATTCGCGAGCTGCGCGAGATGATGGCAGAAGGCATGGAAATCAAGGAGCATCGTCTCATCGATGCGAAGAAGCGCTTGGGCAATGCCGTCCTTGAGCTGGAGAAGGAAAAGGTGAAGAAGCCTGCGAAAGCCGTTCGTGCCACACAGATCAAGGTGGGCGACGAGGTAATGGTGACGAGCTTCGGACAAAAAGGAACCGTGCTGGAAAAAGTAAACAATGAAGAATTCCTCGTGCAGATCGGGATCATGAAAATGAAGGTGAAGCGCGATGATATGCATGTACAAAACTCCATCCAGCAAAAACCGCAAGCGGCTCCGTACACCTCTGTGAAGCGTCGCAGTGACAATATCAAGATGGATCTTGACCTGCGTGGCTACAACGTTGAGGACAGCATTCGGGAAATCGATCAGTTCTTAGATGATGCGCTGTTGGCAGGCTTGCACTCGGTCTCCATTATTCACGGACACGGGACAGGGGTACTGCGCAAAGGCGTGCACGAGTATTTGAGAAGTCATCGTAATGTAAAATCCTTCCGCTTAGGTGGTCAAGGAGAAGGCGGCGTAGGTGCTACCATTGCCGAATTGAAATAAGAGGTCGGGAGGGACATATGGAAAGCCTTCTACACAATCCATATTTTGCAACTGCAGCTTATTTTACTGTGTCTGGACTGGCGATGGTGTTATTCTTAGCCATTTTTGAACTGGTAACGCGTTATCGTGTTTGGGAAGAATTGAAGCGCGGGAACATGGCAGTAGCAATGGCAACAGGCGGGAAAATTTTTGGGATCGCGAACATTTTCCGTTATTCCATTCAGGCGCATTTTTCTTTGGGAGAAGCGTTGATTTGGGCGACATTCGGATTTTTCCTGTTGTTGTCTGCGTACTTCATTTTTGAATTCATGACCCCTACCTTTAATGTCGATCAGGAAATTGCAAAAGATAACAGGGCTATTGGTTTTATGGCGATGGTCCTGTCCATCGGATTTTCGTATATCATAGGGGCATCCTTGCCTCGTTAGACGGGTTGAACGATATTTCAAACGAGAGTATAATTTGATTTGGCGAAAGAGTACCAAACTATTCTGCCCAATCAAAGTCCTTTTTACGAAAAAGAGGACAAGCCAAGATTGTATGGGGGAGGAACAGCCTTGGAAACGTTGTACAAGGTCCTCATCGGATTGTGTGTGCTTTTTATCGCTGCAGGTGTTTACTACCTGTCCTAAAAATATGCGCAAGTTGGCCGCCTGACTTCTTCTACAGTCATACGGACCTTACTTGGAGAATGTGAAAGAGGAGATACGCAATGACTCAACCTGTACGCGTAGCTGTTGTGGGATTGGGGTTTGTAGGCTTGCCGTTGGCGCTTACCTATGCCATGAAAGGAGCAAACGTCATCGGTATTGACGCCTTACCGCATGTCGTCGATGAGATCAATGCGGCACATTCCCATCACCTGGAGTCCTATCAGGGAAAAACGTTGCCAGAGATCCTCAAAGAGCAGATTGAAGCAAAACGTTTCCGTGCAACGACCTCCTACGAGGAAGCTGCTGCGGAAGTCCATAACTATATTGTAACAGTCGGATTGCCGGTTCATAACGGTGATCCTGATCTTGGACCGCTGAAAAGCTGTGCACAATCGCTCGGTCGCGTACTGAAAAAAGGCGATACCATCATGATCCGCAGCACCGTCGTACCAGGAACGACAGAAGACGTGATTCTGCCGATTTTGGAGGAAACAAGTGGTCTTGTTGCTGGTGTTGATTTCTTCCTGACATACTGCTCGGAGCGAATTGCAGAGGGTCGTGCTTTTGAAGAGTTCATCCATATGCCGCTCGTTCTGGGTGGCATCAATGAACAAAGCGCTGAAAAAGGAAAAGAGTTGCTGTCCTTCATCAGCGAGACGGACATCACGATCTCGGATATCCGCGTAGTCGAGACAGCAAAAGTCATCGAGAACATCCAGCGTGATGTGAACATTGCGATGGTACAGGAATTTGCTCGTTTCTCTGAGGCATTCGGCATCGATACATTCGAGCTGATCAAGGTTGCCAATACACACACGCGTGTAAACATGTTATCGCCAGGACCGGGTGTAGGCGGCTTCTGCTTGCCGAATGCGCTGTACTACTTGCAGCCTAAGGCACGTGAATTGGAAGTAAACCTCCCGATTCTGCAACTGGCCCGCAACACGAATGATGCAGTACCTGAAGTGTTGATTAGCATGCTCGAGCAAGCCCTGAAGAATAACGGCAAGACATTGGCAGGAAGTCGCGTAGCTGTATTGGGGATGGCGATGAAAGACTTTTCCAATGACGACCGCGTAAGCCCTGTCCACGACCTGATCAAGCAGCTCATAGTAAAAGGAGTAGACGTTCGTTCCTACGATCCAGCTGTTCCGACTGTGTATGATCACAAGGTTGACAGTTTTGAGAAAGCAGTGAATGGAGCAGATGCGTTGTTCCTGACTGCTGTGCAAAAGGAATTTGCTGAGGCGGATTGGGCCAGTGTGGCTGAAAAGATGGCTGACGCGCCGATCCTCTTCGATACGAAGAACCGCATCCCGCGTGACCTTGTCAGCAAGGCGACTGTGGTGCGCATTTAATTCTTGAACAAGTACCATTGATTCATATGAGAAAACCTCTCTAAACGCACGTAGAAGCGTTTGGAGAGGTTTTTTTTCATAAAGTAGTGAACCATATTGAACGAGAGAGCCAATACAAGGTGTATACAATTTCAGGGGGCCCTCCGATGAATGATCAAATGTTAGAACTGTGGCTGGACCGTTTGCTTGATGGAGATCAAGAAGCTTTTGAGGTGGTCTACAGCATGACACGGACAAAAGTTTACGGGACCGTATCAGCCATGGTCACGAATAAAGAAGATGTTCACGATATTGTGAGCGAAGTTTACTATCAGCTATGGAGATCACTGCCTGGCTATGATCGCAAGCGTCCGTTTCTTTTCTGGGTGAATGGGATTGTCGTTAGACAGGTGAAGAACTGGCGTAGACAGATTTGGAGAAGATTCCGTCTGTTAGAACGAAAACAGAACTTGGAAGAAAAGCAACATGTCGAAACGCCAGATGAGCCAATGCTTGCGATGGAGTCTGCCACAGAGATGCAGCAAGCAATCCAAAAGCTGCCTTTCAAGCTGCGGATCGTGGTTATTTATCGGTATTACTACGATTACACATACGATCAGATTGCCGAACTGATGCAAATACCAGTGGGGACAGCAAAATCGAGAAATCATCTGGCATTAAAGCGAATCCGAGAGTCGTTTGACGTCGAGTGGAATGAGGAGGAGCTCCAAACATGTCTATCGAGAAAATCATAAAACAGTCACTCACCAAACAAATTGACGAGACCATGATTCCTGGTGAAGTAGACCATCGAGTCAGGCAGTCCTTTCAACGCTATCACGAAAAAAAGGAGACTATAACGATGAAGAAAAGATTAGTTATGATGGGATTGGTTGCTGCTATTGTACTGCCGACTGGCGTATATGCGGCTTTAAATGGAACTTCATATTTTGCAGACAAACCAAAAAACTTGAACAGTTTGGTGGATGAAGGGGTTAAGCGAGCAGCGGCAGAAGGGCTGTCTATTCCGATCGATCAAAAAATAACCGATCAAGGAATTACCATTCATTTTACGGAAGTGTATGCGGAAGAATCCAAAGTTCTGCTGCACTATCGAATCGAACAACAAAACGGAGAATTGGTGCCTTGCGAGTTCGATACGACAGGATTAGATGTGGTAGGCGAACAAAATGGCAATCCCGTGTACCAGGATAAAGGCGTGGAAGGTACGAGTGTCCTAAACTTTATCGGGACCAGCAAAGAGGATCATTTGCCTTTCTACTTAACTGACGAGTCCGGTAAGGAAGTAGAGGTGGGAATAGCGGATCACGATAAGCCAGAGGGCGTTCTGGCCTTCCTCGCGAGTGGGTTCGAGCTACCACAGCCACTCACCTTGAATGTCGATGTGAACCGGATCGGCAAAACAAAGGGCAATTGGAAGGGACAAATTGTTGTTGACCAGAGCAAAGCAAAAGAAGCCACAAAGGCTGCGAAATAGGAGAAAAAAGCTAGATCACGTATAATAAGCCTCGTAAATGGCAATAGTAACCGAGGTAAGACAATATTTCAAATGTCATGTAAGGGTTACATGCTAGGAGGCAAAAAATGGAACGTGGAAGAGTAAAGTGGTTTAACAGTGAAAAAGGTTTCGGTTTTATCGAGCGTGATGGTGGAGATGACGTATTCGTTCATTTCTCTGCTATTCAGGGCGAAGGGTACAAATCCTTGGACGAAGGGCAAGAGGTTGAGTTTGACGTAGAAAACGGTCAACGCGGTCCTCAAGCGACGAACGTTCGGAGACTATAAAAGCTGAAACGACAAGCAGACTCAGGTGATGGGTCTGCTTTTTTATTTGGATTAGGAGTAGCTGCACTTCTTTCTCAGTGGCTTTGGCTTTGTAAAAACAAATAAAAAATGAAAAAAGATGCGAAAAAACAGAAATAGAGAACGGAAGAACTGATTTTTAGTCTTCCGTTCTCTCCTCACCTGTTTAGAAAAACTCTGCACCCGACGCCAGGTTCAGCATAGCCCGCATCGTTTTGTACATATCCTGCGGATTGGCTGCATTGTAATAAACCATGTTTGTAGCTGTTTCATAGCGTGTGCCCGGGACAATTGCGGCCATCTCGGCTTGTCCTGCATGGGAGAATTCCATCGCCAGCTCTACAGGTACAGCTGTACGGAATGGCTGGATGTTGTTCCGATTGCGCAAGGCATTGGCCGTCTTGCGCTTCAGTTCAGCGGTCGCTTCTTCACGCGAGAGACAGATAGCAGCTGTGCGGGATACAGCTTCCTTCACGATCGCTGTCTGAATACCTGGAATCAGTTCCTGGGCTTCGACGGCGATGAGATTATCACCAGACACCATGACAACAGGAACGTTGTGCATGCCTGCAATCGCGGCGTTAAAGCCGAACTCACCCACGACTTGTCCGTTGATATACATATTGTGAACCACACCGGACATCGTATGGCTGAGCACGCCAGGAATCCCTTGGCGGGTATGATAGCCGATAAACATCGCTGCATCAAAGCTCTCATCGAGTCCCTGCATCATGGATGAATCGCGTGGAGAACCTGCCAACAGTCTCGCTTTAGGATGGAGCTTTTCCCAGAGAATGTTGTTCATCGTGTTGTGACTGTCTGCTACAACAATTTCCGTTACGCCAGACTCAAGTGCAGCTTCAATAACCGCATTGGCATCGTCCGTCATAAACTGGCGGCCACGCTGATAGTTAACCCCCGAATCCGGGTTAATATAGCTCGTATCCACAATGCCTGAAATACCTTCCATGTCTACCGAAAGAAATAGTTTCATCTCATTTTCACCCTTTCTGTCTGGTACAGCTTGCTATACAAAATAGTTCCAATTCATATGTAACCAGATTGATCATGAGTAGGCAACCACAAAAACAGATTCTTCAAACAAATCATATGAAAAAAGCACGATGCCCGCTGTTCGCGTTTCACCGTGCTTTTCGTCATTTCAGTAACGTGCGATAAAGAGCAACAATTTGTTCGGTCATGAGTTGAATGGTAAAAGTGGATTCTACTTTATTCAGAGCGTGTTGCACCATGGTCTCACGCAACTGTGGTGAAGTCCATAACCGTTCCATTGCTTGCGCCAACAAAGCGGGATTTCCCGGTTCGACGATCAGCCCCGTCTCGCCATCGAAAACAAACTCTTTCACGCCGCCGACATTGCTTGCTACGACAGGAACCTCCGAAGCCATTGCCTCGATGATCGTATAGCCTAGCCCTTCGTACAGAGAAGAGTGGACAAAGCCATCTAAGGCATGCAAGCACGCAGGAATATCTTGCCGAAATCCTGCAAAGCGAACACGCGATTCTAGGCCCAATTCTTTCACCTTGGCTTCGAGCGCAGCACGTTCAGAGCCGTCTCCGATCAACACGAGATAAGGGACCTCATTCTTGTCCGCCACAAGCGTATGAAAAGCATCGAGCAGAATCGGGAGACCTTTTACGGGAACAAAGCGAGCTGCTGTCCCGAATAAAAAGGCGTCCTCTGGTATGTTCCATTCCGCACGCAGTCGATTGCGGTCATTCTCCCGTAAATGGTTTTGCCGATAAGGCTTCATGTCCATTCCGTTATAAATCACGCTAATGTCAGACGAGCGAACACCCTGCCCCCGCAAAATATCGGCAATCGCACCACTGATCGCGATATAATGACGGTTCCAATGTCTCGTGCTCATTTCCATCATGCTGACAATGGCATAGGCCAAGGAGCTTGTATAATCATAACGGAGTGAGCTGTGAACAGTGGTCAGTAAAGGCACCTTCATACCGCGAGCTGCCAGTCGGGAAAAGAAATTGGCTTTAATCCCATGCGTATGGATAATCGCTGGTTGGAATGTGGAAAAGGCATTCCGCAGAGCCTGCAGCAATCGTAAGTCAAAACGTCCGAATTGATTCAGTGTAATGACTTGGATGCCTGATTCCCGCAATTTACTCGCGAAGAGAGAATCATAGAAGCATACGACTGCGACATCTACTTCGTCGACTGGAAAAGTAGTGACCAAATTGAGAATATGTTGTTCAGCACCGCCAAATTCCCCCCCGCCAATCACGTGGAGGACTCGTAATTTGCTCATCTGAATTCACCCGAATCGTAATTAAAAAACAACCTCTACCGAGGTATGTACATGGAGGCACGACCCAATACAGGTGGTGTGCCGAAAATGAAGGATAATTTGTAAACAAAGCCATTCTCACTATAGCAGATGCCTGCTAGATTCGCAATAAGACAGCACTTATGGTATCGTTGATGATGGAAAATTGAAATGGAGAAGGACGGTTACGTAAATGAATACGCACAATGTGTTGATCATATGCTACATATTTCCTCCAATTGGTGGAGGCGGCGTGCCAAGACCGTTGAAAATGGCCAAATATTTAGGGGAGTTTGGCTGGAATGTCCATGTGCTGACAGTAGATCCTGCTTATCATGCGACGCTCGATCCATCCCTTTTGGCACAGCTGCCGAGTGATGTCACCATTCACCGTGCGAAGGAATGGCAGCTGCTGCCGAATCGAGGGGGACAAGCCGCATCAGCAAGTGCCAATACAACGTCCACACCATCACAGCCTTCGTTCAAAGCGAAGGTAAAAAAACAGATCGTCAATGTGCTGAAAAAAGTAAAGCCATACTTATTGATTCCAGATGACCAAATCCTGTGGATGCCGAATGCGCTCAAGCTGGGGCGGGAAATTATGCGCCGTGAAAAGATCGACGTGATTTTTTCTACATCGGGACCGGTTACGAACCATTTGATTGCGAAAAAGCTTTCCCGTGAGTTTGGCTGCAAATGGGTAGCGGATTTCCGTGATCCGTGGACGCAAAATATGCACACCTCTGGCATCGAATGGCGAGAGCGTATGGAAGAGCGAATGGAGGAGGCCGTGATGTCCCAAGCGGATGCGATCACGACCGTTACCGCGACCTTCGCCTATAATTTTCGCGAGAAGCACCAGGACCGCATCAAGCGGATGGAGCTGATCTACAATGGGTTTGATCAGGCTGATTTTCAAGGGTTGGCCCCTAGCCATGCTGCTCCGGACAAATTTCATGCGGTGTACGCAGGTATTTTGTATCAAAAGCGCAACCCACGCCTACTCCTGCAAGCCATCCGGGAACTCATCGATGAAAAAGCAGTAGACCGAAATGATCTCTTACTCAGCTTTGCAGGGGTGTTCGATTATCCAGGTTATTCCGAAAATCGCGACTGTGTAGAAGCATTGGGGCTGGGGGACATCGTTCGCGTGTTGGGGAACCTGCCGCATAAAGAAGCACTCGGACTGATGAAAGGTGCGAATGCCCTGTTGCTGATCGGGGATGTGTCTGCTGACGCTGGAGCGTATATTCCGGGTAAGCTCTACGAATATATGGGGATCGGCAACCCGATTCTTGCTCTGAATAAAAGAGGCGAAGCGACAGAGATTATTGAAGATTTCTGTCTCGGACAAGTAGCCGATCCAGAGCAAAAAGACGAGATCAAGCAAGCGTACCTGAAGCTGTATCAGGAGTGGCAAGCGCAAGGACAAACGGGTAGCGAGAAACGCGGAGCGGATTTTGCAGAACGTGTGAAACCGTACGAACGTCGTGAACAGGCGAAGCAACTGGCGAACGTGATGGATGAACTGGTAAAAAAATAGGACAGCATAGCCCCGGAGCCAATGAAGGCTGCGGGGTTTTCTTCATGACAGACATACTTCTTCTGCTTCAAAATAAAAGGACCTGACGATAATCGCCAGGCCCTGATTCGTACCGATTAGTCTGCTACCACGCAAATGTAGCAGGCTTTTTTAGTACAGCAAATATTTTTCTACTTCTTCCGGTTCTTTGATGTGAATGCCACCCGTATCGCCGTATTTAAACAGGTTGAACATCACTTGCTGGTCCATCGTTCCGGCTTCAGGCAGCGGCAGAATGATCCACGTCTCGTACTGGTGGATCAGACGGTCTTCCTTGCCGAACCAAATCGTTGTTTTGATCGTGGATTCCTTCAAGATGTGATCAAGATCAGGGCGTTCTCCCAATTGCTTTTTCAATGGTTCAAACAGTGGGCTTTGGCTATTTTTCAGCCATTCTGCTCCTGTCATTTTCAATTGGAACGGAACGCTGACGACGCCAATTACTTTTTCCTCAGGCAATTGGACGGCCTTGTCCATGAAAGGCAGCCAGTCCTCGAAGCCTTTCAATACATCAAACGCCAGCGGCTCATCCGGAGCGGTTACAAACTGCTCGTTTGCCTTGATGTAGCGTTTGTCGTGTATGCGATAGTACGAATAGGGTTGGGCTGCGATGCGTGCATCGACATTGTAGCCTTTCCCGTTAATGACGGCACCATTGAACATACTCGTCGTGGTACGTGACAAGATGGTGTTTTTCACATGGCCCTTGTACCAGTAGGTCTGTGCCTCTTTATCCGTCTTGCCTTTTTCCAGGGCTGTTTTCAGCCACTCCGCACCTGACTCGGTTTGGACCGTGGTTGTCTGATCCGGCTTTTGGTCAAAATTGGTAGTGGCAAAAGCTTTCGTTCCTGATTCATACGTGCAGCCACCGAGCAGGGAGGCTGTGCAGATGGCAGCGAGTAATGCCCATGCTTTCGTCGCTTTACGCATGGCGAAACCTCCTTACGACTCCGTATCCCAAGAGTCCCACGAATATCGCGATCGTGAGTCCGAATACCGGAATGTTGTGCTGCTTAAACACGAGAATGCGATGCGTATTGTACATGTTGGCTACGATTTCGTTTTGCTTGTCGCCATCGATGTCGCCGATTTGAACATTGATCAGTGGCAAGTAAATACGCCAGTTTTGTTTCAAACCTTCAGGTGTGTAGTCATAGCCAGACAAATAGCGGGAATCCGTTGTGCTTACCCAGCTCTTAGCCTTTGCTACGATCTCAGGCTTGTCGCTGTTACCGAGCGTAGCGAAGTTGGAGAAGCGGAAGCTCTTGTCGCGGTCACCGCTTGCCCACAATATTTCCCACGTACCATCTGGTTTTGGTTTCAAGATGTACGAAGGCTTGCCTGCTACGAGCAGCTCGTCGACCTTGTCGTTGTCGATATCGGCAGGAATGAACTCGCCAGTTGCCAATTCAGCTTCTTTGCGAGTCAAGGTATAGGCTTCCGTCAGTGTGCCATCAGAATCGACAGTCAGTACACTCAGATGTTCACCCATGACAATGAGTCCTTCTCGTCCATCTGGGAGCATCATGGTGGTCAACAGCTTGGTGGATTTGGTCATCCCGCCAAAAGGCTTGCCGTCGTAGTTTCCTGTCAGCATACCATCCTTGATGTGTAGATCCGTGTACTTGGAACCCAACGTTTGTCGCACGTCCATACTGCCTTCGTTTTCTGCCAGTTGATTTGCGATGTTTTCCATATCAAGCATCAACGCACGATATGGTGCCGTTCCGATTTGCATCATGCCTTCCGCATACGGTTGGCGTTGTACATTCGGTACCAATTGACCGTCTTTCATCGTGTAATACGGGAAGCCCGGGTAGTCGGTTGGCAATTTTTCCTTGATGATCTCCATGGTATCTGCCGGAATTTGATCATTCGGCATCCGCACCATTTGGCCGTCTTTCCAGGTCAGGACGTAAAGAGAAACAGGTTCAGCCTGCAAATGGCGCAGCTTCTCCGCCATTGCTTTTTTCTCTTCTTCCGTCTCTGGCTTTTCAATTTCTTCAGGCAGTGGAAGCTCCTCGGCATTGCCGTACGTGATGATCTCCATGCTGCCATCGCCATTGACGTCGTGCAGTGTGAGCGGGAAGTAATCCACCCAATCTCCGTTGTACAGACGGTCAGATTCGTATTTCACAGTAAAGTGACTGAGTGCAGTCAATGTATCTCGGTTGAACGTGACATTCGCCAAGAGGGCGATCAAAACTAATGAGCCGACTGCACGCCAATTGAGACGCCCGTACCATTTCACGAGAAGGGCAATCACGATGATGGCGATCGCTCCTCCGATCAACAGAGCAGCGGTCGTTTTCACATCGACACGTGTCAATGCCCGATCCAGGAGCAAGAAGCCGATGGTAAACACAAGCACTTGACGACGTTCCGACGGATGGACCACGAAGTAGCAAAATGCTAGCAGTGGCAGGAAAATGAGTACAGCAATCCACGTTAAATCAAGGAAAGCTGGTTTCACGAGCAAATGGTAAATCAGAAACAGGGCAATGGCGTACAGCGCCCAGCTTATCGTTTCGAGAATAGGATTCCGGCGCATGCCCTCACCACCTTTTATTTTGTGTCTGGTCGACGAATAATGCGCACAGGAAGCCGCCAAACAGCCAGAAATAGAGGGCCATGAACGGCACCTCGAAAATGTTTTCCACGAGGTTATGGGTAGCTACGGCTATTAATCCGCCCAATAGGCCGAGTATCGCAAAAAAGTGCGGCGAGCCTTGGAGGTTGCGGATAAGCCCAGCTCCGTATTTGAACATGGTGATCACGGTTCCGATTAACAGGATGATCCCGATCAAACCGTATTCCGCTAGACTTTTGAAGAAATAGCTGTCTGAATAAATCGTTCCGAAATGGCGAGTAGCAACCGCTCCGCCATGATGGCCGAGCCCAACACCGAACAATGGCTCGATACGCATTTTGTCATAGGCTTCGCCCCAGCGACCAATACGCCCGCCTTGGCTGCTAGATTCGAAGTATTCAGGTGTAAACAGCGTGAAAATGCGATCTTTTACTTTTCCGACAAGCGGAACAGAATCAGGAACGAAGAACAGGGCTACAATCCCGATAATCCCTGCGATCACCAAGTATCCTGCGACTCGTTTGTTCCATATGTAGAAGCAAACAAATGCAGCAAAGGCAAGGGCAAACCAAGAACCGCGGGAACTTGTTAACAGCATGGCGAGCAAAGTCGTCAGCGCAACGATGGCCCAAATCCATTTTTGCTTGCGATCCTTCGCTGTCATGAATAGACCAGCGGCAATCGGTGTAATCAACGCCATATAGCTGCCCAATACGTTCGGGCTCGTTACGAAGGAGAATGCACGCGTGGTAACTGCTTCCCCTTCCTGCACCCAAGATTCAGGTGTTTTGACGCCTACGATGACTTGCAAGACACCATACAGTGCCGCTATGAAACCAACCAACACAAGTCCCTTCATGAACTTGTCTAGGTCTTCCATCGACTTCAATAAATAGAAGCCCATGAAAAAGGCGAGGATGTACTGGTAGACGGAACGGAATCCTTCTACGCTCGCTTCCCAGTTCGCCATGTCTGTCACCATGATGGCAATTCCGAGGACGAAAAGGGCTCCAAGCCAATGTTTGATTCCAGGCATCGTTCTGTTTGATTGCAAAAAGGCTCCAAACGTAAACAGCATCAGAACGATGAGCAGTCCTTCATCCCACAGAGAAGATATGACTGGAATCGGTAAAATCTGTCGCAAGACGTAATCGATTACTGGATAGGCCAACAGCAAATACAACCACGTAGTTGATTGGCTTCCCCACTTCAACACGGTTTCTCTCATTTTTATTGTAGTCCTCCTACAGGTAGGGATTAACCTACCTATTATAATGAATCTGACAACCCAGTAGCAAGCCGGGGGAAAGAGGTTGGTAGGAAAGGTAGAAATAAGATATGATAACTAGGTAGTTTGAGCGTTAGAACCAAGCCTGGAACGTAGGGTTTCGAATAGGGATAGGAGAAAAGTGGACATGAGTTTGTTAAAAATCGCTTCCATGATTGTCGTGCTGACTCTCGTTGGAAGGCTTCTAGGCTTTTTTCGCAGTGTGTATGTATCGAGCTTGTACGGTACTGGGATGGAGGCAGATGCGTTTAATATCGCGGCAACGATCCCGCTGACGCTGTTCTTGGTCATACCGGGAGCGGTCAATGCTGTACTGATTCCGACGATGCGCGGCATGATGGAAAAAGGAGAGCGGACGACTGATTTGTATCAGAAGATGCTCACGATCATTTTGGGCGTATTCGTTGCTCTCTCTGTCTTAGGAGTTGTCTTTTCTTACGAGCTTGCTGGGATGTTTGGACTGACAGGTGAGAAGCTGGAACTCACGGCTACCATGCTGCAATGGATGTGGCCATCAGCTATTTTCATCGGGTTAACCGGATTGTGGTCGAGTATTTGCAATGCTCACCAGCATTTCTTTACACCGACGCTTGGCACGGTAGTCAATGGAGCTTTGGTGATTGTCAGCATGTATGTGCTCGTTCCGATGTATGGTCCCATTGGATTGGCGATGGCTACGACAATCGGTTATTTGGCGGCACTGTTGCCGATTCTCCCGACTTTGCGCGGATTCGGCTACCAGCACCGCTTCTCATTTTTTTGGCGTGAGGACGCTTCTCTCAAGGGCATGGGCGAGCGCGTCATTCCGATTTTGATTGGTGCGGTTGTAGCCCAGGCCACTACCTTTTTGGAGCGCGGCTTCGCAGAAGGACTCGGAACGGGTGTCGTTTCCGCTCTCGCCAATGCGAACCAGATCATGCAATTGCCTCTGGCTATTTTTGTCGGGGCGTTTACGTTGCCGTTATTCCCACTGTTGGCTAGTCATGTCAAGCGGGGGGAAATGACGGAGATGAAGCAAATCCTGCAAAAAGGACTTGCCTATCTCCTCATTTTGCTGCTGCCCGTGACGGTTGGACTTGCGCTATATGCAGAGCCTATCATCCGACTAGCTTTTGAGCGCGGAGCGTTCGATGAGCATTCTGTCGCTTTGACAGCGTGGGCACTGCCGTTTTATGGCGTAGGACTTTTCTTTTTAGCGTCGAGAGACTTGCTGACTCGCGCCTTTTATGCACTGGAAAACACGAAGACACCCGTTATGATCGGGGCGATCGGGATCGTTGTGTATGCCCTTGCCAACTGGTTGTTCATTCCACTGCTTGGTCATGGCGGAATTGCCCTAGCTAATGCAGTTTCGGCTATCAGTCAAGCACTCCTGCTGTTTGTTTTGCTATGGAGGGCGGTAGGCAGCCCTGTACGGGCGAATTTCCTTATGACTGCCGGGAAAACCATTTTGGGCTGCGCAGTCATGGCCGGTGCTATTTTACTCATCGATCCATGGTTATCCGTATGGCCTGTCTGGCTGTACTTGCCGTTAGGAATTATCGGTGCAGCGCTTTTATATCTCGTGGTGCTCATTTTGGTTCGCGAGCCACTCGTATCAGAGCTACTGCAAAAAGTACGCAAGCGGTCTACTCCAGCGGGAGGGCGCTCGTAAGCGGGAATTCCCGAATTGCATAACGAGACTTACCCGAGCTTGCGGGGGGAATGGTCTCCACGTAAGAAACTTGGATGCTTACTTGACCTAACGCCGAGCGAATTCCTGCCAAAAGCTTTGCTTCATCGGCAGGTAAAAAATGTTCAGGCTCCTTCACCAGTCTCAGGCTTAGTCGCTCTGGCTCATGCTGGACGATCTGGAAGGTGCGGAAGCTGTCCATATTGCGCACGATGTGATTAAAATAATGTCCGTGCACGTACCGTCCATTTAGCGCTAGGAACATGTCGTCTTCTCTGCCGTCGATCGAAGCAAGAAGTGGAAAAGGGAGATTGCATGAGCAGGCTGAATCAGAAAGCGCGACGACATCTCCTATTTGGTAGCGCAGGCGAGGCATGACGGTATTGTGCAGGTCTGTGACAAGCAGTGCTCCTGGGTGCCCTTTGTAGACGGGAATATGCGTAATTGGATCGACGACCTCCAAATAACAGTTCCCAGAAAAGGCATGCATGCTTCCAGACTTGCATTGGTAGGCGATGATTCCGCCGTCACGGGCGCCGTATTCATTCACAACAGGCGCATCAAAAGCCTGGGCAATCGTTTGTCGCTGGTGTTCGTGCAGGCTTTCTGCTGTAGAGACTACGGCTTTGAGCGGGATTCCTAGTGTCATGCCGCGTCGTAGCATCATCGTGGCGAGCGCATGAAGTGCGGAAGTGTACCCGTATAAATAGGCTGGTTGGAAATCCCGGATGAGGCGCAGGTTTGCTTCCAAATGTCTTTCGTCCAGTTCATAGGCAGAAATCATCATGCGGTTTTTCAACCAGCGCTCCTTCCAGCGGTAGCGGCGAGCTTGCTGGGCGTTTAATTCGAGAGGAGAGCCCCAGATCATTACACATGGGTCACCTATGCGAATGCCGTACCAGGATAACCCCAACCAGCGCGCAGCTTCATATCGCTCGACAGTTGGACGATCGAGATAAAAATGGGTAGGTTCACCTGTGGAGCCTCCCGTACGATTTGCAATGAGGCTTTTGGTTTGTAGTCCTTGGCTCATATATTGATCAGCGTTTTGCCGAAAGTGTGCTTTGGTCAGAACAGGAATACGCTGCAAAAAACGTTCAGGCATCTCGCGCATTTTGCTCCAGTCTGGGGCGAGGGCAGTGTAGGCTGGTACGTTTTGTATCGCATGATCGAGTAGCTTCACCAGCTTTTCTCGCTGCTGCACGTTAAGCGTTTCGGCAGATAGATGCTCGGCTGCTTGCAATTCTTTCATGTAAGGACGAATGCGATTTCCTTTCAAAGCCTCCATTAACGGCCACTGTACATGGCGGATCAAAAATCCGGTTGTGGGCATAATATCCCCTCCTACTCACAGATCACACAGGCAGACCGCAAGCGGTCACATTCTGTCTAATGAAAAACGTCGAGACGTTTTTCACAAAAATCAATGGAATCTGTTTTTTACCAGTATTGCTGCGAAATTCCATCGATATACCTGTTTGCTGGAAGAGGGAAATGATAGTAGGATAGAGAGTGGGTTCATGTCGATTGGTACTGCCCCACGGGTATCCAGTCAAAGAGACGAATAAAGGAGTTACCCATGTTGAAAAAAAGTCATTTTCTCGCGGGAGCATTGATCTTAGCCATAGCGGGGATTTTGTCAAAAGTTATCGGGATGTTTTATCGGATTCCGCTTCAGGAGATAGTGGGCGACAGAGGTCTCGGACTCTATCAGGAAGTATATCCTCTCTACCTGACCTTCCTCATATTGGCGACAGCAGGTGTGCCAGTAGCGTTGTCGAGGGTGATTGCAGAGGCATTGGCTGAAGGGAAACAAGGCTCTATTGGACAAATTTTGGCCCGTAGCATGGTCATGATGGGCGGGATCGGACTTGTCTTGTTTGCGCTCCTGTACGCCAGCTCTCCACTGATCGCAAAGCTCATGGGGAATCCGCATTTGATTGAGCCGATTCGGGCGATTTCCATGTCGCTGCTGTTCGTTCCCTTGATTGCGGTTATTCGCGGCTTTTTCTACGGCCATCAAAAAATGTTGTTTGTCGGGCTCTCGCAAATCGTAGAGCAGACGTTGCGTGTCGTATTTATTTTGGTAGCTTCCCTGTATCTCGTGTCACTCGGTGAAGATACGGACACCGTGATTACCGGAGTCAACTTCGGTACGATGATCAGTACATTTTTAAGTCTCGGGTTTCTAGCGTTGCTCATGTGGCTCCACAATCGGAAAAATTCCGTATTTAGCGGGGCAGAGTGGGGGCGTCTTACTTGGTGGTATGATCGTGCCTTCTTCGCCTCGATGTGGCGAATTGCCTGGCCGATTTGTATCAGCGCCTTGGTTATCCCGATTTTCAGCCTGACGGATTCCTTCCTGGCGATTAACATCTTCCGCTACATTTGGAACGTGGATGGATTGACGGCGGATACGTGGTTTGGCATTTACAGCAGGGGAGGACCACTTCTGCAAATGGCGAGCTTGTTCGGATCGTCGATTGCCCTCTCGATCGTGCCTGCCATTGCCGAAGCGATCAGACAAAAGGATCAGGAACGGATTACGACCTTGACCAAACTCTCGCTGCGCTTTGCTTGGTTAATCGGTCTACCTGCCGGTCTTGGACTGACAGCTGTAGCTGAAGGGGCGAATCTGGCGTTGTATGGTGATATGGAAGGCACGCGTGCAATGGCGATTTTAGGCATCACAGCGATTCCGCTTTCCTTGTTGCTTGCTACAAATGGTATTTTGCAAGGAATCGGTAAAGAAAAAATCCCTGCGCGTCATCTGCTGTATGGTGTCATTGTAAAAGTACTGGCGACACTCGTGTTTACCTCGATGTTCGGTATGGACGGCTTGTCCCTGTCATGGCTGGTTGCGACTGCATTTGTCTGCGTACTGAATATGCGCGTCATCAACCGTTATGTATCGATTCCGATTAACTGGCGCTTTGATACCGTTTATCCGTTACTGGTGGCTAACCTCATGCTGATTCTGGCTTGGGGAGCGACAGAGGCAGTTGATTTCCTGTTCAGGGGAAGAGAACCAGTGCGCATTTTGGGAGCGATAGAGACCGTCGCTGGAGTCGGTGTAGGACTCGTTGTTTACCTGGGACTGCTGATCCTCATTCCACTCATTGAGGATAAGGAGCTGGACTGGCTGCCCGGAGGAAACAAGCTGCGCGCCTTTATCCAATTTATTCGGAAGAAGCAGGCTTCCTCGTTAAAGTCCAATACAAATAACGACTAATAGAATCGAAAAACCCCTTTCTCCAAAAACGGAGGAAGGGGTTTTATGTGATCTTACTTATTTTGCTTTTTGATAAACACATACAACCATTTTTACGAAAAATTCACGGGTAGCAGATAATTTCGCCAAGGACTGCAACTGATTGCGCAACGGAATCTCTCGCTGGTAAACTGCAGGCTGCACCACGCCTTGTTGAATTTTTCGAAACCGTTTGATCGTCATGCGATTAATGTACGAGATCGTATCTCTGCCATCAGGAAGCTTGTCGAATCGAAAAGCAATCCGGTCAGAACCGTCTGGCAAGTCACGGACTAGCTTTTTATAGGCATCAATCAAGGCTTGCTCCGAGAAGAGAGCATGCACCCAAGGAATGCCGATCGCATCTGACAAATGGGCACCGAATGGATGATAATACGGCGGAAAATTGATGTAGAGATGCCCGCCAGGCTTCAATACCCGAAAGCATTCCTCCAGCGTCTTTTCCGGTTCGCCTACGTGCTCCATCGCGTCATTCATGATGATCGTATCGAACGTGTTGTCCGGGAAGTCCATTCTCGCGGCATCACCAGTCATGAAGGAGACAAGATGATCCAGCCCTTTTTTCTTCGCGAATTCATTTCCTTCCTCCGCATAGTGGGGGACGATATCGATGCCGATCATTTTTTTCGGGCCAAACGTGGCGTAATAGCAGGTTTTTCCCCCGCCGCCACAGCCGATGTCCAAAACGGTTTTGTCATGGAACATTTGCTCCTGTGAATGGAAGGGGAGGAAAAACTGAATGGTTTGATCCCCTTTTTGAAATTGCCATTCGGTATAGCTCATTTCCCCGTTGTTTGCCAGATTGAAAGGGTGAACGGGGAGAGGAAATAATCGATTTAAACCTAGTAACACTTGTGAAGAAAAGGACATGATGTCCTCCTTTCCAGGTCAGCCTTATTTTCGCAGCGCTTGCAGAACAAGTTCACTGCTTTTGGAAGCTTCGATTGCTAACAGATGGGAATGCTTCGTTACCACATCAATTTCGTGATCGAGGTTGTCCAGTTTTTCAGCGAGCAAGGTCAAAAGTGTAGTTTCATCGAGTTCAGTAATGTGACCAGCATTGGGCATTCCAGCGCGTTCGACGAATCGATCGATTTTCGGATCGTAGGAGATGCCGATAAAAGGGGTTCGCAGCATGCACGCAAGAATAAGGGAGTGAAGCCGCATTCCAACGACGTAGTTGCATTGCTTCAGTACCGACATAATGTCATGAAAAGTTACAGGCGCATCGAGAAGACGTGCTCCTGGTTGGCTCATCTGGTCCATGATTTCCTGGGACGGTGCCAAATCGCTAGGGACATGCATCGGCAGGAAGAGAACATTCCATCCGCGCATGATAAACCAATCGGCTGCTCGGGCTATCTTCTGTTTGAATGGTTGTTCCTGCTTCCAGTCCCGGACAGAGATGGCGACCAAAGGCTTGGAAGGATCATCAAACATACCATGGAGCAGCTCTTTTCCCCGTTGATCTGCAATATCGTCTGGGGATATCGTCAGAGCAGGGTCAGCTGTTATATAGATAGGGGCTTTTTTTACGCCGCAGGCTTTGAAGTCCTCTCCTGATTCGTAGTCGCGAACCGTGATAATGTTGACGTGATTGACCACGTGTTTAATCATCGTGCGACTGAGCGATTTGAGGATGGGGCCAAATCCTTGTGCGTAAAAGACCACGGGTTTACCTAAAAGCTTGGCAATGGTGACGATGCCCAAATAGTAGAGGACACTGCGCGGACTGGTTACATCCTGCATCAGTGTACCGCCGCCCATCACCAGCATGTCACTTCGCGAAAGCTCGCGGACGATGGTTCCAAAGCTCCAGCGGTTATAGGCTTCAATCCCGAACAGTTCCGCAGTCCGATCAGGCTGATTGGACAGAACGGCGAGAGAGATATTTGGTTGTTCCCGCTTAAGAGAGCTGATGATGCCGTACAGGACCACATCGTCTCCGGCATTATTAAAGCCGTAGTACCCGGAGATGAGAATTCGCGACATGGAGTGAACCTTCTTTCTATATCAAACGTACAGGAAAAATACATTCTCAAGTATAATCGAGTAAACAAGCGGAAGTAAAGCAACCACAGTAGAAAACTTCACGCCCCAATTGTTTCGACAGATACAGTGGGTGCAGCGCCGTTCGTAGGGTATAATGATGTTGTTCCGACTTACGAGAACATATAGAGGAAACCCATACCGAACATGCCGATGCCAAGAACGATGAGGGCAATCATGACGATGAACAGCCCCTTATTTTTGCGGCGACGGTAAAAAAATTCGTCAAACATGGTAAGCCTCCCTGCGGTTGTGATAGTCCATTCTACTATCATACCATGTTCTCTATCATCCTTGCCATCCACATATGAGTGAATAGATGTCCGCAAGAATAGGGGCGAATGACAGCAGAAGGGAAGGAGCATTTTTCATCATGGAAAGCATGTGGCTCAAATACACATTACTAGTGGAACCAGAGATTGAGGATTTGTTTGTGGCAGAGGTTTTGACCAGCTCCTACACGCTTGGCTGGATCGAACCGCAAATCGAAGTGCTGACAACGGAAAATGGATATGATTACGCAGAAAATACGGAAGGTCCACTTGTTGGCTATTTGTTTGAACCCCAGCATGATCGTGAAGAGGAGCATGTAGACCGCCTAAAGACCTACATTCAACGCTGGAATGGACAAGTCACGATAAAAGAAGTAGAACTCGTAGCAGAAGAAAATGAATCGTGGAAAGAGGAGTTCCGGGAAGTCAAGATAGGCGACTGGTGGGTGGCACCAACGTGGACGGACCCCGCAGCGTTGGAGTCGGCTCGGCATATCCTATGGATTGATCCAGGTGCAGCTTTCGGAACCGGCTATCATGGAACGACGCAGGACATTCTTTTGTTTTTGCAAGAAATGGATCTGGAGGGTAAGCAAGTCATTGATGTAGGAGCTGGCTCAGGAATTCTCTCTTTGTACTGTGCTTTGAATGGAGCGAAGCATCCTGTATGGGCTGTGGATATTAATCCGCAAAGCGAGTATCAGGTTCTCGTCAATGCGACGAATAACCACCTTCCTGACCACGCTGTACAAGTCGTGATTGGGGATGCGTGTGAGGACGCAGTTAAGTCCCAATTGCCTGACCAAGCTGATGTCATTCTGGTCAACATCGGAGGCGATGAAAATGTCGCGATGCTTCCGATGATTACGGAGCGAATGGCTCCTGAAGGAATTTTGATTCTCTCGGGAATTGTTGAATGGAATCGGGAAGCTGTCATTGCCACATTTGAACAGGCAGGCTTCCAAGTAGAGAAAGAAAGTCAACAAGACGAATGGGTCACCGTTGTATTGAAAAACATTGCTGGGAACCGCCCTGTAACTTCTGTGTGAGACAATAAAGAAAATAGGGTACTCAATGGAGGGGAAAATCAATGGAGCAGGTTGTCATTGCTGCTGCCGGACGTACGCCAATCGGTACGTTTGGTGGCGTCCTGAAAGATGTAAGCGCTCGCAAGCTGGGAGAAACCGTCATTCGTGGTGTCATGGCTAGATCTGGTCTGGAAGCTTCTCTGATCGATGAAGTCATTTTAGGGAATTGCATTCAGCGTACAGACGAACCAAACATAGCGCGGGTGGCAGCATTGGATGCGGGCTTGGGAAAAGAAGTGACGGGCTACACGATTCAACGTCAATGTGCATCCGGCATGCAAGCGATTGTGAGCGGCGCTTCCCAAATTCTTTTAGGCGACAGTGAAATCGTCTTGGCAGGGGGCGTAGAGAGCATGAGCAACGCCCCGTATGTCCTGAAAAATGCGCGCTGGGGCAAACGATTGACACATGGGGAAATGACCGACGCGATGTGGGATTTGTTAACAGACCCTCACCATCAAATCCTGATGGGCGAGACGGCAGAACGTCTGGTCGATCGTTATGGGATCACGCGCGAGGAGTCGGATGAGATTGCTTTGCGCAGTCAGCAAAATGCGATCCGAGCCATAGACAGCGGCTTGTTTGCCGAGGAAATCATCGGGGTCCCCATTAAAAAGCGCACCGAAGAAATCGTCGTAACGGAAGACGAATTCCCTCGCAGGGGAGTGACCTTGGAAAGTCTCGCGAAGCTAAGACCCAGTTTTCGTGACAATGGTACAGTGACGCCAGGCAATTCCTCCGGTCTCAACGATGGAGCGTCCGCAGCTGTTTTGATGAAAGAAGGCAAAGCGAGAGAGCTCGGGATCGAACCACTCGGCAGAATTGTCTCGTGGGCAGTAGCGGGGGTAGAGCCTGATTTGATGGGATATGGACCCGTTCCAGCAGTAAAGCGTGCATTGGCAAAAGCCGGTTTGACGCTCGCGGATATCGAACTGATCGAAGTAAATGAAGCCTTTGCCGCGCAATACCTCGCCGTGGAAAAACTTCTGGAGCTGCCACGGGAAATAACGAATGTGAACGGAAGCGGCATCGCGTTGGGTCACCCTGTCGGTTCTACTGGCTGCCGAATTGTCGTATCCTTGCTGCACGAAATGAAGCGACGACAGCTGAAACGAGGCATGGCTGCCCTTTGTGTTGGCGGAGGTATGGGTATGGCGATGGTTGTCGAACGCCCATAGGTTTAAACGAAGTCTCCCCTGTTAAAAATGGAAGCAAAGGGGGAAGCTTTGTCATGTTTATATGGTCTTTTTTCAAGCGACATGGAAAACAGATTGCGTTTCATACCTTATCCTGTTTGGCGATCGGGGCGTTGCTGCTGGTTGCCTACAGTGCCTATCAATATAAGCAAATGACAAATCAGTGGTATGCTCCGATTGATGGAGCCAAAGGGAGTGCAAAACAGGCAGCTGTTTCCCTTCCACCACGTGATCTTTTGACAGGAACAGAACCGTTGAAGCCTTTCGTCGCCCTGCTTCTTGGTGTGGATAGTCGAGACGGGGAAAGTGCACGTTCAGATACAATGATGCTTGCGGCGATTCATCCCGGGAAGCAATCCGTCTACCTTTTGGCGATTCCGCGTGACAGCTACATGGAGCTCCCGGGAAAAGGATACGACAAAGTGAACCATGCAATGGCTTTTGGTGGTCCAAAAATGGTGAAAGAGTCGCTGGAAAAATATTTACAAATAAAAATTGATCGGTATATCTCCGTAGATTTCGATGGCTTCCGTCAAATTGTAGACGAGCTGGGAGGCGTCACTGTCGATGTGAAGAAACGAATGAAGTACAGCGATCCGAGCGACGACACGTACATCGACATTCAACCAGGGCTACAGACTTTATCAGGTGAGCAGGCATTGGATTACGCCCGTTATCGAAAAAGTGATTTAGGCAAGGAAGACAGTGATTACATGCGGATTGACCGACAGCAGGAGATTCTCAAAGCATTAGCTTCAAAAGGCACCTCGCTTCAAGTGTATACGAAGGCATTTTCACTCATGGAAATACTGGGTCAGCATGTGAAAACGGACCTCACTGAGCAGGAAATCGCCTCTCTGTTATTGTCCTATGGCGATGGTACTCCGAACTCCATTCAAGCTGATACATTGGTCGGGCAGGATGAGCGCATTTGGCATAATGGAATCGTTGGCTGGTATCATCTCGTCCCTACATCTGAACGGGAAAGGGCACGACAGCAAATTGTCAAGGAAGTTACACCGTAAAACACGAAGAGCATAAGGGCAAAGGACACGGCTTTCGTCATGGGCTTTGTCCTTTTTTCGTCGAATAGTCTTGTCCCAAAAAAAGGAAAATATATGATTTTAGTTGGAAAATTGAATATGTTTCGAATACAATAGTCATTAGGAAGAGATTATGAATGTAGATCATAGGGAGAGGCAAGGCCATTTAAGGGATGGAGGGAATGACCATGTCAAATGCCAAGCCTTGGATTGCCAATTACCCGCCCGAAACTGCGCCGTCATTGGATTACCCCCGTGTTCCTTTGACGCATTTTCTGGAGCAGTCTGCAGCTATGTATCCAGACAGTAACGCGATCTATTTCATGGGAAAAAGCATTACGTATCGAGAGCTTTTGCAGTTGTCATACCAATTTGCCAATGCATTGATCAAGCGCGGTGTAAAGAAAGGTGACCGCGTGGCGATTATGCTGCCAAATACTCCTCAAGCCGTCATCAGCTACTACGGGGCGCTTTTTGCAGGCGCGATCGTGGTCATGACCAACCCGCTGTATACCGAGCGAGAATTGATTCACCAAATGAACGATTCAGGCGCCGAGACCATCATCACACTGGATTTGTTGTACAAACGTGTTACCCAAGTCCGTGCATCTACCTCACTTCAACGAATCATCATCACAAGCATTGGCGATTTCCTTCCCTTATTGAAAAAATGGCTATATCCGTTCGTGCAGAAGAAACAAGGACAAAATCCGCAGGTTACATACAGCGCAGATATTGAACCTTTTCTTTCCGTCTTAAAAGAAAGCGCTACCAAGCCTGTAGAAGTACCAGTCGATCCGACCCAGGATATCGCACTCCTCCAATATACAGGGGGGACAACAGGTGTTGCCAAAGGCGTCATGCTGACGCACGCCAATCTCATTGCGAATGCAGTCCAGTGCCAAGCGGTCCTTTACAAGCTGAAAATGGGAAAGGAACGGATTCTGTGTGTGCTCCCACTGTTCCACGTGTATGGGATGACTACCGTGATGAACAAAGGCATTTGTATCGCAGCAGAAATTATTCTCGTTCCCAAATTCGACGTGAAACAAATATTTGAAATGATCGACAAGCGAAAGCCTACTCTTTTCCCAGGGGCACCAACCATGTATATCGGTTTAATCAACCACCCGGACTTGAAGAAGCATGATCTTTCTTCCATCGACGCATGTGTCAGTGGATCAGCTCCGTTGCCGATCGAAGTCAAGCTCAAATTTGAAGAGTTGACGGGCGGCAAGCTGGTCGAGGGTTATGGGATGACGGAGGCTTCTCCCGTCACACATTCCAATCCCATTTGGGAAAAAGGCATTACCGGAAGCATCGGAATGCCGTGGCCAGATACGGATTGCCGAATTGTGGATACGGCAACGGGAGATGAGATGCCCCAAGGCGAGGTCGGGGAGTTGGCTGTTAAAGGGCCTCAAGTCATGCTCGGCTATTGGAATCGCCCAGAGGATACCGCTGCCGTATTGAAGGATGGCTGGTTTTTGACGGGAGATATGGGCTATATGGACGAAAACGGCTATTTTTATATCGTCGATCGTAAAAAAGACATGATTATAGCTGGTGGCTTCAATATTTATCCGCGCGAAGTAGAAGAAGTGCTGTTTGAGCATCCCGCCATCCAGGAAGCAGCAGTCATAGGTGTCCCAGATCCGTACCGGGGCGAAACAGTCAAAGCATTCGTCGTTTTCAAGGATGGACAGCTCGCGAATGAAGCGGATCTGGAAGCGCATTGCAGACAGAGACTCGCCGCCTATAAGATTCCGAGACAATACGAGATTCGTACAGATTTGCCCAAAACCATGGTCGGAAAAGTATTGCGTCGCCAATTACAAGAAGAAGACAAGAAGAAAAGAGAAGCCCAGGAAGAAATCAAAACGAGCTAGTAGCTGATGTTTTGAGGCTTGCGATCCCAGGCGGAAAGCGGCCTTTTTTGCTGACCTCTTGCGATTGACAGAGGAGTGGCCCTGTATTACACTAATTATGAATGAGTGATCATTCATTTCGTCATCAATGTTAGTAAACATGGAGGTAGTTATGGCAAAGAAAACGGGGGAAAAGTATCAAGCCATTATTGATGCTGCTGTTCGAGTAATCGCCAGACAGGGCTATTACAGTGCCCAGGTATCGAAAATTGCGAAAGAGGCGAAGGTAGCAGACGGCACCATATACCTCTATTTTGAAAACAAGGATGATATTTTGATTTCACTGTTTAACGAAAAGATGGGCCTGTTTGTGGAGACAAACCGCAAACGCATTTCGGAAGCGACGACCATTGAGCAAAAGCTGTATGTACTCATTCATGCACACTTGAGCCAGCTATCCAAGGACCATGATCTGGCAAAAGTGACTCAAATCGAGCTGCGCCAATCCAGTCCGATCATTAGTGAAGGAATCGGCAACGTGATGAAGCAGTATTTTAATCTCATTGACGAAGTGATCGTAGCGGGTATGGAACAGGGTGTATTCCGATCTGATCTCGAGGTGCGGATTACGCGCAAAATGATTTTTGGAACGCTGGACGAAGTGACGACATCTTGGGTGATGAAACAGTGCAAGTACGACCTTGTCTCTTATGTTGATTCCATTCATAACCTCTTCCTGCTTGGTATGAAGGGAAAAGAATGAAAAGAAAAGCTTTTTTTGCATGAAAACGTTTGTTACAATGGAAACAGTAAGACTGAGCGATCGCTCGGAATGAAATAGTAGCTGTTTTTATATATGGGGAGAGTTTGGGGGGAGAGGAATGGCGTCGCATTGGAATGTAGAAATCGTTGATCGCGTTGCTACGGTAACGATTAGCAACCCGCCTGCTAACGCACTCAGTCAAGCAGTGCTCGGTCAATTGAGTGAACTTTTGGACCAGTGGGAAAATAACGATGAGATCAAAGCAATCGTTTTGACTGGCGAAGGTCGGTTTTTCATTGCAGGAGCGGACATCAAAGAATTTACCCAACTGAATCGGGATAATGCGGAAGAACTGGCGAAGAAGGGTCAAGCATTGTTCAATCGCTTGGAAACGTTCCCGAAGCCAATCATTGCAGCAATTAACGGTGCTTGCCTTGGCGGAGGATTGGAGCTTGCTTTGGCATGCCATATCCGCTTCGCAGCACCTGAAGCCAAGCTTGGGCTGCCTGAGTTGAATCTCGGACTCATTCCTGGCTACGGTGGTACGCAACGTCTACCGCGTCTGGTTGGCCGTGGCAAAGCGACACAAATGATTCTTACATCAGAGATGATCGGTGGCGAGGAAGCTTTGCGCATCGGTCTTGTGGAAGCGGTTTATCCCGTAGAGCAGTTGCTTGCAGAAGCACAAAAGCTGGCAGCTGTTTTCGCAAGTAAGAGTGCGATTACCCTGAAGTTTGCGCTAGCGTCCATCCATAACACAACGGAGCTTTCGTTATCACAAGGCTTGGAGCAGGAAGCAAAGCTATTTGGCGATGCATTCGCGACGGAGGACGTAAAAGAAGGCGTGACTGCTTTTCTGGAAAAGCGCAAGCCGCAATTCGCAGATCGGTAGTTAAGCATATAGCTTCACAAGTATGAGGTACCACTAAGGAGGAGGCATCCTGATGAATATCGTGGTTGTGTTGAAACAGACGTTTGACACAGAAGAAAAAATCGTCATCCAAAACGGACAAATTTCCGAAGATGGCGTTGAATTCATCATTAATCCCTACGATGAGTACGCTGTAGAAGAGGCAATCAAGCTCAAGGAAGATCATGGCGGGGAAGTAACCGTAATCAGCGTCGGCCCAGACCGTGCTGAAAGTGCACTGCGCACGGCTTTGGCAATGGGCGCAGACAAGGCTGTTTTGGTGGATGACGAGTCTCTGTTCGGAGACGAATTCACGATCGCCAAAGTATTGGCTGCCGTAGCGAAAAAGGTTGGCTACGATATCATCATTGGTGGACAAATGGCTGTAGACTCCGGGGCTGGCCAAGGCGGTCCTCGTCTGGCAGAAGAACTGGGAATTAACCATGTATCGACTGCTGTGAAGCTAGAGGTAGACGGGACGAACGTACGCGTAGAGCGCGATGTAGAAGGTGACTTGGAAGTCGTGGAGACGAGCCTTCCTGTTTTGATTACGGCTCAGCAAGGACTCAACGAGCCGCGCTATCCTTCTCTCCCAGGTATCATGAAAGCGAAGAAAAAACCATTGGATAGACTCGGCGCAGACGATTTGGGCATTACTGCGGATGAGGTAAAAGCAAAGACAGAAATCGTCGATCAGACATTGCCTCCGAAAAAACAGGCGGGTCGCATTCTCTCTGGCGAATTGGCAGCTCAAACGTCGGAATTGGTGCAACTGTTGCGCAATGAAGCGAAAGTGATCTAAGCGAGAGGGAGAGGATATCCATGAAAAAAGTACTTGTATTGGCAGAAGTACGTGACGGACAACTTCGCAACGTGTCGCTGGAAGCATTGACTGCAGCACAAGCATTGGCTGAGGGCGGCGAAATTGTAGCAGGTGTATTCGGAGCAAATGCAGCAACGCATGCTGTGACATTGGGTCAGCATGGTGCGAGCACGGTGTATACGGCTGATCATACAGCGTTGGCACAGTACACGCCAGATGCGTATGTGCAGGCACTTACGCAGTTGATTGAGCTAGCTTCTCCAGATGCAGTTGTTTTGGGTCACACCGCGATCGGTCGTGACATCGCACCTCGCGTAGCAGCGCGACTCGGTTACGGTCTGGTTTCAGACGTAACAAGTGTAGAAGCGGGCCCTGTCTTCGTTCGCCCAATCTATGCAGGAAAAGCGACGCAAACACGCAAATTCGTTGATGGAACAACATTTATTACGATTCGTCCAAACAACATTGCCATCGGCGCTGCTGACCCTTCGAAAACGGCAGTGGTGGTACCAGTTGAATTGGATATCAAGGATTTGCGCACAATCGTAAAAGAAGTTGTAAGAAAAACAAGCGGCAAAGTAGACCTTTCCGAAGCAAAAGTAGTGATTTCCGGTGGACGCGGAGTAAAGAGTGCAGAAGGCTTCCAGCCGTTGAACGATCTGGCGGAAGTACTCGGTGCAGCTGTTGGTGCATCTCGTGGCGCTTGCGACGCAGACTATTGCGATTACTCCATGCAGATCGGACAGACAGGTAAGGTTGTTACACCAGATCTGTATATCGCATGCGGGATTTCGGGAGCGATTCAGCACTTGGCTGGTATGTCCAGCTCGAAAATCATTGTTGCCATCAACAAAGATCCGGAAGCGCCAATTTTCCAAGTGGCTGATTACGGTATCGTAGGTGACTTGTTTGAAGTGCTGCCATTGCTGACGGCTGAGTTTAAAAAAGTGTTGGTGTAACAGAAAGACAGTAACAAGGCGCTCCTTTTGGGGCGCTTTTTTTGTCCGCAAGGCTTACTTTATGCTTTCCTTGCTTGGTATAATAGGCAGTAAGGAGAGGTGATCGGGATGAGCGAACAGCTTTTGCAACAACTGATACACATGGTGGCGGAGAATAACCGATTGGTTAAAGAAACGCAGGAGGAGTTACGCGAGTTTAAGAAAGAAATGTATGATTTTCGGAATGAGATGTATGATTTTCGGAATGAGATGTATGCGTTTCGTGACGAGATGTATGCGTTTCGCGATGAAATGTACGAATTCCGTGATGATGCTACGCGCCGATTTGACAGACTGGAACGCCAAAACAAACACATCGATGCAGACCTCGATCTGTTGCATCGGAAAGTCAGTGACCACGAACGTGAGATTAACCGGATAAAACAAGTAGGGCAATAAGGTGCGGACAGACTGGACAGACTAATGCGAGAAGTGTAGGGCAAAGTGTGGAGCGGCGTAGTCAATTTGGTGTTTGAATGATATACTGATTACCGTTAGGAACCTTTATTTAGCAATTGAAATTCAAGGAGGTAACTTCTCATGGCAATTGTAAATGCTACTGACCAAAACTTTTCCCAGGAAGTAGAGCAAGGCGGTACAGTCCTGGTTGACTTCTGGGCTCCATGGTGCGGCCCTTGCAAAATGATCGCTCCTGTACTGGAGCAAATCGACGGTGAAGTGGGCTCCCAGCTCAAAATCGTCAAAGTAAACGTGGATGACAACCCAGATTCTGCTGGTCGTTTTGGTGTAATGTCCATCCCGACGTTGATCGTATTCAAAGACGGTCAACCAGTTGACAAAGTGATCGGCTTCCAACCAAAAGAAGCGCTCATGGCAACTGTAGGCAAACATCTGTAATCGCAAAGCAACGAGTGAAGCGGCATAGCAATATGCCGCTTTTTTATGTTTGGATACGGAATTCTGAACGATCGTTTGTCAAAAAATTAAGTTTACTTGAGCGAAAATAATTGCGTTTTTAGAATACTTTGATTAAACTTCATATATTCAATTTATTTCGATAATAGAGGGGGCTTTTCTAATGAAGGGATTTCATTTGATGCGCTCGCTGGCGGCGATCTCGCTAGGGGCGGTATTGATGGTCGGATGTTCGAGCGGAGGAAATACAAGTGCTCCTGCAGCAGGAGAAGGTGGCTCCGGGCAAGCCGCTAGCACTGACGGACAAGAGATTCAGGCAAAAATCGGTGTGGTAGGTTTCCTCTCTGGTTCTGGGGCAGCTTATGGAGAAGCGCAAAAAGCAGGATTGGAGCTGGCGTTGGGCGAGCTGAATGAAGCGAACAAAGGCAAGCTCAAGATCGAACTGAAGTTTGAAGACTCCGCCGGAGAAAAAGAAGGCGCGATTAATGCGGTAAATAAACTGATTAATCAGGATAATGTCGTAGCGATCATCGGACCGACACTTTCCGGTGAAATGTTTGCTGCAGGACCAGTTGCAAACGAGGCCGAAACTCCGATTTTTGGTATCTCCAACACATCAGAAGGAATCAATGATATCGGGGAGTATGTGTTCCGAAATTCTTTGCCTGAATCCATTGCGATCCCGACAGCTATGAAAGCAGCTGTGGAGAAAAATGGCTTGAAAAAAGTAGCACTTATCCACGCTTCTAACGATGACTTCTCGGTGAATGGTTACAAAGTCATGAAAGCAACCGCTGAAAAGCTGGGCTTAGAGATTACCAGTGAAGCGACTTTCGCAAATGGTGATGTGGACTTCTCGGCACAATTGACCAAGCTGAAACAAACAAACCCAGACGCTCTGCTTGTGTCCGCTTTGTACAAAGAAGGCTCTATGGTTGTGAAAAAAGCACGTGAGTTGGGCTTTACAGGGACAATTCTTGGTGGAAATGGTTTCAATAATCCGAAAGTTTTTGAAATTGCAGGTCCAGCTGCTGAGGGCTTGATCGTTGCGACTCCATTCAGCCCTGAAAAGAAAGATGATAAAGTACAAGCCTTCGTAAAAGCATTCGAAGCCAAATACAACAAAAAGCCTGACCAGTTCGCAGCCCAAGCATACGACTCGCTGTACATCATGTCGCAGTCACTGCTTGCCGCAGGAAAAGCAGATCGCGAAGAGTTGCGCGGACAATTGGCTCAGCTGAAAGACTTCACAGGTGTATCCGGCAAACTGTCTTTTGACGAGAAACGTAATCCGATTGGCGATGCAGTTGTCGTTGTCGCAAAAGAAGGCAAATTCGTCCCGTTTGAATAGGATTGTGCCCGGGGTCGCTCCGGGCTTCTTTTTCTATCCGTTATCTCGGTGGATCAGTAAGTACCAGATCATGTTCTTCGCTTGCTGATCCAGCGAGAATAACTCAATCATCGTTGGATAGTAACCACTTAACAGTGAGGTGAGGCATTTGTTTTGGCAGCAATTAGTCAACGGATTGACAGTTGGTAGCACTTATTCATTGATTGCATTGGGCTATACGCTCATTTTTGGTGTCTTAGGAATCATTAATATGGCACACGGCCAAATTTTTATTTTTGGATCACTGGTTGGCTTGGTATTGATGACCAGCCTGAATATGCCTTTAGGGGTCGCGCTGATTGTGGCCATCGTGATATCGGCCATTTTGGGTCTTGTGCTGGAGTATACAGCACTTCGCCCACTTCGTAAAAAAAATGTACCCCATCTGGCATCCTTGATCAGTACGATCGGATTTGCCATTTTGATGGAGGAAGCCATGCATAAGTTTTTCGGTGCTGACTCCCGTGCGTTCCCACAATCCTTTGGGGATACCACTTTTGACTTGGGGCTCATTCAAATTCGCAGCGTCGATCTCGTTATTTTGGGGATTTCTGTGTTGCTGATGTTCGTCCTGCATTTTTGGATTCAAAAAACGAAAATGGGAAAAGCCATTCGCGCGACGGCTGAAAATACGGATACAGCAAATATTTTGGGGATTAACACGAATATGGTCATTGTCGTGACCGTCATGCTTGCGTCGGCACTGGGAGGTGTCGCCGGCATATTGATCGGGATGGCGTACTCTGCTCTCATTCCGACGATGGGGATGACGCTTGGCTTCAAAGGTTTGGCTGTTTTGATTTTAGGCGGGGTAGGCAGCATTCCTGGAGCCATGGTGTGCGGCGTATTGCTCGGGATTATCGAGGTGTTTACCGTCGCGTACGGAGACTCGTCGTATCGAGATGCGGTTGCTTTTGGCTTGATCATTCTCATTTTGCTCTTGAAGCCGGAAGGACTATTTGGACGCAAAGCGTAAGGGAGGTGCAGACATTGGACATTCTCAATCCATATAACTTACAGGTACTGACTTTTATCTTGTTAAACAGTATTTTGGCGATCAGTATTTACATTACACTCTCGACGGGCCAGCTTTCTTTGGGACATGCGGGCTTTATGAGCATTGGTGCTTTTACGGCGAGTATTTTGACAAAGCAAGCGGACATGCCTCTGTTTATCGCCATCATAATCGGGGGACTGGCGGCAGGGCTAATTGCACTGTTGATCGGTGCTCCGACATTGAAGCTCCACGGCTTGTACCTGGCCATTGCTACGCTTGGCTTTGGTGAAGTGATCCGCGTTATTTTTCTCAATATGGAAATTACAAATGGCGCCCTCGGACTGACCGGACTTCAATCGATTGGCAATTACTTATACGATTTTGAAAAAGCAATGGGATTAAAAGCGCAAAGCTTTGGTATTTCGGTCATGCAAATGAAGTCATTATCGACCTTTGTGTTTATGCTGCTCCTGTTTGCCTTCGTTCTTTTCCTGACGCTGCGTCTGAACCGTTCTCGTCTCGGGCGAGCTTTTGAAGCGATCAAAGCAGACGAAACGGCGGCACGAGCGATGGGATTGCAAGTCAACTATTATAAGATGCTTGCTTTTGTGATCGGTTCCATTTTGGCTGGTGTATGTGGAGGATTGTTCGCCCACATTACGACGACCATTACGCCAGATGATTTTAACTATCATAAAGTCGTAGAGATTCTGTCTTATGCCGTGATCGGCGGCAGCGAAGTGGTATGGGGGCCGCTGTTTGGTGCCTTGGTTTTGACAGCACTGCCGGAGGTACTACGTGGTTTGGCCGAGTACAAAATGCTCATGTACGGTTTGATCATGGTCGGTGTAATGGCGTTCCGTCCGCATGGCTTGATTGGTGCCGATACGTTCCAAAAGCTGTTCAAGCGTCGTAGGGGCAAGTCATCGGACAAGGAAGCGAAGGGGGGAGTATAAGATGTTGCTGGAACTTGCGAACGTAGGAAAAAGCTTTGGCGGCATCACCGCTCTTCGTGACGTTTCTTTTACGGTCGGAGAGGGCGAAATTGTCGGCTTGATTGGTCCGAATGGTGCGGGCAAAACGACCATTTTCAATATGGCAACGGGCATATTCGAACCAACCACGGGCACCTTTTCTTTTGCTGGACAAAAGCTAAATGGGGTGGCGCCTAACAAAATTACCGAAATGGGAATTGCGAGGACGTTCCAAAATATTCGCCTCTTCGGTCACATGAGTGCGCTGGACAATGTGAAGGTAGGATGTCATTCGCGCATGAAGGCGGGCTTCTGGGCTTCCCTTTTGAAAACCCCCGGACAACGTGCGGAAGAAAAGGCTGTTACCAAAAAAGCAGAGGAGCTCCTCGAATTCGTAGGCTTGTCTGACATTGCTGATGTTCGCTCGGATACATTGGCTTACGGTCAACAACGGCGTCTGGAGATTGCGCGGGCACTGGCTACTGAGCCAAAGCTTTTGCTTTTGGACGAGCCTGCTGCGGGAATGATCGAGACCGAGACAAAAGCGCTCATGGAGCTGGTCAAAAAAATTCGCGATGACGGGACGACTGTCCTGTTGGTCGAACACGATATGGGATTGGTCATGAACCTGTGTGAAAAGGTCGTATGTATCAACTTTGGGGTCAAAATTGCTGACGGCACCCCGGCAGAGGTACAAAACAATCCAGATGTGATTGAAGCCTACCTCGGCAAGGAGGACGAATAAGATGCTGAATATACAAAACTTGACGACCTCCTACGGTCAAATCAAGGCAATTCGTGGGATAACGCTGGAAGTGCCTGAGGGAAAAATCGTCTCGCTGATCGGGGCGAACGGAGCGGGAAAAACCACAACCATGCGTACGATTGCAGGTCAACTGAAGCCTGAAGCAGGGACGATTACGTTTTGTGGTCAACGCATAGAGGGTTCGAGACCCCATCAGATCGTAAAAGCCGGATTGGCGTTGGTACCAGAAGGGCGTGCGATCCTTGGGAAGATGACCGTGCTGGAAAACCTGGAAATGGGCGCATTCCAGCGCAACGATGCACAAGGCATCAAGGACGACATGGAGAAGATGATGACCTGGTTCCCCATCCTGAAGGAGCGGCTTACCCAATTGGGAGGGACGATGTCTGGCGGTCAACAGCAAATGCTAGCCATTGCTCGCGCATTGATGTCTCGACCGAAGCTGCTGCTTTTGGACGAGCCGTCGATGGGCTTGGCTCCCATCGTGGTATCGGACATTTTCAAGGTGATCAAAGAAATCAATGCGGAAGGTACAACCGTCCTCATCGTGGAGCAAAATGTCAAACAAGCCCTCAAAATCGCTGATTACGGGTATGTACTGGAGGCAGGGCAAATCGTGTTGGACGGCACAGGAGAAGTGTTGTTAAACGACGAGCGTGTAAAAGAAGCATATTTGGGTGGTCGCAAGCACTAGTCTGCCTGTAAAAAACTGTCGCCATGGAATGAGGCGGCAGTTTTTTTCGTCATCATTCCATGGTACTATAAAGGATAGAACGTATATTCTCTTATGAAAAGGGAAGGAAGCCGGATACGATGCCAGCCAAATTGTCGAGAGAGCAAATGGAATATGTTGTTCATCAAGTACAACGCTATTTTAAAGAAGAACGGTCGGAGACACTCGGCAATTTGGAGACGGAAGAGTTGATTGCCTTTTTCTCAAAAGAGCTCGGCCCCTTCTATTACAATCAAGGGGTGCAAGACAGCCGCAAGCTGCTGATGGAACGGATGAGTTCCTTAGAAGATGAACTGTATGTATTGGAAAAACCAATTCACAAGAACAAATAGATGCATGGCAGATATAGAGCAAAGAGGAGGGAGCAGCCATGAACAGCTCCTTAAAAGATAAGCTGGCCGTCCTGCCAGATAAGCCAGGCTGCTACCTGATGAAAAATGCGAGCGGGGAAATCATTTACGTAGGAAAAGCCAAGGTACTGAAAAACCGCGTCCGCTCTTATTTTACAGGCAGTCATAACGGGAAGACGCAGCTGTTGGTCAGTGAAATCGTGGACTTTGAGTACATTGTGGTATCCTCCGCGATTGAGGCGCTCATCCTCGAGTGCAACCTGATCAAGGAGCACGACCCGCGTTACAATGTCATGCTCCGCGACGACAAGACGTATCCGTACATCAAAATTACGAATGAGGCGCAGCCACGTCTGGAGATTACCCGTAAGGTATTAAAAGATAAAGCCAAGTATTTCGGTCCGTATCCGAATGCCGGAGATGCCTCCGAGGTGAAGAAGCTGCTGGATCGCCTCTATCCGTTGCGCAAATGCCGCAATATGCCCAAGCAGGTTTGTCTTTACTACCATTTGGGACAATGTTTAGCGCCCTGTGTGTACGAGGTATCGGCAGAGGAAAATCAGCGTTTGGTGGATGAAATCAGCCGGTTCCTCGATGGTGGCCACGAGGAAATGAAGCAAACTCTCACGGAAAAAATGCTGCAAGCCGCAGAAAACATGGAGTTTGAACGAGCCAAGGAATATCGCGATCAGATCAAGAGCATCGAAGCGGTGATGGAGAAGCAGAAGATCACGTTCACGGATACGGTAGACCGCGACATTATCGGATTTGCTGTGGAAAAAGGCTGGATGTGCATTCAGGTGTTCTACATGCGAAAAGGGAAGATGATCGAGCGTCAGACGACTTCCTTTCCATACTATGGAAGCGAAACCGAGGACTTTATGTCTTATGTGAGCCAGTTCTATTACGATAAACAAAATGCGCTACCAAAAGAAATTTTGCTCCCGCAAGAGAGTGAACCGGAGCTTTTGGGTGAGTGGCTGGGCATCAAAGTCCATGCTCCGAAAAGAGGCAAAAAGCATGAACTAGTGAAGATGGCTTCCGAGAACGCCCGTATTGCTTTGCAGGAGAAGTTCGCGCTGATGTCCAAGGACGATGCTCGTACAGTCCAAGCGGTACACAATCTTGGTCACATTTTAGGGATTCCGGTTCCTCATCGAATTGAAGCGTTTGACAACTCCAACATTCAGGGAACAGAGCCTGTATCTGCGATGATTGTGTTTACAGATGGTCGCCCTGACAAAAAGGAATACCGTAAATTCAAGATCAAAACCGTCGAGGGGCCAGATGATTACGGCTCCATGCGCGAAGTAGTTCGCCGTCGCTACTCTCGCCTTCTGAAAGAAAACCAGCCGATGCCTGACCTGATTGTGATCGATGGTGGAAAAGGCCAAATCAGTGCGGCTATGGACGTGCTGGAAAACGAGCTGGGTCTCTATATTCCCGTCTGTGGACTTGCGAAGGACGAGAAGCACCGCACCGCTCAGCTCATGTACGGAGATCCGCCAGAGCCTGTGAATCTTAGACGTGATAGCTATGAGTTTTATTTGTTGCAGCGCATCCAAGATGAAGTCCACCGTTTTGTTATTACATTCCACAGACAATCCCGGACAAAAACGATGCTCTCCTCGCAGTTAGATGAGATCCCCGGTATCGGTGAGAAGCGACGCAAGCTGTTGTTCTCTCATTTTGGCTCGTTGAAAAAAATGCGAGAGGCGACCGTTGAAGACTTCCGCCAATTAGGGATCGGTGACAAGCTGGCAAAAGAAATCATCGGGCATCTACGCAAGCTGGACACATAGCACATGTAACTTTTTGAACAACCTCTAAAAAGGAATTGATCCATTTTTAGACTCATGATATAATCCGATTCAAACAGAATAGTTAGCCTCACTTCCATTATGGAGTGAGGTAGAGGCGCGAAAACCAAGAGTACCACCCTGAGATCGGGAATCTGTGAAGGGGACGGGAAAGGGGAATTCGCCGAAGTGTGGAGGGAAACCCGCTTTTCTCCATGCTGGGTCTGCGTTGAACAAATGCAGGACTGTCATCTGCACAATGACCAATTGTCAGATGGAGAGCTATCTCACGGTGTGTCAATGTGAGTTTTGATGGTGATGACTGTCAATCTTCGTTGTCCGCGTGTATTGGGAGGGAGGAACCGGTATGTCGAAACAGTAGGCAGCGGCAGGTCTTATTCCTTGTCGGTGCCTTTTTTGTAAAATAAAATGCAAGACTTTTCCTTATAGAGAGAATAGTGAAAAACCATACGATACGAGATAAATACAAACATTGGATATGAGAAAAAGGGAGAGAAGCCGCATGGGGTTGATCGTGCAGAAATACGGAGGCACCTCTGTAGGTACCATTGAGCGAATTTTACGAGTTGCGGATCGAATTGTCAGCTACAAAGAGGAAGGGCATGATGTGGTAGTCGTTGTTTCTGCAATGGGCAAATCTACTGACGTGTTGGTAGATATGGCCAAGCAGATTAGCGCATACCCATCCGAGCGTGAAATGGATATGCTGCTGACCACGGGGGAGCAGGTATCGATCGCGCTTTTGTCGATGGCCTTGCATACAAAAGGCTACGACGCCATTTCTCTTACGGGCTGGCAGGCTGGAATCACCACGGAGGCGATTCACGGAAGAGCACGGATCAAGCAGATTGATCCAGAGCGGATTCAATCCGAGCTCGGCCGTGGTCGTGTGGTGATCGTGGCAGGATTCCAAGGGATCAGTGACGAAGGTGAAATTACGACGCTCGGCCGCGGTGGATCGGATACATCTGCGGTTACACTCGCAGCGAGCTTGAACGCTGAGAAATGCGAAATCTTTACAGACGTGTCCGGGGTGTATACAGCTGATCCGCGAGTGGTTCCAGCTGCGAGCAAGCTGGATACGATCTCGTATGATGAGATGCTGGAGTTGGCGAACCTCGGTGCAGGGGTTCTTCATCCAAGGTCAGTAGAGGCTGCGAAAAAATACAAGGTAAGGCTGGTCGTCCGCTCCAGCTTTACTGCCGAAGATGGTACGTACGTTGAGGAGGTTGCCAACATGGAAACAGGAAGAGTAGTAAGTGGAGTTGCACACGATGAAGATGTAGCCAAAATCACGGTTGTCGGCATGCCTGCCAAGGTCGGGACGCTCTCCCGTCTGTTCAATACGCTGGCGGACAATCAGGTGAACGTTGATATCATTATCCAAAGCTCTTATGATGCGTCTGTTACGAATATTTCTTTTACAGTTGCAGCGGATGACCTGAAAAAAGCACTGGATACGCTGGACAGAAACAAAAACGAGCTTGGCTTTGAAAAAGTCGATTTCGAGGAAGGCTTGACCAAGGTATCGATTGTTGGCTCAGGCATGATCAATAATCCAGGGGTAGCTGCCGAAATGTTCCGTGTCCTGGCAGAAAAAGAAATTTCTATTAAAATGGTATCTACGTCTGATATCAAGGTTTCTTGCGTCATTCCAGCAGCCTTGACGGAGCTGGCTGTTCGCAGTCTTCATTCGGCATATGGTCTGGATGTCGAGGAAACCGCGGTCGTGCACGGAGTATAAAACATGGATGCTCCCTCTCCCTTTGTTATAGGTAGAGGGGGCATTTTCTTCATGACGCCACTTGTACAGATATACGTATGTCAGAGGAGCTTTCCATTTCGATTTTGCTGAACGCTTCTCTTTCTTTCCATTGCTCAATCATACCAGCAATGATCCCAGCCTCAAAAGAAAGACTGCATCCTAGTCTTTCGATAGACTGGTAGCTAAAAATGGAATGAGTAAGCGAATAGACGATAGTTTGCCCAGACTCCTCCACGACGTCGAGCTGGCCTAATCCGAGTCGAATAAAAGGCATAATCGGGCCTGTTGCAGATTGAATGGGGATTTGGCGGCCCATGTTTTTTCCAATCCAATAGAGAATATGGTTTTCACTATCGCCTAGCAGGGTGCTAGTCAGCGTTTCGCGTAGAAGATGATAGCCAAGATAGGGCATATTCATTCTTTCCGCATAGGGAATGGTCTCTGGCGGCAACAGTGCTGCAAGCTGATCCTTCTCTTTCATATGTGCTTCCCTCCTGTCTGTACTAGATTATGAGGAGGGACTCGCATTCATGACATCTTAATAGAAAAAATAGCTGGACTAAACAAAGTTATTCTATCAATGTATTTAGTACATTGATTGTCTTGACGCTATGTGTCGACAAGAGTACAATTGGATTTGGTCAAAGTTTTGCCCAACTTTTTCTCGAATTTTGACACATTCCGACAAATTCATGTGATCTAGCGAACGCAGTCTTTTTATGAACAGCGTCAAGACGCTCTTCATAAAATGATCGTGGCGGTTTTGCTATGTCTAATGGGTGAGGCAATGGGTTAGGATATTGGGGAAAGGTCTATCAAAACGGCCGAAAACCGTTTTGGACTGCTTGCGGTGACGCTTGACGTTTTTCACAGAATTGAGAGTTACATACATTGAAAGGGGGACCATTGTATGGCGAAAGGCCATAGCTTTCTCAGTCACAAGCTACACTCACTTCTTGGTTTGTTTCCGATCGGGCTCTTCCTCGTGTTCCACTTGACAGCCAACTATCAAGCGACTCGTGGGCCTGAAGCTTTCAACCAGGCCGTAGGCTTCATTGAAAGCCTTCCATTTCTGTTAGTACTTGAATTTGCCTTGATCTACCTCCCGATCCTGTTTCACGCTGTTTACGGTCTCTACATCGCGTTCCAAGCGAAGCATAACGTAGGGAACTTCGGTTACTTCCGAAACCAAATGTTCTTGTGGCAACGCGTTACAGGAGTCATTACCCTCATTTTTATTGTTTGGCACGTTTGGGAAACTCGTATCCAAAAAGCACTGGGTGCACACGTGGATTATGACATGATGGCAAACATTTTGAGCAGTCCTGCAATGATCGTATTCTACACAATCGGGATTATTAGCACGACTTTCCACTTCTCCAACGGACTGTGGTCGTTCCTGGTTCACTGGGGAATTACAGTTGGGCCGCGTTCCCAACGCATTGCAACATTCCTGACTTTGGGCGTATTCGTAATTGTAACCTTCATCGGCTTGCGTGCGATGTCGGCTTTCATTTTGTAGGGATAGGGGGACTAAACTCATGGCAAAAGGTAAACTGATCATTGTCGGTGGAGGTTTGGCCGGCTTGATGGCTACCATCAAAGCAGCAGAAAAAGGCGTTCCTGTTCAGCTGTTCTCCCTGGTTCCGGTAAAACGTTCCCACTCTGTCTGTGCGCAGGGCGGTATTAACGGTGCGGTAAATACCAAAGGGGAAGGCGACTCCACATGGGAGCACTTCGACGATACAGTATATGGCGGAGACTTCTTGGCAAACCAACCGCCAGTTAAAGCAATGTGCGATGCAGCACCTGGCATTATCTATATGTTGGACCGTATGGGCGTTATGTTTAACCGTACGCCAGAAGGTTTGTTGGACTTCCGTCGTTTCGGGGGAACCAAACATCACCGTACCGCTTTTGCGGGTGCGACAACTGGACAACAGCTCTTGTACGCATTGGACGAACAAGTACGCCGTTATGAAGCTGAAGGTCTGGTAACCAAGTACGAATATTGGGATTTCCTCGGAGCCGTTTTGGACGATACAGGAACCTGTCGCGGGATTACTGCGCAAAACATGCGTTCCGGTGAAATTCAATCCTTCCGTGCGGATGCCGTTATTTTGGCAACAGGCGGACCTGGTATCATCTTCGGTAAATCGACGAACTCGATTATCAATACAGGTACAGCAGCTTCTGCGGCGTATCAACAAGGGGTTATCTACTCCAATGGTGAGATGATCCAAATTCACCCAACTGCAATCCCTGGCGACGACAAGCTGCGTCTGATGTCCGAGTCTGCTCGTGGTGAGGGTGGCCGTGTATGGACGTACAGAGACGGTAAGCCTTGGTACTTCCTGGAAGATAAATACCCTGCATACGGAAACCTGGTTCCGCGTGACATCGCGACTCGCGAAATCTTCTCCGTTTGCGTAGATATGAAGCTGGGTATCAACGGCGAAAACATGGTATACCTCGACCTGTCCCACAAAGATCCAAAAGAACTGGATGTAAAATTGGGCGGTATTATCGAGATTTACGAAAAATTCGTTGGGGATGACCCACGTAAAGTTCCAATGAAGATTTTCCCTGCGGTTCACTACTCCATGGGCGGTATGTGGGTAGACTACAATCAAATGACCAATATCCCTGGTCTGTTTGCAGCAGGTGAGTGCGATTACTCTCAGCACGGTGCAAACCGTTTGGGTGCGAACTCCCTCCTGTCCGCTATCTATGGCGGTATGGTAGCAGGTCCAAAAGCAATCGAGTACATCAAAGGCTTGAACAAATCCTCTGATGATCTGTCTTCCACGCTCTTCGACGGTTTTGCTAGCCAAGAGCAAGCGAAATACGACAGCATCCTGAAAATGGACGGAACAGAAAATGCTTACCTAATCCACAAGGAACTGGGTGAGTGGATGACTGACAACGTAACGGTAGTACGTTACAACGACCGTCTGCAAAAAACGGATGATAAGATCGTTGAACTGATGGAACGCTACAAGAAAATCAACATCAACGATACGAATAAATGGAGCAACTCCGGTGCGGCGTTTACCCGTCATCTGTGGAACATGCTCGCACTGTCCCGTGCGATCACGATCGGTGCGCTCAAGCGCGACGAGAGCCGTGGTGCTCACTACAAGCCTGATTTCCCAGAGCGTGATGACGAGAACTTCATGAAGACGACAATGGCGAAGTACAATGCTGAAACGACTGCGCCTGAAATCTACTATGAAGACATCGACGTATCCCTGATCGCACCACGTAAGCGTGACTATACGTCTGACAAGAAATAAGAGAGGAGGAAACTGATCATGGCAGAAAAATTGATTCATTTGATTATCACTCGTCAAGATAGCCCTGACAGCACTCCGTACAAGGAAGAGTTCAAGATTCCTTACCGTCCTGGTATGAACGTGATCAGTGCTTTGATGGAGATTCAACGTAATCCACTCAACGCACAAGGTCAAAAAACGTCTCCAGTAAACTGGGAATCGAACTGCTTGGAAGAAGTATGCGGTGCGTGCTCGATGGTTATTAACGGAAGACCGCGCCAAGCTTGCTCGGCACTGGTAGATAAGCTGGAACAGCCGATTCGTCTTGAGCCAATGAGCACCTTCCCTGTACAACGTGACTTGTCGATTGACCGCAGCCGCATGTTCGATGCGCTGAAACGCGTAAAAGCGTGGGTTCCAATCGATGGTACGCATGATCTGGGACCAGGTCCTCGCATGCCAGAAGTTGAGCGTCAATGGGCGTACGAGCTTTCGAAGTGCATGACGTGCGGTGTTTGCTTGGAAGCTTGCCCGAACGTGAATGCGAAGGCTGAGTTCATCGGTCCGTTCGCGATTTCGCAGGTTCGTCTGTTCAACCAGCATCCAACGGGTATGATGAACAAGCATGAGCGTCTGGAAGCCCTGATGGAAGATGGCGGTATCGGTGATTGCGGTAACTCGCAAAACTGCGTACAAGCATGTCCAAAAGGTATTCCGCTCACAACTTCGATCGCTCACATGAACAAAGAAACAACCAAACATGCAGTGAAGAAGTTCTTCTTCTCCTAATTGTTTGCAATAAAAAAGGCGTGCACCGGTGATCCGGAATGCACGCCTTTTTTCAGTTTAGGAAAGTTTGTTTAAGTGCTTACTTTATATGTGGCTGTAGTGGAGAGAAGAATATTTCCAGGCTAGGCTCCAGGCTCCGTCCTGCTGGGGGGTGAGACTGTCCGCTCCGAAGGGATTCGCGGGGAAACGCAAAAGTGCTAGCCGCTTCGCAGAACGGGCACGTTGCGTTTCTTTTGCCCGCAAATCCCTTCTCCGCTCGGTAGGTCTCCACAAGTCGCTACGTCTGGAAATATTCTTCTCTGGCGTAACCGGTGACATTATTCATTCTTTTAAAGCTTTAAAAATTTGGGTAACACTGACAGTTCGTAGAGGAAACAGGAGAAAAAAGCGAAGATCTTTGGTACACCGACCGAGACTCCATACAAAAAGCGAAACACGTTCTTAAGCGTCCACCTCTGAGAAGCATCCTGAAAGGACTACTTTGGACGCGGTTTCGCTTTTTGCATGGAGTCGGGCAGTGAATCCCCCAGCGGGTGGGACAAGAAGCTGAGCGTTTTCTCCTGTTTTCTCCCCACCACAATAGCAACGTACAATGAGTTTATTCAATCCGTCTCGATAACCGCTGCCATCGCCAGCTTTTCAAAGATGCTGACGAACTGCTGGAGTTCATCTTCGCTGAGGTGAGAGAACATTTTATTTAGTTTTTCTCTTCGATTCTGCTTGGCTACTTGCAGAATTTTTTTGCCAGAGTCGCGCAAGCTGATGTAAACCACTCGGCGATCTTCCTCATCACGATCACGGGCGACGAAACCGTGTTTATCCAAACGGTCGACCATTGCTGTGATGGCGCTTGGTTTGACCCCCATTGATTCAGCCAATTCTCCAACGGTGCATTTTTCCTTCTGTTCCAACTGATGAAGAATGTAGAATTGCGGGCCAGTTAAACCAGAGACAGGTTCGGCTAATTGCGTTCCCATCGTGCGCATAATGGTACGAAACGCCTCCTGCAGGCGCTCAAGCGTATCTGTTAAGGGGGAGGGCATGCTCGTATCGTCTCCTTATTTGATCTATTTCTTCGTTATCGGGAATATTTGATATGTAATATTTAACGCACTTAAATATAGGCTGAAAATACTTCGTTTGTCAACCTTCGCGAAAAGAAGGGAATACCCAAGCGATTCCTAGTGAAAACTGAAAACATAATGGAATGACTTCCAGCAAGGGGGCAAACGATGAAGAAAAAGGTATGCAGCATTGGATTGATATTGGCTTTGCTTCCCGCAACGACTGTCAGCACAACAGCGTTTGAAGGAACAGCGACCATTCGTACGCAGATTTTGCAGGATCTCGCGGAAATGCACAAGCCATTACATACAGGCAACGAGGACAAGGAATATAAAACGAAGGCAGATGAATGGCAACGACAAGAACTGCTACTGCGAGGTGAGCAATTAAAATCTGCGCCTGTCGATTCGCTGGAAATGATTGAGGCAACGAAGGCTTGGGAGGAAGCGGGGGTAAAAGGGGAAGGGATGCTCGTTTCCGTGATCGATACGGGAGTCAATCCGCGCCATCCCGATTTCCCTGTCCCACATGATAAGCGTTCAGCCATGCAAAAGTCAGGCTCTTCCCAGAAGGTGATCCCTGGCTTTAACTGGGCTGACCGTACGCAAACAACGGAAGACGTATCGGAATCTCAGCATGGTATCCATGTCGCGGGAATTATTGGGGCGAACGGAAAAGTAAAAGGAGTTGCTCCTGAAGCCCAGCTCATTAGCCAAAAAGTATTTTCCAATTATCAAAGCGAGGTTCCCGGGCTAGGTGAATCGATTTTATTTGCGATTAATGATTCCATTACGAAAAAAGCAGATGTCATCAACCTGAGTCTCGGTTCCTCAGCGGGCTATGTGGATGAAACAAATGTGGAGCAAATGGCTGTGAAGCGAGCAGTCGATAATGGGATCGTAGTTGTGGCAGCCGCCGGCAATGATGCGTATTTCGGCAGTGATAAGGTACGAGCACAGAATCCAGATATCGCCATGATCGGTTCTCCAGGCTTGAGTCCTGATGCGTTTTCGGTTGCTTCTGTTAACGCTACAGCACTGGCTGGCTATAGCTTTACGGTGCAAGGGGTACCCGGTATGGAGAAAGTCGTGTATTTATCGGGCTATGTGGAAGGCGGGGGTGCGATAAACCCGGTCATGACACTGATGAAGCCGTATCCGCTTGTCTATATGGGGAAAGGGAAGAAGGAAGACTACAATGTTTCCGTAAAAGATAAGGTGGTATTGCTCGAGCGAGGCGACATTTCATTCGACGATAAGCTACGCCTCGCCAAAGAAGCAGGAGCAGTTGGTGCTGTTATCTACAACAATGAAATGGGACCACTCATTATCAGTGCGGAGCATGCCAAGCAAATCCCGGCTGTTTCTGTCTTGAAGCACATGGGCGAGCAAATGGCGCAAGCGATTAAAAAAGGCAAGAAAGTGACGATCTCATTTAACGGTGAATATGGCCAAAATCCAATGCCTTATCCAGATGGAGGAACGATCTCGGCTTTTTCATCATGGGGACCAACACCCGATTTGCAGTTCAAACCGGAGATTGCTGCTCCAGGTGGAGGCATCTTGTCACTCACGCGAGAGTCAGAATATGCCGTGAAAAGTGGTACGTCAATGGCAACGCCCCATGTGGCGGGCGGGATGGCTTTGCTGAAACAAGGTTATCTCAAGCAAGGGCGGAACCTGCAAGGCAAATCGCTTGTCGATACGTTGAAGGCCGCGGCGATGAATACAGCAGAACCGATTATCGATCCGCAAATCAGCATACCCGCAGCGGATAAAGAGAAAGCAAAAAAAGTTCCTTACAGCCCACGGGTTCAAGGGGCAGGCCTGATGCAAATCGCAAAAGCGATCAAGACGCCAGCCATTGTTGTGAATGCAAAAGGAAAAGCAGGTGTCTCGTTAGGAGAGATTGGGAACTCAACGACCTTTTCTCTATTTATTAATAACAAGTTTGGCAAAAAGCCAATTACGTATCAGCTACAAAATGAGTTTGGTGTCATGACTGACTTACGCAAAAACGGGATCAACATGCTGACAGATACCCTTTTGGAGGGGGCAGACCTGCAATTTTCCGCTCCTAAGATTACCGTTGCGCCGGGGAAGTTAGAGGAAGTGAAGGTAACGCTCACGATTCCGACAGGCTCCGCACGCAATCAATTTGCAGAAGGATTTATTTCCTTTCAACCAGATGATAAAGAGCTGCCTACTTTGCGCACACCGTTTTATGGCTTCTACGGGGACTGGGATGAACCAAAGATAATGGATCAGCCCGTATGGGAGGCAGAAAGTCAGGAAAAACGAACAGGTGTCAAGACGAGCTGGTATCACGATAAACGCAATGACAAATGGCGCTATCGGGATTATCTAGGTGTTACAGGTGTCAAAGCCGATGGCGGTGCGAAAATCGATCCCAATCATATTGCCTTTTCGCCAAACGGGGATGGGCATTACGATGTCGCTGCTCCTTCGATTACTTTTTTGCGCAATGCCCGTCATATTATCGTCGAAGTAACAGATCAGTCAGGCAAGCCGATTCGCACTCTTGTGCGTGATGAAAAGGTGAGCAAGTACGACCAATCCAAGCTGGGGACGCCATACTATTATACAGAAAAGGAAGCGTGGAGCTGGGACGGAAAGATCTTTTCACCACAAAAAGGCGCCTATATACAGGCACCTGATGGACAGTACCAATTCTCCATTAAGGCCAAAATAGACGACCGCAATGCCAATTGGCAAACGATGACACTCCCCATCCGCGTGGATACAAAAGCTCCTGTGATTACAGCTTCTGTGTCAGGAAACCGAGTTCAGTGGAGCAGCCGCGATAAAGATATCCAAGCCTATTTCCTTTATGTAAACGGTAAGAGGGTAGGAGGCCCCTATTCTCCAAAAGTGTCCAGCACGCTCATTAATCAGCCAGATAAAAAAATGAGTGTAGTCGCGTATGATTATGCAGGGAATATCAGCGTGGCGCATATTAACGGGAAAAGTGACAGTACTCCGCCATTTGTGGAGTTTCCGGATGATTTGTTTCCTTATCTGAAAATATCCAAGCAGCCGGATGTAGCCTTCAGGGGCAAAGTAACAGGCGAGGATATGATGGACAGAGTCCGCTTGTCGATTAACAAAACGCCTGTAAAGCTGGCGACGGATGGATCATTTGAAACCATCCTGCGATTAACGGAAGGTCTCAATTATGTGATGTACAGTGCAATGGATATGTATGGAAACAAGCGCCAATTCACGCAACGGGTCATCGTCGATACGAGTCCTCCGACACTGCAATTGATCAACGATGGCAGTGAAGACGTACAATTCGATGCAGCAACCAAGAACATGCTGGTTCCAGTCCGCTTCATGTACAGAGATCAAACCTATAAAGGTCAGGTAAGCATCAATGGGCAAATCGTGTCCTACTTTGAAGAAGAGCAATTGGAAATCCCTGCGCAAAAATACGTGACGCAAATTTTGAGTATGAAGCAGGGAGAGAATCGCATTTTGCTTGAAGGCAAAGACGGTGCAGGCAATCAAAGCATGTTGCTGGTGTATGCGTATGTCGATGCCAATGCAGGGTCGGTCGTCATAAGTAATGGGGAGCAGCGTATATCCTACAAGGCGCGAACAGTGCCAGCTCCGACGATCCAGCTGCCGAACAAACAGCTAGAAGGGCAGGAAGGTGAAGCGCTGCCCATCGAAGGGAAGGTGACAGGTGCTGGTGCTGTTAACCTCCAAATCAACTATGGATCAAAAAGCTTTCAGACCAACGCGAATGATCGTGGGCTATTTCGCCTGGTGCTTCATGAGGTAGAGGAAGGCAAGCAAAAACTGACGGTTGTTGCGACTGATGCACTGGGTAGGGAAGCCCGAGCGGAGATGAACGTCGTCGGAAAGAAAAAATAGGATAGCGGGCCCGTCAGTAGCAGATAGAAGGCTATTGCCGGGCCAAATTTTTGTGGGAGGATTCTATTCGATGTTTTACCACGGGATCATGTGGGAATATGTTACGAGAGAGTACCCTGTGCTATCACCGAGAAGGACCGCCAGAAGGAAGCGTGTGGCAGAGCAATTGTGGGATCGCATTCATCTGATCGAACAATTCGGTTTGGAGCCCGTTCATTTGCTTGAGGCCGACGAACATTACGATGCTGTCCGCTGTATACAAGAGTGCTTGGCATTTGGAGATACTGTTTTTGCCTTTGATCGCGTCCAGCTTCCGATGTGGCAATTGAGTAAGCATGAGATCGGTGTAGAAATATTAGACTTGCGAACGTGCACGGCCATCTATACCATTCGTCATGAGACAAAAGTAGAGGATTATTTTCCCAGCACACCCTGTTTTCGTGACCTTATGCCTATGAAGTTTTCGTAATCCTATTGCATCTGCCAAAAGTCGACATTATGATAGTCCTATACGAGTACGTCAAAAAGTCGTCTTTTCAGCACCTCTTTCGATGTCGAATAGGCTTCCAGTACTACTACGTGATCAAAAGACGACTTTTTGAACAACCTCTAAGAGTGAATTGCCCGGGAAAGGAAGAGAATGCAGATGATAGTCCAGTACCTTGATCCATTTCTTGAATCAGCTTCGTCCGTGATTCAACAAGTATGCAATGTCGACATTTCGCGTGGAGAGTTAGCTGAAAGAGAATGGAGCCATGTAGAAGGCCATACATGGATTCGAATCGGAATGACAGGTCAATTACAAGGTGAGGTCTTTTTCGGTCTGCAAGAGGAATTGGCTTTGCGCATTGTCTCGGCCATGATGGGCGGCTATCCCGTGCAAGAGATGGATGAGCTCGGAAAAAGCGCCATTTCCGAGTTGGGGAACATGATTTCCGGGAATGCGAGTACGCTTTTGTCCAATCGAGGTGTTCTTGTAGACATTACCCCGCCCTTATTTTTACACCAGCATGACTTGAAAGGCATGGCAGGGACAGCATTGACTGCACCGCTCGATCTCCATGACATGGGCAGACTGGATATTCAAATTATTGTGATAAGATAGAGGCGGCTAATGGTCGTCTTTTTTGTGAAGGATACGTAGCTACACATCATCATTCAAAGGAGGAATGGAAAGAGATGGATCATTACTTCTCGATTTGTTCAGCTGAGATGTATTATGAGAAATACATGGCCTTTTTATTGGAAAACTACGACCAGCTCCGCATGCCATATTCCTTTCCTGTGGCGCTCAGTTTTCTGGCGAGTCCCGTTTTAATGGAGGGGAAAGCATTTCTTTGCTTCAACGATGACGATGAAGTGATCGGTGCTTTTTCGTACATTTACGGGACAGGTGAAAATCAGTACGAAGACAAGCATATCGTTCAAATTCAAGTGGTCTATTTTTTAGAACAGTATCGCAGCAGTCGCCTTTTTTTGCACGCTCTTCAGTATGTAACCGAATATATCGCCTATATGGAGGAGGACGTGAAGGAGTTTCGATTCTGGACTTCCTCGGAAGACTCTTTACGCAAATTGTTTACCAAGATTGCAGAACGAGTAGCTTCTGTGGAAACGGCAAACGGTCCATTGGATGAATATCGCGCATCGTTTTTGGCTTGGCAATCCTATGCAGCCAGGTTTCAACATGAACCATTTTTCTAATCCAAGAAGGAGACGTTACGATGCTGTTCGTCATCAAAAAACTGTTTGGCTACATACGCCCCTATAAGCTCCTGAGTTTCCTATTTTTCCTCACGCTTGCACTTGATCTGCTTTTTTTATCCTTGGCACCTCTTAGTTTCCAGATGATCATTGACAAAGCGATTGTTCCCAAAAATATGCACATTTTCACAGTCATCATGATCGTATTGGCGATTAGCGGGTTTATCTGTGTCAGTGCTGGAATGATCAGTGATTATGTGCTGGCAAAGCTAAATGCACGTGTTCAAAATGATTTGCGGCAAAAACTGTTTGCGCATATGCAGCATTTGCCGGTCAGCTATTTCCACAAAACGCGTTCGGGTGAACTGGTCTCTTACTTTTCAGTGGATTTGCCTGTCATTGACAGATCATTGGCCATTCTCTTCACGACGGGTATTCAGTCATTGGTGGTCGTGACGATTAGTACGATGGTTTTGTTTTACTTAGAATGGGTGATGGCGCTGTGTATTTTGGTGGGAGCAATCTTGATCTTTACAGGTCCTTATTTGCTTGGCCGACGTGCCCATGCCGTCAATGGCGCATACAAAGAACGGCTCGCAGCTATGACGAATGATGTTCAGGAAAATACGAAAGCGCAAATGGTCATCAAGGGATTCAACCTGCAAGATGTCATGATCGATAAATTTAATGGAAGAATCAAATTGCTGTTGATCAGCAACTATCGCAAAAATCTGATGGCAGCGAAGCTGGAGCGAATTCCTGCGCTATGCTTACTACTCATCAACTTTACGATCATTGGCTTTGGTTCCTATCTGGCACTCACCGGGCGAATCTCTGTCGGTTCGCTTGTCGCCTTTTTCACCATGTATACGTCGATGGGGAATGCAGTGTTTAATCTGACCTTTATGCTCCCTCTGATTACAGATGCACAAGTCAGTATGGAACGAATCCACAAGGTACTGGATGAACCTAGTGAAAAAGTCGACCATTCTACAGCGGATCCGCTCGATTTGCGTATGACTGAAGTGTCCGTAAAAAATGTTACGTTTGGCTATCAGGAAAATCAGTTGTCTATCAATCAGGTCAGCATGCAGATTCCGGCTCGGACAAAAGTTGCCATTGTTGGCTCCAGCGGGTCTGGAAAAAGCACGATCGTTCAGCTGATAGTAGGCTTTTATGAACCTAGTTCTGGTCATATCGAGATAAACGGCACAAAACTCGATGAATATAATCGGGGAGCCTTCCGCAACCATGTAGGGGTCGTCTTTCAAGATAACTTTCTTTTTCACGGAACATTAGCCGAAAACATCCGGCTCGGCAAACTCGATGCGACCAACGATGAGCTGAGGATGGCTGCACAGCAAGCGGAGATCCATGACTATATCATGAGTCTACCAGACAAGTACGAAACACTTGTTTTGGATGGGGGAAGCAACCTGTCTGGGGGACAAAGGCAGCGACTTGCCATTGCTCGAGCGATTCTGCGTAATCCTTCTCTACTCATTCTAGATGAAGCAACTTCTGCTCTCGATCCCATTTCAGAGGCTTCTATTAACAAGACCTTTGCGAAGCTTTCCAGCGATCGGACTGTCATTACGGTGACACATCGTTTGTCAACGATAACGGACATGGATCAAATATTTGTGTTGGAGCACGGGGAACTAGTGGAGCAAGGGACACACTCTCAACTGTTGCAAAAGCGGGGTTATTACAAAAGGCTATGGGAGAAACAAAGTGTGGTGGCCAGCCCAGAAGGTGTTATGGATGTTCTAGGTGTCGACGTGTCTGATATTTTGCATCTTTTCCATACCGAGACGTTTACTGCTGGACAGACGATCATTCGGGAAGGAGAAGCAGCAGAAAAGTTTCATATCCTTGCACGCGGAAAGGTAGAAGTTTCCCAAACATCTGCTGAATTTGAGGAGCAGATTCGACTTGCGATTCTGGAGGACGGCGATCACTTTGGAGAAACAGACCTAGCGGGTGCTTTACAGACAACAACGGTGACGGCTCTCACTTCTTGTGTTGTTTTGACCTTACCTTTGAAGGTATACCAGTACATCACGTCCCAATACTCGACGATTGGCAAAAACGCCCAACAGCTAATACGCTAACGAACAGAAAAAGAAAGGCAGTGTGCAAAGGATGCATGTCCAATTTAGAAGTTGTACCAGTGACAATGATTTTGCCCAGTTCACACTATTCTTTATTCGCAATCGATTGGAATTTAGTCGTATGTTTTCCCTTAGTGACACGCTCATTCATATTTTGACGTTCCTCCCGGATTCTCATTTGATCCTGATAGAGGACGAGCGCGGTAAAGTGGTCGGATGGGGCCACTATCAATACATGACAGCAGAAAGGCAACCAGACCCAGAGGGCGAAATTTGCTATATCCATTCAGTCATCGTTGCAGAAAAATATCGAAGGAGCAGGGTATTTCTGAAAGGCTTTCGCCATCTGATCAGACAGGTCCAAGAAGAAAATGAACACGTGAAACAAGTGACCTTTCGTGCAGATGCTAGTCATGCCTATCTGAACCGGCTCTATTCGAAATTTGCACAGGTTGCAGGGGAGCAGGAGGGCTATTACGGACAAGAAAACATCTACATGGCCGAAATCAATCAACTCGCTTCCTATCTGGGAGCAGTAATTGACGCTAAATAAGGAAAAATGCTATTCTTAAGAAGATATTGTCAGAAAGGAGGTGTATCAGATGATTCCAATGGTGCCACGGTTGAAAGACGGAGTAAGAAAACCTTTCACTGCTTCGATTCAAAATCTTCTCACGAAAAATGAGCAGCTGCGTGTAGCTACTTCTTCTACGAAGTAGTCGATCAGCTATCATCTTTTTCGAATCAACTGTCCCAAGAATGGAGAAGTGGTTGACAGGCTATCCTGCTCAGCCACTTTTTTATTTCTTTTTGAATAGAATAAAAAAATAAAATATTTTCTATTGTCTGGATGATTTTTAATAGATAGTGTATTGTTGGAAATAGTAAGGGGGTATGAGAGCTTGACCTATGTAAAACAATTAATTGGGATGTTTTTCCTAGTTATCGTCGTTTGCGGTGGGCCGTTCATGCTATATACGCAAAAGGAAGAAATCGTGTTCGAACCGGGAAATATCGTAGTTCATACGGTATATCTGATTCAGCAGATTGCAGAGGGCTCCCTCGGAACCTATTATTCGGGGCAAACGGAAAGGAGCATCGCTGAGGATATCCTCCCATTTGCAATTAGCTCCTTTGAACTACTGTTCGCAAGTGTTGGTGTCGCAGTCCTTGCTAGTATTATTTTTGGATTGTTATTGCAGCGCTTTCGGATTGTACGTCAATTTCAAAAGGTTTTGAATCTGCTTGCCACGATTCCTGACTTTATCCTAATTGTTGTTTCGATTGTGGGTGCTGTCGGATTTTACAAGCTGACGAACATTCGAATTATCACCCTGTCACCTATAAGTGACTCTGAGAGTACATGGTTTCCGATCACGTTACTGTCAATTGGACCAACGATTTTCCTCATGAAGGTTGTCAGCCTGAAGTATGTACAAATCGGCGGCGAAGACTACATTAAAACAGCACTTGCCAAGGGGATGGGGATTTGGCATGTTCTCATTCACCACGTCTATAAAAATATCAAGCCGTTTCTCATTGCTGATTTAAAGAAGACGATTGCCATTACGGTAGCCAACTTGTTTATTGTCGAGTACTTATTAAACGTCGTAGGATTGACTCGCTTTATTTTTAGTAAAGATGGCGGTTACGAATTCAATGCTGCTGTCATGGGACTTTTAGGTATTATTTTGCTATCCATTTTGGTCTATGTATTGATTCGTCTCATTCTGTATGTGATTGAACGCGCGGTTGTGTATAAATAGCCCAGACTTCTTTTGGAATGAGTGAGGGTATGGTATGAGGAAACGGTTCAATTGGGCTTTATGGCTAGGTTGTATCTTGGTATTTTTTCTAATGATTATCGGTGTAGCCGGACCTTATTTGGCCCCCTATGACATCGATTACCAGGTGAAAGTTCGCAATGAGATGGTAAACGGGAAGCAAGTGATCATTTCGCCTCCTTTGGCACCTTCAGGCGAGCATTTGTTGGGTACGGATAAATGGGGCTATGATTTGCTTACAAAACTGCTCCACGGGGCACCTTACACCATTTTTATTACTCTCTTGATTGCGTTATTGCGATTATTGATTGGATCATGGATCGGTCTGTATATTGGGATATTGGACAAGCAGCAGCGTTGGTGGATTGCGATAGAGAACGCCTGGGGGTACATGCCCATATTTATACCTGTCTATTTTTTATTGAAAGGAATCAATATCAATCCCGAATTGCCAACGTTTACGCTCGTGTTGTTTTTCGTAGTGGTAGTGGCAGTGCTTGGGACGCCTTCGGTAGCTGCGTCCATCCGTCAAAAAACGGAGCAAATCAAGGAATCCCAGTACGTTTTGGCTGCGACTTCGCTGGGGGCTGGGCGGGATCAGATCATCTTTCGCCACATCCTGCCGCATTTGAAGGAGCATCTGGTCATTGTCCTGGTGACAGAGATGATCGCCACCATGACGTTGATGGGGCTTCTCGGGATTTTTGGTCTATTTGTAGGCGGCACGACTATGTACTATGACCCTGTTGAGTATCACTCGACCACACATGAATGGGCAGGACTGCTCGGGACTTACCGAAGCTTTGTCTACACGAATTACACGTGGATTTTCCTGATTCCACTTGCTGCTTATATGCTTGCAATCGGTTCCTTTAGTCTATTGGCCAAAGGATTGCGTGATAAATTCGAACAGACGTATAGTCGTACCCCATTTATTTAAGCAGCTGGTTACTTTTCAGCATGAGGGATAAGTGAGGTTTTTTGATGAAAAAACGATTCCATTTTTCTTTATGGCTAGGCAGTATTTTCGTGTTCCTTCTGATCGTGATCGCTGTGGCGGGGCCTTACTTGGCTCCCTATGATCTGGAATATCAAGCGAAGATGCGTCACGAGGTTGTGAACGGTAAACAAGTCATGGTCTCACCGCCCTTTCCGCCGTCAGAGGAACATTTACTCGGCACGGACAAATGGGGGTATGATTTACTGACCCTCTTGCTCCATGGAGCGCCATACACCGTTTTTATTACCCTTGCGATCGCATTTATTCGCGTGTTACTTGGTACATGGATTGGACTTTATATTGGCATCCAAGATAAAGAACAGCGTTGGTGGATGGCGATTGAAAATGCATGGAGCTATATGCCTGTGTTTATTCCCGTGTATTTTCTTTTGCGAGGAATCAATGTAAATTCCGAGCTGCCGACGTTCACGCTCGTGCTGATTTTCATTGGGCTTGTCTCTGTTCTTGGAACCCCTTCTGTAGCCTCTTCTGTGCGTCAAATGACCGAACAAATTAAAGAATCACAATACGTTTTGGCTGCCATTGCACTGGGAGCAGGCCGGAATCAAATCGTCTTTCGCCACATCTTGCCACATTTGAAGGAACAGCTCATTATCATCTTGGTGACAGAAATGATCGCCGTCATGACCTTGATGGGGCTTCTCGGTATATTTGACCTGTTTGTAGGTGGTACGAAAATGACCTTTGACCCGCTTCTGTATCATTCTATTACACACGAATGGGCAGGACTGCTTGGGTCTTATCGAGGCTTTATTTACAGTAACTATACGTGGATTTTTCTCGTACCATTGGGGGCATTCATGATCGCCATTGGATCGTTTAGCTTGTTGGCCAAAGGATTGCGTGATAAGTTCGAGCAAACGTATAATCGTACACCATTTATTTAAGTTGTGGTGCCCTTGATTTTTACGAATCAAGGGCATTTTTGGTTGATCCGATTAAAAATAATGGAATGGAAGTCGATTTGTAGGGAGCAGTATATGTGTCGGGTGAATAGACTGGACTGTCGGGGGCGGTGTTGGCCTTGGGTTCCGATGGCAATCTCATCAGGCGAGGCGAACTCGTCGCGATCTGAATGGGGGACAACTGGCGGCCATCGTCGTCTCGAACGGAAAAATTCACGGCGGATGTCGAAGAGGTTTCTCAGCGGTGTTCGGAACCCATTGCCCATTTTCTGAATAGGATGTAAGGCAAAAGCCTAAAATCCTTGAAATTCCGGCACCATCACCCACCCCCCATCATAGGATAAGGTGACTCTGTAATCCCTCAACCTTGTTCCTGTAGAGCCCACAAGGAGGGGTGGCACGATTGAAGGGTAGCGTATCAAGTGGATAAATCCTTATAAAATAAAGGGTTTATCCACTTTTTTATTGCCTTTATGTGAATTTGATGTTAATTTGATGTTATTGGAGATTTGATGTTAATAGGGGTGAATACATATGCCTGTCTATAAAAATGAGAATGCGAAAGGCGACAATAAATGGTGGTATCAGTTCTATACTGGCGAGATTAAGAATGGTTCCCGTGAAAGGATAACCAAGCGCGGGTTTCGGACGAAGAAGGAAGCAGAGAAAGCCATGGTCGAAGCCCAAGCAGCCTTACAAAAGGGCGAGTATATCGAACCAAGTAAGAAGATGTTTCAGGATTATCTAAATGAATGGATCAAGACCAAACGGAACTTGGGAGAACAAACGCTTGAGTTATATGAATCATATTTGCGGACTCATATCATCCCAATTCTTGGACAAATCCCTATTTTGAAGCTGACTGCCCATGATATTGAGATGTTCCTGAATTCCTTGCATGATAAAGGACTATCGGCTTCCACAGTGAAACGAATTTTTTCGGTTGTAAACGCCTCCCTAAACTCCGCCGAACTAAAGGGCATTGTTGCTAAAAACGTTGCAAATAGGGTTGAGAAGCCGCAGGCATCCAGCCGCAGGCAATTGGTTGTCTGGGAGCCGGAGTTTGTGAGCGACTTTCTCGAAAAGACAAGGTATGCAAGTCGGTACTGGATTGCAGTTTACTTGGCGGTAATGACTGGTATGAGGCAAGGTGAGATTTTAGGATTACGCTGGTCAGATATCGACTTCGAAAATCGAAACCTCACTATTCAACAAACCGTGAACAGACATAGAGAAATAAAGGACGGGGCAAAGACTAAAAAAAGCGTTAGGTCAGTTGCGTTATCTCCTGAAACAATTGAAGTTTTGAAGGAACATCGCAAATTGATTGTACAGGAGCGAGTAGAGCTTGGACCCGAGTATCAAAACAACGACCTTGTCGTCTGCACGCAATTCGGTGGTCCAACCACGCAAAGGGCAATACAGAAGGTATGGCCAAGCTTCTTGAAAAAGACGGGAGCTCCTAAGATTACGTTTCATGATCTTCGTCACACTCATGCTAGCCTATTGATCAAACAAGGTGTTCATATCAAAGTAATTTCAGAACGACTAGGACATTCATCCATTACCATAACAATGGACAAATACGGCCACTTAATGCCCAACATGCAGGCGGAAGCAGCGGACGGGCTTGATTCCCTATTAAAAACAAAGGCAGGTCAGAAATGATCAAAAATGCCTACGGATTAAATAAGAGATTTCAAAGGTAACACAAAGAACGAGACGTTTTTTCCGGAGTATAGTTATAGCATGGAAATCAAATCAAGAGCCGCCTTCGGGTGGCTTTTTTGTTGGGGGCGATGTGGTTGCTGGAGAAATGGCAATGCCATAAATGCGAGAAGGGATTTCTTCTGATTGATGAAGATGCCAAAGGCCGAAATGTACACTGTCCATTTTGTGGGCAAGCAGGCAACCACGTTGAGTCTGTAGCAGGACAAAACCCTGACTTCGATTATCGGGAGGAAATGGGCTGCCTCTGGCCAGGTTACAACGAATTGGACAAGGTTTGTTACCAAATGAGCAGAGGACAAATTTCGAAAGAGCAAGCAAATGAGTACATTCAGGCTATATTGCGTGGACAAAAAACAGATTTACCAGTATAGCCACTCAAAATGGGTGGCTTTTCTATTTGGAGGTCGATACGATGAGGCACTTTGCCAAGAAGAACGCCACAAACGTTGTACAGAAGCTACCGAAGGATCACAAGTGCTTTGGATGCCCGTGGTTGAACTACCATGACAACAGAATCGTATGCGTGCGGATTCCGTGTGTTAAGGAGAAGCCAGCGGAGTAGCTGCGCCTGGCGTGAAAGGGACAATATGGACGTAAGTCCAACAAACGAAATGTGGGATCGAGGCTCCGGCCACCCACCCCTTTCACGGCGGGCGTTGCCCGTCCATTCACAACCCTCCCTATACCGCCTCGGAAACTGGGCGGGATTTTCCTTGTGGACATTTTGGGTCACCTCCCTCAAAATGGAATATGAGGGGGGTGGTTAGGCGATGTCCACACAAAAAACAAAGGTAATAATGGACAGCGGGAAGGAATACACGATCGATAAGCATCCAGAAGATTTTTTGGAAAGAATAACTGACAAAGATGGTATTCTTCTTAACGGCTTTGTTCATTTTTTAGGAGTATCTATTAACCCAAGTCATATTTCCTCTATCGAAACGATAGAAGTAAAAGAAAAAAGAGTACAAGATAAGCCTCAATATCTATAAGCATCCATTGGGTGCTTTTTCTTTTGGTCAGTGCTGAGTAGCTGGGTAGTACTCAAGAGAAAAATGAATGAACCAGCATATCCTAAGCGAGCTTGCCGAGCCCCCATTCATTACCACGGTTTTGCTCAATGTCTGTTGTTACAATGGTAGTAGGTGATGATTATGTTCCTTGAACCTATGCTATTGGAGAAGGTAGACAAGCCGTTTGATGATAGTAGATTCATATATGAGCCAAAGATAGATGGGCATCGAATGGTGCTCAGTCAAATCGGAGGTAAGACGAAGTTATACACTCGGCATCACAACGAGTGTACGGCCCAGTATCCCGAACTGCTGGGACTGATGATCGATAAAGACATCATCTTGGATGGTGAGGTCTATTGTATTGATGAGCATGGTCAAGTCGATTTTGAGTTGGTAATGAGCCGGTTCCAAACCAAGGGTGCAAGTAAAATTGCAGCTGCAATGAAACGGTTGCCTGTCGGACTGATGGTGTTTGATATCCTCCATTATGACGGACAAGACCTGCGTGTATTACCGTTGATGGAGCGAAAGGAGATCCTCGACAGGGTGGTTCCTGACACGTCGACGATCCGAAAAATCCAGTTCATCGAGAAGGAAGGCACAGCGCTTTTCAACGCAATGGAGCAGAACGATATGGAAGGTATCGTCTGCAAAAGGAAAGATAGTACCTACGTCGGCAAGCGCTCGGCAGACTGGATAAAGGTGATCAACTACCAGTGCACTGACGTATTCATATCCGGCTACCGCAAGGGTGACTTTGGTTGGCTGACATCTGTTGTAGATACAAATGGCAAGATGCGACCAGCCGGCATCATTGAACTTGGTGTTCCTCCGGTCCATAAGCAGGCGTTTCGAGGGATATGCAAGCAGCTGGAGACAGGGGAAGACAAGTCGTTCGTTTATTTGGAGCCACGCTTACAGGCTACGGTTAAGTTCCGGAACTGGACCAAGAGTGGCATGTTGAGATCGCCAGTGTTTGTTGATTTCGTCTTGAATAAAGCAGTGTAGCTCACCAATCGGGTGGGCTATTTTTTATTTCGAATAGGGGAGGAAGGCAGTTTGGATGGATGAACGATATGTTGACCAGGCAACAGGGGAAGTGTTGCGGCAGGAAACAATCTTTCTAAGAAGCGACCAGACATTCAAGGTTTTTCGTAAAGGCGGTGGACGCCGAATCAAGTTTGTTAAATTCAGAACCAGCCATCGGGTAAAGCGGCTCATTGCCAGCATGCCCAACGATGAGCTGGTTTTCTTTTTCCGGATTGCATTGTATGCCACGGAAGGATACAACTTCTTGATGGGCGACAACGAGCGCGGGAGAAGAGGCGTACCATTGGCAGCCACAGACCTTGCCAAGATAGCCAAATGCTCGGTATCGACGGCTAGAAGACATCTCAAGAACCTCGCTGACAGGACCATGATCAAGCTGACAGAGACTCGAGACAATCAGAAGGTATGGGCAATCAATCCACTGTACGCGATCAATGGCAAGGAACCAGCACCAGAACTGCTGCAGTTATTCAGTCAGGAAATCAAAGAATCAGGCGAAAGGGTGGATGGAGAATGATCAGAAGTTTATTACTCAAGGTGACACAATGGATACCAGGAATCTATATGGTTTTAGCGGTTATTCAATTATTTCGTGGTGATTTAGAGGGCGTAAGGTGGATGCTCCTATTCGGGTTGCTCTTTATCATTGTTAACAAAGTAACAGATTAACTGTAATCCTTAGGAGGGGGTCGCCAGAACTCAAAGTGGCATGAGCCATTGAGCCTGTAAGATCGAAGCCCTCTTTTTAAGTGTTCATCCATGAGCACTTTTTAAGTAAAAAATGAGCACGCGTGAGTACATCAAAAACAGCACCTATCCCTAGAGCCACAACTAACACAGCAATCCGGCGTCTGGTGTTGTTCTTAATTCTATATACTAACGCCAGTGATGGGCAGAACCTTTCTATTGAAACAAAAAGAAGCCCCTCCTGCTGAAGGGGCTATAAGGAGAGCAGCTTGTCACTAGCCTAATAAGTCCTTAATAAAGCCCATGACAAACTCTACGATTGGGTTAGCGATTAGACCCACTACCCAGGGGTTACGTCGCAAGAATCGTTGAATTTTCTTTCTCATACTCTCACCTCCCTTTAGAGCTCTGGCACACGGCAGGATAGCAACGGGGCCTCTATCATACAGTGGCGGGACAGCTCTTTTCTTTCACCGTACTTGTCCGCTTTTTGGCTCTCTCGTAGTAACAATCGGTGCATCCCTAAATATTGTTGCGATTTGGTATACAACATTTTTAGGCTGAGATCACCCATCGCTTAGATGTCGACAGAAGCTGTACTTGTGATTACTTTCTCACCAGTAGTAATCGCGGGACGGTTTGGTTTTGTTGCGAAGGAAATTGAGATTTTGAAATAATCCTCCTGATGGATACAGTACTAGGGAGCACCCCAAATCTTTAGGGCTGCTCACTATTAATAGTCGTTGCATCCTTGAAGAAAGGTGTGGAGGAGGAGATAATCCGAACATCTTCTATAGGCGGTCAGCTCAGAAAGAAACAAAAGAGAGTCGCTAGAGGAAAGGATTAGAGGATGGAACGGAATGGTATGGAAACAAAACGAGGAATGGCGAATTGGATGATAGCGATGAATCCTGCATCTTGCCCCTGCGGACGGCACCTTTTGCACTCGATCGTTGCTTTGGGTTCCCTTCTACAGCTAAAGCTTCTAATAGTAACTAGAGAGGTATTGAGGGACAAAACGGCTGCATTATCGTGGCTGTATCGATGCATGGGGCTGCCAGAACCTGTTTCAAAAACGATATTTAATGAGACTAATACGTTGAGACAGAAAAAACAGCCATTTCCATACTGATTTCAGACTCAAAAATACGTTTCATTTCAAAGTTGCGTAATGGTAACGTTTATGATACTATTATGTCAAGAAATGGAATGTATGGAGGATGAATTAGATGAGGTTCGGTTATGCACGTGTTAGTACGGTCGACCAGAATTTGGATTCACAAATAGACGCACTTAAAGTGGCAGGGTGTGACGAAATCTATCAAGAGAAGATGAGCGGCAAACGTGATGACCGGCCAGAATTGAATCGTTTACTAGATAAATTACGTGAAGGTGATGTTCTGATTGTATACAAACTTGATCGCCTCGGTCGTTCGACATTCAAGTTGTTAGAATTAACTTCGGAGTTTGAAAAGAAGGGCATCGAATTTGTATCAATCACAGATGGCATTGATACTACTACCCCAGTCGGAAAGTTCTTCTTCCGTATGATGGCGAGCATAGCCGAACTCGAACGCGATATAATCGTTGAGAGGACGCAAGCAGGACTGAAAGCAGCAAGGGCGAGGGGCAGAGTAGGTGGTAGGCCAAAGACAGACAAAAGCAAGTTAGAAGCAGCTCTTTCGCTCTATAAAGCAGGGGATATGAGTGTTCCGGAAATTGTTGCGGCAACAGGTGTGAGTAAAGCGACATTGTATAGACATATCGAGCGCAAGCAAGGTGAAAAGGATGAATAAAGAAAAGTCATTGCGAGATGAGTTTGAAAGTATGAAAGCTGTGCTTCAAGATCAGTTGCCGAAAGAATGTCAAAATTGCGGATCTGTTGAATACTTGGATATTCATCACATAGTTCCTCTAGCAAATGGAGGAACTAACAGACTGACGAATCTGTGCACTCTATGTGCAGAATGTCACGGAAAAGTTCATCAATCAGATTTTGTCAGACGCAAGCACTTGCAAAAACTTGGAATACAGCGGGCTAAGGCGGAGGGTAAATTCCAGGGTAGACCAACTACTTTGACGAAGGATAGTGTAGCTGTGAAGTCCGCATTATACTTTGTTCAAAATAGGCATGCCAATGGGCTGAGTATGGAAACGATAGCTAAGTCGTGTGGCATGTCGAGGAAGACACTGTACAACAAACTCAAAGAGAATGGAATTAAACTATAAGACTCCAGCAGGGGTCTTTTTTTATTGCAAGGATGTCGTTTCAACCTACACCCTTTAAAAGGAGCGATAACGATGAGTCAACCCGAAGTAACTGTCAAACTCAAGAAAGTACATTCAGACGCCATCCTGCCTACATACGCTAACCCACTTGATGCTGGATTCGATTTACGTGCCATAGAGGATGTTGTCATCAGCCCAGGACAAACGGTAAAGGTTCCAACAGGCATTGCAATAGCCTTACCGCACGGGCGTGAGGTACAAGTCAGACCGCGATCAGGTGTTAGTGAAAAGACAAAGCTGCGTGTAAGTAATGCGCCTGGTACATGTGACGCTGGCTTCAGGGGAGAGATATGCGTCCTAGTCGACAATATCGCACAGCTCATGCCGAGCAGAGTCGTTGATGGTGAGATCAAGTTCGCAACAGGGCCACTCCTTGGGATCGACGGCAAGCCGACCGAGTATCGACCAGCAGGAAATGAAGATGAAACGTTTTACGAGCGCACATATGTGATTCGAAAAGGCGAACGTATCGCACAGGGTGTTCTGGCTATTGTGAAGCAAGCAGCGTTTGAAGAGGTGGATGAGTTGGATAAGACAGAGCGCGGCGAAGACGGATTCGGAAGTAGTGGTACACAATGATGCTATGGGCGATGGAATATCCATGGTTGACTGCGATCATAGTCTTGTATATCACAACAGCGGTTGGTGTAGTTGGAGGAGAATACGCTCATGCTTTATCCGTTAAGTACGGCGCTAAACAAAACGACAAATTATAACAGCGTTTTCAGCTTGTTTGCTTTCTCGTGAGTGTATTTGTACTAACCAACGCAGAAGTGAGCTAATTTCATGGTTTTAAACGCTCATATTCACATGCATGAGCCGGAGAAAGGAGCGAATGAGTATGTCAGCCAAAACAGAAGAAGGCAAAGCGAAACAGAAAGCTGCATTGATGGAGCATAGAATGGATGCCCCAAACCTCAAGCATGGCGTGCCTGCCTTCATGCAGTCGGGCTTACATCCGTGTGACAAGTGTTTTATGAAGAGTAAGAAATGTCCAAAGTACAAATCAGGCTCTGATTGTACCTATCTGGCTGATTATCAGCGTGATATTGAGGTTTTCATCATGGACCTTGACTACATCGAAGATCAGGATAGACCGATGGCACAGATGCTGGCGAAAGAGATGGCTACGGTCGCACTCTGTGAAATGTACTTTTCAGTCGAGGGTATGGTAATTCACGATCGTAGGAAGAAGACGCTAGGAGCTCAAGCGCTTGTTACCACATATAACGAAGCGAAGAAACAAGCGAAACAGAGCATGGCAGCCCTTGGCATCGGACCAGCAGCGCGGGCACGGTTGAAGATGGAGCAGGTAAACGTGGTCAAGCAGATCCAAGAAATGAACTTGGGCGATGACAAGACCGTCACGGAAGGAACGGAATTCCTCGATGATTAAGTTTGCCAAGGAGATCCGCACAAAGGTCGACGCACTCGCAAGAAAAGACCCAGACAAAGGGACAAAGGCATATCTTCTCCTGAGAGACTTCGAGCAGTTTTGCACAAAGTGTTTGAAGATCAAGACTAAAGAAGGGGCTATCCTTCCCTTTGTCCTCAACGACGCCCAAAAGAAGCTGGCCAAGATCGTATTCGATAGGATCGCAGAAGGCAAACCGGTTAGAATCATTATCCTAAAAGCTCGTCAGCTGGGCTTCTCAACAACAACAGAGGCGATCATTTACTATTTGTCCTCTTTGCAGGAAGCCAAGAATGCATTCATCGTTGCCCATGAGGGAACAGCCAGCGAAAACTTGTTCGAGATGTTCAAAACGTACTACGACAACATCCCAGAGTTGTACAAGCCGATGAAGAAGTACGATAACGGGAAGAAGTTCACATTTGAGAATCCAAGCGCATTAGAATCGGTAAAACGCAAGCATCCCGGGCTGAAATCGAAGATCACAGTAGCATCTGCTGAACAAAAGACACTTGCCCGTTCAGGTACGATCCATTACTTGCACATCTCTGAGCTGGCGTTCTGGCCCGATAATCGTAAGAGCAAGCACATGTTGGCGTTGTTACAATCCCTTTCTGATGCTGCTGGCACTGTATGTATCATCGAGTCAACCGCGAACGGTATCGGCGAGTACTATCAGCAAATGTGGGACAAGGCAGTCAAAGGGGAAAACGACTACATTCCTTTGTTCGTTGCGTGGCATGAATTTCCCGACTACAAAGAGAAATTCGAAACAGAATCTGAGCGCAATGCGTTTGCTGAAAGCCTGACAGAAGAAGAAAGCAAACTGCAAGAGCGGTACAACCTATCGTTGGAGCAATTGAAATGGCGTAGGTCAACCATCAAGAACAAATGTGATGGTGATGTTCAACAGTTCCAGCAGGAGTACCCTTCCTTTCCAGAAGAGGCGTTTCTAGTATCTGGACGTTCAAGTTTTGATCAGGAACAGCTAAAGGAAGACATACAGAACGCGAGGCAGCCGATTAGAACCGATTGCGATGGTGCTGTGTGGGTGTGGGAAGAGCCGCAGGAAGACGAGATATATGACATGGGCGCGGACGTGGCGGAAGGGTTGGATGAGAATGAAAACGACGCGTCTACCTTCTCCATTCGTAAGCGCAGCACAGGGGAGAAAGTAGCTGAGTGTCAATGTTGGGAGGAGCCCTACGCTTTTGCCAATATCCTGAACGAGTGGGGCCACTACTACAACACGGCTTTACTTGGGGTCGAGCGCAATAACCACGGGCACGCTGTACTGGCTGCGCTCATCCACGACCATGATTACCCGAATCTTTACTACCATGAGGACTATGACGCAAAGAAAAAAGAGAAGCAAAAGCGCCCAGGGTGGCCAACAACTCAGAAAACAAGGCCGATCTTGATTGAGAATTACCGACAGGACTACAGGAACGATGAAATTGATGTGCCATCGAAGCGTCAACTAGAAGAAATGCGTACGTTTGTGAAGAAAAACGGTAAGCATCAGCACCAAGTTGGTTGCCACGATGACATTATTATGAGTGATTTTATTTGCTGGGAGATGCGAAAGCATAAACATTCCACACAAAAGGCCAAGGTCGTGTTTGTCAGCGAAAGAATGGACATGAGCGACTTAGCCAACTGCATGTAGAAAGGAGATGAAACCATGGGTCTGCTTGAGAAAATCCAATCGATATGGCGGCGCGGATCACCTTCCCCAAATCTTCAATCTGAGGGGAAAGACCGACCAGACGCAACGCCCATGACGCATAGTACGTCAGCAACGAACGAAACAGATTATCTGTATAAAACGTTGCAGGTTGAGGGCAGTAGGCGGGCTGTTCTGCGGGATGTTGAGCAGATGCTGCATGATGACCCCCTGATCGACGAAACAAACGCCCGGATCGCTCGCAAAGCTGTTCGCGGCGGCATTCTTGTCACAGTGACTGGCAGCGGGAATCACAGTAAGAATAGGGCTGTAAAGACGGGAGACAAAGCGGGGCGGGGCGCGCATCTGGCAAACCGTGCTCAGGACGTCATTGATAGCTTCATAAAGCGAACCAAAATCGAAGCGACCGCCGTGGAATGGATTTCGCGGCTGATTGCCGATGGTGATTTGTTCCTCAACGTTGTGGTCAAACAAGGCCCGCAGCCGTTCGTTGAGGCGATACGGAGAGTACCGCCAGCCATCATGAAGCGTAACGAGGATCAGTTTGGCCAATTTGTTGATCTGAGCAGGGCATTTTCTGAGATTGACCCCAGTCATGGCCTATACTTCCTGACCACAGTTCCAGAAACGGCCGTACGTCACTTTCCATTGTGGGCAATTAACCATATTCGGTGGAAGTATCGCGGTGGTTTATACGGAACGAGTCAATACATGTCGATACGGAAGCTCTCCAATCAAAACCGGACGGCTGACGATGACATGGTGATTCGTAGGAAAACGCGTGCACCCTTGCGGAGGGTTCACAGCATCGGGACTAAGGACAATCCCGGGGATGAGACTACGATCAAACAGTATAAGGCAGAGCACCGCGACACTATCGAGAATGGCAGGTACAAGCCGACCACGGATTATTACCATAACGGCATCGGTGATGTGAAGAACCTGGAAGGTGACGGAAACCTAGACAAAATCGGTGACGTCGAGTACCTATTCAACAAAGAAAATGCTGGTACACTGATTCCCAAGGGCCTGATCGGTTTCTCAGAAAACATCAACCGGGACGTGTTGGACGACCAGAAAGATGAATATTACGACACGATCGAGGACATTCGGAGCCTGCTTGAGTACGGCGATGGAGGTCCTTTTTCTGGTTTGCGGTCCATCATTGATTTTGAGCTACTTCTGCACGGAATCGATGTAGAGGCAACTGGCCTGTCATATGACATCTCATTCAATCCGTTGCGGACTGAGAAGCCGCAAGAGGTCCTTAATCGTACAGTCAACGCCTACGAATCCAAACTGATTGATCTAAGAACAGCAGTAAACAATGTCGCCCACATTTTTCAAGTAGAGGACGCTGAGCAACTGCTTCTCTCAATCTTGGTTGAGAGGTCAGAACAGCAACAATCAGCGCCGCAGTCGAAGGGTACGAAAGAACCGGACGATCCAGATGGAGCAATTACTGACTCGGAAGAGGATGAGGACGACACCGCACACCTCTATGGGCTGGATGAGGTTGAAGAACAGGGCATTGATATATGGAGGGCTCGGTTCCAGCGGCTCGCTAAAAAGGCCAATGCCATCCAAATCGACTTTCAGGAGGTGATGACCGATGCTGAAGAAAAAAGTGAAATTATAACGGTAACACCTGATGGCATTACGAAGTTTCTCCGCGCTGTAGCGAGTATGCACCAAGTAGACGCGACCGAGAATCGTGTTGACCTTGGATATTTGCATACACGTTCTGGGGAAATTGGCGGCACGCTGGCCTCTGCCCGGATTGGCCTGAACTTTGAGCTCTTCAAAGAGGACATCCTAGATGATCTCCTGCACCAATCAGCAACGCGAGTCAAAAACATCGACAGCACAACTGAGAAAAGACTTCGCGAAGCTCTTGCAGAAGGATATCTAACGGGTGACAAGCGGGAAGTGAGGAAGAAGGTCGAGGAAGCGCTAGGGAAAGTCTACGGCGATGCATACGAGAACAGAGCTGAGATGATCGCCAGGACCGAAACCATGTGGGCCTACAATCAGTCCGCATTGAGAACATACGAAAGGCATGGCGTTGACACCAGTAAGGCGCCTGCTCTTCCAGCACACACTCGCTGTCGTTGTGCCTATGCCGTGGAAGATGGGAAAATCATCATCCTGGTAACCAGCGATGAGCGCACATGTCCGCGATGCCGCGGATTCATCGGTCAATCATATTAAGAGAGGTGAGAAAGTTTGTTTGAGGATATTGGAAATGGAAAAATGATGCTGTTCCTGGACAACCAAGGGTCGCCTGATATCGAATTCGTTGATGTCGCTGTCGGAGCTGCCGAAGTCATTGCGGACAATGCCGTTGGATTTGTTCCGGGAAAGAAGACATACCGAATGCTTGGAACAATCGTCGATGCCTTGAACGGAAACCTCCGCGTTTATCCGCGAAATGTGATGGTTAACGCTATCAACATGTGGAAACAATCCCGAAAAGGGGCCTTGGGAGAAGCTGGACACCCTGATTCCTACGTAGATAGCGAGGGCAAACTTTCCTGGCGTTCTAAAATCGAAAATCAGGTTATCAAAATACTGGACATTCACCTTCCGAATGAGAAAGGGAATGTCTTTTTTGATTTTCAAACGCTCGACACAGCGAAAGGAAAAGACCTGCAAGCCATTTTGGACGCTGGCGGGCAGATTGGATGCTCAATGCGAGCTGGTGGCAAAGGAAAGGCAGGAAATCTCAATGGGAAACAAGTCACAGTGGCAACTTTCATTGATCTTTTCGCGTTTGATACCCTTTTTGATCCCGCCGTGAAAAGTACGCTTGGGTCTGTAACCCCACTCACTGACAACCAGATTGAGAGTGTGATTTCGGGATCTACTGAAGCAGTAACTGATGCTGTTGATCCAATTTTATCAAGAGTGTCTGAAGCATTTTCGGTTGAAGACATGACAGCATTGAAAAAAGAAATTGATCAGATGTCTTTAACAGCTTTGGAGCGTAGAGCTATTGAGTCTGCCTATAACCAGAAATGGTGGGACCTCATGGATGAGTTGCGTGCCAAAGAGATGCAGACGGAAATACAACAAAACAAAATTGGATTTACAGACAATCAAAAAGGAGATGAAAATCTAATGTATACATTCGAACAACTTTCCAAAATGACTGACTCAGAACTCAAAAAAATCAAGCAAGAAACACCAGAAGTAGGTGCCATGTGTGATGCCATCCTTGGACATCGCCAAGCTGAACAGCAAGCTAAAGAGTTGCAAGCTTTCAAAGATGCGGAGGAAAAACGGCAGGCAACAGAAGCGGCTGAGGCGTTCATGGATAGTGATGAAGTAAAAGGAAAGTTGCAAAAACTGCCTGCACATATCCAGGAAACTGTTCGTGGTCGCGTTGATCTGACAAACCGTGATACTGCTCTGAAGACTTTTAATGATTCGTATGATTTCGCAATTTCAATGGTTGCTGAGGACAAACTGGCCGCGATGGGCTTCAAGCGGGATCAACAATTCACTGATAACCAAGCCTCCGTCAACGGCGTGCAGGTCGGCGAGACTCGCCAAGGATGGAGGGAGTTTACTGACAAACTGGCTGAAGCAACAGATGACCAGTATCGCATGTTCCAAGGCATTGAAGACGAGAATTTGAAAAAGTTGAACAAACCAATTCTTGATAGGCTGATGAGAGAGTTTGACAAGGCAAATGCTGCTGGACTGGCTACTTTTGCAGACGACTTCAGCACATCGACAAATACCTCAACCGTTCTTAATGGCGTAGCGTTTCAACGCCAAATCATTGAGCAAGCATTCCAACGTCTGGTAGCACTTCAATTCGTTCAGGTTCAGACTTTCTCTGGCGAGTTCATGGAGATCCCGCGTGAAACATACGAACGGGTAAACAATCTGCCATTGAACAACGGAGAGCAAAATAAAATGGCAAAAGCTACGCTGTCGCTCGATTACTTGCATGTAGCTGCAGTAGCTCGAAAATTAGCAGCCGAAATCACTCTAGAAGCCAAGAAACGTCTGCAATCCGGCCCACTCAACTACGAAATCCTGTCACGTCTTAACTACCATCTGAGTGAAGACTTGAAGCGCGACACATCGCTGCGCCTTCATAATGAAATGTTGAGTTCATCTGATGAGTACGGAGCGACTCGTATCACAGGTGAGGATTCCGAGATCAGCGGTGATCGCCGAACAGTAACATTCTTGCGAGGTGGGCAAAAAGGCTCTCTCACTGCAAAGGTGAAAGCTACGCCAATTGTTCGACCGCGCGTTACCCATTACTGGACTAGCGCTGGAAAGCAGAGTGTAACAGAGAACCAGATCGTTATCCGAGTCGGCGGAAATCCGGTTGACCTTTCTGGAGCAATCATCGATTACGAAAACGGCACAGTTACCTTTGCAACCCCTCTGGCAGCTGGCACGCTGTCCAACGATTACACAATGGCCACAAACGTAGCGCTCTTTGACCTGACCGTACCAAGCGGTATCGCCGCAGAGAAATATTTCAATAACCTGATCCATATTATTGGACAACAAAAAGCCATCATGGGTGGAGATCCGCGATTCTACTCTCCTAACTTCATGCTGATGAGCGAAGCGGTTTCCAACGAAGTTTCTCAGGCGGAATTGTTCTCTAATCTGTTCCAAAAGAACGGGAATGATTTGCAGCCTAACGGCTATGTTGGTCGCGTGAAGGCAATTGACGCTTTCGAACACAACGAGCCGTGGCAAGGTCTTGACTCGCGCATTCTCTTGGGTCAACGCCTAGCAACAAAATACGGAATTGGAACCAGCGTAAGCGTGCAAGGTCCGTTCCCAACCCGAGATGGAGATGGCGAGTTAACCGGCGGAGACGAATTGTACCTGTATATGGATGATGCCCTCAACACCCCAGTAAAACAGGTTTACCGCACGATCAAATTGTACAAATCTTAATGAAAGGTGATGAGCGGCATGGGTTTCAAGCTGAATGATTCAGACCAATCGATCTATGTTAAAGGTCGGCTGGTTCCCTCTGGTGTCTTTTACGAAACCAACGAGGAAACCGAATTCGTAACGACGGATGACGAGCAGGAGGCTCAGCATGTGGAGCTGCTAAGTGGTGACGATGACGAAAAGCAACCAATCACGATTCCTGATGAAAAGAATGTCACGATGGAAAAAATGAAGCAGCAGTTGTCGGAATGGGGCACTGATTACTCAGCACACGATACTAATAAATCCACGCTCTACGCCTTTTTCGTAGAGGAGGCTAAGAAGCGTGGAACTGAGTAAGTTCATAGTGGAAGTAAGGGGGCAGATCCGGGACACTGGTTCTGCTCCTGTGTTTCAATACGCCATTCCACCAACAGATACTGAACCAGGCAAGCCAGACGAGATTGAACAGTTTGTAAGGCAGGCTATTCAGGACTATTCGGGATGGAAACCTCTGCGCGGGAAGCGTGGGAGACTGAACCTGCTTCAGGGGCAGGATGAATACTCTCTGCCTGAGGACTTTATCCGGATGGAAGAGTTTTTACGACCACATCGGATATCAGGGAAGCTAGTTTATCTGCTTCAGATGCCACTTCTTTCTGATGAAGTCATCTTTTTCTATACCGCCATGCACCAGGCAGAGACAATCCCGGATTATGATGTACCTGCTGTTTGCTGGCTGGCTGCTTCTCTTGCATTGAAGGCAGTTATGAGCGACCCCAATCGCTTGGACAAATACGTATCCTACAACCTAGATGAGGTGTTCGAACTGAATACAGAAAACCTCACTGAGGCGACGATGTATCTCGCAAAAGCGGCTGATCAACTAGAAAAACAGTATTTGGCCAGAATGACCGCAACGAATAAGCCGATAATGACGTTCGGGTGATGCTCATGCTTAATAAAATCAAAGCTGATTTGCAGCAGATGTTTGATTTGCATGGAGTTAAAGTGGAAATGGTGTTGGAATCGAGTGTCGAAAAGAATCTCCTTGGTGAAACACTTCGCTCGACTCCTGAAAAGGTTCCGCAGACAATAATTATCCGTGACAATACCAAGCGTTTGAAGTCTGAATTGGTCGGTGATGTGGGGAGTGGAGAAGTCAACTTCAATGCACCGATAGATACTTTGCTGGCTGAAACGAAAATTTTCGTCCACTCAAACAAGAGATACCACATCAAAAAAATGAAACCTCGCTGGGTTTTTGGTGAGGTGGTTTGTTATATAGGACTTGGAGAAAGGGCTGATTGATTATGAATGATCTGGCAGACTTAGCAGCGCTCATGTATCGATCTGGCAACAGGTTTCACGATTCTCTTTGCGATGGAGTGGAGAAAACCGCCAAACGCGTAATGCTCAACGCAAAAAAACGTTTGGGACACTATCAAGATGGTTGGAAAACCCTGAAAGATGCCACGGTTCGGGCGAAGCTGAATAAGAATCAAGTGGCAAAGAAGAGGGCTATCAAAAAGGGCACCTTTAGAGCCACAGGGACTGATGCAGACGCGCCATTGGTGGATGAAGGTCATCTCCGAGCGGCAATCACCATCAATATGGATCGATACCACATAAAAGCTGAGATTGGCAGTCCTCTCGTTTACCATGCGACTCACGAAATGGGAGATGAAGATAGAAACATCCCTGAGCGACCACATCTCCGACCAGCACTTCAGGAGGAGGTAGCTCAACATTTGCTACAAGACTTGAAAGATGCTTTATCCAGGGGGTTCCGATGATCAGGAACGAATTGGAGATTGTTTATGCCACGCTGAAAGGCGTGGTTTCTTCTTTTCATCAATTAGAAAGTGAACCGCGTTTTGTTTTTGACTATGATCCAGAAGATGTGGAAGCTGGTCCCTTTCCCACTGTGGGAATGCGTCGGTTCTCTGATCTGAATCAAAAACTTATCGATAAAAGTGAAGAGTACGACCGGATAACGGTTGATGGAAAAACCTACGCATGGTATGAGGCGGGGCGATTTGATTTTGGAATAACAGTTGGGATGTTCATGTCTGGTAGTGAGGTACATCCAAATCCGATGCCGTTCTTGCGTCACTGGCAGAATCACATTACCAAACGCTTGCTTCAACAGGTCAGTTTCAAAACAGTTGGCGATGTTGTACCTAGTGAAAGTATTCGTCTAGCCTGCACATCTAGCCCATTCGAACAGCATGGCAAGCGTTTGTATTCAATAAAGCTCTCAATCAATGCTACAGGCAAATATTTGGATGCTGTCGAGCTAAAGGAGCTTTCTCATAACCACCAACCAAAGCCTTGGATTGTACATAGTGATCCGGGGATATTCGATCGATAAGGAGGCTTAATAGATGCCTATTTTGCGTGACGGCGTAACTGCTGACAGCTTTTACACACCTGATATCTACATCGAAGAACAGGTCCCAGACATTCCCGAGCAGCCTGCTGGTGTATCCAGCAAGGTCATGGGGATCATTGGTCAATTTCAGAAGGGATCTGTTAACGATGTAATCACTGTAGTTGGCGAAAAACAATTCAAAGAGAAAATGGGGGCCTTCTTGGATAACTTCCCAGGCTCCAAAGCTGCTTTTACCGCATTTAAACGCGGGGTACAGAAGCTGATCCTCGTCAATGTGAGGGGGGCGGGAGCTACTCAGGCGTCGCTTGTCTTAAAAGACCGCGCCAGCACGCCTGTTGACACAATGAAAATCAGCAAGAAGGACCATAATGCTTTTGGTAATGAATGCACAGTTGAAGTGGCAAACGGGACGAATGCGGGGAGTTTCAAAATTATTTTGGTCGCCCCGGGATTGCCAACAGAAGTTTATGATAACAACACGACTCCGCAGGAAGCGGTGGACGCCATCAATAAGCTCTCTAAAGAATTTATTGCCGAGAACTTGAACAGTGCAACTGCTGCGCCTGGTAACCTGCCAAAGATAATTGCAGCAACCAAACTTGTTGGGGGTTCAGACGGTTCTGCTCCTACGGCCACGCATTACAAAGGCAGTACGGATTCTTCCACTGGTAAAAAGACTGGTTTGGAGTTAATGAAAACATCGATTGAAGTAACGGATATCGTTACAGACACCTATGTTTCGGATGTTATGAATGATGCCCTACCAACTGCAGCCGAAACAATGAACTGGTTCACATACTTGCCGATGTCAAAAGGAACGAGTGTTTCAACAGCAATCACTACCCGAAGTAATTATGACACCGAATTTGCTCATCTTTCACTTGGATGGGCAAAGAGCAGAGACAAAGGCTGGTGGGTTCCGGTTGCTGTCTATGACTGCATTGCCCACGTTCTGAACCTTGTACAGGATGGAACAGCGGGCTTTACCTTCGCTGACATAGACGCATTGGATGTGGAACTTAATGCTGCGGATTACGAAACGTTGAGTGCAGCACAAGTTGTTTGCATGGGTCAAATGTTGGATGCCCAAAGGAATTTGGTGTATGGACTCAAGAGTGATTACACCTTGTCAAAAGATCCGAGGTACAAACAAACCTTCCGCAGACGAATAACTAGCCTGCTTGAAACTGACCTGTACATCCTCATGACACCATATCGATCAAAGCACATTTCTAAATCAATGCTAGATGAAGCTGAGATTGTAACACGAAAATACTTCGATGACCGCATTGCTGGTGAGATGATCCAAGGGTACACGATCGCGTTCACTCCGCCAGAAAAGGTCGGGAATGTGGATGAGTTGATTGAGGACCTGAAAGTCGATCTGTATAACATCGCAGATAAGATTCGCATTCGCTTGTTGAGTGCGACGAATGCATTGTAAGGAGGCGATAAACCATGGCAAAACAATCATTACTGGGCAAGGATCTAGTAATCACCTTCACCACAAACAGAGGTGGAGTTTTAAAGCTTGAGTTGGACAAGTTCGACCCAGAGCCGAAAACAACAACCATCGAGAAACAGCCCCTTGGAGAATCGAGCAAGACCAAACGAACAGTCTGGGAAGGCTGGGAAATCAGTCTTGGTGGGGAAGTAGTTGATCCCACTGTTGATCTAATTTTCCATGAACTCGAGAAAAGCTGGAACGGCGAAAGCTTTGACGATGGCCTTGTCATTTCTGATGTTCGTACAGCTGAAACCTATTCTGACGGAACTGTTCAGAAGTGGCGCTACCACTCTGAAAATAGTCCAGTTCAGATGTCGGACTTCAAGTTGTCTGGCGGAGACGGGAAAGACCCACGCAAATTTGAATTCAAAATCTTTGCCAAACGTAGAGCGGAGGTAAAATAACATGCAATATACGTTGAAAACCAGAAAAGTGGTAGAAACTCGCGAGCTGAACTCGTACATGCAATTTCTGATGACTGAATTCGTGACTGGAGCTATTGATGCAACAGAAGCGAATAACGGGAAGATTCCTGCTTCCATCGGCTTACAGATGAGCACTTTGACAACCCTGTTCTCCGTGAAATCGGTTGATGGCGAGGATGTAAAGGTCCCGACAAATCGCAAGGAATTGATCCAAGCGTTCAGTAATTTTAGCGGTGACGAACTGAACGATCTGGCCCAACAAATGGCAGAGGATCAGGAAAAAAACGCGGTAAAGGGACAAGTTTCTGGAGAAAGCAACAGTGGTTCTTAGAAAGTTTGGCCCTTGTAAAAGCAAGCGAGGGCGGGATTTCTTGGGAGACCGCCCTTCACATGCCTGACTCAATGCGTAAAGCGGCATTAGATCAATATCAGGAATGGAGCGAATCATCTTGATAGATTCGCTCCATTCCCCGAGCAAGTGACAGTTGGGGAGAAGGGAGGGTAATACAATGGGTGTAATTATGAACGCCAGCGTGATCGTTTCACTCATCGATCAAGCATCTTCACGACTACGACGCATTGGAAATTTGTCAGATGACCTGCAACGCCGAGTGTCCAGACTCCAAAACATGCGTCTCACTGGTTTAGTTGCAGCTGGAACAGGGGCTCTAGGTCTGGTCGCAGTTACTGCAGCAATTAAAGAAGCAACGGACGCGGCTATGGAATTCGAAGATGTCATGAATAATGTGAAGATCGCCGCATTCGGTAAGGATTTACTTGATAAATCGAAAGCGGCCGAAGTCCAAAAAACGGTCAATGATCTTACTACTGGTTTTGAAAAACTGGGTATGGCCACAAAGTTCAGTGACACATCCACAGCTCAAGCGGCGGTTGGGATGCTGCGCGGGGGACTTAACAAAGAATTTCTGTTGGGTTCCAAGGATAAGAATGGTCAGTACAACTATTCTGGTTTAACAGCTGCTATGTACAGTGCTCAGCTAGGAGAGACAGATCCATTTGCAGCAGGTGATTTCATCGCCAAACAAAAGGCAGCCTTTAATTTAAGTGCAGATAGAACCCTTCAAGCAGTTGATTATTACACGCGCGTTTCTGCTGCTTCCACAGTGGATTATCAGAATTTGATGAGCGGCATGATGACGGCATCGGGTGTAGGTGGGACGCTTGGTTTATCGCCAGAAGACACTTCACTACTTGTTGCAGCCACCGGAACATATACAAAGGACGGTGGATCGGCAGGTACGTTTACAAAGGACTTCCTGGATCGATTGATCCCTCACACAAAGAAGCAGAAAGAGGCAATGAAGCAGTTAGGGTGGCTTAATCCTGACGGCAAATCAAGCGTATTTTTCAACCAAGACGACGGAAAATCCAAAGGCGCTGACTTCATGTTCAAAACAATACAAGAGGCGTCAAAGAAATTTAAGCCAGACCAGTTCCAAAACTTGATGCATAAGATCTTCTTGGAACAAGGGAAAAATACAGCTCTTGCGTTGGCCAATCAATCCAAAGTGTATGAGGAAATAAAAAACAACGTTAACAATCAACTGGACATGTATCAACAGGTCGATATTCAAATGGGTGCCACCAAGAACGTAATGGATACGTTACGAGAGACAATGAACGTGGTCAAACGGGTTTTCGGTGATCCTTTCCTAGAACCACTAAAAAACGGCCTCACGTATATTCAAGACATCTTAGAAAAGCACGTGGTTACCTGGGCGAAGACCCATCCCGCGTTTATCAAGACCGCCGCGATGATTGCACTTGTTACATCTGCCATCTTGTTATTTGGCGGATTGGCATTAACAGCTGCAGCGAGCTTTGGAATTTTGAGGATAAGCTTATTAGCAGTTGGAACAACCTTGTCAGCGGTAGTCTTGAAATTCAGCTTGATTGCTGCTGGATTAGCTATGGCTGCATGGCTTATATACGCAAATTGGGATAGAATCGGCCCATTCTTAAAAGACGTATTCCAGGTTATTACACAAGCTGGGGAGCGTCTTTTTTCTACGTTCAAAAACGATGCGATCAAGAAATTCACTGATTTTCTAAAAAAGAACGAACCGACTTTCCAAAGGCTTGGAGTGCTCTTCGATGAAGCTATGAATCTTATCAAAAAGGGTATCGAGTTGGCTGCACCAATCATTGAAAAAACGCTCGTTGTGGTTTTAGGGGTGGCTGTGAGTACCATACTTGATGCTGCTCAATCCGCACTGGATTTTTACAATATCATCGCCGACAATTGGAGCTTGATTGGACCTATCGTGGCAGGTGTAGCAGGCGGATTTGCCACTTACAAACTAATTGTTATTGCCTGCACTTTCGCCACAAAAGCTTTTACAATCGCACAAGCTGCGCTCAACCTCGTCTTGCGTATGAATCCCTACGCTTTGGCTGCCAGCGGGATGATTGCGCTGATTGTTTATGCCCAGATGTTCGGTAGTAAGTACGGAAAGCTCACCAGTATCATTTTGGCGGTTGCCGCAGGATTCGCAACATATATGGTCATTGCTAGGGGTGTAGCGATCGCACAGGGAATCCTCAACATCGTTATGATGGCAAACCCAATTGGATTGATTGCACTGGCTATTGGCGCACTCGTTGCTATTGGCGTTATCTTATATCAAAACTGGGACTATCTCTGTTTGATGGCCAGAAGAGTCACTATTTTCTTTCAAGAACTCGGGCTGAAAGGACTTGTCTACTTAGGTAAGCTGTTTCGTGACTACCTGATGCCATTAATTGTGAATTTTCTAAAGGTGCTTGATCAAGTTTTCGGCACGAATCTGGCTGATAAGCTCACGAAAGAAGTAACGGACGCTATCAACGATGCTGAAAAGAAGCTGTCGGCTCTTACTCGCGAGAAATACCAGATACAAATTGAACAGACTGTAAGGGAAGTTCGGGAAGACAATAGCCTATCGTTACAAGAGAAAGCGCAGCTGGTTCGGGACATCCGTATCAACGGGTCACACTACAGCGGACTGTCCTATGTACCGTTTGATGGCTATCTGGCTCAGTTGCACAGAGGAGAGATGGTATTAAACAAGCCGCAAGCGGATGCTTTTCGTGGTAACACAAACGGCGGGGCCGTCACTTTGCCGGTGTCACAACCATCACAGCAACCAATACAAGTAGTTTATAATCCTGTATTCCAGGGAAGTGCACGAGATGATGAGGCACTACAGCAGATGGTTGCTGACTCGTTCGCGCAATTTAAACGAGAAATACCTGGGCTGGTTGAAAAAGCCCAGAAGCAGAAAGCACGAAACAATGCCCGGTATGTTCCTGGGATGGCAACCTAACCTCTCCAGAAATGGGGAGGTTTTCTTAGTCTGAAAGGGGTGGTTTACATTCTGAGAATCGGTGATGTTGAATTCAAAGATTTTGCTGCCCCTGAAAGCTGGGCGTTTGGCGGGGAGCAGGTCATTGCCAAAAGGAAACTACCAGGTGGAACTCAGGTCATACAGCCAAGAGGTGAGTTCACAGAGTTACTCAACTCATGGGAAGGGACCTTTTATGGTGAAGACGCATATCAAAAGGCTAGAAAAATGGATGAATATCGAACCAAGGCAGAAAGCCAAGTCGTTCAATTTTACACGTTCAAGGTTAAATACTTCATTGAGAAATTCGTTTGGCGCTGGGTGAAAAAAGACCAAATTGATTTCTCCATCAGTCTGGTCCGTGATCTGACGATAGATCAACAGTCTGGTGCAAAAAAAACTGATCCAGTATCAAACCAAATTGCCCAGAGCAAAAAAGCTACCACCACGAAGCCTCAACCAAAGCCAAAGACCTATACAGTTCAATCTGGTGACACCTTATCCAAGATTGCAACTGCAAACGGAACTACGATTGCAAAACTAGCATCAGATAATGGGATAAAGAACCCGAACCTGATTTATCCCGGCCAGAAGGTTGTGATCAAGACATGATTATAAAGAAACCCATTTTCATGGTAGAAAGGCCTAAGTTTGAAGTAATCCTCAACGGCATGCCTATAAAGCATGAAGAATGTTCAGTTGAGTTGAATGCATTCGATGAGACGGATAATTTTACGGTGAAAGCACTTTGGAATATTGGTGGTACTGACGTCCTTTCTTCAAACGCTACAACTGATACGGTTCTCATTAGCAAAAAGGATGTACCAGTTCAAATCAAGCTTAATGGTAAGCTTCTTATCGATGGAATCATGGACGTTCCAGAATGGTCGTTTGGTATGGATGGAGATTTGGTGACCATCACTGGACGCGGGAAGATCGGAAGGCTTATTGATAGAAAAATTCTCCGAAACATAAAGAATCGAACGGCATCTTCATTGATGTTGGAGATTTTCGCGTATCACAAATTGAAGCCTCTAGTCACGGCTACAACAAAAAAAGTGGGGACCTATTCAGAAGATAATCAAACAAGCTCAGTTGACATGGATGATTGGGAGTTGAGCAATTGGCTGGCTGAATGGGAAGGATTTGTTGTTCGTGTCAAAGGGACTGAGGGTTTCTTTGGTCCACTTGATCAAATCCCGGAGCTAAAGCTGCCGCCAATTCCCTTTACTCATGGGAGCAATTGCGAAGTGCAAAGCATTTCTCGCCACCAATTCGGCGCAAGAGAGGTCATCATTGAGGGGCGTAGCTATCATGGAAAAAGGACAATTGTTGAATATTACCCACGAAAGCCAAAGAAAAAAGACGAGACGGCTATCATCTTTCGCCGTACATTGACGAGCCTCTCACAAGAGCAACTGAGAACCCGTGTAAGGTCGATCTATCAAGAACTGACCAAATACAATATAAGTGGTAATCTAACGATTCCTTATTTTATTGAGATTGATACAGACCGGCGATTATCACTTTACGGCGTCGGGAAAGGTTTGTCGCAAGATTATTTTTGTACAAACGTGAAATACAGTGAGAACGCCGATTCGTTTAACACTGAGATAGGATTTTCCAGCAAGTTCAAGGAGGTGGAGGGCTAGATGAAGTACGAGACAAGTATGGCCACCATCACAGGTGTTGATGTAGAAAAGCAAAAAATCACTCCAACCCTCCAGCCATCTGAGTTTGAACTTGGGTGGTTGGAATCATTAGTAGAGGTTCACTCGAACCAGATGGGACGGGAATGTGTAGTGATACCATGTCAAAGTTCATATGGACAATCATTGGTTGTTCCTTTCCCGATCTTACTGCCGAGAATCGGCAAGTTGATAAGTGTTGCTCCCTTGAAGGTCAACAGTGACAACCGAGAGTACACAGATTTGATGGTCACTGTTCAATTGACAGAAGCTGATCAAGGGCAAAACGTCCTGATGATACCAGTCATTAATGATAAGAGGTATGTAATTGCGGGTGTTGAACGATGAGAGGGGTTTACTACAACGCCAAGATGAGAGATATTGCCTTCGTCAGAAGCGATCTAGCCACCGCGTCTGACTTAGAATGGATTGAGCAGCGTTTGTACCTGCGTATCCTGACTGAAAAGGGCGAACTGTTGGATTATCCTGACTTTGGAACGCTTTTGTGGCAAATGGTTTCCAAAGGGACACGCCCATCCAATTTACAAGCGATGGAGCGGGAACTTATCGAAACTCTGATGCAAGATCCGGATGTAACAGAAGTCCGCGATGTGACGGTTCGGATTGATAATGACACAGTAAGTATTTCTGCTGTGGCTGTCACGGTAATCGGAGATATTGATTTAAACGCAAGTGAGGTGTTGGTATGAGTGTACATTTCCCAACGGTGGAAGAGTTGCGCCAAAAGATGATCGACGAATTTTTGGGGCCAAATAGTAAAATCGATGACCTAGAAAATGACTATATTACAAAGCAACTCATCATAGGTAGTAGCAATGCTACGGCTGAACAAGTCTTGGCAAGCAAGCTTGCATATGAGGCATCTAGCCTTCTAACTGCTATCGATGATGATCTGGATGCCAAGTGCGTGGAACGATCAGCTACAGTTCGTCGCCATCGAGCAGTAAAAGCGATTATAAAGTTTGAATTGGGGAAAAATGTCCCAGCAACCGTAGATGTACCAATTGCCGCCAATAGCTTAATTACAACAGAATCTATTGGGGATGCGGCAGCGCTTGATTACTATGTTCAAAATGCTACCGTTTTGCCAGCTGGACAGAAATCCGTACTGATAGAAGCTGAAAGCTCCGTCTTTGGGCAGATCGGGAATATTAACGCCACTACAAAAGTGTATCCAGGAATGAACGGTATCGACTATGTAAAATTTGTTGAGGTTATAACTGCAGGAGTTGACCGAGAGAGTAACGATGGTCTTCGAGAAAGGCTATTAATTGAAGTTCAAAACATGGAGAAAGGCGGTACCGAGCTAGATTACGAAATCTGGTCGAAACGTGTTCCTGGTGTCGTAACTGCTAGGTCGTTATCACGAGCACGAGGAAATGGTACGATCGATGTCGTTATTACCGGAACAAACGGCTTGCCAACAGAGCAGTTGATTCAGGATGTACAAGCTTACTTGGAAACAAAAAAGCCGGCTGGTGGCGTAAGCGTCCTAGTCAAAGCACCAACACCGATTTATGTGAACGTGACTGCTCAAATCAAACTGGAACCCGATTATAAATTCGAGATTGTTCGCCCGTTGGTTGAATCAGCCCTGCGGGGAACAATTGTAGCTGAAAATAAGGTCCTTGTGGTCCGTGCTTCCAAACTACAGGATACTATTGGGGATACAAAGGGAGTGTTCAGTTACAAATTGACATCGCCAACAGGTGACATTCCTTTAAGCGGTACAGACTTGGCCATTCCTGGAACCATTACGATAACCGAGGTGACTTGAAATGGACATGCAGAGTAACCTTCGGGGATACTTCGCCAGACGATGGTTCCTTCATAATGGAGAGCAGTTCGATAGGCTGATTCGTTTAATATCTGTAGCATTGAGCGTTTCCGAGAGCGTTGCAGCTACACTGCTCCGTGAAGCCCACGTCTATACTGCAGTGGACACTTTGAGCGATGCTGAGAAGCAACTGGGTTTACCCTCTGGGGATCATTTACCAATCGATGAGCGTCGTAGGCGGATTATCGCAAGGAATTATGAGAGGGGCGGGCCCACAAGCACGAAAGATTTTGAAGCAGCTCTCAGCATGCTGGCAAACGCCAAAGCTACGGTCATACCATTGTACTCTGACTTTGCTGTTGTCTATAAACTTGAAGTAGGAACCGCCAAGCTTAATCTCCCAATCCTTGAGGAGTATATCAGGAAGAACAAACTCGCTCACCTAGAACATTCCTACAGCCTATCAGAGACACAAAGCAACCTTGAATTCAACAGTACACAATATCCGATTGTTCATATCAGCACCTATCAAGCATGCGGGACCTTTTCTTCAGGAGGTGAATACGAGCTATGATGACTCAATTCGCTTTAGAGGAACAGGCGAAGCATCTCCAAACGTTATACAACAACGCAGAGATCGAAATAAACGGAGCAATCAAAATAGTTAACCTCACCAGCAGCCGAGAAGGTAGCAAGGTGAGGTTTTTTATTGATGTGCCAGCCAATGTGGTCGGCAGGATCACCAAACGTTTAATCAAGAGCGCAAGCGGTCAGGTGGTCTGGTCTGATCCGCCCGGGAAAATCAACATCGATAAGCCGGATACGGACTTGCGGTTTGAGATACCGATTGAAGCCATTTGGAGGGAGGGAGCTGCCACATGATGGAGCGGTTTACTGACAGGCGGTACAACCTGGGAGACGAGCGGAAATATCAGATCACGAGACAAGACGGCACAACGGAGATCGTCGAGCTGGAGAAACAGGGTATCGTGGAGCCTGGCAGCCGAATCAATGCAGCGACGCTCAATCCGATTGTGGACCACGTTAACGACCCAAGCATCCACATCCCTTATTCAGAGTTCGCGGCTCTTAAAACCAGGGTGCAGACGTTAGAAGACGCCATCCTAAATGACTTTAACCACAACATCTTCAAGGTCTCGTTTTCTAATCCAGTCGGCGTAAAAATAACTCGCGGTTGGTTCGATCCGAGTAATGCGCGGCTGGTGATCAAGTGATGGCAGAAAAAGGAATGGGTCGCAATAACGGCCATTTTCGATAGGAAAGGGGGATAGATACGATGGCAAGAACTGTTCAATACAAGCAAGGTAACGGCACGCAAGGTGATTTGACGTCGTATTTTCCGGATTTAACAAATGCAATTGATATTGCTGTGTCGATAGATGCAAGTTTGAATAGTATCTCTAGTTTATATGTGATTAGAAATCTTGACGGAACAGTCAAATATAAACATGGAAGTGGATCGCAAGGTGATTTAACATCGTACTTTCCTGATCTATCGAACGCAAAAGATATTTCGGTAGATATCATGGATGGGTACACATTATCTTCATACAAAAACTATTACGCAGTATTAAATAACGATAGAACGGTTAAGTATAAATTAGGTGATGGGACACAAGGTGACATTACCTCTTATTTCCCTGATTTAACAAATGCTATTGGAATTAGTATCGCAATAGGTATCAATGGAATTGGAAATCAGCAAAATTATTATATTGCGAGGTATTCCGATGGAACGGTGAAGTATAAGCGAGGAGATGGGGTTCAGGGAGATTTGACTAATTATTATCCCACCCTAACGAATACGAAAGACTTTGCTACTTCGATAAATTTCCTAACAGACCTAGCTTCACCTAATAACTTTTATCTAGCAGCCTATCTTAATAGCCTCCCTGTTATAGCCTTATCCTCAACAGGTAATCAAGTGGTTTCAGGAACAGCCGGGAAAAGGACTATCACGATCTCTGGCACTATTTCGGATGCGGATAATAATACTGTTACCATCAGCGCGTCCATTAATGGAAAGACAAAAACGACATCCTTATCCAACACATCAACAGTAAAAGGATGGAGTCTTTCTTGGGATGTGGTATCTGATTCAATAGTTGAAGGGACGTACGGCAACATTGTAGTTACTGCTGACGATGGTAACGGTAGTACAAGCTCAGTCACGTATACCGGAACCATTACAGTTGATAAGACAAACCCTGTCATTACAATATCAGGTGTTGCAAATGGAGTGACCTATCAAAACTCTGTTGCTCCTACATTCTCAGCTACCGATGCAGGAGGATCGGCTTTATCTACAGTGTCTGCTACACTCAATGGAGCAACGTACACATCAGGAACAGCAATAACCACCAGTGGAGCTAAAACATTGATTGTGACTGCAACAGATAATGCAGGGAATCAATCTCAACAGACGGTCAATTTCAGCATTAACAAAACACCTACACTTACCCTAACCTCACCTACTGATAATCAAACATTATCGGAAGGCAATACGATGGCTGTGCAGGGGTCCGCATCAGACGTTGACAGTGGAAACGTAGTAACTACCAAATACAAAATAAATAACGGTCCTGTCAGGGCGTTGCAATCCGGTGTATCAAACGGTAGCACGCCTATTTCTTTTGCTAAGAGTTTGACCTATCGAGACAAACGTCTATGGGATGGAAATACAGACGTGATTGGTGCTGATCTGGCAGAGAATACTGACCACACTTTGACTGTCTGGGCAGAAGATGATCAACCGGGTGGCAAGAGTACGGAAGTCACACGCAAGTTTAGAGTGATCTGGAACCGTCCGCCAGTAATTGATGATGAAAACAGAGACCTCGGCACTATGGAAGTTCCGCCATCGGTGAACTACACGGTGACAGAGCCAGAGAGCAACCCTTTCACTGTCACAGAGAAGCTCAACGGGGTGGTGATTCGCACGTTTCCCGGTGCAGCTGGAAGGCAGGAGACAGTCACAATTCCGCAAGAAACGTGGTTACGACTTGAACCAGGTGTGCTGCATACGTTGACAATCGAAGCAACTGACAACCAGAATATGAGCTCAACGCGAGTATTCACGCTGACTCGCTTTGAAGATGAGATATCTTTTGAGATCGAGGTTCCATGGACAACAGATTCAGCAGCGAAGCGAGTTCTTCTGACGCTGGACATGAATATCCCAGCAGGAGCAATCCTGATCGCTGAAGCTTGCAACAATGCTTTTGATGTGGCCCCGACTTGGGAGGACATCTCATTTCATGCTCGGTATGGGCGCGGGTATGTATTCCTCAACACTCAGAAAACGGCAACAAAATGGGGAGTCTCCATTCGTGTGAAAATCGAAAAAGGGACAGCTTCGGAACCAATCGAGATCAAAGGATTTGGAGGTGCATTTGATTGATACCATTGCAGCAAGAAAAGCCAGTGAGCGAAGTGCAAGATGATAGAGAAGCCACTCAGCAAAAAGACGTGATCATTCAGATGCTAGGTCAAGAAGTAGCACTACTAAAACTCAAAATTATGAAATTGGAAGGAGGTGGTAACTGATGGCATTCTGGAGCATTGCTTATAAATGCAATTGGGTAACAATCGATCAACTACGTTTGGCAGTAAAAACTGAATCGAATCCTTATGGAGACATCACCCCTGAGGAATTCAAAAAAATCACCGGACAAGATTTCTAAGCTGGTGATTTTTTAATTGGGGAGCTGCTAACGCGGCTCCTTTTACTTTTGCCCCCGGGGGGTGATTGGAGCGGATAACAGATGGATTTTGTAGCCCGAAACGATGGATGGTTGACAATCGCATCAGGCGGGGTGATAGCGGTAATTACTTATCTCTTTGGCGGTCTCGATAAGCTTCTCGTAGCTTTTGGGATCTTCTTAATTCTTGACTATGGGACGGGATTAGGAGCTGCCATTTATCGGCGTGAGTTGAGCAGCCGAGTTGCATTGGCAGGGATAGGTCGTAAAGTAGCCATGCTTGTTTTCATCATTGTGGCCAATCAACTGGATTTGATCAGTGGGAATACGCAAGGGTTCATCCGGAATGCGATCCTATTGTTTCTGATCGGAACGGAAGGAATTTCGATCTTAGAAAACTGCAACAAGCTAGGTTTACCTGTACCGCCATTCTTGTCCAATACATTAGACCGATTGAAAAACCGTGAAAGTGAGAAAGGGGGAAAAATAGAATGATACCCATGATGAAAGAGTATCGAGTCACAAGTCCTTACGGTCCAAGAAAGAGTCCTATCACTGAGAGACAAGAATTCCACACAGGAATTGACCTTGTAAAGCCAGCATACGCGAATATCCAAGCTTTCATAGCCGGGACGGTTGTTTATGCCAATATGGGGAAAGCAGGTACTGGAGTTGGCGGTTTTGGAAACACAGTAATCATCAAAGACAAAGACAATTACCTACATATGTACGCGCACCTCACAGATTACTGTGTCTCAGTTGGACAGTTCGTAGATCGTGGTCAAGTGATCGGGCGGCAAGGTAACACCGGAAAATCCGCAGGCCAACACTTGCATTATGAGGTGCGGAAAAACGGTCCGAGTTTTGGCTTTGGAAACCATGTACACCCAGTGAAGTATGTCGACGATTTTTATGCGAAGGAATGTCCACAACCGGAGAAAAATCCTGTTGATAAACCTGTGGTTAAGGTTTCCGTCGAAATTAACGGTAAGGTACTGCCAGAGCATGGCTACCTCAACAATGGAGTCTCATCCCTGCCTGTACGTGCGGTATCAGAGGCTGTAGGAGTTACGCCAGGATGGTGCCCAGACAACAAGGCCGTGACAGTCAACGGCAAGCAGCTGACAGTTACTAACGAAGCAGGAACGTCTTATGCACCGGCTCGGGAGATCGCTTCCGCACTCGGACTACAGGTGGAGTGGGATGGAAGCACAAAAACAGTAAAGTTGAGAGGATGAGTGCTTTGGATAATGCAAACAAAAAGAAACAGGGAGTTTTGATGATTGTTGGTGGCGTTCTTGCAATTGCAGGAGCAGGTTACGGGTTACTCTCGAATGAACAAGTCCAGGCGATCCAACAGGCTCTTGAAATACTTCTAGCAGCGTTCTAAATGCGACAGCCCTCCTTCCGGTAAAACGGGGGAGGGCTTTTTTATGTTTTGCTATGTGGTATTATTATGAAAAAAAGGAAGAGGGATAACATTCGTGAAAAAACTTCTAATTGCATGTGTAGCGTCGTTGCTTCTGCTATCTGGTTGTGGTGGGGGTACACATGAAACCGAAAAGAAACTCGCAGTCGAGTACGTTAACGTCATACTTCAGGGAGATGACGAAGAAGCAAAGAAGACATTCATACAAAATAACGTACTTCCAGAGGCTCAACCGATTATGACTTTGGCAATGAACATGCAAAGTGATAAATCAAACGTCATCAGTAAACCGGAAGTGGTGGATGCTGTGGCGCAAGAGAAAGGTGTTATTGTTCTCTTAAGCGGTAAGAAGGCAGACGGAAGTGAGACAGAACAATTGGTCGTATTTACAGAGGGTAAGGTCATAATGGCTCCGAGCAGCGATCCGAATAATGAGATTTTCAAACAACTCAGAGAAAAATTCAATAAGTAAATATAGTGTTTATACAGCCTTCTTTTGGAGTGATCCGAGAAGGCTTTTCTATTTTCTGGAGGGATTGTATGATAGATTGAAAGAAAAGGAGAGTGAGAACATGGCATATCACATCCTGAGAGGCACAGAACCTAATTGGACAGAAATGAGATTTCATGACGGTGGCGGATGGGAATCAATACGGTTTGATGATGGCCCTGGTTGGGCAATGAAAACCTCAGATCCTGATTGGGAAAGCATGAAACTTGATAATGGACCACGACCACGTTGGGAAATGAAAACAACAGGTCCTGAATGGGAAGTCGTAAAGCTGGATAATGGTCCGAGCTGGGGAATGAAAGCGACTGGCCCTGATTGGGGACTAAGCTTGGACGGCGGTCCTGGTTGGCAACAGTATGGACCTCCAGAGTGGGGAGGTAGCCCTCTTGTAGTTGGACCACCAGACGGCTGGGGAAAAGCTGTTCAATTTGGACCAGGCGAAACTAGCACGGTGTTGCTCCACTAAAAAGTGGGGCTTTTCTTTTTTCGTCACCCGTCATAAAATAGGAACAAACGTTCTTATGTGATGGTGGGAGTGGTTTCAGTGGCCTCTAAATTAGAAAATCCTTTTTCCATGCGTTTTGTATTGCCAGAGCAACGTGAGTTATACCTGCAAATGAAAGAAGATGATAAACTCGTTCCCATGCCGATCCTTGAGCAAGATGAGATGGAATCGTTCCAGTACATCTTGAGAGATGCAGCTCGGGAAGATTATCCAGTCATAGTTTCTTGGTGGAAACCCGTAAAAGGAAACTTGGGAACCACATGTATGATGTGGGGAGTAGTCAAGTGGATTGACCAGAATGGCAGAAGAATTAAGCTTGTGACCGATGAAGATAGCCAGTGGATACCGATGGATAGTATTACAAAAATTCAAGTATAGAATCTTTTTTCTGTGTGGTATGATTATTGGCAACATCTTCATAAGGGCGGGGCAAGCCAGTGAATAAATTATTTGTTGCGATTATGGGTGTTAACGAAGCTTCCGAATTGTGGGAACTTAGTAATACAGTAATCAGAGAACTATGCAAAAGCGGCAAAATTGTAGCAACACCTATTGATGACACATGGGCTATACTACGAGAGCAACCACCAGAAACTCTAAAATTGATTGAAGATGCCTGCAAGAAAGAGAGCCTGTATCATATTGCTTTCTCTTCACCCGACGAACCAATTATCAATTTTATCAAGGATAACATGCTTTCTTTAGAACAGCCCATTGAGGCGATTTTTATGCATGTTCCTGGTCCACTTTCTACACGAGCTGCAAATTCACTTAGAAGAGTCGGTATTAGTACAGTGAAACGCCTGGTTGAATCCACGTTAAATCAACTTTGGCCTATTCGAAATTTAGGAAACCGTGCCCTGAGGCATACTTTCCATGCACTAAAACAAGTAACAGAAAACCCGTCCCTGTATTAATTAAGGAGACGGGTTTTTACTGTGAATGTGTATTGTATCCAGAATCAGTGGGTACACGAAACAGACACTTTATTTAACCACGATTTCAACCTTTGTTCCGTCTGGAAAATCCTCTAATTGATTAGAAATCCACGATCCGGCTCCTCGATTATCTGAAGGTGATATGTATTCGATATGTGCCCCCGTACCGCCCTCAGCGCACATGGCCATCGGCCATTCATCTCGATCATACCCCTTCTTTGTAGGAATACCTTTCAGGGACTCATCGCGGTTTTTATCTGCTCCATCCCTGTCAATTGTACAAACGGCTGACTTCCCAGAGGCAACCGCATCTTTGATATGTTTTGCTGTCTCTGGGTAACGCTCAGACGGAAAAACAATTGTATGGACTATGCTGTCGTTGACGACGGGTTTGGTCTCCATTGGCAGAAGGTTTAACAGAAAATAGCCAGTGACGATTAATAGTGCCGTTATCAACGACAGTATCTTTCTCTGATTCATTTTATTGTCCTCCCAAGCTGAAACCCCACTGCGTTACAACCTATATCAAATGTTGAAACCTATTCAATAGCATTGATAACCTTCTCAACCTTTTCTTTTATCTCTGGTTGCTGATCAGAATAGAGTTTGAAAGCTTCTTCCAACAATTCATTCTGATCCTTGCCGGTGACAAAAGCCCATGTTCGTAGTGTCGTTAGGAACTCTTCTGGAAATCGAAAAGACTGTGCCTTTTTTGCCATGATTATTTAAGACTCCTTCCGGTTGCGATTAGCTCGATATAGAGCAGCTATACTAATAATAAATGCTGCTGCAGCGATGATCAGGGTAAGGGTCTCCATGCGGCATCCTCCTTTGACAAGTATGAATGGCGAGGGTATGATTGGCGTATGATGATTGGGGAGGGGAGGAAGCCTGTCGGCTCCCAACCCTTTGGTTCAAGTGACCTCTTGCGTTGCCGCGCAAGGGGTTTTCACTTTTTTCTGGTATTTTGCCAGTTGATAATGGCTGTTACCAGATTCACGATTGCTGTTAGTAGCATGAGTATCGTCACCCAAATCACCTTGCCAACCTCCTTCCTTGTAGTTGGAAGGTATGGAAATCATACCCTCTGATATTATATTAACGTATTTTTGTATTACATGCAATACGTTTTTGGGGGTTGTATTATCTTTTTTTCAAACAAATAACCGCCCAGCATTATGCCGAATCGGTATGATTGTCTGTGCCCTTCTGTGAGCCTTTTTTAGAGCTTTGGAGCATAAGGGTTACCCGAGTTATCCCTTCACCCGAAACAGCGTTAATTTCCCCGTTATATTTCGCCACAAGTCGTTTTATATCGGTCTGTTCCGTGTTTTCTGTCATTGATCCGGAGTGTTCAACGAACAGATACTCCGTGTGGTCCCGACAGCCCCATTCAAACTTAATGTACCGCCCATCCCCATCAAAGCTTTGTGCCGATTCAAAAGCAGTGTCCAAGAGGTTAGAAATTAACAATCTGACGTCCTGAACATCCCAAGCCTCTAACTGTGGTCCATTTGGAGACACCTTCAATTGGAAGTCGATACCTTCTTTTAAGGATTGGGACATTTTTTCATACAAGAGAGCTGAGATTGTCTTGTTTTTGACGTGTTCAGTGATGTCAGTCAATCGCTTTGCTTCAGCCGCCAGGCTTTTTACATAGTCTTCAACTCTTTGGTAATCCTTCAACTTCAAATATCCCAATATCACTGTATAGTGACTCATTGCATTATGGCGGATCGATCGGACAGCAGAAGTCAGGTAGTTCAGTTGTTGGTTGTATTGAGTCTCCGGTTCCGGTTCCGGTTGTCTAACTGATTTCTGAACCAAAGCGACTGTTACATAAAACGAGTAACAAACCAAAAGCAGTAGTATTATCTCTGTGTTGTCCACATCATTTCTACCCCTTTCAATACCTTCGCATGATAGCCACTCCATATAAGTCTTTTGTTATCCATTACCCACTTTGTTGGAAACGAAAACACTAAGTAGTGTAGTTTTTTGAATACAAGCACAAAAAGGCCACCAGATATTTTCGGTGGCTTTTTACATCCAAAAATCTTCTTGTTTAACTCGTGGATCAACCTTTTTCAAAGTCTTTAATATCTTCTGGACGGTTCGCAAATTTGGTGTGTATTCATCGTCAGATGCAATCCTTGATATGGTCGCACGGTTCAACTCTGTTTCTCGACTTAACCATTGTTGAGTAATCCCTCGCTGATCCAACCACTTTCCCAATCGGGACCGATCTTTCCCCAATCCCCATCCTGCCATAATCAAATCACCTCATCCAAAAGCTTGGACAAGAATTTCAAAAAACAAACATACCTGCAACAAAAAAGTAGCATTTTGGACAGTCATTCACTCGTAGTCTTTACTACAACAGCGACCACACTAGCAACCGACATAATTACCTACATACCCCTACGGCATTATTAGATCCTTCAACTAGCAAGCAGATTGAAAACGACAACTTTGTTAAGAGCGGAGCGATGAGCAAAGTGAAGCGCAAAGCTCTTGCGAGGAAGGAGCGGAATTGTATGAACGTTTTGGAGAGTATAACGACTGTTTTGGATGACAGGCTACAAGACTTGTTCCGCGATGCGGTAATTGAATTGTTTGGCGGGGCTATGTTTGGAGGCTTACCCAGCGCAAGGCTGGCAGACGGTTTATACCTGTTGGCGAAAGGTATCACCACAGCGTGTATAATCACGTATTGCGCTTTGAAAGTGCCAGGGTGGGTGAATGATCGAGCCAAGGTGAAAGAGCGGCTGGTAAGGGCTTTTATCGAGGCTGATATCCATGTTGAAAAGCAGCGGCGAGACCTCGGGGATGGGAATATGAAGCCATTCCGGATCTTCCCGACTATTGAACGAGTGACGATCACAGATAGCTGTATAACAGTGAACTTGCAACTGCCGATCGGGATGGACCCGGCTGTTATCGAGCGGAATGCTTGGGTGTTCGCTAATACGTTTGGTCCGACAGCTCATCTACTGAACGACAAGGCTGGACGGTTCCGATTGGTAATACCCAAGGAGCTACCAACCAAGATTGAATATGACTTGGAGAATGCAAAGGAAGCTATGAAGAAAGCAGGTGGATTTGCACTCTACATTGGAGAGGCATACAACGGCAGCGTAGCTGTCGATCTAAAGCAGGCACCTCACGTTGGATTAGTCGGAGTAACGGGCTGGGGAAAGTCCACTGCATTACGTGTCATGCTCAACAGTTGGCTCGAGACATATTCCCCAGACCGTCTACGGCTGTTTCTTGGCGATTTAAAGATGACGGAGTTCGGGATGTATAGGAATGTTCCACACGTTGAAGGAAGCATAGCTGTACGGCGCGGTGAAGTGGTTGCATTGCTTGCAGAAGTCCACGAAATTCTTCTCTACAGACAGGAGTTGTTTCATGCAGCAGGCACTGTTGATCAAAGCGAGTACGAGGAACTGACTGGTGTGATATTGCCTTATGTTGTGGTCTGCATCGATGAAGTTGCCAGTTTAGAAGGAGAGTCAGCAGCTCATGACATCCTTGAAGAGATAGGACAGTTGGGGCGTAGCTTTGGAATCTTCCTGGTGATGTCCCAACAGAGAATAGATCGCGAAGTAATGGATGGGAAGCTCAAGAACAATCTGAATGTGCGGATCGCATACAGGATGAGCGACGACATGAATAGCCGAATGTTCTTGAACTCAACAGTTGCAGCTGAGCTCAAGATTAAAGGCCGGTGTTATGTGAAAGAGGCAACGGAGCTGAAAGAAGTACAGACACCTTGGCTTCCTCCGAAGGAAGCACGAGCGCAGTTGGCTGAGGTGAAGAAACGATATGTAGGCATCCAGAAGGAACCACTCATCCCACCAATCAACCCAAATATTCCGCAGTCTGTCGAAATGAACGAAAAGGAGAGTAACGAGCTGCGCGAACTCCTAAGCACTCTTATGGAACGGGAGGTGCCGCCTCATGCAAAAACGCGATAAGTCCATCCTGAAGGACTTGGAACGGTTTCGTTGTCTGTCGCGGGATGACATCATCAAACTACACTTTGGGGGTATTAAGGACGCTGTGAATGCGGCAAATCGTGTGCTACGCCGCCTACGTGATCGCGGGGAGGTTGACGTCATCACGAGCCATTCACCATACGTGTATGCCATCAAGCCATCGCCAATTAAACGAGACTCACAGAAGATTCCACACTACCTGGAGATAGCTGCTGTGTACCATCAAATGGCTGAGCTGCGCGCGCCAGATATCTTCGTGCCAGAGCCGAAGTTTGGAAAGGGTATGCCTGAACCAGATGCATTTGCTATGTGGGGGAAGCCAATGTTTATTGAGGTACAGAGGAGCCAATTCACTCCATCTGTATGGGCGGAAAAGTTCGCTCGTTACCGGACGCTTTATCATCGGGGTAGAATTGCAAAAGAACCTTGGCAAAATCCACAAGCTCCAGCTTTTCCATTGTTGATCATTCTCACTGAGCACAGGATTCCAATTCCGGAGGGCTTGCCGTTTAAGGCGTTTCAAATCAGGAGTATATCGCAGTTATTTAGGTGATTAGACAGCGGGGGAAGTAAGGGGATAAACACTTAAAAGACGCTACTTAGTGTATTTTTGAGCCGTGAGTAGACCTTTGTCTACTCTTTTTTTTGGCGCTTTCTCTGGCTTGGGGGTATGTATTCCCATTCATACAACTGTTCTATGGGGACTGACAATGCACTTGCAATAGTCATAGCTGTATTAAGAGACATTGTTGGCTTTTGACCATTGATATAGTCATTCAACTGAGATGGGGCCATGTTGATCTTCTTTGCAAAATCGATGTACTTGATACGACGTTCAGTGAGAATTACCCCCAGCCGGCAGCGCCCGGCTCGATATGGCATTATTTCCTCCAAGTAGATTGTTGAACGCTTTGATTCTACCATATTTTTTCGCAATAAATATTAAAAGTAGGTATAATATCCTAAAAAGCGATTTTATTTCGAATGTGAACAGGTTATGATGTAAATATCCGTTTCATTTCGGATAAAGGAGGAACCATCATGATACAAAGCTTGAAACTCTTAGTATTAGAAGATGCTGTTGAACACCAAGAACTGATCAGAAAATCATTAGAGATGATCGGTGTTAATCATATTAAGTTTGCACAAACGATCGGTGAGTTTTTCGATATTTTGGAACAGAGCGGGAAAGACTTCAATTCGTTTATCATCGATGTGCAATTAGGCGAAGGTCAAATGGATGGCGTTCAAGTACTTAAACTGGCCCGCTCGTTAGGGTTTGCATATCCAGCGGCGGTAGTGACAGTAGATACGTCGTTAGTTGATCCACTGAAGTGCTATGAACAGGGTGTGACTGCAATCTTTTCTAAAGAGAGACTGTACACGGAAAATGCCATGGAATTTTTAGCTAGAGGACTTGCAGAGCGAATAGTTTGTACGAGAATCAACGAAAACAAAGGTATGGTTGTGCCAGTTGTAAACGAAGAAATCACTTATTTGCCAGCATCAGACATCTTGTACATTCAGTTTGTTGACGGTACATACACGATACATACCTATTCGGAAAGTTATGTAACAACGTTACCCATCAAATTGTATGCACGGCTCTTAGAGCCATTTGACTTTTACACTGCCTCCAAAAGTGCATTGGTCAATCTAAATGCAGTAGAACAAATGGACATGCTAGAACATTTTGTGACGTTTTATCACGATACTAGTAATCGCACGATTCCAGTTCAAAAAACTTCTGTCAGTGCTATAAGTAAATACATCAAAAACAGAATAAAGTAATAAAATGATCGAAAATCAAGTTTCATTCAGAATGAGACTTGATTTTTGTTTTTTTATGGGTTTTAATTTGGATATAATCAAGAAAAAATATTCTGTCGAATAAATGATTATTGTTTGGGGGGATTAATGTGTTAGCAACAACCTATAGTTTACATACAGTTCTGTCCGAAGACATAAAAGAGGCAGGACGGACACAGGCATCAATTGCTGAGGAGCTTGGAGTATCAAAGCCGACTTTAAGCCAAGTATTAAAAGGTGATAAATCGATTTCATTGCAGCTATTGGATGGGATTACATCAGCATTACAGCGCCCCTGTGGTCATTATTACCATTTGTACATGGAAGAGTGTTTTTCCGGTGACGGAAAACGACCTAGAAAGCCTAAGAAACTTGAAAAATACATTCTGCATTGTCTGGAAAAGGGACTTGATCTTCAAGCCAGTGAAGCTATAAGTAAGATGCTTGAGGATGGGGGATATTTGGCAAATATCTTTGACATAGGGGAGGAGTTATACACTAAAGGATTGTTAGAAAAAGCTTTCGACTATTTCGGATTAGTTACAAAACATGAACGGGATCGTACAGCAATTCATTTGGCAATGGCCTACTATCGCCAGTTGAAAATTATCCGTAATCAAAATACAGAGCTTGCTTGTGAAATAGCAATTCGATTAAGTGATTATCTTGATTTTGTAAAAGAGGATGAGATGTTAGAGGCTTATTACAAAGTAATTTCAGTATTCCGTTTAAACTATAAGTGGGATCACATTCTAACTTACGGAAAAAAGATGCTGAGCCTATCATACAAAGAAAACCGATTAGAATATGCGGGTGACGCATTGATCAAATTAGCAATTGCAGCACGGGAAAAGGGAGATATCAACGGAGCGATTCAGTACCACGATGAATGTATGAAAATCCCAGTCGGAAACTACCGGATATGGGCAGAAGGTAATAAATACATTACGTTGATCAGAGCAGGCGATATTACCGGTGTCCGTAAACTCTTTGATTTTTGTTTGTTACATCGAGAAATAAGTTACGAAGGCTTAGAAGTGATACTTGATGCGGCAGTGTCCTATGATTTGCAAGAGATCATTCAGGAATTCTTTGTAGAATTTGCAGATCAGATAAAAGTTATTGAACAGGAACGGAATAAAGAGGCAGTACTTCAGCGTGGCTACATAAATTTGATTCTTGCGAAATCAATTTGGCAACTCAAAAACGGGCGTTTTCAAGGAGTAAAGGACGCAATGGAAGCAGTAGAACTTGCAATGAAGTTACGCTTAAAAAAACAAGCTATAAATGGATTGAAAATAGTACTTCAACACGCAAATAAATCATCAATGGAATTCCAAAAATGCTTGGAATTACTTGAGAAAATAGCATGATATAAAGTATCACTTGACACCTCATTCATTAAAAGATTATTATGTTTCAAACTTTTTGAAGGGGTGTTTTCCATGAAAAAGATCATAGCTTCTTTATTTGCGACAGTACTTGTTTTGTCCAGTGCAATTGGCGCTTCTGCTGACTTTGGCGAACGAAATGTCGTTTCCCCTAAGCAACCACCGGTTGTAACATACGATTTTGGTGAACGAAATTAAAAAATAGAAAAATTAGCCATTAGTGGATACATCTGCTAATGGCTAATTTTCTTTATACTAATGTTAAGGTAATCATCTTGTACAAATGACTAAGGTATGAGATACTTGTACCATAGTGGAAGAGAACGGGTGTTCCTAAAGTGGAGGGGGAAAATGTATGGAGCAAAAGAAGCTTGAGTTATTGTCTTACATTATCAACAATTGCACAGAAGAAGAGCTTGATAAGCTTTACGAGGAATTCAAATTGGCACAACAAAAAGAAGTGACCTCCACCCCAGCATAGGATTAAGGTCACTTCACCAACCAAGACCAAAGGTGCGCTAACACCTGCGGTCTTTTTTTATTTTACACTTATTTAGGCATTTTGTCTCGGAATGTCATTTCCAGGAAAGCAAAAAACTTCTCTTGTTCATCTTCATTCATGTTCCCTAGAATCTTAGATATTTTAATAGCGTTCTTGCTGGTATCAGGGGATACACCGAAAGGGTCGTTACTCCGCCCTAATAGATAATCTGTACTTACCCCAAAGAACTCCGCGAATCCAACTATCAACTCCAAGGTAGGTTGTCTTTTGCTCAGCTCGTAGCCTGAAATAGTAACCTTACCCAATCCGAACTTTGCGCCAAGCTCCTCTTGTGACAGATCCTTCCCTTCACGAAGTTCACGCAATCTCATACCGAAAGAAGTCATCTAAAATTCACCCGTTCCTTCTATAGCTAATATACCCTCATTGTAGTCAACAGTTTGCTAACTGTAAACAAAAAAGTGAGCGTAATGCTAATTTATTCATTGACTGTTAGCGAAATGCTTACTATTATTAAAAACAGATAGCAAAAACGTTACTGGATGTGATGACAGATGAGCAAACGAATCAAAGAGCGCAGAAAACACCTCGGTCTCAAATTGGATTTCGTAGCTGACCGTGCCGGCATATCCAAAGGGTACCTTTCTCAGATCGAAAACGGACACCGCGGCAATCGCCTTACATACGTTCTGGCACGGAAGCTAGCTAATGTTTTAGAAACAACACCAGATGAATTGTTAGAGGAGGAAGCGGAATGAAGGACTTGGTTTTTGTAGAACAAGGACGAGTCGTTACAGACAGTTTGATTGTTGCTAGCACGTTTGGTAAAAATCACGCTGATGTTCTTCGGGACATACGCAACCTGGGTTGCAGTAAAGAATTTCGACTCAGCAATTTTGCAGAGTCCTCATACACCAATCAACAAGGTAGGCAAATGCCAAAGATTGATATGACTCGGGACGGCTTCACATTTTTGGTTATGGGTTACACAGGGAAAGAGGCTGACCGTTTCAAGGAGGACTACATCAAAGCATTCAATCTGCTGGAACAGCAACTCAGGAGCAACTATCCTCAAATGTCACAACTCGAAATCGTCGCTCACCTGGCACTACAAGCGGTGCAAAAGGAGAAGGAGGACGCTAGACGGGATCAGGAAATCCAATCGCTCAAGAGTGGTATCATCACACTGACAGAAAATCTCACCGCTATCCCGGATGCCGCCAAAGTAGTTGACTTGGTGAATGAATACGCACGGTGGACACGTATAGGACACAACGAGATTTACAACAGAGTGTACGACATCATGAAAGATCAACATGGAATTGATGTTCCTCTGAAAGTGAAGAACGAAAGAGAAAAGGTCAACCAAGCCCAAATAGCTGCAAAAGGAAAACCATACGCTGAATCAACCTTGAAGAGCAAAGTGAATGGAATCGATGTCATGGTTCGGAATGGTTGGTTAGAAAAGTTCAGCGTGATTTTGGCAAGTCTCCTGGCACAAGAAAAAGCAAATGCACTGCCAGTGTTCGAGGGTTAAGGGTATGACAGCAGCCGAAGCAAACCGCCGACAAGCTGAGATTTGGGCCAGGGATGTCCAGAATGAGAACAACTTGATGAGGCCAGTATCTGGAGACGATGTATGCCAGGACTTCTATAAGCGTGTTTTAACCTTCTGCGAACAGCATGGAGTAGAAACTACTAATTCTACTCCAAATCAAGTAATTTCCCACCTATAAAAGGTGAGAGGGGGATGTGTGATGCAAGTAGTGTTGGACAAGTTGGAAGAGTTGGAAAAGCAACGCAGCTTGATCAAGATAAATCTCGATTCGGCTAAGAAGTGCTTGAAGAGCACACAGGAAGCTCGACGCCTGATCGATACAGCGGAAGAAGCAGCACAGCGCCAGGTTAACCACTGGCAGGACGAGCTTGACGAAACGGACAAGCAGATCAACAAACATATGGCGATCGCCAGAAACGAGGAGGCTGGGTACTGATGGATCGATTCTCAGGAGTAAGCATTTCAGACGTACAGGAAACAAAAGTGGTAGACCATTGCGACGAGTGCGGCGGTGAGATTTACGATGGTGTCTTAGCTTGGAAAGTGGGTAGCGACATCTTCTGCAGTAGTGATTGCATGCTATCAAATATCGGAGCTAAGCCCATCACGGCTGGGGAGGAGTAGTGATGATGATCCAAGTCTCTATCACATATTGGTCATGGTGGGTCGAGGATTTCTTGTTGCCACTATCCACAGTCAAAAGCAGCCAATTTGTTCGAACATATCAGCGAAGAAACAGGCTGCTAACCCCAGGAAGACGGGTGCGCGGGGACGTGGGATGAGGCTTCGGCCTCGTGTGAAGGCATCGAGAAAGAACCCGCACAGTTCTTCTATATCACTCGATGCTTTCACAAGTGGTCGAAACCACATGATCGAGGTACAGCAGGCGTGTTCACCGGAGACACATGGTTCCCGTAGAGGCAGGGACGGGAACACGTCGATCAAGAGAGGAGGAAATGCAATGTCAACTGTTGCGAAAGAAAAACGGGTCAATCCCGAAAGGCTCTCAACTTCCGATCTGGTTAAGATGATTCAAAAAAATCGTCAGGTTGAGGAGTGCAAACAGGAGTGGCTTTATAGATGGGGTCATGAGTACCCAATGCACAAAGTGGGCAACGAAGTGAAGTCATACATCTAATCAAAAGGAGTGATCCAAATGAATCCTATGCAAGCGCTGGAATTGGACGAGCTGCAAGAAATGGAGTTCCAGACTTCGCCTGAGGAAGTTCGGCAACGTTTCAAAATCACCGATCTTGATTCATTAAACTGGGCACTACGCAAAATCGCTGCTTTAGATGCTCAACTTGCGGAGAAAAACGAGCTTGCTGCAAAAGAAAAGGCGCGGATTGATAAGTGGTTGCACAAGGAAAGCAAGTCAATCCAGCAAAGCAAGGAGTTTCTGGAAGGGCTCATTACAATCTTTGCACATGAACAACGCAGTAAGGATCCAAAGTGGAAGTCGGAGTCAACGCCATACGGAAAAGTTTCCTTGCGTAAGATGCCAGCTAAATGGGATTACAACGAAGAATTGGCGCTCGAGACGGTTCAGTCTGCTGGAATGGACAAGTTCATCCGCATTAAGACAGAGCTGGATAAAGCGATCTTAAAGAAAAGCGTTGTCGTTCGAGACGATGGTCAAGTGGTTGATCCGGAAACAGGATTGGTTATCGCTGGAGTTACGGTATCTGACCAACCTGACATTTTGAAAGTAGAAATAACATCGACAGAGAGGTGAGTAACTTGAACAAAAGTGAATCGATTAAAGAATTGGCTTCAGCCCTTGCGAAATTCAACGGAGAGGTTTCTCGGATCGCAAAGGACGCAAATAATCCATTTTTTAAGAACAAGTACGCGACATTAGATCAAATCATCGATGAAGTTAGACCCAACCTAACCAGTCACGGTTTATCAATCATTCAAATCCCTTGTGGTGAAGGTGACCTCATTACTTTAAAAACAGTTCTTATGCATGAAAGTGGAGAGTGGATTGAGAGTGAGCCTCTTTCCATGAAGCCAGTAAAAAATGATCCACAGTCAATTGGTTCAGCAATCACATACGCACGACGCTACTCTTTATCTGCCTTTCTGTCACTGAATACTGGGGAAGACGACGACGGAAATGCTGCTACTCATGCGAAGCAACCTAATCGTTCTTCAAACCAAGGAGTTAACCACAGCAGCAATCAATCAAAATCACAAACAAGTAATGCCTCTGGAGGTTCTCAAAAAATATCAGATCAGCAACTCAAAGCATTACAGGCTTCAATATCAGAACTTGAAAAACTTGGGGCCCCAAGGGATCAGATTATTTCTCTACTCAAACAAAATCCTGATATCGGAGATTTTGAAAGCACAAAAGAGCTGACAATTGGAAAGGCATCAAAAGCAATTGAACAAGTTAAGGCGTGGATTAAAGCGAGAGGCGGGACATCCCAATGAACAAGATAATTCTAATCGGTAACCTCACCAAAGACCCAGAGTTACGCTTTACCCCTAACGGAGTAGCGGTTTGCACCTTCACTCTCGCGGTCAATCGCCCGAGACGAGGTGAACAGCAAGAAACGGACTACATTAACATCGTTGTTTGGCAGAAGCTTGGCGAACGAGCAGCTGAATACCTGGGAAAAGGACGGAAATGCGCGGTTGAGGGACGAATGCAAATCCGCAACTACGACAACAAGGAAGGCCAAAAGGTGTATGTCACCGAGGTAATCGCTGAGAGCATTGAATTCCTTGGTGGTCGTGGTGAGAAACGAGAGCAACAATCACAACAATCTGACCCGCCTGCCGATCCATTCGGAGACCCGTTCGCAACTGCTGGCAAGCCAATCAATATCTCAGATGACGACTTACCTTTCTAGCGAGGTGAAATAATGACTGACCAAGAACGAGAGCGTTTTATGGCTGGACGTGAACGATACGGAAAGGCACTTTCTCTAGCTTGGAAGCATCGGATTTATTTTTTTCGAGTCTATCGCGAATTACCGTGTGGTGGACGATCTAAAACGAGGTACTACCAAGCGCATAAGCTACTACCGGATGGAAGGTGGATCAAATTTATTACACCATCTGCATCTGAATCCATTGAGAGGGTAGCTGCTGAACTAGGTGTGGCGCTATGAATGGACAAGTCTACACCATCCAAGGGTTGCGCTGGGAGGTAATCAGCACTTTTCAGCGCAGGGGAGTTGAGTGGGCCAAGATGAAATGCCTGGACAAACGGCGGAAGCAACGGTCAGTAACTGTAGAGTTTTTGAAGCTGATCGCACCGTTTCGCCGGGTTTCATAAGGAGTTGAAATCATGAGCATCAAGTGGATTAAGATAACAACGGCCATGTTCGATGACGAGAAGATTAAACTGATTCGCAACCTTCCTGAAGCAGACAGTATTTTGCTGACGTGGATACAACTGTTGGTACAGGCAGGCAAGGCGAATGCAAGCGGCAGCATCATTCTGAATGAGCGAATCCCGTACACAGAAGAAATGCTAGCTACCATTTTCGATAGATCGATCAATGTCATTAGGCTGGCTCTAAGAACGTTTGAACAGTTTGGAATGATTCACATGGAAAACGGTGTAATCACAATATCCAATTGGGATAAACACCAGAATGTTGATGGCATGGATAAGATACGAGAACTGAACCGTCAAAGGGTAGCGCGGCATCGAGAAAAGCAAAAACAGCTACCGAACAATTGTAATGGTACAGGTAACGTTACAGTAACGCATGGTAACGCACTAGATATAGATATAGATAAAGAATTAGATATAGAGAAAGAAATAGATATAAATAATAACGTCACTAGCGTTCCTACATCCAAAATCCCTTACAAAGAAATTGTGGAATACCTGAATGTGAAAGCTGGAACCAGTTACAAATTCACTGGTAAGAAAACGCAGTCTCTAATCAGAGCGCGTTGGAATGAGGGCTTCACTTTGGAAGACTTCAAAAAAGTCATAGATAACAAAGTAGATGATGCCAACGACTCTACTAATCTATTTGACGCTCAGTACTTACGACCTGAAACATTGTTCTCAAATAAATTCGAAGGCTATCTCAATCAAAGGAGGAGACAAAATGCTGGCTCAACAGGACTTGATTCAAAGCGTGAGCAACAGTATCGCAAAGTTGGGCGTATCGAATAGAAATTGCTCTATATGTGGGCAGTTAGTCGAAGCCAAACTAGTTGACCTCCCTGGCATTGGTCAAAGAATGGTTGGAATTGCATGCATTTGCGAGACAAAGCAGTTAAAACAAGAAGAAAAAATGGCTGCCCGGAGAGAACGAAATGGCTACCTACATACTTTCAGTGATGATGATCAAATGGTTGCCAATGCAACGTTCGATAAATTTGAACTGGAACAAGGAACTACAAGTGGGTATCGGATAGCGAAGGATTTTGCTCAGAACTTAGTGGCATGGGGGCCAAGAGGATTTTACTTCTGTGGAGATAACGGCTGTGGAAAATCGCATCTTCTATCATCGATCACCGTTCATCTTCGCAAAAATGGATTTGCAGTCATCTATACGACCGGAAAGACGTTGATTCAACGGGCTAAACCAGCGATGTCTAAGGCGGAAGTGTTGGAGGCGTACAGAAATTGTGATGTTTTGATAATCGACGAGATTGGTGCGGATGTGCCAGCAGATTGGGAAATCGGCGACTTATTTACAGCTATGAACTCTAGACAGGGGAGAAAGCCAATTCTTTACGGTTCGAATCTGAGCATTGACGAGTTGGAAGCCAAAATGAACGCTAAACAAGCTGGATGGGGAACTAGATTGATGGAGCGAATCATTGCTGACACGGTTGGTCAAATCATGATGCAGGGCGAGAGTCGACGTTTTGATAAGCACGTCGAGAATCAGGCATGGCTACAGGGGAGGTTGAACCAAGGTGTTTGATAACCTCCCTTATAACCAACAAGCTGAACAGTCAGTTTTAGGTGCGGTGTTTTTAAAACGGGAAGTCATACAATCTTTGATTGAAACTCTATCACTTGGCGATTTCTACCTTTCGCAGCATAACAAAATCTTCGCAGCAATGGTCGACATGCAAGAGGCTGGTGAGCCGATCGACATTTTGACCCTAACTGAAACACTAATAAACCTCAAGCAGTTGGACGAAATTGGCGGAGCTCATTATTTGACACAGCTTGCGTCAGCAGTTCCAACAGCTGAAAACGCGGTTCATTATGCCAAGATCGTGAAAGAGAACTCACTACGCAGAAAACTCATTTTGCTTGGACATAAGTTGGCCACGCAGGGCGGTAATACAGAAGAAGATACATCAGTGTTAATGGCTGAAGTGATGAAACAGTTGATCGAGTTGGAGATGAGCAAAGTTGATCAAAGTGGATTTCAGAGCGCAAAAGCAGTTCTAGAAGAGACATATGATCGACTTGAGAGAGTTACGCAGAACAAGGGGGCCGTGACTGGTGTCCCATCTGGATACCCGGATCTGGATAAAATGACAGCTGGGTTTCAGCGTAGTGACCTAATTATCCTAGCGGCGCGACCATCAGTCGGAAAAACGGCTTTCGCCTTGAATGTAGCGCAGAACGTGGCTGTTCGAGCAAACGAAACGGTAGCCATCTTTTCTCTAGAAATGCCAGCAGCGCAGTTAATGACTCGGATGCTATGCGCTGAGGGAAATATCGATGCTTCGCGGATCAGAACGGGGCTTTTGGAAGAAGACGATTGGCAAAAAATCACCATGAGCATGGGGATTTTGGCAAAGGCACCAATATTTATCGACGATACACCTGGAATCACTGTGGCTGACATTCGAACAAAATGTCGGGTTTTAAAGAAGAAGCACGGCTTGGGCCTAATCCTAATCGATTACTTGCAGCTCATACAGGGCAAGGGGAAAAGCCGGGAGGAAGAAGTGTCGGCAATCTCTAGAACGCTCAAAAGTATAGCACGAGAATTGAATGTGCCTGTAATCGCTTTGTCGCAGCTGAGCCGAAAGGTTGAGGGGCGGCAAGACAAACGACCTGGGCTTTCGGATTTACGCGAATCAGGTTCGATTGAACAAGATGCTGACATTGTAGCTTTTCTGTACCGCGACGATTACTACAACCGGGAAACTGAGAACAAAAACATCGTCGAGTTGATCATCGGAAAGCAACGGAATGGCCCAACAGGTACAGTCGAGTTGGCTTTTATGAAGGAGTTCAATAAGTTCCTCTCACTTGATCATCGTTTCCGACAAACGACGATGGACGAGGTGGCAAATGAGCAAGCGGTTAGCTGATGAAATCGTCCGTGATGTAGCCACGAGAATACCAATTCCCGATAGGCTGTTGGAGATCAAGGACCCGAAACAGAGGCGTGATGCACTGGAAGCACACTGGCTCTCTTACGGATACAGCGACCGATTCGAGGTCGTGAGGATAGAAAACGGACATTTCATCATGATGAGAAAACCGCAGATGGATACATGATCATAGTTTAGGTGTTTGAACGTTTAAACTAATCAAATTAGCTCATCACAGGACAAGCCAGTGCAATTGTCTGTCGTGAAACCAAATGAGTTAAAAACACGCCGAAAATCGGTCGAGGAGGGGAGTTTGTGAGCTATCCAGTTTTGTGTAGAGAAAAAGAAATGAAGCCTGGTGTTGTTGGGGCAGAAAAAACTTTCAACATTGCGGACCTTTCGCCAGAAGAGCAAGCGGAATGGGCAAGGAAGCACAACCTTGATTTAGACAAGATCAACGGACGGATCGTTCAACCAACCAAGAGTGATGATACTTCTGGAAAAGTACAACCTACGCAGCCAAAAGAGTTAACGCGGGAATCTTACATCCAGTTGAAAGAGCAACGTTACAACGACTCACAGATTCGCAAGATGTTTGACATTAAGAGTCCAAACGATTTGACAACCTGGAAAGAAAAAAACGGACTCAAGGGGTACAAGGTTCGGTTTGATACTTCCACCAGTGCCGTGATTAACGAGAAAACGGACATCAGGTTTAAAAAACAATCACCTGGCGTGGAAGGACAGGCTTCCCAAAAGGGTGACCCAATCGTCGCTAGTTTAGAAGAAGAGCTAGCAAAGAAGGATGATGAGTTGCAGAGATACTCCTCTTTACTGGACGAAGCCAATAGAGCTCGCGTAAATGCGGAAGCAAAGGCAGAGTCGATGGAAATTGAGCTGCGGCAACACAAGAAGGATAAGACGCCGATCGATTTAAGAAATGCGGTGGCTTGCCTGATGGGTACTGGAGAAGCTGCAGTGGACACATTCGAAGAGTTTCAAGTGCTGGCTGAGGTCCTCGGCAAGATGAAAATGCCATGGATCGCTTCTCATGACACTGTTCGGTTCAACATTGAAACGGCACCATGAGAAAGCGCTATTGCCCACTGTTGCGGAAGATCGAAGAGCGCGGGGAGATTTTCTTCGGTGACCTAATCAAGGGAGTGTACTTCTCAGATTACAAGCAAGTATGGCAGCGACTGAAGTACTACCAGGAAAGCGGCATGATCGAGTACAAGGGCAAGCGGTTTAAAGAAGATACGGTCATCAGGGTGAGGAGGAAGAAACGTGGAAAACAAACAGCCTATAGTGTTCACGGTGTACGGTGAACCAGTCGCACAAGGACGACCAAAAGCGACAACAGTTGGAGGATTTGTAAGGATGTACGACCCGAAAAAATCGAAGGACTTCAAGGATTTCGTCAAGCTGGTAGCCAGTGAACATGCACCGGCAGCTTTACTGGAAGGGCAATTGAAGATGAAAGTTGATGTGTTTCGAACCATCCCCAAATCATTGAGTAAGAAGAAAGCAGCTCAAGCAGAAGCTGGGGAGATCAGGCCAACCTCTAAACCCGATGTAGATAACTACTTGAAGGGGATCAAGGACGCTTTAAAAAGTGTGATTTGGAAGGACGACTCCCAAGTAGTCGAGGTGCTGGTAAGTAAATGGTACAGCGAGCGCCCTCGTGTGGAAGTTCAGATTGCAGAAATTTAACCACATTACATTTCGAGGAGGAAGAAAATTATGAAATCAACGTTCCGTGCAGAAGTTAAAAAATTCAATACAAGCGGTAAAAAACGAGTAATTGAGCTTGAGGTGGTTGGGAAAATGAGTACTCAAGCGATTCTCAACACTGACGCGCTGACAGGTAGCATCGTGGAAGTAGTTCTGGACGACAATCAGATGACTATTGATGAGGTTGAAGATCAAACAGAGCAAATGACAATTGATGATACAAACGAAGAAGATCATGAAGGGGTGGAATACACAGTGGAGCCTGACGGAACAGTTGGGGTCGAACCATCAGATGCTGACAGGGTAGCTCAAGAGTTTGAGGCGGCGAAGCAAGCGGCAGAAAAATCTGAGGAGGAGACTGAGACGATTCCACAATCAGATGCAAATGAACAACTGGAGCCCTTTTAATGGGGCTCCACAATCAGAAAGGGTGACGACGTATGGAGATCAACATAAACGAGAATTTCCGCATCACAAATGACGGCGGTCACAACTTCATCATAGAAGAACGGAAGTTGATCAAGTCCACAAAAGCAGACATGGCAGATCGGTACGAATGGAAGGAAATCGGGTATTACGGACGTGCTGAAATAGCGTTGGATGCAATCGTTGATAAGGTGGAACTTCGCTCGGACCTTCAGGGAGAAGTGAAGGACTTGAAACTACAGCGCCAGCAACTCGCTGATGATGTAAGGAAAGCACTCAAAAAGATCGAGGAGAGCAAGAAAACATGGACGCCATTAGAGACGTCAACCCACACCTCGGACACAAAGATGATGTGATTCCTCAGTATCTTAGGATGGTACACCGCATCTGTAATCGACATAAGAAGCTTGCTGATACGTTAGGAGTCGAATATGAAGACATGTACAGTATCGGATGTATGGGGCTGGTCAAAGCGTTCGACAGGTACAATCCAACTGGCGAAAAGCCAGCCAAGTTTCTGAGCTATGCGATGGTTTATGTCGATGGATATATACGAAATCACATGCATGAAAGCGGGTTAATCAGGATTCCAAGAGACAAGTTCAAACTGGTCAATCGAATCAAAATGTATCACATGGAACATGAGAATCCGGAAACGATCGCTGAAATGTTAGGTTGCAGGGTAGCAACAGCTGTACGGGCCAAGCAAGCGTTGAGTAATGTCACCCTATCTCTAGAAACGCCATTGCGTACCAAGAGAGGAGAAAACCTCACCATAGCCGATGTGATTTCAGCCGAGGATGACCATTCATCAGTGGAAATGATCGAGTTCATGAACACACTAACGGCCCGAGAGAAAGAGATTGTTGGAAGGCTGCTCATGGGACAGAGCAAAGGGGCAATCTGCCAAGAAATAGGGAGAACGAGGCAAACACTGAGGATGTACACCCGACAGATCAGAGAAAAGTTTCTGGAACATATCGGGTGAAAAAACGAGGAGGGGTTCAGATGAAAACACACAAGAAGCCTCCAATCCGTAACAACGCAACTGTCATTCCGGTGAAGGTATCAGACTTTCAGAAAGCAGCTGAGGATGCAGTCGAACGTGCCATCTGGTTGATGGAAGAGGCGCTCAAGGAAGAATTTAAGTTTGGTAAAGCCCGTATAGAGCGATTACGAGCAAAAGTTGAGGAATTGGCAAGGCACAAGAACTTTGAAACATACGTGGATTACACAATCAAAGGAAAGCTACCTCCGTAAAGGTCACCGGGGATATGCACGGCCGTGGCTTCCAAACAACTCATGAACATGACGATACACCCTGACATGCATATCAGGAAAAACAAAAGCAACAGAGCCTTCATCAAGAGTCAATCTGTCAGATGGTTGCTCAATCACAAAAGGTATCTCGATAGCTTCTAGAGTTTCTTTCAAATAACTTACATCAGACCAAGGCACTGAATAGTAAAACGACTTTTCCATACGAAACACTCCTTTTTCTCATCATATCGCACTAGGGAGGGAATCGCATGAATTTCGTTGAGCCGATACGTGACCCAGGAAAGATTGAGGATATGAAACGACTACTTTTGCAGCAATCGGACCGGAACTACTTTTTGTTCGTGATGGGTATCAACACAGGACTGCGGATCTCGGATCTACTGCCTTTGAAAGTTCGAGACGTTAAAGGGAAAAGTCATCTACTTATCAACGAGAAGAAGACGAAAAAGCGTAAGAAGTTCAAGTTGAACGCGGATTTGCGGGAAGAAATAGCAAGGTACATCGTAGGGAAAGGACCAGATGAGTACCTATTCGCATCATCCAAACGCCCGCAGCCGATTACGCGAGTTAGGGCGTATCAAATTATCAATGGAACGGCTGCTAAGTTGGGACTAACTGAGATCGGTTGTCACAGTACGCGAAAAACTTTCGGATACTTCTTCTACAAACGTACAAGAGACATAGCAACCCTTCAGATGATCTTCAATCACAGCCATCCTCAGATCACTCTGCGCTATATCGGTATCAATCAAGATTTGATGGATGAAGCTGTAGACAACTTCAGCTTGTAGGAGACACAAGCTCAATTATGTTAAGCTTCGATGTTTATCTAGATTTTTGAAAAACGATAAGATTTCTTGACTTACTTCCTTATAGTGTTCAAACAACATAATATGCTTTGTCTCAGGTATGCTTACACATTTGCTTAGGGGGTGTGCATACTTCAATACTTCATGTATGAATTGGTTTTTTTCATCAAAGTTCCGGTGAATGGCTGCAGGGAGAAAAAGTATTGGACATGAGAGGTTTTTATATAAGCTCTCAAGTTTAAGATCGTACAAAGATCCCATGATTTGAATAAATGTTTGATTAGTGGTGTAGAGGGAAAAGTGCCCAGCTTTTTGTTCACGCATCGAGATTGCCCAACCATCGGTGACTGTCTTCTCAAGAACATGATTCCAGTGGGTTCTGCGTGCTTTCTCGTAATTAACGTAGTCTTCGATCGAAGAGAAAACTAAATCTGGTTCCCGGAGTTTCTCAAGAAAGGCTTCCTTTTTGTCAGCAAATTTACCGTTTGGCCCTGAATGATTTTGCATTGCTCCATCAGAATTAACGATGGATAAAACTCGGGAAGGAAATTTTGATGCTAAGTATGTACCAACGTAACAACCGAGGGAACTTCCTACAATATGGACGGCATCAAAATTAAGAGAATCTAGAACGCCTATTAAGTCAATCGCAAGGGTTGAAATTTCGTAATCAGTTTCAGGTTGATCAGATTCTCCGTGACCACGCAAATCGATGGCAATTGCAGTGTAATGATCCACAAAATAGGGTATTACCCCATTCCAAACAACAGCATTGCCACGAATAAAGTGGAGAAAGATTACTGGTGTACCTGAATCACTAAATTGGTGAACCATTATCTTAATGCCGTTGGTATGTACTCTAAATTTCTTCATGATTACCCCTCATGAAAAATTACGACATGATATTTATATTAACACAATGCTCAGAGAGATAAGAAAGGAGGCCGTCAGGTGCAACTGGATACGATCATTCAAGGGAATACGCTCGAAGTGATGCCAAAGCTGCCAGAGAAGTTCTTCCATTGCTGCGTGACCAGTCCACCCTATTGGGGGCTGCGGGATTACGGCTTGCCTCCGACAGAATGGCCAGAAGTTACTTACATGCCAATGCCCGGATTATCGCCAATAACAGTACCAGCTTGGACAGGGTGCCTGGGATTAGAGCCAACTCCTGATATGTTCGTCGCTCACATGGTTCTTGTCTTCAGGGAAGTGTGGCGGGTCTTGCGGGATGACGGAACACTCTGGATGAATTTCGGCGACTCGTATTTCGGTACTGGTGGAGATAGAAAGGACTCAACAAATGGGCCAAATAGTTGTGTTGGAGCTACAGCAGACGCTGCAATGCCTCGGGAAGGACGAGCTGCTCGACATAAATTGTTGGCCAAGAGCGGACTAAAACCAAAGGATCTCATTGGTATCCCTTGGAGAGTAGCATTTGCCCTTCAAGCAGATGGTTGGTATTTACGATCGGACATCATCTGGAGTAAGCCAAACCCGATGCCAGAGAGCGTAAGAGATCGCCCAACCAAGGCCCACGAATACATTTTTCTGCTCTCGAAGTCAGAGCGATACTACTACGACAAAGAGGCAATCAAGGAACCAGGCGTACAAGACGAGTGGGCAAACGGATTTCGAGGCGGTGCCTACACAGAAGGCAGCACGTTTGACAATCAGGCAGGAGGTAAGAGGAAAACTCGTGGAAACTTCAAGATTCCTGCAGGTTGGGATACAGAGCCGGGAGCTCACGGTACGATTCATAGACAGGGACGGGCGCGGGCAAACTCTTTTGCTCGAACTGTGAACGAATCACCGAAGCCAGGGGAAGTGCAGCAGCACCGTCCAGACCGAGAACCGATCGAATACAGCGGTATGCGGAACAAACGGAGTGTATGGACTGTGGCCACGCAGCCATTTCCAGAAGCGCATTTTGCTACTTTTCCTGAGAAAATTCCCTGGACGTCTATTATGGCAGGCAGCCCGCAGGGGGGAATCGTGTTTGATCCGTTCATGGGATCCGGAACATCGGGGCTGGTGGCACGCAAGCTTGGTCGGAAATATATCGGCATTGAACTAAATCCGGAATACATCAAGATCGCAGAGAGTCGTATCCAGAAAGAAACAGCTCAGATGAACATTTTCGAGTTTGGTACTTAACACGATGTGTAGGGAGGAAAGACGGTGGACAACCGAGTAGAAGAAGCGCTCTATGGCATGGTTGGAACTACGGATTGTCACAAAGTCGGAATCATGGGCGGGTGCGGCATTGACTGCTGGGTTTATCAAGACGGCAGATGCCCCGAACCAGATGAAATGGCACTGGAAACAGAAGAAGATAAGCAAAACCATGAACGGCTGTATTTATCAAAATAGTTATTCAGGAAAGGCGGTCCCGAATGGTAAAGTGCCACGCTTGCAATGGTAATGGTTCTTTTGATCAGCATGAAACGTGCTTATATTGCGAAGGCAGCGGAATACAAGAAATTGGGGAGGAAAGAACGATGGAAGATAAAGGTCTGATTGTGAAATACGATGTGCGTAAAGTGGACACTGGGGAGCTGGTAAACAACTGCTTTGTTCTCCGTCCAGATAAAGATGAGGCGGCATTCACTGCGTTGAAAGCTTACGCTGAAAAAACCACTAACGAAGAGCTGCGCAAAGACATAAATCAATGGCTCGATTCTATCCTGGCTGAGAAGACCAAAGAATTGAAAGCTTTTGCTATTGGACCAGATCGTTATGAGGTAGTGGTCGGATATGACCGGGAATCAGTGGTTGAGTGGTACAAGCAGCAAACCGGGATCAGCGAGGCTGATTTTGCCGAATATGATGTTGATGAGTATCCGATGGATAAGCCAGTTCAGATCGATGCCAGAAACGGTATGGGAAGGGAAATCATAACTTTGCGCGAGTACATTAGTGATGTGAAAGACTTTCCTTGCCTAGCCTGGTTTATGGACTGATTAACACAACGGTAATTGTAGAAAGTGGGGAACGGTTAATGGGGCGATTGCTCGAAAAGTGGGAATGCTTGAACGAAAAATGCGGACACTCGTTCTTGGTTGATAAGTCAGCGGCAAAACGCAAGAAACTATCTTGCCCGTACTGCAAGAACCCTGCCGAAGCTGTCGCCCACCAAAATCCGCACGCAGACTTAAAAACCCAACTGTATGGATGTCTAGGACCGAGTTAAATTGGGAGGGGATCGGATTGTTGGGCGGATTTGGTGGTAACTGGGACAAATGGACAACTTTCAAATTTGCGCTTGCGCTAATCTTTATAGCCCCATTTCAGGCGCTCTATGCGCTGGTAAAGAAACGGCTGTAGGACTTAACAAACCACACGATTTGTTAAACGGGGGTTGAGTATGAGAGATTATTTCAAATATCGATTCCAGTATGACTTGGAGTTAGTTGGAATGCTTTTGATTTTAGGAATGCCTTTATGGACGTTCCTGCTGGGGATTTGGGTTGGGGGCTTAATAAATGCTTAAACGGTTTTTATGCAAATGGTTTGGGCATAGGACATTCGACGGAAAAGGAACAATGCACGACTATTGTTTAAGGTGCAGAAAGTAACACAACAATCGATTTGATAAATAGGGGGTGCTGCAGGTGCGAAATACCATCATCCAGGGAGATTGTTTCGAGGTAATGCCAAGAATAGCAACTGGGTCCGTCGATCTAATCATCTGCGATCTCCCTTATGGAATCACCCAAAACGAATGGGATAAGCCTCTCGATCTTTCTAGGCTGTGGGCTGAATATGAACGGGTAATCAAGGAGAACGGGGCCGTTATCCTGACGGCAGCTCAGCCATTTACGAGCCAGCTGGTTATGAGCAATCCGAAAATGTTCCGGTACGAGATCATTTGGCAGAAGAATAAGTCAACGGGCTTCCTCAATGCCAAGAAGATGCCACTCCGAGCTCATGAAAGCATCCTAGTGTTTTACAAGAAGCTTCCGACATACAACCCACAGAAGACGACAGGGCATAAGCCAGTAAATAGCTTCAGAAAGCATTCCAGCGATGGAACAAACTACGGGCAAACAAAGACCGGAATAACTGGCGGTGGTCAGACTGATCGATATCCGACAACAGTGCTGCAGATACCCGTGGTGAACAACGACAGCCGGGAGAAGATTCACCCGACACAAAAGCCAGTAGAGCTGCTTGAGTATCTGATCAAAACGTTCTCTGATCCTGGAGACTTGGTTCTGGATAACTGCGCCGGCAGTGGTAGTACCGGAGAGGCTGCGAAGCGAACAGGCCGGGACTTTATCCTGATCGAGAAGGAAGCCGATTATGCGGAAGCCTGCAAGAGACGTATTGAAGCGGTTGACCTGCAGGGCGTGATTTAACAAAACATTACTTGTGAGAAGGGCAGGGAACGGAATGAATGCATATGGATTTGCGACAGCCACGAACATCGCGATATGTGCAGTAGTGATAGTATCGCTCTGGTTCACGGGGAGTTTATGGTCGTTCCTTCCCCTGATCCTTATTCAAATCAATAGGTCAAAGAATTCTTAGGGGAGGGGAACAGAATGAATCTTCAACCACTCTTTGAAAAGCAACAGCAGCTTGATCAATACATCATTAAGAAAAAAGGACTTGAAGGGCAAGACTTGTTGCCAAACAAGATTTTGGCATTGCAGGTGGAGCTCGGGGAGTTGGCAAACGAATGGCGCGGGTTTAAGCATTGGTCTGATAACCAGGAGCCAAAGCACGGATATGAGCCCCTTATTGACTGCGATAAGTGCGGAGGAAAAGGTTTCTGGTTCTCTGGTGAGCGCGTTCATTGTCAGAAGTGCAAACAGACCGGAAAGGTAACAAATCCTCTGCTTGAAGAGTACGTTGATTGCCTGCATTTCATCCTGTCGATTGGCAATGATTTAGGAATCGCTGAAGAGTGGGACACGAATATTGAATTTGATGGACCAGAGTTTACGGATATAACGAGTCAATTTGTCGTAGTGTTCAGTGGAATAGTTGCTGCTGGCTACGATATGCATGATTGGTTCGAGTTAACGGAAAGGTTCTTGGCATTAGGTGAATTACTTGGCTTCGCATGGGAACACATCGAACAAGCCTATAACGAAAAGTGGGATGAGAACAATCGGCGACAGGCTGCTGGATACTGAGGAGGGGAACGGGATGCAAGCAGGACGTGAGATAAAGTTTCGCGGTATGGACTTAGATGGGCAATGGCACTATGGCAATCTGGCTGTGTTGGTTGAAAACGTGAGGCATTTAAAGCAAGGGCACTATATTTCAAACAGCGTCGGTCTCCCATTCGCATACCAAGTTCGACCAGAAACAGTAGGGCAATTCATCGGACTCCCTGACAAGAACGTCAAGGAGATTTACGAGAGAGACATAGCAAAAAACAAACATGGTGCCATTGGTGTTATCAAATTCCACAAATCATGGGGAGGATTTTATTTTGACACTGTACTTGGTTTGAATGAGGAAAAAGAATTGGTAAGGATGAGCAGTGCGGTGGCAATGTGGAACGATTGGGGTACTTTGGAAGTCATCGGCAACATCTACGAGAATCCTGAACTGCTGGAGGTGGGCAAGTAATGGAGGCAGGACGTGAGTTGGACAAGCAAGTAGCAGTCGCGTATGTATAATCTTCGTGGTCTGGAAGAAGATCAAGATACATTTCTTGTTTCTTCGCTTCCTCTATCAACACACCCATGCCTTCCCATGTGGTGGAGAACTTGGGTATCTTCTCCCATACTTCGCCGTTAACATAGATGTCCATATGGTCGTCTACCTGCCACCCCAACATGTGAAGCTAAGTCGAGCTCGAATTATTTAGTCGATAGTGCAACAGAGAAAGAAGCTCCGTATACGGTTGCTCTGGCGTTTCTGAAAGCGAATGGGTTCATTTAACACAAGAGAAACTGTGGAAAGAAGGTGGAGGTATGTCCGAGTTGCAAGTAAAGATAGTTCAAGAGTTTCGCAAGTACTCTGCAATACAAGGAGTCAGCATTGATCACTTAACTGACGAACAGGTGCTGGGGATGGCAGAAAGATTCATCGGTAGGGTAAAGAACGCTTTTGAATCAATCAAAGCCCGCACATTCAAAATAGTTGAAGCCTTCAAGAAGTTCTCTACGATCGTACAGGCAGAGCGAAAACGAGAGCGACACCTATATTACCGCAAAAAGAAAAGTCAATCTAAGCGAAAAGTTTAACAAATTGTGATGAGGTGAGCGAAGTGGAAATATCGACTTATCCGGAAATGAACGATCGCATTAAAGACATCCTGACGCAATCTGGATTACCAGTAGACGCATATGCAGCTAAGAGAATTGAGGAACTTGAAACAGAAAGTAAACGGCTTCGTGAAGCTTTAGAGAAAGTCGACGTTCACATCCGTTCAACTAGCGATCCGGTTCCCCACATCATACAGACATTGAAAAATACGCTGCCTGAATACAAATGCTGGTGGAACATCGGGGAGTAATGAAATGGCTGAAGCGCTGGTTCCAGTGCCAGCATATGTGGTGGATAGATGCGGAAGAGAAGTTGTTTTGTGTGAAGTGCGGGAAATCGAGGAGGTAACCAGATGAAAACGTGCTACGTAAATGTAAAGGCTGATACAGTCAGAAACCTTGCACTACGGATCGAAGAAGACGAGAATGACTTGATCGTATTGCCGGTTGTTGCTCCAAAATCCGTTTCTGCACCAACTAAGAAAAAGCCAAATCATATGTTCGAGTTTGTAGCGATGGTACCGCCTGACATCCTCAAAGACGAGTATCAGAACCGAGCAATTACGGACTACGGTGCGTTCATTGTAATGCGGCTGCCAAAACACATGATCAAGCCAGAATATTTGCAAGGGCAGTGATTTAACACAATATTTCGGGAGTACAGAAAAGGAGGGCGGGTATGAACGGGACAAATCTATGTGAAGTGTGCAATGAACGGGAACATACTCGCCTCTGCGATTATGCGACGGGTACAGGGATTATCACGAGTGTAGATTTTAAAGAACTTACTGAAACGTGTGATAAGAAAATATGCAAAGCATGCGCTGTTCAGCTTTGGGCTGATTGCGACATATGCCCAGATCATGCTGAACAGGTAAAGAACAAACTGCTTCGGGAGTGAGGGTGGGAACAATGACACCTGCTGGAATCAAAGATGATGGACAACACAAAACATTTGAAACAGGAGCAAAACGAGATCGTGCGCCAGGAAAAGGCAGATATGATCTGCTCTCACCAATAGCGATCCGTCGAATCGCATTACGAAGTGAACTTGGTGAATTGAAATATGGCGATGGACGCAATTGGGAAAAAGGGATGCCGATCAGTGAGTTCATAGATAGCGCTTTGAGGCACATTTTTCAATACATGGCTGGCGATACTCAAGAAGATCATTTGGCGGCAGCAGCTTGGAACTTAAATTGTGCCATGCACCTTGAAGAAACAATGCCGCACATGCAGAACATCCCAGCCCGTATTACACAGCTTATTACTGAGCAACCGGAAGAAATTCCATCCGAGAAGATCCATTCATAAGAAAGAAGCCCTCTCGAATGGGAGCGAGCTCACATAAAGGAGGGAGAGCATGCAGCAAATGAGTTTCTTACCAGAGCTGGATAGAAAACTGACTCAGAAGGCCGTAGAGGATGCATTACGCAAATACAGGCTTTGCAAGTATCTGACCTTCAACGAACGGGAGGCATCGATTACAGCAAGTTACGAACTCCGAGAAGGCGGAAGAACAAATCAAACAAGTGACCAGACCGGATCAATCGCGGTCCATAACATAGATACTCAGAACGAGCGGCGGGCGTTTGTTGAACGGGTTGAACGAGTGGTCAGTAGACTGCCCCGTATGGAAAAACATCTTATAACCGAGCGGTACATGGGCAGCGATAGTGAGTACATCACTGATTATGCCATTTACAACAATCAATTCAATCCTCCAATCAGCGAGTTCACATACTACAAAATCAAGTGGAAAGCTTTTTATAAAATTGCTCTCGCGTTAGATATACAAGTGATCAAAATGACTGAAGGTGAATCAGGGAATAGGACAACTAAAGTGATGAATACAAATTTACCGAGGTGAAGAGAGGATGGGGAAAATGAGAAGAGAAGACTTGCCAGATGTTTTAGAAGCGGAGGACATTAAGAAATTCCTGAACATAGGTATTAACCAGACATATGATCTTTGCAACTCGGGTCAATTTCATGTGATTAGAATAGGACGACGAATCAGGGTATCGAAACAAGTATTTCTTAATTGGTTCGAAGGAAATCAAAGTGCAGAAGAAGCGATTTAAAAGGTGCTATTCTGCACCTTTTTTGTTTTGTTACGATTTGACAGCACAGCCCTAAGTTGGGCATATGAACTCAACATCTACAATGGACGCGACGTGCTGTGGATAGTGCTAATTTGATGTTAATTTTGATGTTAAAATGCCAGTTTACGTAGGTTTGGAACAGTTTGAAGCGGTGAATAAATAGACGAGACTACCTCGGAAAACCATTGATATCAACGGATGATAGTAGGATGTGGTTTGCGTAAGTGGTCAGCGGTTTTTTCGTATTTTTACTATTGAAGGGTAGCGACCAAACCAAGCCGTTGTTAACGAATCGCGAAAGAGAAGTGTTTGAACTCTTGGTCCAAGATAAGACAACCAAAGAGATTGCCGGACAACTCTTCATCAGCGAAAAGACTGTGCGCAATCACATTAGTAATGTCATGCAAAAATTAGGTGTCAAAGGTCGATCTCAGGCAGTAGTCGAACTCGTTCGACTTGGTGAACTAGAGATTTGAACCCAGTCCACCCAGCCTCCCTTTTCTTCCCTTGGTCGGAAGGGAGGGTTTTTTTATGTTCATTTGCGTTTAAATGCCCTTTTATTTACTTTTGTATAAATAGCAAACAAGTAAGAAGTAGAGAAGGCGATGGTCGAAGGGGATAGGATCTGAACGGAGCTTGAATCTCTTCGGCTGTTGGGATGTAATCGGTAATGACGGGCTGCCTCAAGTATATGGACTTTCTTAAAGAGCAATTTATCAAAAAGTGTATGAAGAGAATGGGGGAAAAGGTAGATGTAGCACTTAAAAGGGGCATTGTTAATCGCTATCGATTGTTATTAGAATGAGAGCGACATCTAGGCATTCTGCGAACGGACGATCATAAATTTCGTCATCGAAATATTCGATGAAAATGGTTTCTACATGTTTGGCCAACTCTTCAGGGGTGCTGTAGCTAGATTGAAGCAGTGTAATAATCTCATTTATTTCAAATCGGTAATGATCGTGTTCGGGATCTATACTAACTAACCCAATCGGGTCCCATCTATCAATAATGTTTTTTACTTTAGCATAAATCAATTGTTTCACCTCGAATTTGGTCAGTCCAAGTATATTACCATAAAAAAGCGGACGTTAACTGATTAGTTAGGGAGGGGAGGGTATGTTGGATTGCACAAAGATTAAGACGTTTACATCATATTCCTGCTGGTATGGGATCGACGGAACGAACACGATTTTCGAGGACTATCAGATCGTAGTAGAGACCATGCAGCAGTGGCAGCTCGATCAAATGCCTGAGTTCAATGGTTATTAACAAAACGGTAATTATGAAAATTAAAAAAACACTTCTCACCGAGAAGTGTAAGAAGAGACATTGATTCTTACTCTTTTACATCAATTTCCCAATCTTCTGAGCCTATAATATTTCCTTTTTCTACAGTAAATCGAAGGGTATATTTTCCTGATTCTTGGAAGAAAATTATCCCTTCATATCCATCCTCATAAGGTTGCATTACAATGCTCACATTTTGGTTATTGTCAAAGTAAGTTACTTTTACTAATGCATTCCGTAACGGCCTACCATTGTAAAACAAACCGCTCGCTACATCAATTGGAGTTTTGGATACAATTCCATTGGCAGAACCGGCTTGTAATTTCCAGTCAAATTCATTTCTTTGGGCTGGTAATGGGTCAAGAAAGAAACTTGCAGGAATTAAAAGTGCAAATAAGAGAGGCAGAACAACTAGTAAGTTTCCGGATTTAAAAAGTTTTTTGTTCAAAATGAATTACCTCCGATTCTAATACTGATCTTGCTTACATTTTAAGGACGAAGTTAATGGTAATTTGTTACAACTTATTTCAATTTTTTAAAAACCACACGATTTGTTAAATGGGGAGGTTCTGAATACTCTTGAACTTCCAAAGAGACCTTTCGCGAGTTTGTCCAGAAACAATGAAAACGGTGTGCCCTTTGAAAACTAAGACACACCGGATGCTGTTTGGCGAATAAAGATATACGGTTTCACTTATTACTGATTGGAATGATCTTATGTGTTTTGAAATCCCATTTGTATAAATCGGTATGAGGCAGAGGCGGCAGGGGGAGGGGAACAAAAAAGTCCTTCTATATTACTGAAGGACTCTGGTTTCATTTCTTATCGAACACTAAAATAGATTGTCTTTTCTACACCACCGTACTCAACAGTAAACCATCCAACATCCGATCCTGTAGAATGTGTCGCTTTAACCATGGCATATACAGTTCTAGGCTGTTTAATGTACTCGCATGCTGCTTCCTCAAGTATGTTAACTTCATTTGACACAACCTTAGATGTGCCGTCTGAAAAAAATGCAGTTACCCAAATCGGAGCATAGTCACCAGGATAGAAGTAACGAGGGATATCTTCTTCAATAACAAGCTTCGTGACAGTGACTGGAGCTGTAACATTTGATTGTACGGGATGAGGTGATACGGCACTCGCTGATGAAACAATGGCAAATAGCGAAAAAATTGATAAAGCTACAGATGCTAATCTTTTCATTTTCTATCATCTCCTAATATTTCGGTTTATTTAGAGGTTACCTTTATATGACAAAAAATACAATATTTTAAAACTCGAAATATTCTTTCCTTTCAAATGGAGAACAAGTATTAACCTATGAGAAATAGGAAAGTAGAAAGACGACCCTATTTTACAAAGGTCGTCTACTGAATTCCTTATATCTGGTGAATATGTATAAGCCCCGTTGGACTGGGGCCTTGAACCTAGCAATTGCAATTGCAAGGGAAAGGAAAGAGGTTTATAACGAAATTTAATGGAATGGTGATGATGGTGAAAGTCTCATTGCTACCAGTGTAGACCCGAACGCGGAAACCATTTGGTCCGACACTGAGCAGACAGCCTGTAAATGTATCAAATATTGTTCTTACTACAACAATTCTGTTGATTAATCGGACTGCTTTTCTACGATTCTTTCTTTGTACTTCTAAGGACACTTTTCTCGACGAAGTTGTAACACCTTTTTGTGGCGCCAATTCTGGCACCTCCTTTTAAACGATCGTTAATACTAAATTTGATGTTTTTGTGAGAGAGATTTGCGTATAATTCGCCTCCGTACGCCAGCCACTCTGATACGTTTGAATGGAATGACTACCACGCCAGTTCTCGACATATTAATCAGCTCGTTTCTCTCACATGGTATAGAGAATGCAAATGAGGGAAGCTTGGCAACTGATACGAACCTATGGTAAACGCAAATGTGCTAATTGATTCGCAAATTCATTTAATAAAGGCTTATCCAAATTAACGACAAAGTTTAAAGGGCAATTATGTAAAAAGGGCAGCTAATAAAGCCCCCCATAAACATTGAAAATTACTCGAAACTGCAAGCAACAATTACACTCATTAATGTCACTCCTTAATTGTGATTGCGGACAACCCCAAAATTAAGGTATGTCATATAACGAACTATATAATGGCTTAACTTAATTTCAAATTTTTGTAAAATATTGATCTATCAACCATTGGAATTCTTGCATATGGGAACTTAGCACACGATTTGATAAATGTAAGGGGGGATATGTCATGAAATACGGAATGAAAGTTGGCAAAATATGTGCTTATGAAGAAACAGAAGTATTTCATGAAGTGGAAAGACGCAAGAAACGTCAACACACCTCTTAACCAAATATAAGAGGTGTGTCTATTATCAAACTTTGTTAAAACGTAAATTTAGTTGTCTAGTAGGGAACCATCAGGAAATGCATTCTTTAGAGAGTCAGCAAGTACAATAATTTTACTCCAATCAAAATTGTACTTGTTAAAAACAGATGCGCTTGTGATGCCGCGCTTAACGACTCTTCCATTTTCTTCATCCAAAAGGTAGACAGTTGCACTATTTTGGAACTTTATCAGTTGAGCATTTTCACCAATGACTGGCCCATCTGGAATAATGCTTAGAGACGAATATTCCCGAATACCATCCCAATTATTAAATAATTTAAAATAAACCTCGGCACTAACAATGCCTCTTTTTTTACCATCCATGACCAAATATACAGTTGCACTGTTAGTTTCTTTCACCCGAAAACCATTCAATAGGTGTGGATCTATTGTCTTTGCTTGAATGGACTGATTTGATTTTGAAGAATGAGAGGTGGCAGTCGTCTTATTTGATTCAGCATACGATGGTGTAGCCAACATACTAGCTAAAAGTAATGTAGCAGATAGGCATGACAAAGTTCGCTTCATAAAAAACAACTCCTCAATTGTAATTTTTTTCCAATTCAATATGAATTTCTTGACTATCAATTGTTTTCCTTTTGATGTATGGAAGGATTTGTTACAAGAATGTGAATACTGAAATTTTGAGGAGTTTTTCAATACATGGCTGGCGGTAATCTCTAGTGACCCAGCCGCCATTTTCTTCCCTTGGCCGGAAGGGAGGGTTTTTTTATGTTCAATTGCGCTCAAAGACCCTTTTATTACCATTTATGTAAATGTATTAGCATATCGTGATATAAGTCGTAATAAGATGGATTTGTAACATAATCCATGAAGATCGAGAGGGATACTATGAAATTCAAGAAATGTGTTAGGAATGTACTAATGGTAGGTGCCCTGCTTGTCACTTCCGTATTGCCCATGGCGGCACAGGCGGCGCAAGCAGAGGAAAATCAAGCGGAGGCGACAGCGGTATCCAATTCCAAAATTATTGGCTACTATCCCTCATGGGGAGCTTATGGACGAAACTACAATGTAACGGATATCGATCCCAATAAAGTAACGCATATTAACTACGCATTTGCGGATATTTGCTGGAATGGCAGACACGGCAACCCAGATCCAACGGGGCCCAATCCACAAACATGGGCTTGCCAGGATGAAGTAGGCAATATTAACGCCCCGAATGGTACAGTTGTTCTCGGAGATCCATGGATTGATGTGCAAAAGTCCTTTCCAGGAGATACGTGGGATCAGCCGATCCGCGGAAATTTGAATCAATTGGCAAAATTAAAGCAAAAAAACCCTCAATTAAAGACATTAATATCGATCGGGGGCTGGACGTGGTCCAATCGCTTCTCTGATGTAGCAGCAGATCCGGCTGCACGCCAAGTATTTGCACAGTCCTCGGTAGATTTTATCCGGAAATATCAGATGGATGGGGTCGATCTCGATTGGGAGTACCCGGTTAGTGGAGGATTGCCTGGAAACAGCACACGTCCAGAAGATAAACAAAATTACACGCTATTGCTACAGGCTGTCAGAGACAAACTCGATGCGGCTGAGGTAACGGATGGCAAACAGTACTATTTGACGATTGCCTCTGGTGCCAGCCCTAGTTATGCCGCAAATACAGAGCTTGGAAACATTGCCCGGGTTGTGGATTGGATCAATATTATGACCTACGACTTCTATGGAGCCTTCCAAAAGCAGAGCGGACATAATGCGCCGTTGGCCTATGATCCGGCAGCAGGAGCAGCTGGTTTGCCAAATGCTCAAACCTATAATATCCAAACAGCTGTAGAGGGTCATCTCCGTGACGGTGTTCCTGCCAGCAAGCTCGTTCTCGGACTTCCGTTTTACGGAAGGGGCTGGTCGGGTTGCGCAACGGCTAACAATGGAGAATATCAAAATTGCACTGGGCCGTCAGTCGGAACATGGGAACCTGGCATGCTTGACTTCACGGATATCCAAAATAATTATGTGAACAAAAATGGCTTCACACGCCACTGGAATGACGCGGCAAAAGTGCCCTATCTCTTCAACCCAGCTTCGAAAACATATATTAGCTATGACGATGTGACTTCAATCGGACACAAAACTTCTTATATTACATCCAAAGGTTTGGCAGGCGCGATGTTCTGGGAATTTAGCGGAGACCGTAACAAAGCACTGCTAGATAAAGTGTATGGCGATCTTCTGGGCGGGCCAGCTCCAGTCGACACCGTACCGCCGACAGCACCAGCCACTCTCCAATCGACTGCAAAAACAGCTACAAGTGTTAGCCTGAGTTGGGGAGCTGCTACCGACAATGTAGGGGTTACTGGCTATGAGGTATACAATGGCATTCAGCTTGCAAAAACGGTAACCGGTACAACTACGACAATTAGCGGGCTTACTGCTGGAACCGCTTACCAATTCACTGTGAAGGCGAAAGATGCAGCAGGTAATTCCTCCGTAGCAAGCAATGAGGTAACGGTTACGACGGATACAATTCAGCCAGATAATCAACCTCCCAGCACACCAAGCAATCTGGTTATTACAGGGAAAACAGGAACGAGTATCAGTCTGAGCTGGGCTGCTTCTACGGACAATATCGCGGTGACGAATTACGAGGTTTACAACGGAACAGCATTAGCAGCGGATGTAACAAGTACGACTGCAACTGTCACAGGACTCACGCCTAACACTTCTTATACCTTCTCTGTGGTAGCGAAGGATGCAGCAGGTAATTCTTCACAGAAGAGCGTCGAGGTAGTAGGTGTAACAGATGCTGCAAATCCGGGAACCCCAGCTTGGGCACCAAATGTAAGCTACGTGCCTGGTGATCTGGTCAGCTATCAAGGCAAGGTATACAAATGTTTGCAACCACACACTTCACTCGTGGGATGGGAGCCACCAAATGTAGCAGCTCTCTGGCAAGTTCAACAACAAGCGGCAGTTGAAGGCGTCGAGGGTTATGTAGATGAGCCAATTGTGGAGGAAACAGACGGTACTGAAGGAACAGAAGGTACTGAACAAACAGAACAAACACCAGAAACAGAAGGAAATGTAGATACCCAATAAGTAGGGAAGGGGCTGTCCCTCCAGTCATGAAAATGACGGAAGAACAGCCCCTATTTGTTCGTTTGGAAATTAAGCAAAGGCTTTTAACAGTTGGAGGACTAATGGAATAAGATCTCCAATAAAAGTAAGAATCGCAATTGCAGTATTCATAGAAGCCCCTCCTTAAAATTCCAAATTCACTATTATTATATTAATGTTCATAATAGTAATCAAGAAATATTTTCCACTCATGTTGAATTAACTAAGTGGCTTATGTAAAAAAGCGATAGAATGCCTTGATAAAAATAGCGATTTGTAGTGCAACTAGACCAAAAATAATAACAGCCCAGTCTCTGTTCTTTTTCCATTCCAATACACCTTTCGAGGCACAGATAACGACAAGGCCTACCAATGATAATAGCTGAAAGAAAGCGACACTTGTCAGTAGTGCTAAAATTCCAATGACAATAACAACAGTTGCAGTCGCTTTAAACCAAAAGGGCTGCTCACTCATACTAACGCCCCATTTCCCTTTTTTGTAAATTTTAACATACATAAGAAATAAGCCAAGCCATAAGGCTCTCTTCTATTCAATGACTGGCGTGTCAGAAGCCAAAATAGACGCATTGACGGGTGATTTCTATAAGTACGGGTCCACAGAATAAGAACCTAAGCCAGAAGAACCTCCTTTGCCAGCAGGTTAAGGGAGGTTCTTTTTCAATCAGAAAAAGTTGATCGAAATATAAGAAAAAACGAAATTGACACAAAATACAAATTTCAGTATGATCACTTTATAAAGTCATTGGAAAAATAAAGGATGAACGAATACGATGCGCAGAACTGGAGATCTGAAACTAATCCAAGAGCTCAATCGCTTTATTATACTCGACACCATTCGCCAGTTTGGGCCCATCTCGCGAAGTGATATCGCCAAAAAGCAGGGCATCAGTCCAACTACAGTCACCTCGGCAGTCAATGAGCTGATCCGTGACGGAATGGTTGCAGAAGATGGAACAGGTGAGTCAAAGGGTGGCCGTAAGCCGATTATGGTTCGCTTCTGTCCAGACGGGAAGTTTTTGATTGGCGTCTCTATTACGAATACAGCGATTACGATTGCCGAAATGAATTTGGAAGCGGCTACAAAGCAAAAGAAAATCTATCCGGTAAAAGCTGGTCTAGTGAGTGACCTGATCATCCAGTATGTGCTGGATTCGATCGAGGACTTTCTCCAGTCGGTGGATGATGTCAGCCGTTGTCTTGGCATTTCCATCATCGCACCAGGGATTGTCGATGCAGCGAGTGGGGTCATCCGATTCAACTCCAAGCTGCGCTTGCATGATGTTACGTTAAAGGACATGGCAGAAGAGCGTTTTGGGCTAAAAACTTGGCTCGACAATGATGCCAATGCAATCGCCCTGGCAGAAAAAAACTTCGGTGGTGGACTGAATGCTAATAATCTCCTGTTTGTCACCGTAGGAGAAGGGGTTGGTTCGGGTCTCGTTGTAAACGGTTCCATCTTCCGTGGAAGTCGTGGTGGAGCAGGTGAATTCGGACATACGACAGTCGATCGAAGCGGGATGCGCTGTGACTGCGGCAACGTTGGCTGTTTGGAAAACTACGTGGCGTGGCCAGCCATTTACTCAGGTATACTGTCCGCCGTTACACGCGGAAAAGAAACGCTCGTCATGGATTTGGCAGACGGAGATATGACAAAAATCACATTTGATGTTTTTCGCCAAGCACTGCATCAGGGGGATCAAGTATGCCAAGACATCGTCGACGAAATCGCTTCGTACATGTCGATCGGTATTGTGAATCTGGTGAATTTGTTCAACCCGAGTCTGATCATACTGGGTGGAGAAATGATTCGGGACAATCAAGTGTTGTTTGAGCGCATCCAAAAACAAGTAATGGCTCAAGCAATGGGGACGATGGTCGAAGGGCTGGAATTCCGTCCAACGGTACTGGGGGCTGATTTCGAGGTCAAGGCTGCTGCTGCTGTTTTGTTACAAGATGTTTTTCACTTCAGCTTGTAACATCTTTTTTGCAAACTTTATTTGGTCATTGGAAAAAGAAAGTCAACCCATCAAAAATCGTTGAAAGGGGGCGAGTCGAAAAGGGAGCGTGTCGTGCTTGGCAATATTTTGGGGGTAAAAGAGGAGAACGTAAATCGAGGAGGGATTTCTGATGAAGAAGTTGGTTTCGATTGCAATGGCTGCTCTCTTGGTAGCAGTGGCAGGATGTTCGGGCGGCGGACAGAGCTCCGCACCAGCTGGAACGACTGGCAGTGCTGCTTCAGGTGAAAAGGTAACGCTCACATATGCGCTGTGGGACAAAAACCAATTGCCTGCGATGGAGGAAATGGCGAAAAAGTTTAACGAAAAGAACCCGAACGTGGACATCAAAATAGAGCTAACGCCTAACAAGCAATACTGGACAAAGATGGAGGCAGCCGCAACGGGTGGCACCTTGCCGGACATTTTTTGGATTAATGGTCCACGTATCATAAAATACGCAGCGAATGACATGCTCTTGCCGCTTACAGATCAAATGAAGGCAGATGGCATCGATCTGAACAATTATCCGAAAGCTCTCGTTGATCTTTACACCTACGATGGACAAAACTACGCGCTACCGAAAGATTTCGACACCATTGGCCTTTGGTACAACAAGAAGCTGTTTGACGACGCAAAAGTACCGTATCCAGACGAAACTTGGGATTGGAACAAGCTGAAGGAAGTAGCAAAGCAACTGACTGATGAGAAAAAAGGCGTTTGGGGAATTGCAGCACCTCCTTATGGACAGGACGGCTTCTATAACACGATCTATCAAAACGGTGGCTACATCATTTCGGAAGACAAGAAAACGTCCGGCTATGACAAACCGGAAACGATCGATGGCCTCAAGTTTTGGACAGACCTGATCAACGAAAAAGCATCGCCAACAGCAGCGCAATTGTCGGAAACAGAGGCAACACAGCTGTTTGAATCAGGCAAGATCGCGATGATGTACAACGGATCATGGATGGCATCCGCTTTTAATAAGAATGAGTATACAAAGGACAAAGTGGACGTGACGTATCTTCCAAAAGGGAAAGAGAACACAAGCGTCATTCACGGCCTGGGCAACGTGATTTCGGCTAATACCAAACATCCGAAGGAAGCATGGGAATTCGTGAAATTCTTGGGTTCGAAAGAAGGGGCAGAAATCCTGGCAAAATCGGGTGCTGCGATTCCGGCATTTAACGGAACACAGGATACATGGATACAATCCATGCCGAACTTTAATCTGAAAATTTTTATTGATCAGGCAGCTGTAGCGAAACCGTATCCGATCTCGAAGGACACGGCAAAATGGGCCAAGCTGGAAACAGAACTCATGACCAAGGCTTGGGCTGGACAAATGAGCGTAGAGGATGCATCCAAAGAGCTCGCGCAAAAAATGAACGAAATGCTTAGCCAAGAATAAAAGGTCCATGATGGATGGCTTCGTATCATGGACGAGGCCATCCTTTTTTGAAAAGCTTATGTAAGGAGGGAATGAATGCGATGAGCAGCCAGTTGCAGCCTGAAATGCACGCCGCCGTCCAGCAAAAAACGAAAAGATCGTTGAATCGCATGAAGAGAAGTGATTGGTTCTGGGCGTATCTCATGATTGCTCCGACATTGATCGGGTTGAGTGTCTTCTACTTATGGCCGATTGTACAAACCATTTATTTGAGCTTTACCAAATGGGGAGGATTCGGCAAGTACAAGTGGGCTGGCTTACATAATTACGAGTTGTTGTTCAAGGACCCTTACTTGTGGATCGCGCTGAAAAACACGCTGATTTATACAGTGATCGCAGTTCCTGTCGGTATCGCTATCTCCATTTTTATCGCTGTGCTGCTTAATCAGAAAATTAAGGGGATTACGATTTATCGCACCCTGTACTTCCTGCCCGTTGTGACGATGGCGGCAGCGGTGGCGATGGTGTGGAGATGGTTGTACAACGCTGATTACGGTCTCATCAATTATTTGCTGGGCTTGGTAGGCATTGAGGGGCCACGCTGGATATCTGATCCCGCTATTGCTTTGTATGCGGTGATTATCGTTGCCGTTTGGAGCTCCATCGGATACAACATGGTGATTTTTCTGGCCGGCCTGCAAGGCATCCCGAGAAGTTATTACGAAGCAGCAGAAATTGACGGCGCAGGACCGGTTCGCATGTTTTTCAAGATTACGTTGCCGCTGTTGACTCCTTCCATCTTTTTCGTCAGTATCACTTCCTTGATTGGGGCTTTTCAGGTATTTGACCTGATTTATCTGATGCTTGGAAGCAAAATGGGCAATCCAGCGACTGAGCAAACGCAAACGATGGCGTACTTGTTCTTTACCAATGGATTTGAATCAGGGAACGGTGGCTATGCGGCCGCGGTTGCCGTCGTGCTTCTGGTGATGATCCTGATAGTCACGGCTATTCAAATGAAATTGCAGAAAAAATGGGTTCACTATGATTAATCAAAGCTGAACAGACGGGAGGGATATGGAATGAGTGTTTATACGAGTCGGAACAAAATGGGCAAGAAGTTGTTCATTCATCTGCTGTTGATTGCAGGTGCTCTCGTGATGGTTGCGCCATTCATCTGGATGGTTCTCACTTCGCTCAAGTCACTGGGCGAATCAACACAGGTGCCTCCGGTCATTTTGCCGACCAAGTATCAATGGGAGAACTACACCCATATTTTTGAGATGCTGCCGTTCTTGGATTTTTATTGGAATACCGTGATCACAACCTTGGCGAAGGTAGTCGGGCAAGTATTCCTTTGCTCACTTGCAGCGTACGCATTTGCGCGAATTGAATTTCCAGGGCGAAACGCCTTGTTCATCCTGTTCTTGACCGTTTTGATGGTGCCAGGTCAGGTGTTTCTGCTCCCTCAATTTATGATTATGAAAGAGCTCGGCTGGCTGAATACGTTGACAGCATTGATTGTACCGGGCTTGTTCAGTGCATTCGGCACGTTTCTACTGCGTCAGTTTTTCATGTCGCTGCCAAAAGAACTGGAAGAAGCGGCGAAGCTCGATGGCTGCAACCATTTTCAGATTTACTGGAGAATTATGCTACCGCTGGCGAAGCCTGGCTTGATCGCACTCGCCATTTTCGTAGCGCTGTGGTCTTGGAACGACCTGATGTGGCCGCTGATCGTCAACAGCACGCCTGATAAAATGCCGCTCTCTGCTGGCTTGGCGTACTTGACAGGCGAGCACACCAATTTGACGAACTACCCGATATTGATGGCGGGCTCCGTTCTTGCCATTTGGCCGATGATTATCGTCTTTATTTTCTTGCAGAAGCATTTTGTCGAGGGAATTACCCTAACTGGGTCCAAATAGTCATTTTCGAAAAAAGGAGTGAAACCATTATGCATCATGTTCTGGTAATCGGAGCAGGCACCATGGGGACTGTTCACGCAAAATCGTATGCTGCCATGGAAAACGTCAAGCTGGTCGGGATCGTCGATATCCGCAGCGAGAGAGGAAAAGAGCTAGCAGCCGAGACAAAAACGGAATGGTTTGAGAGCTATGAAGAAGCTATGGAAAAACTGGCGCAGGTCGACATCATAGATGTGTGTTTGCCTACGTACCTGCATAAAACTTATGTAAAAAAGGCAGCGGATGCAGGCAAGCATGTCATTTGCGAAAAGCCGTTGGCTCGTGATAAGGAAGAAGCTCGTTTTATCGTTGATTATTGCCGGGAGAAGAACGTCAAGTTGTTCGTCGGACACGTCCTGCGCTTTTTCCCAGAGTACGAGAAGTCCCGTCAGCTGGTTAATGACGGCGCGATTGGCAACGTTGGTGTGGCACGTACGTTCCGCGGTGGTATCTTCCCGACAGCGTGGAACGACTGGTACGCGGACTACAAAAACAGTGGCAGCCTTGTTTTAGATATGATCATTCACGATTTTGACTTTTTGCGTTGGTGCTTCGGGGATGTGGAGCGTGTGTACGCGAAAGGCTTGCTTGGCCGAGGTTTTGCCAGGATGGATTACGCACTGGTTACACTTCGCTTCAAGAACGGCATGATTGCACATGTGGAAGGCTCGTGGGCACATGAAGGCTTCGCGATGAAAATGGAGCTGGCAGGCAAGGAAGGCATCATTTCCTACGACAGCTCGAAGGAAAAACCGTTAGTGGCGGTTAATCGCTCAAAGCAAGCAGGCATGAACGGAGTCGCAGTTCCGGAGAGTCCGTTGCGTGAAAACCCGTATTTCAGAGAACTGAAGCATTTCATCGAATGTATCGACCGTGATCTGGAGCCACTCGTGACGGCAGAAGACGCCGTGAAAGCGGTAGAAATCGCTCGTGCTGCGCTAGTGTCAATCGAAACGGGTAAACCCGTAACTTTGGTGTAGGAGGGGACTGGACATGAAACTCGGAATCATCAGTGTTGCACATATGCATGCATACAGCTACGCAAATGCGGTTGCGAAATTAGATGGGGTTCAATTGGTCGGGGTAGCAGACGAGGATGAAGTGCGCGGAAAGGCAGCGGCTGAAACGTTTGGCGTTCCGTTCTTCTCCGATTATCATGAGCTGCTCGCAACGGGTATCGATGCGGTCATCGTCACCTCGGAAAATGCCAAGCACCAAGAGCATACGTTAGCGGCAGCGAAGGCTGGCAAGCACATCTTGTGCGAAAAACCGCTGGCGACAACAGCAGAGGCTGCTCAAGAGATGATCGACTTTTGCCGCGAACAGGGCGTCATTTTGCAGACGGCATTCCCAGTGCGATTCCATCCGGCTGTCGTGCGAGCAAAGCAATTGGTGGAGCAAGGCAAGGTCGGACGTATCATGGCGATCCGCGGTACGAACCGTGGACAAAATCCTGGTGGCTGGTTCGTCGATCCGGAAAAATCCGGCGGAGGTGCAGTGATCGATCACACGGTTCATGTTGTTGATTTGATGCGCTGGTTCATGGACTCTGAAGTGCGTGAGGTTTATGCGGAGGTAGACAGCAAGTTTTCTGATACACCGATTGATGATTGCGGCATTTTGACCATGGAATTTGAGAACGGAGTTTTTGCCACACTCGATTGCAGCTGGTCTCGCAACAAGGCCTTCCCGACATGGGGAGACGTGACGATGGAAATTATCGGGACAGAAGGCACGATCTCGCTCGATGCTTTTTCTCAAAAGCTGGATGTCTATTCCAATGAAAAAGGCTTGAAGTGGGTCAACTGGGGCGATGACATGGACAGTCAATTGGTCAAAGATTTCGTCACCAGCGTGCGTGAAAAGAAAGCGCCGTCGATTACGGGTGAAGACGGCTTACGAGCGGTGGAAGTAGCACTTGCAGCTTATCAATCTGCTGAACAGAAGCAACCAGTCGTATTACGCTAGGACGGTGAATAACGCATGAGTGTACGTGTAGGCATGATCGGCGTAGGTGGAATCGGGCAGCATCATTTGAAAGGCTTGTTGACGGACGAAAGGGTAAAGGTCGTTGCAGTGTGCGACGTGAACCATGAGGCGGCTGCAGAGACTGCTGAGCGCATTGGTGCGCATGGCTACACCTCTTGGCGTGAGCTATTGGAGGTAGAAAAGCTGGATGCCTTGTTTGTGTGCGTCCCTCCCTTTGCACATGAAGAGATTGAGGAAACGGCGGCGGCGAAAGGCATTCATCTGTTTGTGGAAAAGCCAATTGGGCTGGACATACAGAAAGTGAACGAAAAGCAAGCGGCGATTGAAAAGGCAGGGATTATGACTGCAACTGGCTATTGCCTGCGCTATCTCGATATCGTGCAGGAAGCGAAAGCGTACTTGGAGGGCAAGTCGATTGCACTCGTCCGCGGCCATTATTTGACCAAGTTCGTCACGACGCCTTGGTGGAGGGAAATGGGCAAGTCAGGTGGACAGCTTGTCGAGCAGGCGACACATACGCTGGACATGATGCGGTATTTGGCGGGAGATATCGAGAAGGTCTATGCGCAGATGGCCTTACTCGTCTCGCGTGACATTCCAAACATCGATATTCCGGACGTGACTTCCATCAGTATGGTGTTTCAGTCAGGGGCGCTAGGACATCTGGATACGTGTTTCATCCAGCAGGATCACCGTACGAATGTAGAAATCTTGGGCAAAGATTTCCGCGTCATGATCGACGGAAAGAAAGTAGTGATCATGGATGAACAGGGAACACGTACGAAAGAGGGCGCAGTGGATATGTACGTGGAGCAAGATCGGGCGTTTATCACAGCGATTTTGACAGGGGATCGCAGCTTGATTCTGTCGCCGTATGAATCAGCTAGAAAGACGCTAGAAGTAACGTTGGCAGCGAATCAATCGGCACAAGAAGGGAAGCCTGTCACTATTTTGAGAAAAGGGGAGTGAGCAACATGGCTTTTCAAAAGGGGATCAATGCGTGGTGCTTCCCAAAGGAAACGAGCGTGCAAGAAATGTTTCGCCAGGCGAAAGCACATGGCTATCAAGGGGTAGAACTGAATTTGGACGAGGGGGATGCTCCCTTTCATCTAGAAATGACAGAGCAGGAATTAAAGGGCTTGGCGGACGAGGCTCGCGAACTAGGATTGGAGCTGCCAAGCGTCTCTACGGCCCTTTTATGGAAATATCCGTTGACACACAATGAGGAAGCGATCCGCGAGCAAGGCATTCGTGTTGTCGAGAAAATGATAGAGGCGGCAAGCATTTTTGGCTCACGGACCGTTCTCGTCGTCCCAGGTCTCGTAACGGCTGAGGTGTCGTATGATACGGCCTACGAGCGAGCGCGTGAAGCATTGCAGCGCTTGGCGAAAAAGGCAGAGCAGCATCAGGTATACATCGGGGTAGAAAACGTGTGGAACAAGTTTTTGCTCAGTCCACTGGAGATGGCCCGCTTGATCGATGAAGTAGACAGTCCATGGGTAGGTGCTTATTTTGATGTAGGCAACGTGCTGCAATTCGGTTTTCCTGAGCAATGGATTCGCATTTTGGGCAAGAGAATCCAAGCTATTCACGTCAAAGATTTCAAGACGTCGACTGGCAACATCACAGGTTTCGTGCCGCTGCTTGCTGGCGATATTCCATGGAACCGTGTGGTGGAAGCGTTGCGTGAGATCGGGTACGACGGCTACATCATCCCGGAAATCTCGCCTTATAGCCAGTTGCCTGAGCAATTGATCGCGCATACGTCCCAAGCGTTGGACGCCATTTTTCAATCGTGAATGGACAGCAAGGATGTGAAGCGTAAGATGAATCAAGACAAACCATATGCCATCGGGATTGATCTGGGTGGTACCAAGATCATAGTAGCGATTGTCGACCAGCATGGCAACATCCTCAGTCAGGCGAACGCAGCGACCCAAACAGAAGAGGCAGCGCAGACAGTCATCGGTCGTATCGGTGATTTGGTGCAGACTGTCTTAGACGATAGCGGCATCCTTCTCTCTCGCATTCGCGGGATCGGGATTGCAACTGCGGGAATTATTGATACACAGCGCCAAATGGTCATTTTTGCGAGCAATCTAAACTGGAGCGATGTGCCGATCGGTGCGATGCTTCAGGAGCGGTTTGGCGTAGCTGTGCAATTGATCAATGATGCCAATGCAGCAGCGGTAGCAGAATGGGCGTTTGGAAGTGCACGAGGCACGAAAGACTTGATCTATGTAACGGTCAGTACGGGTGTTGGTGCTGGCATTATTAGTGGAGGACGGCTGATTACAGGTGTTGGCGATAGTGCCGGGGAGTTCGGGCATATTTCGCTTGATCCCGAAGGACCGTTGTGCGTGTGCGGGAATAGAGGATGTCTGGAAAATTACACGTCTGGGCTGGCTTTGGCAAGTAGAGCTAGGGAACAGCTTCTACAGGGTGTTACCAGCTCGTTGCTCGTTGAAAATGGGAATGACCTGAGCAGGATAACGGCTAGAGAGGTCGGAGAGGCAGCGGTTCGGGGAGATTTGCTCAGCATGACTTTGATGAAGGAAGCTGGTTATTATCTCGGAGTCGGGCTGACCAATCTGATCCATCTGTTCAATCCGCAGGTGATTGTCATTGGTGGTGGTGTGATGAAGAACGGACAGCTACTGCTTGCGGAAGCGAAGAACGTCATTCGCGAGCGCTCTATCTCCCGGATGGCAAACCAAGCGAGCATCCAGTTGACGACGATCGGAGCGGAAGCAGGTGTGCTCGGTGCAGCAGGCATGTATTATCCGTCCGAGCGTGAAATGGTTGAGGTTTAATAGAATGAGAGTTGTGGGGGGCCGATGTTTGAATACATCGGCTTTTTCCTATGAAAGCGGACATAGAAGCCTAGACCTAGATTCTTTTCTTTTGGTAAAATATAGATTGGAAAAATTTTCGTATGAATAGAGAGAAATAGGCGGAGGGGTACCATGGCAGAAGCCAAAACAGCAAAAGCAGCGAAGAAGCCAGGATTTTTCAAAGAACTCATTACTTTTTTGTTTGTAGTTGCCTTAATCCTCGGAATTGCCAGCGGTGCTATTTTCTATTTATCTGGGAAAAATCTTGATGATTTACTAGGTGCGCGACCTGTAGCGAAAAAGGAAGTGAATCAGCCTGCAACTACTCCTGCACCCAAAAGTCCGGCGTCGACAGATCAAGAAGCGGGCACAAATCAGCATTCAAACGCTGTAGCTGTTTCCTCTGAGGGAACTGGTGCAACGGACGTGGCAATGCCAGCGGCCTATCCCGTCGAAACGCCAGGCCAACAAAGTAATGAGCGAGGACAGGTAGCACGAACCGAACTTCCTACTGAAAAGGGAGCACTCAAGGGCACGATTACGTGGCAATATAACGATTTTGTTGGGACGAAGCCGGATGTGAATGCAAGGATTTACCTCATTCCTACTGACTTTGATAAAAATACGATTACAGATCTGGAAGAGGGTATGTTTGCGTATGATACCATTGCTCCAAAAGGCTCGGGATTGTATGCTGCAAAAGCAAATGGGTATGGAAATTACGAGATCGGCAACGTGCCTGCTGGGGAGTATCATATCTTAGTAGTGTCAAAACAAACCATTCGGAATGTGCAGGAACCTGTAGATGACCTTACTGCCTATACGTTAAATCCGTACGTTAGGGATTGGGAAAATTTCGAAGCCGCTACGTTTTTGTTGTATAAACATGTACTTTCAAAAATTACGATTGAAGAAAACCAAACGCTCGATTTTAGCCACGATTTTGGTAATACCTATATTTAAGCTTGTTTTGGCCTTTAGACTCATAGGGTTTTGCCCTGCGATTCATGTATCATAAAACTATGGCACGTTTTGGCAGGAAAAACAGGTCAAACGTAATAGAAATTGTGGGTAAAGGGGTCGCAGCATGAAGGGAAAAAACAAAAGCATCATGATCGTCATGGCTCTGGTCATCGTCGCATTGCTGGGATACGCAGGCTATCGATTCTTTGGTCCTGTGACACTGGCGGAAGGGTATTTGTACGAAGACGATACACGCATGCTATACACGAGTGTCACGGTGAATAACGAGAAAGTAAGCGTTGAAATGACGGATTCCATCGTCGAAACAGAAGACAGCATCCCTGTTCTGAAAACTGAGTCGATCTTGCTGGAGGGAACGTTGGAGGGTGAGAAGCTGACTCTCAAAAATCCGGCAACTGGTCAGGATATCATCGGCACAGTGAAGGGTGATGAGCTCCAATTTGACGGTCTGCTTATGGAAGAGAATAAGAGATCGACAAGTCTGGTTGCCACAAACAAAAGCGCGTATGAAAGTAAATTGGCGACATTAACCAAGCGGACCAACGAGGAAGCGGAAGTAAAAAAGAAAGAAGTAGCAGAACAAAGAGTCAAAGAAGCAGCACGTGTCGACTTCGCCAAAAAAGTAGAACAGACAGGAAAGCTAGAAGCTGATCTGATTGAAACGGCAAAGTATTTGGACGAACTGCAATTTACGGATGAAGCGCAGTTTTCAAACGATCAAATAGCGGAGCTGCAAAGACTGTTGGAAGAGATTCGTACCTATTCGACACAGCCAGGCTTGAGCAAGATGGAATTCGAGGTCATGCAAGGAACACTGGGTAGTATGAAAGTGTTGGTCGATGGGATGAACACGATGGATGGTTCCATCCAGGATAAAAACAAAAACATGCAGGAAATGATCGCCATCATGGAGACCGACTTGAAGGATATCCAAACGATATGGGCGGAAATCAAAGCGAGCGTGCCGGATGCCGAGAAAAGGGAAAAAGCAATCCATGCGGCAGTCAAGACGGCGACCGATTCAATCGCGCAGGCGAAGCAGCGCCAAGGCTCGGTAGACAAAAGCGGACAAGCAAAAGTGAAAGAAACCGCGCACGGCCTGTATCAACAAGCGGTGAATGTACTGAATCAGACAAAAGCAAAGTATGGTTTTTAGACAGGAACAAGGCTCTCATTCGAGAGCTTTTTCCCATTTGGGCACCCTTGTCGTTTTCAGGTCGAAAAAATTGTATTATTCTTATAGTATTACTAAGAGATAATCATAAGGCAAATTTTCCAGGAGGAGTACGATGAGCGTCTACCAGAACATTACCGAATTGATTGGAAATACGCCGATTGTTCGACTGAGGCGCATGGTTCCTGAAGGAGCAGCAGAAGTTTTTGTGAAGTTGGAGAAATTCAATCCGTCCGGAAGTGTGAAGGACCGCGCTGCCTACAATCTGATTTTGACGGCTGAGCAAGCGGGACTGATCCAACCGGGGGATACGATCATAGAGCCGACGAGCGGAAATACCGGAATCGGCTTGGCGATGAATGCCGCAGCAAAAGGCTATCGTGCGATTTTGGTCATGCCTGACAATATGTCGAAGGAACGGATCAATATATTGAAAGCGTATGGGGCAGAGGTGGTATTGACACCGAGCGAGCTGAGAATGCCGGGGGCGATTGCCAAAGCGCAAGAGCTGCAAAACGAGATTCCGCGCAGCTTTATTCCTCAGCAATTCGAGAATCAGGCGAACCCGGACATTCATCGAACGACGACAGCTGAGGAAATTTTCACGCAAACGAATGGTCGACTGGATGCTTTTGTCGCCACTGCTGGGACAGGTGGAACGATTACCGGGACAGGCGAAGCGTTGCGGGAAAAGCTCCCAGAGCTGTATATCGCTGTTGTCGAACCAAAAGGCTCCCCGGTTCTGTCTGGCGGAAAGCCTGGTCCACATAAACTGGTCGGCACGAGCCCTGGTTTTGTTCCGCAAATCCTGAATACAAGCGTTTATAATGAAATCATTCAAATCGCAGACGAAGACGCCCTACAAAGCATGAGGCAGCTTGCAGCGTTGGAAGGGATTCTCGTCGGCCCGTCATCGGGTGCCTCGGTCTTTGCTGCCATCACGATTGCCAAAAGGCTGGGAGTGGGTAAGCGGGTCGTTTGCATTGCGCCTGACACGGGGGAGCGGTATTTGAGTATGAATCTTTTCTAATTAGGAGAAAAGGCGATGAGCAACGAAAAACACGCGCTGATCATCGGGGCAGGCTTGAGCGGGCTTGCATCGGCGCTTGCCTTGAAGCAAAAGGGTTGGCAAGTGACCCTTTATGAGCAGGCAAAGGAGCATAAAGGCATCGGTGCTGGAATCGTTTTGGCTGCCAATGCGATGAAGGCATTGGATAAGCTGGGAGTTGGACAGGAAGTACGCGAGCTTGGGGCAGCTGTCCGTTCAGCAAGGATTCGCGACTGGAAGGGAAATTTGTTAGTCGAGCTACCTGTCACGGAACAAGCAGAACGGTACGGGGCTGACAGCTACTTGATTCATCGAGCTGATCTACAGCAGGCTCTTTTGGCGAAAATCTCGACACATGAATTGGTTTTAGGCAAGCAGTTCGTTTCTTTTTCTCAAAAAGAAGCAAGGGTTCAAGCCGTTTTTGCAGATGGGTCAAGTACACAGGGGGCGATTCTGATCGGAGCGGACGGGATTCATTCTCATGTACGGAAGAGACTGTTCGGTGAAGAGTCGATGAGATACTCCGGGTACACGGCGATTCGCGGGATTGCTACTTACCAAGACCCTCGTTATCCACTGGAGTCAGGAGGCGGCTTTGAAGCATGGGGCAGGGGGATTCGTTTCGGGTTTTCCCATATCGGCAACAATCGAATTCATTGGTTTGCCGCCATCAATGCACCTGAGGGAGAAAAGGATGGACCGCTGGGCCGAAAGCGAGAGACTTTGCGCCGACTGGATGGCTGGTATGAGCCAGTACGTGCAGTGATTGAGGCGACAGAGGATGCAGCCATCTTGCGGCATGATATTTACGATCGTGCACCACTCAGGAGATGGAGTGAGGGCCGAGTTACTTTAGTAGGCGATGCGGCCCATCCGATGCTGCCGAATCTGGGGCAAGGAGCGGGGCAGGGAATGGAAGACGCACTTGTGCTGGCCAGATGCTTGGCAGAAGCCGATGCGGACTCGGACTCGGCTTATGCTTTGCGTATGTATGAAGAGAAACGGAAGAAGCGGGCGAATGCGATTGTGAAAGGTTCGCGCTTAATGGGGGCAGTCACCCAGTGGGAAAATCCGCTGGCCATCGCGACCCGTCATTTCCTGTTAAAAACGATTCCTGCCCGTATCCAGAGCAGAAGACTGGACTGGATTGTTGGACACGAAGTGTGAATACGGCGGCAGAAAAAAGGCAAGGTGCATGAGGCCCTTGCCTTTCAACTTTGTCCGCTTATTGATGACGTGCCTGATAGGCCAGCAACGCTGCAATGAATAACTGACCGGTTTGAATCATGGAGCGCTCATCAACATCGAATTTGGGATGATGATGCGGATACGTCGCCTGAATCTCCGGGTTGCGCCCACCGACCATGAAGAAGGTAGCGGGGCGTTCTTGGGCAAAGTAAGCAAAGTCCTCTCCGCCCATGCCAGGTGGGATTTTCAATACGCGCTCCTCACCAAAAATCCGCTTGGCTTCTGCTACAAAAAGTGGAGTCTCGGTCTCATCGTTCCAAGTAGCTGGGTAGCCGCGTTGGTACATGATTTCGCAAGTAGCGCCGACTGCCTGGCAACTGGCTTCCACGATACGTTTCAGAGATTGCTCAACCGCGACTCTCACTTCCTCGTCATACGTGCGGACGGTCCCCTTTAGCTTTACTTGATCAGGAATGACGTTGAACGCTTCGCCCCCGCCCACGAAGGAGCAAACTGACAGAACGACTTGTTTCAGCGGATCTACCTGACGGCTGGCAATCTGCTGCAAATTCATGACAACCTGACTGCCCAATACGATTGGATCAACGGAGGTATGAGGATAAGCACCGTGTCCGCCTTTTCCGTACAAGACGATCTCGAAGCTGTCTGCTGCTGCCGTAATGTAGCCATGACCGATCCCGACAGTGCCTACGGGAAGCTCGGAGGCGACGTGCGCGCCATACACGACATCGACTCCCTCGAGGCAACCCGCCTCCACCATGGCTTTGGCGCCACCAGGTGGCAGCTCTTCCGCGAACTGATGCAGAAATACCACATTTCCTGGGAGCTCATCGCGAAACTCGCTCAACACTTGTGCGACTCCCAAAAGTCCTGAGGTATGTATATCGTGACCGCAAGCATGCATAACGCCTGGAATGCGGGACTTATACGGTACTTCTTTTTCATCTTGAATGGGCAAGGCGTCGAAGTCAGCCCGCAACGCAACTGTTTTTCCTGGCTTTCCACCCCGCAAGAGACCGACAACACCCATGCCGCCGACACCGGTTTGTACTTCTATACCAAAAGAAGCCAGCTTGTCCGCAACTTTCTTCGCTGTGTTTTCCTCCTGAAAGGAAAGCTCGGGATACATATGCAAATCACGTCTGAATGAAACAAGCTCTGGATAAATCTCCTGCAGTCGGGCAAACCATTTTTCTTCCATCGAACCCACTCCTTTTTCCTAGGGAAAGAGATTGGTATTTCGTATTCGTCTTATTATAAAAATATTCCGAATCATAATTCAATGTATGATTTTGAGAACTATAATGAAGCGAAATTCATATTATGTAGACATTTCCAGTAGAAATCTCTAGAATATTAGAGAGACATGTTCAAAAGGTCGTGTTTTTAGTACAACTGCGTCATCCACAGACGACTTTTTGAACAGATAGATTGAGGGGATTATGACGAGTTCACATCCAAAAAATCCTAGAGTACTACTCATTATGCTCGTTTCTGGTATCCTTGTTTTGATCTTGACTTGTGTAAGCATCGCGATTTCCTATTTCAATACGATTCAATCCGTCCGACTCTCCATTGCGAATCAAAGCATGAAAGCTGCTTCGGTGGTAGCAGACAGTCTAGATGTTGACGCGTACCAGGAGTTTTTACGAAATCCGGTAAAAGAGACCCCCGCCTATAAACGAATCGAACAGCAATTGAATCAAGCACGTGAGCAGTTCGGTCTGCTGTATTTATACACGATTCAAGTCAATGAAGACAGGCAGAGTGGTCGCGCGATGATCGTTGCAAGACCTCCAAGTGCGCAGCAAAATTTTGATATCGGTATGCCTATTGTTCTATCTTCTGAGCACATTCAAATGATTTACGAAGGATCATCAGCGTACTACTCAGATATTATCAGAGATCCAGATTACGGGGTTTACATGTCTGCGGGTGCGCCGCTTAGAGATAGAGAAGGGAGAATCATTGGAATCATCGGAGTAGATACGGACGTAGCCATCGTCGAGGACATTGGAAATGATGTCGTTCGTAACAGCATTCCTGTTTTTGCGATTCAAGGTTTGTTTGTCGTCGTACTGATCTTCCTGGTTCTTTGCATGGAACGCTGGTACCAACGCGCCATCAAGGCAGCAGTTGGCGAGACGGAAGAAACCTATCAGGATGAATTACGCTCAGTCATTTGTTCGATGCGCTCCATACGCCATGATTTCGTCAATCACATGCAAGTGCTGTACGGATTGATCGAATGCGGATATTATCCAAAAGCACGAGATTACGTGCAGTCGCTGCTGAAAGAAACCAAGCTTCTGGACCTCACCGTGAGGTTTGCGAATCCTGCCTTAATGGTATTGCTTCACACGAAATGGGAGCAGGCTAAATCCAAACAAATCGTAATGCAATTTGAAGAATGTTCTGATCCAATGGATAGTATTCCTTCCATTGATCTGATCAAAATTTTATCGAATCTGATTGATAATGCGATTGAAGCGGCTGAATTAGCGGATGGGGAAAAGCGAATCAGCATTTGTTTTTGCTGTGATGAAGAACATATTATTTTCCAAGTGGAAAATACAGGACCGGAAATAACGCCAGAACAACGTGCACGTATTTTCGAGAAGGGCTATACAACGAAAACAGAGAAAAAATGTGGCTCGCGTGGAACGGGTCTGACGATTGTAGATTCAGTTGTTCACAAGTACAAGGGGAAAATTGAGGTTGGGTCGGAGCGGGGAATCACGAGATTTACCGTTTGGTTGCCAGTGAAATAGGCAAGTAACGAAAACAATTCTAGGATGATAAAGAAAAAGCCGTCAATGATTTGACGGCTTTTTGCTTTTGTGAGTCGCTATGCATTTTGTCCTGGCGCAGGCTGCGCTACTTGGCTTTCCTGTGCTTGAAATGGACGTGAGATCGAGTAAAAGGCAAACCCGAACGAAAGCAGGACGAACACTGCTCCAACCCAAGGTGTGTAGATGACAGATGACCGCTCGACGACGAGACCGCCAGCCAGAGAGCCAAGGGCGATACCTAAATGTTGGGCAGAAGTATTCAAGCTTAATTGAATGTCTGCGGTAGCAGGTGAGCAGGAGATCAAATAGTTTTGCTGTGCTGGCGAAATAGCCCAGCTAAGCGCACTCCAGATTACCATGATCGGCAAGAACAAATAAAGCGAGCCTGTAAAAAACGGCAAGACACACATGATCAAGCCAAACACTGGAATGATGAACAGAATGCTCTTGGTTGCTCCCCATTTGTCTGAGATCCAACCCCCAATACCACCGCCTGCAACGGCAGCAATCCCGAACAAGAGATAAATCCAGCTCAATGTCGTTCCGTCCACATTCATCGTCGTTTGCAGATAAGGAGTAAAGTATGCATACAGCGTCAAGTGACCTGTCAGCATTAACAAGACGATAAACAAGGCGCTGAATAGCTTGCTGCTACGGAGGGTAGTCATTTGATCACGTAGCGGAATCGGCGGTGCAGTTTGGACTTTTGGCAAAAACAAGAGGATAAAAATCATCGCGACGATACTCAGTGCCGCAATTAGCCAAAACGGGGCACGCCATCCGAAGGCATTCCCCAGAGCCAATCCGACAGGGACGCCGAGTACGAGCGAACCGCTAATCCCCATGAAAATAACGCCAATGGCACGGCCGCGATAAGCAGGTTCCACAAGGCTCGTCGCAATCGTAATCGACAGCACAATCAGGATGGAACTGCTTGCTGCGCTCAAGATGCGCGCCGTCATTAATACAGCGTAGCTCGGACTAAGTGCCGCGAGCACATTACTCAGGAAAAAGGCCGCTAATGCATACAAGTATAGCTTTTTGCGCTCAACACGCCTCGTAACATGCAGGAGCAGAGGAGCGGCAACAGCAAATGCAAGCGAGAATATGGTGATTAATTGTCCGGCAGCGCTAATCGATACCTGAAGATCGCGAGCAATCAGATCGAGCGTACCACCGATAATCAATTCCACCGTACCTACAACAAAGGTAGCAATCGCTAAGATGAAGACACGTGGATTCAAAACAATAGCTCCTCTCAAGAAAAAAGGTTACTACCATAATAGTAACCTTTTTGATCCTGTGCAACTAGTAATTTCTCCTTACAAATAGAAAAGACTCTGGCCAAAAGCCAAAGTCCAGGTATTGTCAGTATCGGAGGCGAATGATCATCTTGCGGATTTCTTCATCGTCAAAGAGTTGATCCACATATTTTTGGGTGATTTTTGTCAACGCGACATCATGGTAAAAAGAATCAGCAAAAAATTTGACGAAAGGTTGACCGCGTGTCTTGATCGCATGCCAGCCCGTGTCCTCCTCGCCTGCAAAAATCATTTCATCTTGGTCCGCTACGATTAGTTGATAGCGCTCCAAGCCTTGATGCTCTTGCACAGGGATAAAGGAATGAACACAGGAGAGCTTGGTGTTAATCTGCCCGATGACCAAGGCTTCGATCTCCACCCCTTCTTTTTCTTTCATCTCCAGTAGGGGTACATACTCCAAAAAATCATTGGACCAGGCAGAGATGCGAATAGACCGTGTTGCCCGTTGGATCAATTGTTTGCATTCCGCGCGGATCGATTCATCAACCTTCAGGCTCCAGACTCGGTCATCACGTACGGCTTTATGAGAAAGGGAGCTGGTCAATTTTTTGACGTCTGTTTGAAATTGGCGGGTCAGCTTTTCTACCAGGCTGTCCAAAGGAAGGGCTGTATACCGCTTTTTCTTTTCCGATACGGTGTCAAGAACCATCCCCTTTTCTACCAGACGATTCAACACCTCGTAAATTTTTGCTTTTGGCACTCCCGAATGCTTCACGACCATTGCTGCATCGAGAGGCTCGCCGCTAGACGCCAACGCTTCATAAACTTTACTCTCATACAGAGAAAAACCAAATGTTTGCAGCATCAAAATCCTCCATGGAAAACACGAGCATTTTTATTCGATCGTACCGATAATCGAGTTGTTTTGCAAGAAAGAGAGGGGGGCGAAAGAAATATATGATAGAAAAATATCGAGTTTTTTCGACAAAATTCAACAAATTTCTATAGGTCTTTAGGATGTAGACACAACGGTAATATATCGAACAGATACCCTGTGAATAAATGATTAGCCGAAAATTCGGCACTTGTCGTAACTAGTTCGATAGCCTTATTGAGCAATTTCTTTTGAACGGGAAGTATTTTTTGTCGAAGAAAAGAATTTGGCAAAAATTACGTATCACGCAATAATTATGAATAGTCGGAATTGGGGGTTTGATTTTTCCGATGCATCACAAATAGATAGAAAAAGAGGGTGAACCGTAGTGAAGAAAAGCAAGAAGCTCTTATCCGTTTTATTCTCCTCCTCACTCGTGCTCAGTACTTTCGTGGCTGCACCTACAGCAGGTTTGGCCAAATCAAAAGAGGACAAGCATGATCTGCATGTAGACTTGTCCACTGTTAACCTGGAGCGATTGATTAAAGGGTTAATGGAGCAAGGAATCATTGATGAAGACGCCGATCAGGATGAGATTGACGAGGCGTTGCTCGAGTACTTGGAAGACAAAAAAGTACCACACGGCGTTGACGAATCGACCTCTTTCGGTAAAGAAGCAAGCAGAGGTCAGCAGGCAGCATTGGCGAAGGCAGCCCAGAAAGTGGCTGAGATGGAGGATGGCGATGAATTGCGCTCTTCCAAACGACTACATACTGATAACATCGTTGTCGCTCTTGTCGAGTTCCCTGACCGAGAGCATAATCAGCTACCAAAAGTGAATGACTCGCTTTGGACGAAAGACTTCAACGAAAAGCACTACAAAGAGATGCTGTTTGATCAGAAGGGGTACGAAACTCCTGAAGGTATCGGCATGACAACGATGGCGAAATATTTCTATCTGCAATCGGGAAAAACGTGGACGGTTGATGGTGTAGTAACGCCATGGCAAATGGCTGAGAATAGCTACAAGTATTATGGCGAAAATTCCAAGGCTGGTGACGATTCCAATCCGCGCGATCTAGTAATCGAGACGCTTGAGGCAGTTGGGGATTCCATTGCCGGGAAAGAGGAGTTGTACGATCAGCGCGATCCGTATGACTTCGATGGCGATGGTGATCTGATGGAGCCAGATGGCAATCTGGACAACCTCATGCTCGTTCATGCTGGGATCGGCGAAGAAACTGGGGAAGACGCAGATGCGATTTGGTCCCACCGTTGGACTTTGAAGAGACCTGTAGAAATTCCAGGTACAAGCCTCAAAGCGTTTGATTACATGATTCAACCAGAGGATGGCGCACCAGGCGTATTCACTCACGAATACGGACACAATCTCGGTTTGCCAGACTTGTATGACACGACAAGAGGCGGAAAAGATTCGCCAGTAGGTGCTTGGTCCCTCATGTCGTCCGGTAGCCATACAGGTAAGGTTTTCCAAACAGAACCTACTGGCCTTGATCCTTGGTCCAAAATGGTGCTACAACAAATGTTCGGTGGAAACTGGATTAATCCGTACGTGCTGGACTACAAGGATGTAGAGAAGCGCAAGAGATCTCTTCGACTCATTGATGCGAGCAGCCTTGAGAAGGACGGCAAGGTCATCAAGCTGAACATGCCAAAGGTCGAAAAGAAACCGCCGGTTGAGCCAAAAGATGGTGGATACGCCTACTTCTCGGATGAAGGCAACAAGCTGAATACAAAAATGACGTCTGATGTGATCGATTTAACAGGGGTCAGCTCCGCAACGATGAAATTCGATTCGTGGAGAAGCATTGAGGAAGGCTATGACTACGTGAGCGTCAATGTAATCGACGCGGATACAGGCGAGAAAAAAGAAGTTCAAAAATACGATGACGTAACAAAAGGCTGGGACAAAGAAGAAATCAGCCTGAACGAGTTCACCGGTAAAAAGGTACAAGTCGAGTTTAACTATGTAACGGATGTCGCTTTCGTGATGGATGGCTTCTATTTGGATAACTTTGAAGTAGAGGCGGATGGACAAGTCATCTTCGCAGATGATGCAGAAGGTGAGAAGAAGTTCAAATTGGATGGTTTCTCTCACTTCGATGGAAAAGGAAAAATGTTCGATGCGTACTACCTAATTGAGCTGCGTTCTCATGAAGGAATTGACGCTGGTCTGAAGCATTTCCGACGCAACGACTCTTTCTTCACGTATGATCCAGGTATGGTGATCTGGTACTTTGATGGTCGCTATGAAAGAACCCGTGACAACAATACGAGCCTGCATCCAGGCTACGGCATGCTCGGTGTAGTAGATGCCCATCAGGAAGTACGTTACTGGAACAATGATGAAGGTAACAAAAAGGCAATTGCAGACTCCCGTTACCAAGTGAATGACGCTGCGTTTAGCCCGAACGACACTTCTGGAATAAAGCTGGATTACATTATGGGAACCATGGAATACGAGCCGTTGGATGGAGTAACTGAGTTTGAAGACAGTGATGATTACTCGATGCCGGAAGTGCCCGAAGTCGGTAAAATCCTGCCGCAAATCGGTTTGGAAATCAAACTGAAAAGAGTTGCCAAGAAGTTCACGGATGCTACGATTGAACTCTCCATTGATAAAGATTAATCCATAAGTCAAAAGACGCCACGCATCGCTAAGCTGATGTTTGGCGTCTTTTTACGTTTCCATGAAGGCCCCTGATATCTAAATTCAGAGGCCTGTTTTTACTGGTCTAAGCTCGGCTTCATCGCAATAGGCTATAACAATGAACGACAAGCTGCCCGATCTGATTGCGCGTAAGAAAGGCAACCTTTTGTACAGGCATAGGTATCGCGCCCGGCAGCAAGGGGGGATCAATCATGCTGCATATTGTTGCTTGCATTAAGCAGGTGCCGGACACCAAAATCATCAAGATGAATCCGAAGACGAATACGATGGATCGCGCCAGTGCGCCAGCCATTCTCAACCCGTATGATGCACATGCGGTGGAGGAAGCCGTTCGTTTGAAAAATCGATATGGGGGTGTGGTCTCCGTCGTCACCATGGGACCGCCACCAGCGGTGAAGGCTATTCGGAAATGTATCGAGATCGGAGCAGACGCAGGCTATCTGGTAACGGATCGTGCATTTGCCGGAGCAGACACATTGGCGACCAGCTATGCAATTACCAAAGCCATTGAGAAGATTGCAGAAAGCCAGCCAGTCGACCTCGTCATTTGCGGGAAGATGACCATCGACGGTGATACGGGACAAGTCGGACCGGGTGTCGCCAGAAGGTTGGATATTCCGCCGCTCACGTGTGTGAAAAAAGTAGTGGAAATAAACAAAGAACAAGGTTACGCCATCGTGCATCGAAAGCTGGAGGATGGTTATGAAGTCATTCAGTCGACCTTGCCTTGTTTGTTTTCCGTGGAGAAGGAGATTAACGAGGTACCTTATTCTCCGCTGCCTAACATGCTTCGAGCTGCTAAATATAATCCCGTTGTCTGGTCCGTCGATGACTTGGGGGATATCGATCGGACGCAGTTAGGTCTGAAGGGCTCTCCTACCATCGTTGCAAAAGTTTGGCCCCCAGAGAAGCCAAAAGGTGGCGAGATACTCGAAGGAAGTGCCAGCGAGCAAATCGCACGCTTGATGGAAATTTTGCACGATAAACAGCGACTGTTTCGGGTGAAGGAGGAGCAGATATGAATCTGGATGATTTTCGTGGCATCTGGGTGTTTTTAGAGGTGAGTGACGGCCGTATCGCGCCTGTATCACTCGAGCTGCTGGGGGCGGGAAGACAAATGGCTGACAAGCGAGACGTGCCGCTTGCTGGCTTGTTAATCGGAGATGGAATCAAGGAGTTGGCCCACACGGCGTTTCCATACGGTGCGGACCAAGTGTATGTATACGATCACAAGATTTTTCATGATTACCGAACAGAGTCGTACATGCGAGCTGTTATCGAATGTGTTCAAAAGCACAAGCCGGAAATCATCTTGTACGGTGCGACTTCAACCGGAAAAGATTTGGCGAGCGCTGTCGCGACGGACTTGGAGACAGGGCTGACCGCTGACACGACCATGCTCGATGTGAACGCGGAGACAGGCTTATTGGAGGCAAGCCGTCCAGCGTTTGGCGGTAACATCATGGCGACCATTTTGTGCAAAAAACATCGACCGCAAATGGCGACCGTCCGCCCAAAAGTCATGAAAGCGCTTGAGCCAGACGAGTCACGTACAGGAAAGATTATCGAAGAAAGCATGGAGCTACGTGAAGAAGACATTCGTACAAAAGTACTAAAAATCGTCAGGGAGACGAAGGAAAAGGTGCGGCTGGATGAGGCCGATGTGATCGTCGCTGGTGGCAAGGGACTCGGAAGCAAGGAAGGCTTTGCACTTATTCATCGCTTTGCAGAACGAATCGGGGCAACCGTTGGGGCCAGCAGAGATGCGGTGGAAGCAGGCTGGATCGGTCATGAATATCAGGTAGGGCAGACGGGAGTGACTGTTACGCCAAAAATTTACTTTGCCATCGGCATATCGGGAGCTATCCAGCATTTGGTCGGCATGCGCAACTCGGGATTGATCATTGCCATCAATAAAGATCCGAATGCACTCATCTTCCAGTCTTGTCACTACGGTATTGTCGGTGATGCTTTTGAAATTGTGCCATTGCTCATTGAAGCATTCCAAAAGGAGCCGGACAAGGAGGTAACGTATGGCTGAGAAATTTGATGTAATCATTGTCGGAGCAGGTCCGGCTGGCACAGCTTGTGCTTATACGCTTGCCAAAGCGGGTGTAAATGTTCTGTTGATGGAGCGCGGGGAATATCCGGGTTCCAAAAACGTCATGGGAGGTGTTTTGTATCGTAAAACGATGGAAGACATCATTCCCGAATTTTACAAAGAGGCGCCTGTTGAACGTCCGATCGTCGAACAGCGGTTCATGATGCTCGATAAGGAATCAGCCATCAATTTCAGTTATAAAGGCATGGAGTGGGCCCAGGAACCCTATAACAATTTCACGGTGCTGCGGGCGAAATTTGACCAATGGTTTGCAGATAAAGCCGTGCAGCAGGGAGCACTGTTACTTAATGAGACTGTTGCCTTGCAGTGCATTGTTGAAAATGGCAAGGTAGTCGGTGTCAAAACAGATCGACCGGATGGGGATCTATACGCAGATGTTGTCGTGCTAGCAGACGGCGTCAACTCCTTGCTGGCGAAATCGTTAGGCTTCCACAAAGAGTTTCGCCCAGATGAAGTAGCGCTCGCTGTCATGGAAGTACTGAAGCTGGATCGCAAAATAATCGAGGATCGCTTTAACTTAGAGGGCGATCACGGTTGTACGATTGAAATTTTCGGGGATTCGACCAAAGGGATTTTGGGGACGGCGTGGTTGTATACGAATAAGGACAGCTTGAACATTGGGGTAGGGACGATGCTGTCAGGTCTGATCAAAAACAAGATCAAACCTTATGAGTTGTTAGACTATGTAAAGAATCACCCGATGATTCGGCCGTATATCCAAGGTTGTGAGCAGCAGGAATACTTGGCGCACCTGATTCCCGAGGGCGGATATCGTTCCATTCCCAAAATTGTCGGCAATGGTGTACTTGTCGTAGGAGATGCTGCCCAGCTCGTCAATGCAATCCATCGAGAGGGATCGAATATGGCAATGGCATCTGGTGTCATGGCGGCGGAAACGATCCTGGCGGCAAAAGAGGCAGGGGACTATTCTGAAAAAATGCTCGACGGGTACCGAATCAATCTGTTGAATAGCTTTGTCGGTCAAGATTTGAAAAAGTACAAGGACGCAACGCATCACTTTGAAAAATTCCCGCAGTATTTCGAACAGTATATTCCGATGATGAACAAAGCGGCGAGTCAAATGTTCACGGTTGATGGCAGCTCGAAATGGAGCAAGCAGAAGAAAATCTGGAGCGACCTCGGCTCTGCGAAGGACAAATGGAAAATGGCGCGTGACTTGATGAATGCGTGGAGGGTGATGAAGTGATGCAGGATCTACCGAAGGGCCAGTCAATCGAGGAGAAACAGTACCTTGTGCGCTTCAAAGCGGACACGGAGTCACATCTGCATGTGCTCTCCGCAGATGTTTGTGCGACGCAATGCCCTGATAAGCTCTGTACGATCTTCTGTCCTGCGGAAGTATACAAATGGGAAGAAGTGCGGATGCACGTCGGTTACGAAGGGTGTCACGAGTGTGGGAGCTGCCGCATTGGTTGTCCGTACGAAAATATCAAATGGGTGTATCCGAAGGGTGGACACGGAATCATCTTCAGACTCGGGTAATAGGCGGCGATGAGCGGTGATACAAGTAGGCGATCTGGTCGTATACGTAAAGGATGGCGCAAAGGGAGTCGTCATTCATATTGAGGAGGACCGCTTCCAGGTAAAGTGGGAAGATGATTTTGTCAGCTGGGAGAAAAGGGAATGGCTGCTACCCAGTTCAATGGAACATGGCGATCTTCAAAAACAGAAAGAACAGCGGGAGTAAATTCCCACTGTTCTTTTGTTTTGAGTGATTTTGACCACTAGTTACGGACTGTATAAGGATACACCCGAGCAAAAGACCCCTCAATTCGAAAACAGCCGAGAACTGGTTGTGGAGAAGCGAGCGAAACGATGAGATACGCGACCTCCGGGTAATGACAGTAAGCAATATCTTCAGGTGACGGAATGGGAGGTGCAGTAGGGTGGGAGTGATAGATCCCGACCAAATGCTCCCCACGTAACGCCATTTTGTGGAAAACGTGTTGAATCTGCTTAGGGTCCATGGCGAAGGCGACCGGGCTTTTCAATGTATTTTCCATACGCCAAACCGTCTGTGCACTCCCATTTCTACCGGAAAGCAATCCGCACGTTTCATTTGGCTTCTTCTCCAGGGAATCTCGGATGATTTCATCCCAGACTGCACGGGTCATGGAAAAGGGGATCTCTAAAAGATTAGCCCTGCCAACGCCTGCCGCAGCAACCTCCGCTTGTTCTATTCTGGACGGACGGTTGCGGTTGGACTCTGTGAACCGGACCGGATTTTGGCAATGGTGATGGCGGCATTCTCGATGGACGCTGAGCAGGATGGACTTGATGTTGTTGACGTTGCTGATACAGTGCACGCATTTGTTCAGGTGTCATGGTTTTTCCTCCCTTTCTGTACTGTATTATGTTGTATTCAGGATAGATTCACATGGTAACGGCTCTCGCACATTTTCAACTTTTCAACGAAACGGGTTGAATTCGTTGCCGTTTCTTGGATAGGGCATCTGCATTTTTACTGGTGTGGAAGATAGTTGTTGAGTGGAGGGATCGGAGCTTGGCATGAATTGCGTGTTTGGTTGGAATTGGGTGTTTGGCTGGAATTGAGTACTTGGTTGAAATTGGGCATTATGCTGGAGTTGACTGAAGGCTTTATTGGTTCGAGATTCTTTTTGCGTGAATTCTTTGATGATTTGTTTGTATTTTTCTTCGTTGTTCTGGAGTTCTTTCACCATGTTTTTGAGTCCGGTGATCGTCTTTTTCAACACTTGCTCTTGGGATGTAAACTGCTCAATGGTTTTTTCTTTTTCTGTTAACAGAGAATCGTATTTTTGGGTAGTTTTCTCCAGTACTTCGTTCCATTTAGTTTTTTGAAGAGAGATATTTGCGAGCTTTTCGTCAGTTTCTTTGGTTTGTTGCTGAAAAGCTTTGATACGATCCTGTGCCTCCGTTAATTTCTGTTGTGTATTTGTTAACTCCGACTGGAGACTCTTAACGTTGTTTTGTGTTTGTTGGATTTCTTCGTCGCGTTTTTGGATGCTTTGCTGCAATTCTTGCTCATGTAGGGAATGTGATTCGGCAAGCTTTTTATAGTCAGCGACGAGTTGATTTTTCGTTAACCGAGCTGCTTCCAGCTCAAGGAGAGCTTCTGTTAATTGCTGAGAAGTCTCTTCGTGCTTTGCCGTCCAACTTTGTTCGAGATCTATTGCTTTTTGCAACATATCGTGGCGGGTGGCTTCTAGCTCTTGCTCTTTCGTACGTAAATCCTGTTTTTGCGCTTCAAGTTCCTGCTCTCGGGTGTATCTATCTTGATTCTGTACTTGTAGCTCCTGCTCTCGGGTTTGCAAATCTTGCCTCTGAACATGGATTTCCTGCTCCTGAGAGAGGAGGGCCAATTCCAGTGTATTTAGTTCTTGCTCCCGAGTAAGCAATTCCTGTTCACGATTGTGTAGGGTATGCCCTTGAGCCTGCAGCTCCTGCTCTTGGTTGTGTAGCTCTTGATCTCGCTCGTTCAGCTCTTGTTTTAGCGTGAGTAACTCTTGCTCGTGGGAGTGGATTTCCTGCTCATGTGAGAGAAGCTCCTGCCCGCGAAGCTGCAGCGCTTGCTCTCGGGATTGAAGCCCTTGTTCTTGAACCTGTAGTTCTTGGCTCTGAGCCAAAAGAGCCTGCTCCTGGGAGAGGTTGGCTTGTTCCCAATCCCGAAGCCCCTGTTCATGGGTCTTGAGCTCTTGTTCTTGAACCTGCAACGCCTGCGCATGAGCTTGTAGCTCTTTTCCTTGTACCTGCAGATCTTGTTCAAAACCGTTTAGTTCTTCTTCCCGTGCTTGAAGGTCTCGCGTCTGTGCGAGAAGTTCTTGATCTCGTGCCTGAAGCCCTTGCTCGAAAGTGAGCAGATCTTGTTCTTTCGTCTGGAGGTTTTGATTTTGAGAGAGAAGTTCTTGCCCGCGCGTTTGCAGCTCTTGCTCGAGAGTGTAAAGGTCTTGCTCTCGTGCTTGAAGGTATTGCGCCTGGGTGAGAAGGTCTTGCCCCCGCGCTTTGATACCTTGTTCGAGGATTGTTAGTTCTTGTTCTTTTGTTTGCAGATTATCTGCTTGTGTCTGCAGTTTTTGCCCTTGTACTTGGAGCTCTTGCTCAAAATGGAGAAGGTCCTGTTCTCGTGAGTTGAGGTCTTGCGTCTGGGAATGCAGCTCTTGCTCTTTGGATTGGAGCTGTTGTTCTTGCGTCTGCAAGTTTTGAGTCAGGGATTGAAGTTCTTGGTCTTTCGTCTGAAGTTTTTGATCAAGATCGAGAAGTTCCTGTTCTCGTGAGTTGAGGTCTTGCGTCTGGGAATGCAGCTCTTGCTCTTTGGATTGGAGCTTTTGTTCTTGCGTCTGCAGGTTTTGAGCTAGGGATTGAAGGTCTCGCCCTTGAGTCTGAAGTTCTTGGTCGAGAACGAGAAGTTCTTGTTCACGTGAGTTAAGGTCTTGCGTCTGGGAATGCAGTTCTTGCTCTTTGGAAGTGAGATGCTGCTCTTTCGTCTGCAGGTTTTGAGCTAGGGATTGAAGGTCTTGGCCTTGAGTCTGAAGTTCTTGTTCGAGATCGAGAAGTTCCTGTTCTCGTGCGTTGAGATCTTGCGTCTGGGAATGCAGTTCTTGCTCTTTGGAAGTGAGATGCTGCTCTTTCGTCTGCAGGTTTTGAGCCAGGGATTGAAGGTCTTGCCCTTGAGTCTGAAGCTCTTGCTCGAGATCGAGAAGGTTCTGCTCCCGTGCGTTGAGATCTTGCGTCTGGGAATGCAGTTCTTGCTCTTTGGAAGTGAGATGCTGCTCTTTCGTCTGCAGGTTATGTTTTAGGGATTGAAGGTCTTGCCCTTGAGTCTGAAGCTCTTGTTCGAGATCGAGAAGTTCCTGCTCCCGTGCGTTGAGATCTTGCGTCTGGGAATGCAGTTCTTGCTCTTTGGAAGTGAGATGCTGCTCTTTCGTCTGCAGGTTTTGAGCTAGGGATTGAAGGTCTCGCCCTTGAGTCTGCAGCTCTTGTTCGAGATCGAGAAGTTCCTGCTCTCGTGCGTTGAGATCTTGCGTCTGGGAATGCAGTTCTTGCTCTTTGGAAGTGAGATGCTGCTCTTTCGTCTGCAGGTTTTGAGCTAGGGATTGAAGTTCTTGGCCTTGAGTCTGAAGTTCTTGTTCGAGATCGAGAAGTTCCTGCTCTCGCGCGTTGAGATCTTGCGTCTGGGAATGCAGTTCTTGCTCTTTGGAAGTGAGATGCTGCTCTTTCGTCTGCAGGTTATGTTTTAGGGATTGAAGGTCTTGCCCTTGAGTCTGCAGCTCTTGCTCGAGATCGAGAAGTTCCTGCTCTCGTGCGTTGAGATCTTGCGTCTGGGAATGCAGTTCTTGCTCTTTGGAAGTGAGATGCTGCTCTTTCGTCTGCAGGTTTTGAGCTAGGGATTGAAGGTCTCGCCCTTGAGTCTGCAGCTGTTGTTCGAGATCGAGAAGTTCCTTCTCCCGTGCGTTAAGGTCTTGCGTCTGGGAATGCAGCTCTTGCTCTTTGGACTGGAGCTGTTGTTCTTTCGTCTCGAGGTTATGAGCTAGGGATTGAAGGTCTCGCCCTTGAGTCTGCAGCTCTTGTTCGAGCCCCAGAAGTTCTTGTTCCCGTGAGTTGAGGTCTTGCGTTTGAGAATGCAACACGAGCTCTTTGGACTGGAGCTGTTGTTCTTTCGTCTCGAGGTTATGAGCTAGGGATTGAAGGTCTTGCCCTTGAGTTTGAAGCACTTGTTCGAGAAGGTGAAGATCCTGTTCTCGTGCATGGAGGTCTTGTGCCTGAGAGTGCATTTCTAGTCTTTGCGCTTGTAACGCTTGTTCAAGCCCGACAAGTTCCTGATGCCGTGCTTGAAGTGCCTGTGTCTGAGTTTGCAGTTCCAGCTCCTTAGCCTCGAGCTTTTGGTCGGTAACAAGCAGCTCTTGCTCAAGACCGACAAGTTCCTGCTGCCGTGCTTGAAGTTCTTGTATCTGAGAATGCAGCTCCAGCTCCTTAGCCTCGAGCTTTTGATCTGTAACAAGCAGATCTTGTTCTTTCGTCTGCAGTTTATCCGCTAGGGATTGAAGTTCTTGGCTTTGCCCCTGAAGCTCTTGCTTAAGACTGAGTAGTTCCTGCTCCCGTGCTTGAAGTTCTTGTGTCTGAGAATCTAGTTCCAGCCCCTTCGTCTGGAGCTCTTGATGGAGAGTGAGTTGCTCTTGTTCTTTCGTCTGCAGGTGATCCGCTTGAGAATGCAGTTCTAACCATTGCGTCTGAAGCTCTTGTTCATGATCGAGAAGTTTCTGCTCCCGTTTTTGTAGGTGTTGCGCCTGAGAATGCAGCTCTTGCCCCTTCGATTGGAGGTCTTGTTCGAGAGAGAGTAGATCCTGCTCTTTCGTCTGAAGGCTACTCGCTAGGGAGTGCAGTTCCTGCCCTTGCCCCAGCAACTCTTGCTCAAGATCGTGAAGTTCCTGCTCCTGTGCCGTGAGACTCTGTTCAAATGCGTGGAGGTTTTGTTCTCGCACCTGTAGTTCCAGCTCCCGCTGTTCCCAATTTGCGCTTGTTTCTGTAAGCAGCTGTAGGTCAGAGAGTGTCTGCTCTTCCCGTGCCCGTGCGTCCTCCAACTGCTGATTCAATGATTCCAGTTTGGATAGTTGCTCGTGCTGTCTCATCTGCGCACTCTCAAACTCTTCATTTACATGATCCAAAGCTTGTTTCCATGTGAGCTGTTGCTGTTCCAGATGTTCTATCATGTCTAAATGCTGTTGGCGTTCGTGCAGGATCTCCTCGATTTGACTCAGCTGCTGCTGATCTTGCTCGTGTAACGTTTTTTGCCATTGTACCTCTTTTTGTTCGTAGCTTTGTAATCGCCGTTGGAGCAATTCTATGTGCTCGCGTAAGTGTGATTCCTGCGCTTGATGTTTGGACATGATTTCTTCAAGCCGTGGACCTTTTCGTTGCTCTCTGATCTCGGTTTGCAAGCTGTCGATCGAACTCTTTAGTTTTGCCTCTGTTTCCTGGTGGTCGGTTATGGCATTTTCCCGTTGTTTCAGGAGATGCTCGTAGTAGTCGAGCTTGCTTTTCATTTCTTGAAGCATGTCTTGTGAATCATTCAAGCGCTGCTTCCATTCTGCCCCTTTGCTGTCCAAATCGTGGAGGTTCTGGTTCAATTGTTCAAGCTGCTCTCTGTATGCTTCATTTTTTTGGGATGTTTCCTCTATCTGCTTCTGTAGGTACCACACTTCTTGCATGAGTTGGTTTGCTTTTTCTTCGTAGTAGTGTGCTTGTTTTTTTAGCAGGAGGAGCTTCTCATTTTCTCTCGACTTGTTCGCATTGGAGATTCTCCTTTTGTACACAGTGTTGTCCTCCTTTTTCCGTCTGGCTTTCCCATATAGACATATGTACGGGGTGGGAATTGGTGCCTGTATTGTAGTGACGGGTTTATATAGAAAAAACGGGAGAAGTGTTAGTCTTCTCCCGCCTGATTGGAAACGAATATTTTTTCTTACGGAGTGGTAATGACAATATCCCCGAACGTGATGCAATCGGCAACCAATAATTGTTCATCTGGAACGATTGTAATTGTAGCACTGAAGACGAGGATGCCAGAAGAGTCGGTGAGTGTCAGAATGATAACGTCTGGCAGGCCGAGTCCTGTTTCGGCGAGTGTCAGAGAGTAGGTCAGTGTTTCTTGTGCGCCTGTTGCTGTGAATGTCCGGACACCAGTACCTGTTACGATCAGACCTGTCACAATTGGCAGGATAGGCAGTACGGTAATGCATGTCGGAGAGCTGATCGTCGTTGGCGAGAAGCTGAAGCTTTGATCGCCAAGGACATCAGGCAGGAGAGCATCAAAGAAGTTAAAGGTAAACGAGCTGCTGGATGGATCGCAGCTTGGGCAGATATCCGCGATGAGCTGGATCGTGCCGACGGCAATGGCGAGTGGGATACCAATAGAAATGGAGACGTTTGGTACCAACGCGTTGACGGACGCCTGGCAATCGCAGTTGCGTACTGGGAAGATTGGTGGGCATTGTGGTGGGAATGTGATCGGCGGGCAACGGAAAGATGGCGTTGGCGATGGAATTGGAATGTTGTTTGGACGTGGAGAGCAGAACTTCGCCAATACTTCCAGTTTGACTTCTGCTTCTACCTGGATCTCTACGCAGACAATGACGTCGAGTTGAACCATGCCACCGAGGAGAACAGTACCGGTTGGTGAGCACTCGAAAGCACTGATTCGGCACAAGATATTGTCCTCATCAAGCGGTTCAGGCAGGCAGAGAACGACTTCCTGATCGAATTGCACTGTCGTTGTGAATTCGCAGAGAGGTGTTCCGTCTGCGAAGACGCGAACGAGCACAGTGGCTCCGAACACGAAGCGAACGACACCGACCCGAACAGTGGTTCCATTGACTATAATGTTCTCGCGGCGAATACTGACGACTTTGCAAGTAGGACCAGGAGAAACTGGCTCAACGCAGGAGATCGTGATATCTTGCCCTGCACGAATAGCAGCGTCTACCAGAGCTTGACAATCGTCGGGAAGGGCAATCTTGTTTCGGTAGCTGTTCGCTAATACTACCCAGTCATACACCTTATTGACGCGAATGCACTCTTCCTGCAGGTTGTTCGATATAGGAGGAGTTGCTGTAGGCGTCGGTGTAGGGAGCTGGCGACCCATAATGGGCTTCACGTGATGTTTCACCGTAAGAATCCTTCCTTTCCTAGGGAGTTTGCTTTGCAGTTACATACTATGTGGGCAACGGGAGTTTGGCATGTTGAGCATGCGCCTATTTTTTAGGTCACTATCTTGTCAGAATGGAATTTGAAATTTTTGAAAGAACCAATTGTCGTCGAATTTTCTTTGGGCAGTGTATCGAACACGCTGAGCGGCAGCCCCGCAAGTCAGCACATCATCCGCAATTTCACTCGCATTTGCGTAGAGCACAAGTTTTTTCGCTGCCTCAATCCGCTGCTCGTTAAAATGGCTGTACGCCATGCGAAGCATATTGTAATAAATGTGCTCATGTGCAATTGTGTAAGGGTGAACTTGCCTAAACAAATGCAAAATTTTTACGGATGGCTGGACCAGACACGTATATCCAAAGAGCCACATTTTGATGGAAAACTCGATATCTTCAAATCCCCATATGCGAAAACCACGGTCAAAACCCCCGACTTTCATAAAAGCTTCTCTGGTGACCAAGAAGCATCCCCCTGGCAATATCGCAACCGGTGACGGGCCTGTTGGCTTTGGATACCAGTTGATCTCAAGCTTTTGATTCAGATTTTGCCCATAACCAATTTTATGTGGCTCCGTCATGGAGGCAATTCCCGGAGCAACGCCATCTGCTTTTTTTGTAAGGATGAGCTCCATCATGCGATCGATCCAAAAGTTTTCAAAAGACAGATGGGCATCGCAAAAAATGAAGTAGTTGCCGCGTGCGTGATTTACGCCCAAGTTTCGTGCTGCAGCAGCACCAATGCCTTCTGTTGTGATTAATTTTATTTTTTCATTTTGCCCGTGGCCTTGTAGAAAGTGACAACCGTTATCAGTTGAGGCATCATCGACTACGATCACTTCATATGGATACGTGGTTCTTGTATTCAAAAGGGAAGTGATGGTAGAACGCACATTGTCCCCCTCATTTTTTACAGGGATGATAATGGAGATCAGGGGCATTTGTGAGGTGGGCATATGACCACTCCTTTCTGTAGCATCGTATGCGCAAAGCGCTTCTTCGGAACAGTCATCGCCAAAAATGTTCACTTTGGACACTAGGCATTCATACAATATCGCGGACTGAAGGAAAGTGCGTGAGGAGAGATGGGAATGGATGTTGAGGTATATTACAGTGGTCAACGTGGCGGGACCATGCCGTACGCGGCTCTGCCAGCGTTTCGTTTATTTTGCAAGAAAAATGGCTTTCAATTGAAGTGGGATTCGACGAATAACAGAGTTGACCTGGATTCGGGGTTGAAAGGAAAAGTTTGCGTTCTTTTTACAGGCATATCTTCTTCAGGAGGGACCGCCTACGAGTGGGAGGTATTAGGGAACGTTCAAAAATTTCTTTCTGATAGCGGGATGGAGGTTGTCTTAAGCCAAAACAATCCGTCTCTGGCGAAAAATACGGATGTCGCCATACGTTTCAGCTTGAAGGAAATGCGAGTCCTGGAAAAACCGAGACTGATTTTCTTTCAGTCGGAGGATGATAAGCGGCAAGATCTAGTCAAGTGTTTACGTACAGAAATGCAGCAGTCAGGAATCCCGTGTCACTATAAAGTAACCAAAAATCAAAAGCAACCATCGATCGTTCACATCCAGTTGCAGCTGCCGCTTTATACGGAAGTGAGCATGCGTAAGATCTATGCGGAAAAAATTGCGCTACACTTAGCGTCAGGGGTTTTGGAGTATTTCCAAAATGGATTACACATTCAACCAATGGCGTTCTTACCTCCCAATATTTTGAAGCTGTTTTATTCCACGATGCTCTTTACTTCTGATAAGGAAAGTCAGCAGGGAGCAGATGAAAAGCCATTGGCAGAGGAACCAATCACGATTCAGGAAAGTGACCAGCAGAGTGCTGAGGCCAGTGACTCAAATAGTGACTCAAATAGTGAAGTAAACAGCGAATCAAACAGCGAATCAAACAGCGAGTCAGACAGTGAACGGGAAGAGCTGTTGATCTTGGCAGAAGAAGAACTCCTGGAACAGGTAGTGACCATTCATCCGGTCGAAGAAGTGCCTGAACTGGTTGAATTGCGTACAACGGCAGAAGTGTATTTTGATTACACGTTGATTCACTCTGAATCAGTTGAGAAGCCGTACCTGTTGATTGGGACGCTTCAGGTGAAAAATACGGGAAACGTTGAACTTCAAAATCCAATCGTTTGCCTGCGTGTCTCGCCTGTCGATTCGATCAAAATGGGAGGGCAGGTATTGCCACCGAAGCTCGTGGAGACGATGGCCGTGCAAGGTACATCGGGCTTAAAAGGATGGAGATACTTGGAAGACGATTGGTTTGCTCAAGCGATGGAGAGAGGGGAATACTGGATAGCGCCGATCCAACCTGTAACCATTGCGCCGGAATCGACGGAAGCCTTCCAAAACTTTCAGATTTCATTTATGAAACAAGAAGCGGGGAAGGGAATCGTCGTCGAGGGTGTCGTACTGTGCAACGATCAGACGGTGCACTTTTCGGCAAATAACCGGATCGCCGTGTCTTTCTAATATGGAAGAAAAGCCACCATTTCAGTAGAAATGATGGCTTTTCCGTTCCGCGCCTCTATTTTTTCAAGAACATTTGCACGAATGTTTTCCCGTGCGGACCGCCATTCACGACAGCAATGGCTACGTAGTCGTATGTCGGACTCATGATATTGGCTTTGTGCCCGGAGGAATTCATGAACATTTGATGAGCGCTGCTTACAGAGTAGTTTTGCGCAATATTTTCAGCAGCAGCTATATAGCGAATACCAAAAGTGTCCATCATTTGAAACGGTGAGCCGTAAGTGGGAGAGGTGTGGCTAAAGTAGCCTTTGTTCACCATCTCTTGGGCTTTTACACGTGCAACGTTCACCAACTGCATGTCCACTTGATATGGTGCGAGACCACGGCTGGTGCGCTCTTGATTCACGAGTTGAACCATTTCTTTTTCCTCAGCCGTCAAACCAGCGGGAAGAGGAACTTGTGTGCCGGCACCAGGTTTTTGTGGTTGCTCAGGCTTGCTCGGTGTTACGGGAGTCGTTGGATTTGTTGGGACGGTCGGCTTCGTATCGGGTTTAGGCTGTACTGGATTGTTCTTGTATTGTGTTTTTATGGCTGTAAAGGTTTTGGCGTCAGCTTCACCGGTCAAAGTTTGCTTATTACGTGACTGGAATAGCATGACGGCAAAGCGCGTAGATTCATCGTAATAACCCGAAGCAGTTACTTTGTATCCGAGTCCAGCGAGCATTGTTTGCAATTCCTTCACGCTTTCCCCACTAGCACCCAATTTCAGGGTAACGTAATTATTGGATTCTGTGGGCTCAGTAGGCTTGGACGGTGTGCTCGGCGTAATCGGCTTCTCTTGATTGCGTGCTTGGTACACGCTCTTCAGTTTATCGTAAGTGGTTTTGTTTACAATCCCAGTTTGCGTCAGCTTGTATTTTTTCTGAAATGCTTTGACGTTAGAAGCCGTGTAGCTGTTGTATGTCTTGTCCACTACCAGCTTGTAGTCGTAATGAAGTGCATCGAGCATCTTTTCCACTTCAAGCACGCGCGAGTTTTTCATCCCTTTTTTCAAAGAGGTAAAGCTTGTTTTCGCAAATGCAGGTTGTCCGATCATAGTAACGAGGACCGACAGGGAAAGGATCGTTGCCATTTTCTTTATGTTGCGATTCATCTCATCACGCCTTTCTCTGATTTGTCGCACCACAATGGTACTAAATGTGGAACAAATGAGAAAAGCACAAAATATTGGAAAGAGGTGGAGGTGGAATGTTTGACCTCTCTTGGATCGACCTAATCATCCTCGTGCTGGCAAGCTTTCGTCTCACGCATTTGATTGTTTTTGATGAGATCACGTCTTTTCTGCGAACCCCATTTTATCAGGTGTTATATGTACCCGATGAGTCGGGGCAAATGGTTCGGGACTTTCAATTTAAAGGCGGGAGGGTGCGCCAATGGATAGGCAGATTGTTGAGCTGCCATTGGTGCGTGGGAATTTGGGTGGGCGCTTTGATCGTTGGGTTGTATATGTATGTGCCAGCCGCCTATCCGTTGTTGCTCCTGCTTGCCATAGCCGGAGCGGCGGCTGTCATTGAGACAAAACTATATTCGAGTTGAAAGGTTAGCTCCTCGAAAAAATTTTGTACACGATCACTTCGTCATACGAAAGAGGAATGATCTCTTCGGCCATGTATCCTCCTACGATTCTTTGCTGGACTTGAGGAGTGCTCGGTACACCGATACTGGAAGACGCGATGTCCACACGAACCGTCGTGGCATTCGGATCGAGTGGAATTTCGAGGGCAAAGGTGGGTTTATCAACGGTATAACTTTTTACATTTACGCCATTCACCAGCGCAGTCAAAACAATGGGCTTCGGCAATTTTACGGGGGAGCCAGGGACTTTGCCCTTTACTAACAACATTTGAGCCGGTGCAGAAGGATCTGATTCAACAATTGCGCGCAGGACAGGAGGTGCCCACAAGTCCATCCCCCGATTCATGCTTGTGATTCTGGTTGTATTGGATGGAAAGGACTTGTAGAGCCTCAACAGGTCGAGTACACCCATGCCTTTGTATTGTGGAACGTACGATATCCAATGGCTGGGTATGGACGAATAATTTTTTGCAAGAGATCGTAAGACTTCAGGTACGCCGACGGAATGCCATTGGGTAGCTGATTTGCACGCTGTGTGGATTCGAGCGTTTCCTAAATAGTGAGGTAGATAACCGATGGGATAAAATTTGGCGATGCGCATCCACAGGTCATAATCCATGCAAAATTGCAATTTTTCATCTACGCCCCCCATGTGCCTGAAGACGTGGGCTCTGATGAAAGCGGATGGCTGGCAAATCACACAGCTCTGATACAACTTCTTGGAATCAGCCTGTTCTGACGGATAGGTGGTGGATACTTGACCGTACTCGTTCATCACATGGCAATTGCCGTGAAGCATTCCCCAGGCGGGGTTACTCGCAAAAGCGTGAACAGCCTTCATAATGGCGCCAGGTACATAGGTGTCGTCTGAATTCAGCCAGCCGATGATTTCCCCTCTTGCCAATGCCAAGCCTTTGTTAAGCGCATGAGACTGTCCGCGATCCGGTTCGGAAATAAAACGGAAGCGCGGATCTTTTTGTGCATATTCTTGCAAGATGGAGAGGGTATCGTCAGTCGAGCCTCCATCTACCACGATATGCTCAAGGTTTACATAGTCCTGGGTCAATATGCTATTTATGGTCTCACGAATAAACCGGCCTTGGTTGTAAGAGGGGGTAATGATACTCACTAATGGTTGCTGTGAGTGGGACACGAGATTCACTCCCATCTTTCCATCATAAAAAATGCATGCACTACCATCAGACTATGAAAGAATGGAAAATCGGGTACACAAGCATCGTTTATCTTGTGCACCCGATTTCAATTTACCCGGAGATTACAGGTAGTCCGGAACGATCCCGGGATTGCGGAATATACGGAGCAATTCCGCGTGGCAGTTAGGGTCGATCTCTTTGCCAGAAATGGCTCTTGCCACGAGGCTGATGCGACCCGCATCGTAATTGTTGATTCTGCCGGAAGGGATGGTCCGAATCGATTCAGGAATGATTTCAAACAGTGTGCCTCGGAGCATCTCCTCGATGCAAAGGACGGACGGCAGCCACCAAGTGGTATCGTCCTTATAAATCCGGTTCATTTGTCCAGGAGCTCCGTTGTAGACCATGATCGATTGGGTTGTATCCAAAATACAGGCAGTTTCCAACAAGAGGTGCCCACCTGGTTTAATCACGCTCCGGCATTGTGACAATGTCCACATCGGATCGCGCAGATGATAGAGCAGACCAAGATGCTGGACGACATCAAATTGATTGTGCCGAATTTGATGTGGGAACGGCAGGGGTTCAATAAAATCGTCCATCAGCAATACTTGCAGCCCTTCCCATAATTTATATGGGCTGGTATTGTACAGCGGCAAAACTTTGCTTTGCAGGATGTTCTTGCAAAACTCAAAATTCAAATAGAGCGGCTGCATACAGTCCGTAGCCACGACAAGACTTGCCCCTCTTTGCTCCGCTTCAAACGCCCACATTCCGTCAAAACTAGCGAGATCAAGTACGCGTTTCCCCGAATATTGGATGTATTCTCTGGATTGTCTCGTCATATTCCATATACCTTCCAGAAGCGTAATCCCGGGTGTGACAATACCGGGTCGCAGCGCGATCTTATGGTACCATCGCCGTTTGCTGATCTCATCGAGAATTTCCTGATCTGTCCAAAATCTTCCCATCGACATGTCCCCCTTCATTGCAGAGTGCTTGCCCTATACGATATGTTCGGACCGTGCTGGGGGAAATGATATAAATGCATTAATTTCGTCCTATTCACGTCTAAAGTTGCTTGCCAACATGCATGTTTTCGGAAAAAAGGCATATGCCCGTTTCTCGTTGTCTGTCACGTACATAAAGTATGGGGAGAAAAAGGAGGCGGAAAAAGTATGGCCTTGCCTATCGTGATCATCCATCGCGGGGACGATGATTATCTCACATACAGCTTGCAGCAAGCAAAAAGAAGCAATCCCCATTCGCCCGTCTATCTGATAGGGAATGGGGGAAACAGAAGGTATGCTATGAACGGCATCATTCACGAGATGGTAGACGATTACATGCCTGCCGCTATCGAAATGACGAGAGTCTATAAACATATTCATTTCATGCCCTATGACTACAATCTATTTTGTTTTCAAAGATGGTTTATTTTGTTGGCGTTTATGAAAAAGCATCAGATTCCAAAATGCTGTTATATCGATACGGATGTTATGCTGTTTACCGACGTAAACCATCCGCGCTTTGACAACTTTATGATGGAATTCGTATGGACCAATTTCTTAGATAGGCAGAAGCTAGAACAATTTTGCGAGTTCATGACGTCTCAGTTTGCCAATCCGATTACATTCGCGAAAGTCGTTCATTACACGATGCAGAGAAAGGAACATGTCAGATTCAATCAGCCTTTAATTACAGACATGGTGCTGGCCTTACTATTTCTTTCGCAATTCAAGGATTACCAAATGACGAACGGCTTGTTTCATGATGGCTTTTTTGACGGCAATATTCAGCAGTCTGCTTCGGTGGAGAACTTGTATGGCTTTAAGAAAATTTACTCGATAAATGGTGTCCTGTGCTGCAAGGATAAGGCAACGAGTCAATTTGTGCCGTTGTTTTCTCTTCATTTTCAAGGATACACGAAGCACCATATGAAGTTTTTTACGGCTCCCTATCTCCCCCAAGCAGGTTCTTACATTTTCGATTATATTTCCAATCGATGGATTCAGTTTTTATAGGCTTCTATCATCCCTCGTGTTATTTGACCATTTTCATTGGATCATAGAGCATCGACTGCGACAAACGCATAAGATGGTGCATACAACACGATAAACGGATAGAGGTGGCCTGGGTGAAACTGATATTACTATCGGGTGGTTCAGGGAAAAGGCTGTGGCCGCTCTCCAATGATGTCAGGTCCAAACAGTTCTTGAAGTTGATAGGCAATGCACATGCCCAACCAGAGGCGATGGTTCAACGAGTGTGGAGGCAGCTAGCCTCCCGCAATTGGTCGGAGCCTGTTTATATTTCAACAGGCCGTTCGCATGTTGACTTGCTTCAAAGCCAACTTGGAGAAGGCGTTCCTTTGATCGTGGAGCCGGAAAAAAGGGATACCTTCCCTGCCATTGCTTTAGCGGTGACCTATTTGTACTCTGCTTTGACAATGGACCCGGATGAAGTCATTGCCATCATGCCTGTCGATCCATTCGTTGAGGAGCGCTTCATGGACAGGATCAAGGAGCTGGAGAACGTCATACTCAGATCAGGTGCGAATCTCGCATTAATCGGAGTGAAGCCTACGTACCCATCTACGAAATACGGTTACATTGTTCCAAAGCTGGAATCAGAGTCGGGTCAGGGTGAAAGGCCTCATGCCTATCAAAAAGTAAAAAGCTTCAAAGAAAAGCCGACACTTGAGCAAGCGCAGGATTTAGTAGAAAAGAAGGCCCTATGGAATTGTGGAATTTTTGCTTTTCGATTGGGTTATCTGATTCGCGAATTGGAGCAAAAAGGATTGCCTACTGAATACAACCGCATGCTTGAGCAATATAGCCAAATGCCTGCCATCAGCTTTGACTATGAGATTGTAGAAAAGGCAGAGAAAGTAGTCGTTCTCCCGTATGACGGAGACTGGAAGGACTTAGGGACGTGGAATACGCTCACAGAAGAAATGAGCGGGAATGCAATCGGTAAGGTTTTAATCGATGAGAGTTGCACGAATACACACGTTATCAACGAATTGGACATACCTATCGTGTCCATCGGTTTATCGGATATGATCGTGGCGGCCAGTCCTGATGGCATCCTCGTTTCTTCTAAGGAACAAAGCCATATGGTCAAAAATTTGGCTTTGAATTGGACAAAGCGCCCAATGTATGAAGAGCGGCGCTGGGGATGGTATCAGGTTATGCATTTTCAGAAGAATGAAGACGACGTGGAAGTATTAACGAAAAGAATCCATGTATACGCCGGGAAAAATTTGAGCTATCAGTACCATCACCACCGTAGCGAAGTATGGATCATCGTAGAGGGCTACGGCGAGTTCATTTTGGATGATCAGCTGAGCCAGGTTGGACCAGGTAACGTATTGCAAATCCCGGTAGGAGCCAAACATGCAATCAAAGCTACGTCTGAGCTGGAATTCATCGAAGTACAGATGGGAAGTCAGCTGGTGGAAGAAGATATCGTTCGACTCGGAATGACGTGGTCAGCGATCCTGGAGCAGTTAGGGAAGCACGGTGATCACGATGATTGATCCAGCGTTTTGGCGAGACAAAAAAGTGTTGATCACAGGTCATACGGGGTTCAAAGGGTCATGGCTTTGCTTATGGCTGCATCATTTAGGGGCGAAGGTAACAGGGTATGCGCTGTCGCCGCCGACGAATCCGAGTATTTTTCAGTGTGCCCAAATCAGCTCATTGGTTGATTCGATCATTGATGATGTCAGATCGAAGGAAAGTGTTCAAAAAGCGATCAACCAAGCAAACCCGGATATCATCATTCACATGGCCGCTCAGCCGCTGGTGCGTCTATCGTATCAATATCCGGCGGAAACCTACGAAATCAATGTCATGGGTACGGTGAATGTACTCGAAGCGGCGAGAGTGGCTGTGCAGAACGGTATGAAAATCAAAGCAATCATCAATGTTACGACGGATAAGGTTTATGAAAACCGGGAGTGGGTGTGGGGATACCGTGAGCAAGATGTATTGGGCGGCTATGACCCGTATTCCAACAGTAAAGCATGTTCCGAGCAGGTGACTGCCTCCTATCGCAATGCTTTCTTTCACCCCGATCGGTATCACCAGCATGGCGTAGCTATTGCTTCAGCGCGAGCAGGCAATGTAATCGGCGGCGGCGATTGGGCTCTTGATCGCTTGATACCGGATTGCCTGAGTGCCTTGATAAAGGGAGAAAAAATCACCATCCGAAATCCAAAAGCGATTCGGCCGTGGCAGCACGTCCTTGAGCCATTGAAGGGGTATTTAATGCTCGCAGAAAAAATGTGGGGAAATGGCAAGGATTACGCCCAGAGCTGGAATTTTGGTCCGAATGAGGAAGATGCCAAATCGGTAGAGTGGATCGTCCAGCAGTTGTGTGAGCGATGGGGAGCTGGTGCCTGCTTTGAAGCAGAGCGAACAGATCCACAGTGGCACGAAGCCCAATATTTAAAGCTGGACTGTTCCAAAGCCAAAAGCGTAATAGGCTGGAAGCCCAACTGGTCACTCGAGCAGACCTTGGACAGTATCATTTTTTGGCATAAGGCTTATCAGCAAAAGCAAGACGTAAGGGAAATCTGTTTGGCCCAAATCGCAGCGTATACAGATAGGACCCAATGAACAACAGAGGAAGGAGGGCAACCAATGAAAGTCGTCATCCTAGCAGGAGGGTATGGCACGCGCATTGGAGAAGAAACGCATCTTCGTCCGAAGCCGCTCATTGAGATCGGTGATTGGCCCATCATTTGTCATATCATGTCCATTTATTCCAAGTACGGTTTCCATGATTTCATCATCTGTCTCGGTTACAAAGGCTACATGATCAAGGAGTACTTCGCGCACTACTTCCTTCACCATTCTGATGTGACGTTTGATTTTCGTAATGACAATCAGGTCACTTTTCACAACCATAATGCTGCGCCGTGGCGAGTCACATTGATTGATACGGGGAAAGACACAGGGACAGGTGGAAGGGTGAAGCGGATACAGAAGTATGTGGGAGAAGAAACATTCATGCTGACGTATGGAGATGGCTTATCCGACATTGATATTGAACAGTTGGTAAAATTTCATCGCACGCATAAAAAACTCGCAACGATCACTACGACTCAACCGCCAGGCCGATTCGGAGCATTGGATATTGCCAATGGGAACACCGTAAGAGGATTCCAAGAGAAGCCAAAGGGGGACGGCGGCTGGATCAATGCTGGTTTTTTTGTCATGGAGCCGGGCGTACTTGACTATATTGCGGGTGATGAGACGGTATTGGAAAAAGAGCCGCTGGAGAGCTTGGCCAAGGCGAATCAACTGATGGCCTTCAAGCATACCGGTTTTTGGCATCCGATGGATACGCTCAGAGATAAAAACTACTTGGAAGAACTGTGGAAATCCGGAAAAGCAGCATGGGCAACCAGCCGAATATGAAGGAGGAAGCAGGAGTGGGCGGATTAAACGAGAACAGTGAAGAGGTTTTTTCTCCGATCGGATACGGGGACATAACGATCGATTGTGGGGCAAATCACGGGCTCATTTCTCAAAAAATGGCGGATAAAGGCGCCCTCGTCTTTGCGTTTGAACCGAATCCATACGTATTTGAGGAATTGAAAAAAAGGGTGGGATCCTATCCCAATGTCATATGTATAAACAAAGCGGTTTGGCATAAAAACGATAAGCTACGCTTGCATTTGCATGATCTCTACCATACGGATCCGGCAGGGTCTGCTTATGCCTCTTCTCTTCTGACTAATCATCCAGTTACGAATCCCGAAAAGTATGTAGAGGTAGAGGTGATCGATTTGACACAGTTTATCCAAATGCTCAATCGTCCGATCAAATTGATCAAAATGGATATCGAGGGGGCAGAATTTGAACTGTTGGAAAAAATCGTGGAGCAAAATTTACACCTGCAAATAGAAAAAATCGTCGTAGAAAATCATGAATGGCTGATCGAAGACTTGAAAGCGAAAGCCGATCACTTTCGGAGGGTCATGCAAGAAAAACGAATTCACAACATCGACTTGAACTGGATATAAGAAGAGTGCTAAGCAGGTGAAGGGGAGCGATCCCAAATGAAGATACTTGTGACCGGCGCGACAGGCTTTCTCGGAAGCCAGCTCGTAAAAGCGCTGCGATTGGACGGACATACCGTCATCATTTTGAAAAGGAGCACCTCCGATTGCTCGCGTATCCAGGACATATTACCTGATTTGATTACCTATGATACGGATTGCGGTCAATGGGAAGCTCCTTTTCTCGAGCAGGGGAGAATCGATGCGATCATCCATACGGCAACCTGTTATGGACGCAACAACGAGAGCAATGCCACGATGGTAGACGCCAATGTGACCTTTCCGCTGAAACTGCTGGATGCGGCTATGCGCTTTGACACCCCTGTTTTTCTGAATACAGATACGTTTTCCAGTGCGCCCGTCCGATTATCCAAGCATCTACAACCATACAATTTGACGAAGCGTCAGTTTCGAGAATGGGGAAAATGCCTAGCAGATACATCTTCCCTGCCATTCATAAACGTCAGGCTGGAGCATCTGTATGGTCCTTATGACAATACGAATAAATTTGTCTCGACTGTCATCAAAAGCTGTCTCGAAAATCAGCCTGAACTAAGGCTTACAGAAGGAAAGCAAGCAAGGGACTTTATTTATGTGGATGATGTTGTTTCTGCCTTTCGCGTGCTGTTGGCGCATGCTGCCCGTCTACCCGCAGGCTTTACGGAATACCAGGTAGGGACAGGTACTGCTACTTCGATCCGCGAGTTTGTAGAACTGGTTCATCAGATAACCAAATCAAGCACGGTTCTGAAGTTCGGATCGATTGCTTATACAGATATGGAAATCTTGCATTCACAAGCGGATAATCGACCGCTTCAAGCACTAGGATGGAATCATCAAGTGAAGCTGGAGGAAGGTTTGAAAAAGGTAATGGCCACTTTCAAATAGAAGCGAAACAAAAAACATGGCGAGCCTGCAGCCATGTTTTTTCGTGTGCCCTTAATCGAGGAAAGTCTTGTTTGTACAGAACAGATCAGCGTGGAAAGGTTTCATTTCATCTAGTAAGTGGTTGTAGTTCTTCACTTTTACCACCGTATTGTCCCGCTTAAACATATAAAGATGGGTAAACAATTTCTCCAGCAGTGTGTATAACACGAGTGGATGTCTGCCGAAGTTTTCCTTGATGCTCTCTGGGTTGAATTCAATGATCACATCCGGGTCCCACTGCTTAAGCGTTCGCATTGCACTTTCCAAGACGATGACCTCCGAGCCTTCCACGTCAATTTTAATGAGGTCGATGCGCGATATCATATTCTGCTCTACCCAGTCATCCAGCCGGACACATGATATGAATTGGGTGGATTTCTCCACGTCTTCTGGCTCATGCGGGATATAAGACCATCCGCCTCCACGCGGGTCGTCTTTAAAATGGATGTTCCCGTTCCGGTCTGCTATTCCGAGCTGGAGTGGTTCGACATTGGTGATGTGATTCTCGGACAGGTTTCGCAGGAGATAAGGATAATTGACATCGGAGGGTTCGAATGCGTACACCTTGCCTTGGGGCGCAAGATAGCTCAGAGCGAGTGAGATCGGACCGATGTTCGCACCGATGTCTAGGCAAACATGGTCAGGTTGTACGATTTTTTTCAGAGGAAGGATAACGTAGTCTTCATAGTATCCTTTGTAATAATCCATAAAGTACAGGACGCTTTGATCAGAGCCGTCCCCATAGACGGTAAAGGTTTGATTGTCAAACGGCAGGTGAAAGTCAACTTTCTTCATCGAATTCGTTGCTCCTTCAAGTGGATTGTAGATCATGATGATGTCATTTCCTACGACGAATAAGAGGTCGGGACGAATAGAATGAACGAATTCTCGTAGTTCTTGGATAGTGGGATAATCGTTCAACAATGGATTGGGACCAATAAAGCAACGAGCATCATCAATCAAAATGACGTGATTTTGAACAAAATGCTGCAGAATGGCAGCCAGCTCATGCAAGATTGGGGTGTCTAGGTCTCCTTTGGCTGCCTCAGTTGAGCGGGGGATGTAATGACCGTCCAGCCAAAACAGGCAAGGTGATGTAACAGAGTGCATCAGGTTGGTCAATACTGTTCCACTGTCACCGTGGAGGATATGGATGTGGCTGTCGCCTGAAAATCTCTCTTTTGCCGCTATAAACAAGGCTTCATCCAGCTCGATGGAAACGAGCAAGTCAAAATGGTTTTTCATCGCTTGCAACATGTCGCCCTTAAACGTACCTGTCTCGATCAATGTGCGTATGCCCATCGTTTTTGCTATATGTTTGATCTTCGACTTTTTCAAATCGGTTGTCGGTGCTTCCAATATCCAAAAATCCCACGTTTCTTGTTCTGTTAATGGAAACGGGATTCGGCGCTCCTTCCTCCACGTCTCCCGAATTTGCTGCATGCGTGACATACAAAGATGACCTCCTTTCAATTGACATTAGCGTGCGACGGAAGAAAAGACAGCCAGCGTTTCGCGCGCGCATTTCTCCCACGAAAAGTGCTTGGCTTGATGGATGCCTTTGGCAACCAGCTCTGCTCTTGCGTCAGGTGACAAATAAAGATGGGCGAGTTTCACCGCGATATCGTCGGAAATATTCGGATCGAAGGTGAGAGCAGCGTCACCTACCACCTCAGGAATGCTCCCTGCATTGGAGCAAACGATTGGAATGTTGGACTTCATGGCCTCTACCAGCGGTATGCCAAAGCCTTCGAAAAGGGAAGGGAAGCAAAGGAACTGGGCATTCCGATACAAGTAAGGCATCTCTTCCTGTGGTACGTAGTGGAGCCACTTGACTTGGTTCCACAGCTGGTTATTCGTGATGTAATTCATGACGTTCTGATGAGCCTCTTGAGCAAAACCAGTGAAAACCATGGGAATCCGTATATTGTGTTTATCTCGCAAAGTGACGAGTGCTTTGAATACATTCAGGTGATTTTTATGATGCCATGTATTCGCAGGGAAAAAGCCGTAGCCACTGGGCAGCGTATACTTTTGTATGACCTGTTGATTGAGTGCCTCGTTATGCGGCAAGGAAAATTCCCGCGAAGCATCCAGGTGGATCGCATGTACTTTGTGCGGAGGAAGCTCGAATTTTTGGAGGATCGTTTGTTTGGAAAACTCCGAGAGAGTCAGCACGGCACTGCAACGCTGTGCAGACGATTGGTAGTTGTCTTTTCGCCAGCGCAAGGAATGAGGATCGAAAAACTCCGGGTAATACTCATGCTGGATATCAGGAATGTTGATAACAGAAGGGATTGTGACATCGGTTGGATTCAAGACAAGCAACGGACAAAACCACAAATTCAACTGCAAGGAGTTAATCCAGAAATGAAGCATCGCGTGTGCATTCCCGTGGTCGGGGATCATGAATTTGCGCACATTTTTTTGCGCCTCAAAGGTATGGAAATTGTGTGACGATAAAAAAAGAAACCACTGATGGCCGTCCCCAGCATTCATCGAGTAGGCCAGCAAGTTCCTGACATACTGTTCCATCCCGCCGATTTTGCCAGGAATCACTGACATCAGATTGATTCCGACTCTCATGTAGGAATCCTCCCTTGTACGTGAGGATGTGCCATGTACCAAGCGATCGTTTTTTCCAAGCCAGCGAGTAAGGAAGTTTGTGCCACGAAGCCGAACCGTTCTTTTGCTTTGGTCACATCCAGCAGGCGGCGCGGTTGTCCGTCAGGCTTGGTTTTATCCCACTCGATCTCTCCTTGGAAGCCACTTAGCTGCCTGATGATTTCGGCTAAATTTTTTATGGAAATTTCGTGGCCGGAGCCGATATTGACCGGTTCCGATTGATCATAGCGCTGTGTAGCAGCAATAATCGCCTGTGCCGCATCTTCGACATAGATGAACTCTCTCGTCACGCTCCCTGATCCCCAGAGCACGATCTTCTTTTCACCATTTCGTATAGCGTCCACGCATTTTCGAATGACGGCAGGGATGACGTGAGAGGTTTCCAAATCGAAGTTGTCGCCTGGACCGTACAAATTGACAGGGAGCAAATAAATGGAATTGAACCCGTATTGCTCGCGATAAGCTTGCGATTGTACCAGCATCATTTTCTTGGCTAAGCCATACGGAGCATTGGTTTCTTCAGGGTAACCATTCCATATATTTTCTTCCTGGAACGGTACGGGAGCATGCTTCGGATAGGAGCAAATGGTTCCGATGGCTACGAATTTTTCGACACCGAATAACCGGGATTGCTCTATAAGCTGGGTCCCCATGATCAAATTATCGTAAAAGTATTTTCCGGGATTTTTTTGATTCGCGCCGATACCGCCGACGACGGCAGCCAAGTGAAGAATGATATCGGGACGGAAATCTTGCAACATCTTGTTCACATCATGTTCTTTGCGAAGATCGTATTCATGGCTTCTAGGGATGAAGATGTCCGTACAGTCCAATTTGCGCAATTGATGAACGACGTGGCTTCCTAGAAATCCTGATCCACCAGTAACCACAATCCGTTTTTTCGCCAGATTCAATTCGTGTCAACCTGCCTTTCTCGTCCGCATTCATGTTCGAGGCGATGGGACTCTGCGATTTACCCATTGTTCGATTTGGGCCTTGCCTTTGGTGAATTCCTGATAAAATTGGTACTCCTCATAAGAAAGAGGGAGGACTTCTTCTAGGTGGTAGCTGATAGATCGTTTGACTTTAGGATTGTTGGGGTGGCTCTGAAGGATCTGCTGGCTGCAAAAAATACTCACTTCACATCGCTGTCCCTCTGAGGTAATGGGAATCAAGACTTGAAAACGCTCGTGGGTAACTTGGAATTTGTGTACGAGTTTCCCATTCCTCATGACATGGAAATGCAGGAGAGGGGCGGTATTATGGTTGCTTCCTTTGATAAGCAAAGCGTGCATCGGTCCATGGCTGGCTTCGATGGTCATTCGCAGGTTTTGGGGAGCCCATGCGTCTGAGTAGCGGTTGGATGCGATGATTTGAGGAGAGGGACCGAACGCATGATACGCTTTTAGCTTGTGGAGAAACCAAAATGCTCCTTGATTGTAATGCTTCTGCGTATAGTGATAGAGCCATTCATTCGAGATGGTGCCATGATGCTTCACGCTTGTTTTCAAAATTTCGGAAAAGCCTGGCTCCAATTCATAAACGTACGTTTTACACGCGTTGTACAAGCGGGAATTGGCCAAAAACTCTGGTATCGAACCAATCGGATAATGCAGGGAGATTCGGTTCCACAGATCGTAATCCATGCACCAGTCGTGTTCTTCATTTACACCACCAACTGCTTCAAAGGCATGTTTGCGCAGGAAAGCAGCGGGTTGGCAGATGAGGTTGAAATTAAACAATTTTTTTCGGTCAAACTCTACCCAAATGTACGGATACTTTACTTTGTCATTCTCATCAATATGGAGCCCTTTCCCGTATACCACGCCCCAATCAGGATGCTGCTGCAAGGCTGCCACAGCCTTTCGAATGGCACCGGGAAAATACGTATCATCCGAATTGAGCCAACCGATAATCTCACCACGTGCCATTTGCAATCCTTTATTGATGGCATGGGATTGGCCGCGATCAGGTTCGGAAACGAAGCGGAAGCGGTCTTGCAGATGGCTATACTGCTGCAAGATGCCCACTGTACCGTCCGTTGAGGCGCCATCAACCACGATAAGCTCAATATGGGGATAGTCTTGCGTCAGTACGCTATCAATTGTTCGTTTGATGAATTTTGCTTGGTTGTATGAAGGGGTGATAACACTCACGAGAGGAAGGGATTGCATGGACATAGAGGTTCCTCCTGATTTTTTCTAAACATCCACTCGACGTTTTCAAGAGCTGTTATGTTGGCGTAGCACAGAGCGCCAGTAATTCAATAAATCTTCCATCGTTTGCTGGAAGGAGATTTCGGGCTCCCACCCAGTCTTTTTTCGAAACAGCGAAGAGTCACCCAATACGATATCTACATCGGAGGGCCTTAGTCGATCAGTGTCGACATGTATTTCCACCTGCACATCGGTCAGTGCCAGCAACGTCTTCAACATGTCCTCGATGGTATAGCGAGTACCAGCGGATATGTTGTATACATCTCCTGGTTCGCCTCGAGTAAGCGCCAACCAATACGCCTTGACAATATCCCGTACATCCGTGAAGTCTCGAATTGCCCCGAGATTGCCGACGTGCACTTTTGGCTCTTGTAGACCGAGTTCAATTTGGGCTATTTGTTTGGCAAAATTGGAGGTGACATAGCTTTCGCCTCTTCTAGGCCCTGTATGATGGAACGTACGGGTACGGATGATCGCCAGACCGTAACTGTGATGATATTGATACCCGAGATAATCCTGGGCAATTTTACTGACTGCGTATGGATTGAGGGGACGGAGGGGATTGGTCTCCTTAATAGGGATTTCCTCCGGATAGACCAAACCATATTCCTCACTGGAGCAAGCGATTTGAATCTTGCACGGAACAGCATGGTTGCGTACCGCCTCGAACAAATTTAACTGTGGGACAATATTGTTCACCATCGTATCTGCAGGAGACGACACCGAGGTGGGGACGAAGCTTTGGGCAGCTAGGTGAAAAAGGAGATCAGGCTTTATTCTCTGGATGAGTTCATTTACAGATTGGGGATCTTTTAATTCACAGTTTTCCATATGCACGCGGTCCATCAGGTGCCCCAGCTGCTCTTTTTTGGTAAGGGACCGGAATGTGCCGTAAACATCCACATCCCCCCGCGACAGTAGATATTCAGCCAAGTGACTGCCGGCAAATCCCGTTACTCCGGTAATCAATGCCTTCATGAGTCGAATCCCCCCTGTCCATGATGCTCATAGCGAAGGATGAACAGCTTAACATATTATGAATATGGAAAAACGTGAAAAATGGCACGGCGCACAGCTCGTTTCCAAAGGGAATTTTATTGGGATTAGGGCTCGGCTCGCACCCATTTGCAGGTCGGATAGTCGAAATACATGTAATCATCTGTATTCGGGATGTCTTGTGAGCGAAAATAGGGGATGTATCCTTTTGCATGTCCTTGAAAATGCAAGGAATGAGCTGGGAGGTAGTTATTCGTCTCTGTTATTTTGCAAAAGAGCATGCCGTCCTTTTGATAGATCTGTTTCTTCGTTTCCAAGCTGTTTGCTTGCGGACAGGATGGGGCAAACGGACAATTGAGATTATGATCGAAAAAGCCGTTTGCAACCAAGCCGTACGTAGCGCCACGGCGAAGTGCGTAATTGTGAAAAAGAGTAAACAATACCATATCTGAAATAGGAACATCACCGATTTCTTTTGCAAATTGAAGCAAGTTCTCATAGTGTAGAGGATCGCGGAAAAATTTGGTGGTGTATTCGCAGAATTGATCGAGTTTATCCAAGTCGCACACTGTTGTCCAGGTAAACTCGAATGTGAAATCGTGGAAATCCTTGTCGTTTTGCTTGCTGATGTCGGTGTAGAGCATCACGTCAGAGTCCAGGTAGCAGCAACGATCGATACCCTGACTCCTCATAAAATCGCGTAGAATAAACCAGCGTTGGAAGCAGAACAGATTGTATTCGTAGGGGGTGGGGGAGGAGTGCTTGTAAACAAAAGAGTAAGCTTGGGCGCTTTTGAAATACTTACTCAACAGGTAGTGCTCCGTATTTTCGGTACTAAGTTGCTTGGTTTCTGGCTTTCCAATAAGAATGACACGCGAGGAAGGATTGCTGTATTTCGCCTGTTGCACGCATAATCCTACATGCTCTTCAGCCGTTCTGTGAATAAACACAATAGGCAAACTCAAGATACACATCTCCTCTGTCTTACAAAATGTCTGATAGGCTCCTATTGGTAAACTTTCTCCTAATATATGTCCCGAGGAGGGCCTTGAAACGGCAGGCGCCTCTTGCGTGGAATATTTTGTATGAGAGGCGTGCAAATAGCCTGTTTTGCAGCCTGTTCATTGAATGACCAATCCTATCCGCAAAAAGATAAATAAGATACGTAAAGAGGGACGTTGTGAATGGAGGTATGGCAAGAATGGATGTGTTAAACCAATATGAAAAACGAGTGTATTCCCAAAATGGAGAAGACGGTATCATTGAAGAAATATTTTCGCGAATCGGAACTACGAATCGCTATTGTGTAGAATTCGGAGTTGGAGATGGCTCGGAATGCATGATAAAAAAACTCGTCACGCAGCATGGGTGGAGCGGATTGGCGATGGAAGGCGATCTGAACAGTTGCAATAAAATGTCTGCTGATTATGCTGCCTATCCCCAGGTCATCATCAAGAATGAGTTGATCACGAAAGAAAATATTTCTCGGTTATTCGAAGAAAATGGTGTTCCAAAGGAATTTGATCTGCTCTCCATCGACATTGACGGCAATGACTACTGGGTATGGCAAGCTCTTTCTATTTACACACCGCGGCTTGTTGTTATTGAGTACAATGCTGCTTTTCCACCCCCACAAAAAATGGTGATTGCCTATCAGCCTGATTTTAAATGGGGTGGCACTACCTACTATGGTGCCAGCTTGAGTTCCTTGGCCATTTTGGGAACCAGGTTGGGATATGCCTTGGTAGGGACAGATTCAAAGGGCGTCAACGCTTTTTTTGTAAGACGCGATTTGCTTCTCCAATCCGGTTTTCCTGAACGAACAGCAGAACAAGCTTATCATCCTCCTCGGTACGGAACAGTCGCGGGCGGACATCCTCCTCAATCCGGTCCGTACTTGGAAATCTAGTCGTTACTAGAATTCGAGCATCTGCAAGACAGCTTGTTTCAAGGTGAAAAGCCTTTCTTGACTATCCTGCTTACTCGTTCCTTTCACCCCTAAATAAATTTTGATCTTGGGCTCCGTGCCTGAGGGTCTGACACAAAACCACGAATGATCGTGGAAAAAGTATTTGATCGTATCCGAAGCAGGCAAGGTGAGCAGTGTGGATGTACGTGTTTGACAGTCTGTGCGGAGTCCGCTGGCATAATCTTCGATGGCTATGATGGGGTGGGAGGCGATTTGGGAAGGTGGCTGACTGCGCAGGGAAGACATCGTTGCCGATATTTTTTGCATACCATCTCCTCCTTTGCACGTGAAAGAAATCAGCTCTTCCGCATAATAACCGTAACGAATGAATAAGTCATTCAGTGTGTCATCGAGGCTTTTGTGCTTAGATTTGTAATACGCGCACATGTCAGCCAGCAACAAAGCAGTTTGTACGGCATCCTTATCCCGGACAAAATCGCCGATTAAGTATCCGTAGCTTTCTTCGTAACCAAATTGAAAGACGTACGCTCCACTTTTTTCGTAGGCTTCGATTTTTTCGCCAATATATTTGAAGCCTGTCAAAGTGTCTTCTGTCGATACACCGAAGTCTGTCGCAATGGCTCTGCCCATTTCAGAGGTGACGATTGTTTTCAATACAATGCCATTAGAGGGGAGCTCCCCCTTTTTTTGTTTGGTTTCCAGCAGGTAATGAAGAAGCAAGGCTCCCAACTGATTCCCTGTCAGGACGCTGTAGTCTCCTGCCTGATTTTTGACGAGTACACCGAGGCGATCTCCATCAGGGTCCGTCCCCATGATCACGTCGGCATCCACCTGATTGGCGTATGAAATCGCTAATCGAAAGGCTTCAGGCTCTTCGGGATTAGGCGAGGCTACAGTCGAAAAGTTAGGATCGGGGACAGCTTGCTCTTCAACGACACTCACTTGTTTATACCCGAACAATTTCAATCCACGTGTGATCGAGTCATGCGTCGTGCCGTGCAGGGGAGTAAAGACGATCTTCACTTGCTCCCGGATCGCAGGAGATAAGTCTGGGTGGACGCGCAATTGCTTTACTTTTTCCAAATACGCATGCAAGAGAGAATCGTCAATGTAGCGGAGAAGTCCATTTTTGTACAGCTCTTGTTCATCGGCTGGGGTGATTTCGAGTTCATTTCCGGCTACAACGATATGTTCCATCAGTCGTTCGGCTGTCGCGAGCGTAATTTGCCCCCCGTCTGCGCCATAAATTTTGTAGCCGTTATATTCGGGAGGATTGTGGCTTGCTGTAATGACAATGCCAGCACACGCGCAATAGTGTCGTACAGCAAAGGAAAGCAGAGGGGTAGGAGTCAGTTGATTGAATATACATGTAGTAATCCCATACTGACCGAGAACTTTGGCGGTTTCTGTGGCAAACAATTGTGAGTGTTTCCGTGAGTCATAGGCAATGACGACTTTTTTGACGGACAGATCCGGGTATGTTTCGAGCAAATAAAGAGCTAGCCCTGCGCTCGCTTTGCGAATCGTGTATAAGTTGATGCGGTTTATTCCGGGCTCCATGACCCCGCGCATGCCTCCGGTTCCAAATGCAATCGGGGCAGAGAAGCAATCCGCAAGCTGCTTTTCATCAGTGTGCATGGCGGTTAACTGCTGACGAAGCTCTGGATCGAGGGATTCACACTCGTTCCAGCGTGTATAGTGTGCGTGCCAGTTTGCATTCATGTAGAGTTCACTCCCGTGTGTAGAGTACGACATCATTTACTAGGGTATTAACGAAATGGTGAGGGAGTGAGTAGATGTGATTAAGACTGGAGGATGTGAGTCTAACATGAAGGTGGATTGGCTGATAGTCGGAGCTGGATTTACGGGTGCTACACTCGCAGAGCGGATTGCCAACGGGCTTGATCAAAAAGTGTTGGTGGTAGAGGGACGCAATCATATCGGAGGAAATGCCTATGATTGCTATGATGAGCAGGGGATACTGATTCACAAATACGGTTCGCACACCTTTCATACGAATTCCAAGCTGGTCTGGGACTATTTGTCGCGTTTTACGCAGTGGAGGCCGTACTTCCATGAGGTGCGTGCCTATGTCGATGGCATAAAAATACCATTGCCTTTCAATCTGAATGCATTGTCTGCTTTGTTTTCCCCGCAATATGCGCAGAAACTGGAGAGCTTACTGATCCGTCAATATGGATTCGGGGCGAAGATTCCGATTCTGAAGCTACGGGATAGTGCTCATGAAGAGCTAGGTTTTTTGGCTGATTACATTTATCAAAAAGTATTTCATCGGTATACGATTAAGCAATGGGATTTGAAGCCGGAGGAGCTGGATCAGTCTGTTTCCGCAAGGGTTCCTGTGTATGTCAGCAGGGACAATCGGTATTTTCAGGACACGTATCAAGGAATTCCGTTGCATGGCTTTACGACAATGTTTCAACGCATGCTCGACCATCCGAAAATAAAGGTGCTTCTCAATACGGACTATCAAGAAATTGCGGATGAAATCAGGTATAAACGTATGATTTACACAGGCCCGATCGATTCCTTTTTTGGCTATAAGCATGGACAGTTGCCTTATCGAAGCCTGCGCTTTCATTTTGAGACGCATCAAAAGGAATGGTACCAAGAAGTGGGGACTGTCAATTACCCCAATGAGTATGATTTCACCAGAATCCTCGAACAAAAGCACCTCACAGGTCAAGTCGTTCCTCACACAACCATATCCTTCGTCTATCCACAGCCGTATTCACCTGGCGAAAACGAGCCTTATTATCCAATTCCTCGCAAGGAAAACAGCCAACGGTACAGCCTCTATAAACAAGAGGCGGAGCAAATACGAGATCAGGTGCTTTTTGCCGGGAGACTCGCGGACTATCAATACTACAACATGGATCAAGCAGTGGCACGGGCATTGACCTTGTTTAAGCAGATTGTCACAGAATAGTTAGGAAGGCTTTTCTTTCGGAATGAGCTCGTTCACATAGATCCATCCCTCGGGTGTGTAAACAAAGGCAGGCTCGTACTCGTCGCCCCACAGTTTCAAGATTTTTGTAAGGATGTACTTTCTTGCTTTTGTCCATTGCGGCCAGTTTTTTGTGTGGGAATTGTTGCTCTCGTGAATCAAATAATGATAGAGGTTCGCATCGACCCAGTGAATATCACCTGTTCCAATCAACTTTAATAACATGTACTTGTCATGAGAAAACCTTCCCTGCATCGGATCATCACATTCAAATCCACCGACATCACGAACCGCCTGTGTCCGATAAAAACGAGGCCAAACCATCGGAGCTTCCAAGTAATCATACTTATCTTCATAGATCGGAGGCCGCATGATTTCGGACAGTTCTCGCGTGTCACCCACTTCCTTCCAAAAAACGGTGTTGGAGAACACGACGTTCGTGGTTTCGGGCTGGCGTTCCATTTCATCCAACAAAATTTCCAAGGTCTTTTCGTCGAACCAGTCATCCGAATCAAGTGAGACAAAGTAGGGCGTGTTAATTCGTTCAAGAGCAGCCGCCATTGTTTTGCCGATCCCTGAATTTTCAGGGAGTAGCACGTAGTGAATGCGGGGATCATCGAGGTACTTTTCTACGATTGTCTGTGTGTGGTCAGTAGAGGCATCGTCTACAATGAGGAGCTTCCATTCCTTGTGCGTTTGGTTCAACACACTTTCGATGGCTGTCGGAAGATACTTTTCCCGATTATAGGTTGGAATCACGACAGTAATGAGCGACATGGCGGTTAAACCCCCTCTTTTGATCATTTTAAAATATCTGTCACCTGCCTACCTCCTTATTGATCATTGACAACGGTTTGCTTTCATTAGTTTATTACGGACTTTTATTCTTGACCCTCACCCTGACAACTGAACGTATGAACATGGTCCGGCATAAGCTTAAGAGATGCTCAAGGGTACTTACCGGAATGATATTACAGTACAGCCTGAAGAAGGGGAGTAGTAGCGGATGAAAACAGCTTTCCTTACAGGAATCACAGGTCAGGACGGCGCTTACCTGGCAAAATTTTTGCTTGAGAAGGGGTACCATGTGGTAGGACTGGTACCACGCCGTAGCACGGTGGACAGGTGGCGGCTGGAGTATTTGAACATCGCAGATCACGTAGAGTACAAGGATGGCGATCTATTGGATGTGTCGTCGTTGACGCGTGCACTGAAGGCATGTAAACCAGCGGAAGTGTATCATTTAGGAGCGCAGAGCTTTGTCGGTTCGTCGTGGGAGCAGCCTATTTTGACCGCGCAAGTAACTGGAATGGGTGTCCTGCATGTACTGGAGGCGATTCGGGAAACGGACCCCGCAATCAAAATGTATCAGGCTTCATCAAGTGAGCTGTACGGATTAATCCAGGAGCCACAGCAATCGGAGCAAACGCCTTTTTACCCAAGAAGCCCATATGCAGTCTCCAAGCTGTTTGGCTACTGGATGACCAAAAACTATCGGGAAAGCTTTCAGATGTTTAGCACAAACGGGATTTTATTCAATCATGAATCACCTTTGCGGGGGCTGGAATTTGTAACGAGGAAAGTGACACATGCTGTCGCAAGAATTGCCGCGAACAAGCAAAAGGAACTGCGGATGGGGAATATTCAGGCGAAGCGGGATTGGGGCTTTGCGGGCGATTTCGTAGAAGCGATGTGGCTGATGCTCCAGCAGGATAAGCCGGATGACTATGTCATTGCGACAGGCAAAACTTCGACGGTGGAAGAGATGTGCAAAATCGCCTTCGATTATGTTGGGTTGAACTACCTAGATTACGTCGTGATCGACCCGGAATTGTATCGGCCAGCAGAAGTGGACATTTTGTTGGGCAATCCGGAAAAAGCGAAAAGAGAGCTCGGCTGGACACCGAAAACGCAGCTGGAAAAGCTTATTCATATGATGGTCGAAGCGGATATGCAGCGGGTGGTAAAAGCATAGCGGCATCAAAAGGTCTATGACCGAGTGACGAGGCGTCCTGCCTACGGGACGTCTTTTTCTATTCTTTTGCCTATGCCGTATCTACAGTCAACACATATATATAGGAGTGGGCAATTATGTGTGTATAACCATGCTTGGAAAGGAATGGTGGGCAATGCCAACACAGAACTTTGCTTTTACGGGCGCCATTCAAACCTTTATCGTCCCTCCAACGGTTACCTCGTTGACGATCCGGGCGCTAGGTGCCCGAGGCGGTGACGGACTCACAACTGGAGGGAGGGGGGCGTATATTCAGGGCGACTTTCCTGTGACACCCGGCGAGGTATTATCTATCCTCGTAGGCGGAGCAGGTGGTGGCGATGACTTAACTGCAGGTGGTGGAGGCGGCGGATCATTTGTTTGGCGCACGACGAGTCCCGTTACTGCCGCCAACATTCTTATTGCAGCAGGAGGTGGAGGTGGCGGTACTCAAGGCTCCACAGGCGGCGATGCGAATGCGTCGAGTATATCGGGTCAAGCTGGAAATGAGGCATTAGGTGGCGCAGGGGGAGTGAATGGCCTCGGAGGTGGAGGGGGCAGCGGGTTTGTTGGGGGAGGAGGTGCTGGAGGAGCAGGTATCATTGGAAACGGTGCCAACGGCTCCACGGGTGCCATTGGAGGAACCGCTATTAATGCTGGGGGTGCCGGGGGAGGTACTGGAGGTTTTGGTGGCGGCGGGGCAGGGAGCGCAGGGGGCGGAGGCGGTGGAGGATACAGCGGCGGTGGAGGTGGAGGCGGTACAAACCTTGTGGAATCATTCGGAGGCGGTGGAGGCGGTGGTTCCTTTAATGCCGGACTCAATCAGAAAAACGTTTCCGGTGTGGGAACAGGCGATGGTATCGTGGTCATCACGTTTGCGGCTGCTACACTCAATTTTACAGGCGAGCTTCAGACCTTTGTTGTCCCTCCTTGCGTTACTTCATTAACGATTCAGGCAGTAGGGGCGAGAGGCGGAGGGTTGTTTGATTTTGGCAGAGGAGCGTTCATTCAGGGGGATTTTTCCGTCACGCCCGGTGAAGTATTGACCGTCTTGGTTGGAGGACAGGGAGGTAGTCATAGCGGCGGTGGCGGTACATTTGTATGGCGGACTGCAAATCCGGTGACAGCAGCCAATCTGCTCGTAGCAGCGGGTGGAGGAGGCGGCGAAGCCAATTTACTGCCTGGAAGGGATGCAGTGCTCACCACAAGCGGAACGGCCGGAGCGCCTGGCGCAGCTGGAGGGATCAATGGGTTAGGCGGTGGTGCGGGAGCGCCAGACGATGGAGGCGGCGGTGGAGCAGGCATTGTTGGAAATGGTTTTTCCTCCCCAGGTGGAGGCGGCGGCGGAACCGCGATCAATGCCGGTGGCGCGGGTGGAGCACCCGACGGCGGCGGCGGAACTGGCGGTTTTGGAGGAGGAGGCGGCGGCGGAGATAGTGGCGGTGGAGGCGGTGGAGGCTTTAGTGGAGGCGGAGGCGGAAACGGATTAGATCCCTTGTTTCCTCTAGTCGCTGGGCTCGGTGGAGGAGGTGGCTCATTCAACGGGGGGAGCAATCAGCTTAACTTGACAAGGATTGGGCTTGGCAATGGTCAGGTCATCATCAGTTTTCCTTTCGTCGAACCCCCGACCATCACATGTCCCCCTGATATGAGCACCGGTACGGAACCAGGTGTGGATTTCGGCACAGTAACGTACATGGTAACAGCGACAAGTCCTAGTTGCGGCATCGTTTCGATTTCCTGCAGTCCGTCCGGCGTCGTTCACAATTTCCCTTCCTTACCTGTAGCTGAAGTGGTTGAGACCATGGCGTTTCCGCGGGGAATGACAGTGGTGACGTGCACGGCAACGGATGCGGCTGGAAATACGAGATCCTGCTCGTTTACCGTTACAGTTACGGACGTATTTCCAACCGCCACGCCTCCGATCCCGAACAATCTGGAGGCTAGATGCATCATGGTCCAAGAGGTATATGACTGGGTAGTCTCTACGAATCGAGAACGGAGCAAGGTATCCGTCCCTGACGAGTTCATTCCGTTGGTTGATGAAGCCATACAATCTGGTCAGGACATCTCTATTCAATGCATAGAGCCTGTCGTCCCTCCGCCATTTCCGCTCTTTCAACGCTCACACACGAAGTCTGTCTCCGATTTTTCCTGCAGCATTGTCAACGTTCGCAGAGTACAGATGACGGTCAATCAAACGACTTTTCTGGCAGGTATGGTACAGTTTGTTTTCCAAGCAACTGTCCTACTCCGCGTCTTCGCGAACGGTGATTTTTTATTCGAATTCCCGGTCGTGGTCATGTTCGACGATGAAGTTATCCTATGCTTGCCTGAGCCTTTGGACGAAAACAATATCACCTGCCGGATCACAGGTATCGAGTGTACACCGAATGAGCACTTTTTGCTTGGTGGAAGGGTGGAATTGGAAGTGATCATCTGCAAGGAGATTCAGGTACATGCGGAAGTCAAAATGGAGGTGCTGGGGAAATTTTGCTCGCCGCGTCCAAATAACATCCCTGCTCCTACTCCTACCCCCTCTTTCCGTTGTCCGTCTTTCGGTTTTCCTCGACAATGCCCCTCGATCTTCCCGAGTCAGGATTAGGTGCTGTCAAAGTAGGATCACAACAAGAGTCAAGGAGGGACGTTTCATAGGGAACGTCTCTCTTTTTTGTTGCACATATAAAACTTTCTGCTAAAACGCGGTGGCTCATAGGCTGATGGCAGTAATCTGATCGTACTCCGTTTTGAAATGAAAATGGAAATGTCACCCTGTTACTATTTAAGGCGAACCTATTTCCGGTAATGAGTTAGCCTGTTCTTGTTCCATTCTAGGGAAAGGGCTGATCCTTTTCTCTGGAAAATAGCCAAACTCCGCCTGTTACGTACTTTTTTCAGTTATTGGCACAATCTTTGCTTAGTTAGAAAAGTACAAACATTCAAACTTTAGTACTCAAAGGAGACTTGCTATGAACGTCGTTGCCAACGTATACCGGGGAGAACAGGTAGAGAGCTCACATCTCGGACATATCGCAGTCGTTGATTCGCAGGGGACATTGCTCTATTCGTACGGTGATCCCCATCGCCTTACATATGCACGCTCCAGTATGAAGCCGTTGCAGACGATTCCAGTAATCGAGACGGGGACGGCAGATCGGTATGGTTTTGAGCCGGCTGATCTTTCGCTCTGTTGCGCTTCTCATAGTGGAGAGCCACGCCATCGCGCACGTGCGCTCTCTATGCTTACCCGAGCAGGTCAGCCAGAAGCGACATTGCAATGCGGGACACATGTGCCACGTCATGAGGAGAGCTACAAACAGCTGATTCGAGAGGGCAAGCCGCTTACACCTGTATTCTCGAATTGCTCCGGTAAGCACTCCGGCATGATTGCCACCGCGACACATATGGGGGAGGACGTGACTACCTATCATTTGCCTACGCATCCAGTGCAGCAGCGGATTCTTGATGTAGTCGAAGACATAACAGGCTACCCCAAAGACAAAATCAACCTCGGGACAGATGGATGTGGGGTTCCCGTCCATCAATTGCCGCTCGTCCATTACGCGTGGGCATTCGCCAAGCTGGCAAGACCAGAGGTGATCGAGAATACCGAGCGACGAAAAGCCGTTCAGCGAATTACGGATGCTATGACCGCTCATCCCGAAATGGTCGGAGGCGAGAATCGATATTGCACAGACCTCATGACAGCCTTTGGCGGTCGTATCGTAGGGAAGGCAGGCGCCGAGTCCGTGTACTGCCTGGGCGATAGAGAAACAGGATGGGGCATTGCCATCAAAATTGAGGATGGAGGACCACGGGCGATCAATCCGGTCGTCAATGAAGTGCTTCGTCAACTGGGAATCGGCATGGACGGTCCTTTGGAAACGCTCGCGGAATATACAAACCCGCCCATTACAAACATGAGTGGTAACGTTGTTGGACGGATCGAGACATCCTTTAGTCTCGCCAAGACAGATTTTTCTTTACGTGTATAAATGGCATTCCCAGCAGTGCCGTTTATTCATAAAGCAACAAAGGCTAATTGTTGTTTAAAAAAGAAAAGGGGGTCACATGCAATGAACATGCGAAAAGGATGGAAGCTGCTTAGTACCGCTGCACTTGTCACTGTTCTTGCCATTACCGGTTGTAGTCAGTCGGCAACGCCGCCAGCAGGGGGAGGTACAGCAGGTCAAGCGTCCACAGATACAGGTGGACAAGCCAATGTCGCTGCAAAACTCAAGCTCAATCTGAAGACGGAACCACCTTCGCTCGATCCACCAAAAGGCTTTGACAGTACTTCAAACGAAGTGTTGAATGCCACAATGGAAGGCTTGGTTCGACTGGACAAGGATCACAAGCCGCAAGCAGCCATGGCCGAGAAATGGGCAGTGAGTGAGGATGGGAAAACGTATACCTTTACACTGCGCGATAGCAAATGGTCGAATGGTGAATCAGTGACAGCGCAGGATTTCGAGTTTGCGTTTAAACGCATTGTCGATCCGAACAATGCATTCCCGTCTGCTTTCCTCGCCTATTACATCGATGGAGCAGAAGCGTTCAACAAAGGAACAGGAAATGCAGACGGCGTACAGGTAAAAGCCGTAGACGAGAAGACGTTTGAGGTAAAGCTGAAGGCGCCAACAGGTTACTTTCTCCACATTCTGACGCAGCCGACCTTCTTCCCGGTGAATAAAAAAGTCGTGGAGAGCAATCCAAAATGGGCGGAAGGCGCTGCAAGCATCGTGACGAATGGACCGTTTAAAATGGAAGATTGGGTTCATGACCAATCAGTGAAGCTGGTGAAAAACGACGGCTACTGGGACCGTGATTCGATCAAATATGCGGGAATCGAGTTTGTCATGGTCAACGATGAAAATACGCAATTCCAAATGTACAAAACAGGTCAGCTCGACATGATCCAGACCGTTCCCAATGATATGAAGAAACAGTTGATCGATTCTGGGGAAGCAAAGGTAGAAACGGAAGCGTCCATCTACTACTACCGGATGAACACGACAATGCCTCCATTCACTAACGCCAACATTCGGAAAGCATTTGCGCTGGCCATCGATCGCAAGACCTTGATCGACAATGTCGTGCAAGGGAAACAGACACCTGCCATGGCTCACGTGCCATTAGGCTTCCCAGAGCCAGACGGAGCGGATTTCCGCACAAAGGGTGGGGATTTCTTCAAGGATAAAGATGTAGAGCAAGCAAAAGCACTGCTGAAAAAAGGGATGGAGGAAGAAGGGTGGACGACCCTCCCGCCTGTCACCATGACGTATAACACCAGTGATGCGCACAAGGCCATCGCGCAAGTTTTGCAGGAAATGTACAAGAAAAATCTCGGGGTAGATGTGAAGCTGGAAAACAAAGAGTGGAAAGTATTCCTGGCTGAACAGCGTGCCCGCAGTCTTCAATTCTCCCGCTCGACGATCCCTGCTGACTACGGAGACCCGGTCAATTACCTGGAGCTGTTTGTGACTGACCATCCTGGAAACCGTGTCAACTACAGCAACAAAGAGTATGACGCACTGGTAGAGAAGATTCGCAACACTGCCGACGAAACAGAGCGCTTCAAGCTCATGCATGACGCGGAGAAAATTTTCATGGATGATATGCCACTCGTACCTATCTATTTCGGGACAAAAGTATTTATGGAGCAGCCAAACATAAAAGGCATCGTTCGCCATCCAGTTGGTACGATTGACTACAAATGGGTAGAAATCGGCAATAAGTAATAAGTAAAATAAGTTGAAGACAAGAGTGAATATTCGAAACGTTCTTGTCTTCACTTTACATCTTGGAGCGGCTGATATGGACAAAAAATCGATCATATTTATTGCAAGAATGGATGAGTTTCTACAGTCCGTCGTTAGTCAGTATCATGAATTGGGGATCGGCGATGATATCCATGTCGAGGCGATGCGAGTCGACCAGCTTCCGTTACGCCCGATCACGCCTGGTGCCCTCGTCATTGTATCCACCAAAAGCATTGTCCCACTTGTACAAACGTATGTGCCAAAAGAATCCAGCATCATCATTGCCAAGCGAATGCTGCCATACCATAATTTGCGCGGCATGCTGGAAATTCCGAAAGGCGTGAAAGTGCTTCTCGTCAGTGACACCAAAGAGACTGCTGAAGAAAATGTGGAATTGCTGCGTGCCTCTGGGATGGATTTTGAACTGTATCCCTACTATCCAGGTGCTGACTATCCACCTGACATCGAGATTGCTGTAACGCCAGGAGAGGCAGAGCATGTCCCCCCGCATATTCGCAAAGTTGTCGATATCGGGTATCGGATCATCGATTTATCTACGTGGCTTGCCATCTACTCTCATTTTAAAAACGGCAATTTTCAAAAGGTGACCGCACGCGCCATGCAATCGTTGGTCGATATCACCAAAGAGCTAAACAACGAAATTCAGCATGCGCATCTGTTGAGTAAATATTTGGAGGCCATCGTCAATCGGATCGAGGACGCGGTGATTGCCATGGATGAAAAAGAAAACATCCGTTTTGTCAATCAGAAAGCAATCGATACGTTGCAGTTGGAAGGGAATGAAGTCGTCGGTGAGCGGGCGTCCAATTGCTTGCCTGCGAATTTTTATCAGTTGATCCGGCAGTGTGAAGAGAACAAAGATGTTTTGGTAGATTGGGCGAACAAAACCTACTTTTTCCGCAAAATGCACATCGTCATGGAAGGAAGCTTTCTCGGGAGTCTGCTTTTGTTTCGTCAGGCTGCAGAAATTGAAAAGCTGGAGCACGATTATCGCATGCGCCTTTACAGCAAAGGATTGGTAGCCAAGTACCAATTTGATGATTTCTATGGGGAGAGCGTGCCTGTACAAAAAGTGATTCAGATTGCCCGCAAAATCGCAAGAAGCAACTCCACCGTGCTGTTGTTGGGAGAGACAGGGACAGGGAAGGAATTGCTCGCCCAGGCTATCCACAACGCTTCGCCACGCAGAAGAGAGCCGTTTGTCGGGGTCAACTTCGCTGCCATATCGGAATCTCTTTTGGAAAGCGAGCTGTTCGGCTATGAAGAAGGGGCTTTTACCGGAGCGCGCAAAGGTGGACATATCGGCTGGTTTGAATTGGCCCACAAAGGGACCATTTTTCTTGATGAGATCGGAGATGCCAGCGCGGCTATTCAAAACAGACTGCTGCGTGTATTGCAAGAACGCCAGATTATGCGCGTAGGCGGCAGCAAGATCATCCCGACAGATATTCGCGTCATCGCAGCAACGAATCAAGATTTGCAGCGGATGATTGCGGAAGGAGCCTTCCGTGCTGATTTGTATTATCGTCTGAATATCTTGCCGATTCATTTGCCACCGCTGCGAAACAGACGGGAGGATATCCCGTGGTTGGCCCATCAATTTATGAAGAAATATTCCTATGATTTGCGCCGCCCACCGTTTACGTTGACCAATGAAGCCATGCGGGCGCTCCATGAGTACGATTGGCCTGGAAATATTCGCGAGCTCGAAAATGTGATTGAGTATTTAGCACACGTCGTCGAGGATGAAGCGTATCCGTATCATTTGCCGTTTCTGCGGGAAATACCGGAAGCGCCGTTGCCTGTAGATGGTCTAAACAAGGAATGTGAAATCATCGTCACTGAATATAAAAAACGAGGATTTCTGGATGAAATCACGGCTATTTTGCAGGAGCTGGGGCAAGGAAGCGGTGGACGCTATACGCTACTTGCGCAGTTACAAGAAAGAGGCCACTCGGTTACCTTGCAACAGCTGCGCTATCGCCTGAAGCTTTTGCAGCAGGATGAGCTGATTCAAGTGGGAAAAGGAAGACAAGGGAGTCAGATTTCCTCGAAAGGCGAATCGTTTCTTGCCTATCTACATCGGATGAAAGCAGGGGAACGCATATGAGCGATTACTGGCGGCAGCAAGCGCTTCTGCAAAGAGAGCAGTACCTGGATGATTTGAAATCCTTTCTTTCCATTAACAGCATCGAAGATATGATGACTGCAAAAGATGGAAAGCCATTTGGCGAAGGTGTTGCCGCAGCGCTTGAAACAATGCTCGTACGCGGTGAGCTGGATGGCTTCCAGATCAAAAACCTGGATGGTTACGCAGGGACAATCGAGTTCGGCGACGGGGAAGAAGAGATCGGTGTGCTCGTTCATATCGATGTGGTCACTGTGGGAGAAGGTTGGACGACCCCGCCTTTTGAACCGAGCATTCGAGATGGTCGCATCTATGCGCGTGGAGCGATTGATGACAAAGGCCCAGCGATGGCTGCGTACTACGCGTTGAAGATGGTCAAGGATTCAGGTTTGCCACTGACAAAACGTGTGCGAATGATCATCGGAACAGATGAAGAGAGCGGCTGGCTGTGCATGAAGCATTTTGCCGAGTATGATCGCATCCCGCCGATTGGCTTTTCACCTGATTCCTCCTTCCCGATGACAAATGCCGAGAAGGGACAGATCAACCCGACATTGACGATTCCAGTGATCGAACCAATCGAACGAAATGGAGCATGGCAATTAGCGTCATTTGTCTCCGGTGATCAAGGCAACAGTGTTCCTGAAAAAGCAGTCGCTCTTGTACGACTGGACTCTCGGGCACGGCAGGAGGTCGTCCTTTCTCGATTGGCGGAAGAATGGGAAATGTTTCTGAATGAAAACCACACAACTGGTCGTATGGAACTGGTAGGGCTGGGACAATTGCAATTCACGCTCGCAGGAAAGCCGGCTCATGGGATGGCGCCATTCCAGGGCGTGAATGCGGGAACCTTGTTGGCTACTTTTTTGCGCTCGTACCCGTTTGGTGGCTCCTGCTTGTCCTTTCTTACGATGTTGTCTGACGTCCTGCATGAAGATTATTTTGCTCACCATCTACATATGGCTTGCGAGGATGAAGTGTCAGGCAAGCTGACGGTCAACGCGGGAATTTTGCGTTACGATTCCAGCGAAGGGGGGACAGTTCGGCTCAATATCCGTTATCCAGCGACTGTTTCCTGTGAGGAATACGTTGAGAAATTGAAGCAAAGGACGGCAGAGCTGGATTGGACGATTGCCGATTTGCGAACATCCAAGTCGCATTATGTGCCAAAAGATCATCCTGTGATCCAAACCTTGTCGCGGGTGTACGAGGAGCACACGGGAGAGCCAGCGACCCTTCTTTCCTCAGGAGGAGCAACTTATGCCAAAATCATGCCGTATGGTGTTGCATTCGGCCCGCTCTTTCCAGGCAAGGAATCCATGGCCCATCTGACTGATGAATATGCCGAGATTGACGACCTGCTGCGTGCCATGGCGATTTACGCGCATGCCATTTACGAGCTGGCTAAGTAAACGAGGAGGACTTCCATGTCAAACTATCTCGTAAAACGTATTTTGATGATGTTCGTCACTCTGTGGATTATCGTGACGCTGACGTTTGCCTTGATGCATGCCATTCCGGGGAACCCGTTTGCCTCCGAGTCGGATCAGCTGCCAGAGCAAATTCTCAATAATTTACGTGCCAAATACAACTTGGACGAGCCGTTGCCTGTTCAATATGTTTTATATCTGAAAAATCTGTTAATGCTCGACCTGGGCCCATCCATCAAATCAGACTCTCGTGGAGTCAATGACATGATTTCCGATGGCTTTGGTGCATCTGCGTGGTTGGGTGCGCAAGCGATCGGGATTGCACTCCTTTTCGGAATTTCGTTGGGAATCATCGCAGCACTCAATCGCAACAAATGGCTGGACTACGTTGCCATGGCGCTTGCTGTGTTGGGGGTAGCGATCCCGAGCTTCATTATGGCACCGCTTCTGATCAATTTTTTCGCGATCAAGCTGCCGCTCTTTCCCGTTGCGACATGGGGGACCTGGCTGCATACAATACTGCCTTCACTGGCGCTCGCCTTTGGTCCAGTTGCGGTCATTACCCGCTACATGCGTGCCAGCATGATTGAAGTCATGAACCAGAACTACATTCGAACAGCAGAAGCAAAGGGTATTCCCATGTTTATCATCGTCGTCAGACATGGAATTCGCAATGCGATTCTGCCTGTTGTCACCTTTCTCGGACCTTTGATTGCCAGTTTGATAACGGGGACCTTTGTCGTGGAGAAAATCTTTGCGATTCCCGGCATTGGCAAGTATTTCGTAGACGGTATTTTCAACCGTGACTATCCGGTCATTTTGGGTACGACTATTTTTTACAGTGCGATTCTGATTTTTACCATTTTCCTGATTGATATCGCATACACCCTGATTGATCCCCGGATCAAGCTGACCAACAAGGAGAGATAAACTGTGGCGATGGAGCACAAAGTGGACCCGTTATTTCGCCCGTTGGCGAAAAATACGCAGGCGAATGTCATTGCACGACCCAGTCTCAGCAATGGGCAGCAGGTCATTCGGAAGCTGTTGAAAAACAAGCTGGCTATGCTTGGGCTGTTCATTATTCTCGCTTTGGTTGGCATGGCGATTATTGGACCGAATCTCGTGCCGTATAGTTATTCCGACCAGAGCTTGCTGACCAAAAATCAGGAAATCTCCGCGGAGCATTGGTTCGGTACGGATGAGCTAGGACGTGACATGTTTGCCCGTACGTGGTACGGGGCGAGGATTTCTTTGACGATTGGCATTGTCGCAGCATTGATCGACCTGGTCATCGGAGTGACAGTCGGGGGAATTGCAGGTTATATGGCAGGGCGAGGCAAACGAGGGGATCGCATCGATACGATCATCATGCGTATTATCGAGATTTTGTATGGGTTGCCGTATTTACTGGTCGTCATTTTGCTCATGGTCGTGATGGAACCGGGAATGCTGACGATTATTATTGCTCTTTCTGCTACTGGTTGGGTCGGCATGGCGCGGTTGGTGCGCGGACAAATCCTGCAATTGAAACATCAAGAGTTCATTCTGGCTGCCCAAGTACTGGGAGCGAAGTTTTCACGGATTTTGCTCAAGCATCTGATTCCCAACACATTTGGCGTCATAATCGTCAATTTGACCTTTACGATTCCATCGGCGATTTTTGCGGAATCTTTTCTCAGTTTTCTTGGACTCGGTGTACAAGCTCCCGTCGCCAGTTGGGGGACGATGACAAACGATGGTTTGGGCGTTATTTTGACGGGTGATTGGTGGCGACTTTTTTTCCCGGCATTGATGATCTCGCTGACGATGTTCGCCTTCAACGTATTCGGTGACGGTTTGCAGGATGCACTTGATCCACGTCTACGCGATTAGAGACGACAGGGGGAATGAGGATGAATCAGCATTTGCTGACAATCGATAACTTGCGGGTGAATTTCAAGACGTATGGTGGTGAGGTTCAAGCCGTGCGGGGAGTGTCCTTTTACGTGGACAAAGGGGAGACGGTTGCCATCGTAGGCGAGAGTGGATGTGGCAAGAGCGTTACGGCTCAAGCGATCATGGGATTAATTCCGAATCCACCTGGAAAAATCGTCGAGGGAAAGGTTGTATTTGAAGGAGCCCAAATCAGTCACCTGCCCAAAAAAGAGCTGCTGGGTATTCGCGGAACGCAGATCGGCATGGTGTTTCAAGACCCGATGACAGCGCTCAATCCGACGATGAAGGTAGGGACACAAATCGTAGAGGGGTTCGTTCGCAGCCACCAAGTATCGCGAGAGGAAGCGCGAAAGCGAGCGATAGAGATGCTTTCACTCGTAGGAATTCCCGATCCGGAAAAGCGAATCGATCAGTACCCGCACCAATTCAGCGGAGGGATGCGTCAGCGTGTGGTCATTGCGATTGCTCTTGCTTGCCAACCCAAGCTGGTGATTGCTGATGAGCCGACGACAGCACTGGATGTGACGATTCAGGCGCAAATTTTGGATTTGCTCAAGCGACTGCAAGAGGAACAGGAGTTGTCGGTTGTGATTATTACCCATGATTTGGGAGTCGTAGCCGAGATCGCTCATCGCATGGTTGTCATGTATGCAGGAATGGTGGTAGAGACTGGGACGGTTGAGGACGTTTTTGCAAATCCTCGTCACCCGTATACATGGGGACTGATGCGCTCCCTCCCTCGTCTGGATGAAGGTGAAAAGCAACGGCTGGTTCCCATCGAAGGCAGCCCTCCAGATTTGTTCAATCCGCCCGTCGGCTGTCCGTTTGCTGCCCGCTGTGATTTTGCGATGGAGATATGCGAACAGCAGATGCCCGTGACGAGCGAATTCGGGCGTGGACATCAGGCAGTTTGCTGGCTCCACGATCCGCGGGCACCGCGAATAGAGGAGCTGGTGGCAGCAGGGAGGCAGGGAATATGACAGAAGCTTTGCTTGATGTTCGCGATTTGAAGAAGTATTTTTCGCTTGGAACGGGATTTGATTTGAAAGCAGTCGATGGTGTTTCGTTTACGATCAACAAAGGGGAGACGTTCGGTCTGGTCGGCGAAAGTGGCTGCGGGAAGTCTACGTTAGGTCGGACCATTATTCGCCTATATGATCATACAGATGGGGAAGTGCTGTTCAAAGGGAAGAATGTTCATCAGCTTCGGGGAAAAGAAGCGGGGCAGTTCAATCGGGATGCCCAGATGATTTTTCAGGACCCGCAAGCCAGTCTGAACCCGCGTATGACCGTGGAGGATATCATTGCAGAGGGTTTGGACATCCATCATTTGAATCGCGGGATGAGACGAGAGCGTGTGGCGGAACTGCTCCATCTAGTGGGCTTGCATAAGGATCATGCGCAGCGCTTTCCGCATGAATTCAGTGGGGGACAGCGCCAACGGATCGGAATCGCGCGGGCGTTGGCAGTGGAACCGGAATTTATCATTGCTGATGAGCCGATCTCCGCACTCGACGTCTCGATTCAAGCGCAAGTCGTCAATTTATTAGAGGATTTGCAGCATGATCGCGGATTGACCTATTTGTTCATCGCACATGATCTGTCCATGGTCAAACATATTTCCAACAGGATTGGCGTCATGTATTTGGGAAAAATGGTCGAGCTTGCATCGAGCTATGAGCTGTACACTCGTCCGTTGCACCCCTATACGCAGGCGTTGCTTTCTTCTGTGCCAGTGCCTGACCCGACGGTGAAGCGGGAGCGTATCGTTTTGCAGGGAGATTTGCCGAGTCCAGCCAACAAGCCGAGTGGTTGTGGTTTTCGTACACGCTGCCCACTCGTACAACCTCGCTGTGCGGAAGAAGTGCCGAAGTGGCAGGAGGCGCAGCCCGGGCATTGGCTGGCTTGTCATTTGATAGAGTCGTAAGAGAGGAAGAAGGGCTGTTCCCGATCGGTGGGACAGCCCTTTCTCGTGAGATTATAAATAGTAGAAACAGGTAAGAATGATCGAGAAGACAATCAGTCCAGTGCCCGACGTGAGAAAAAGCGAGGTTCCGACTCGCACGAATGACTCTTTCTTTTCCTCGAAAGCAAAGTCGTTTGCCTGAACGATGTCACTGTCCATCATGCGCGGCTTGCGAAAGAACATCCCTTTCAGCTGTTTGAATCCCCGTAGAAATATAGTGAAAAATCCAGAGCGTGTAACGACGGCAATACTCCCAACGATCAATAGGAAAAGACCGATTAAAAAGCTCTGGTTAATCAATGGAACCAACGTACCTGCTTGAATGGTAATTCCTAAAATCACACTGCTGATCACCGAGAGAGCGAGTAGTAGAATGAGCCATTTTTTCAACGAAGAAGCACGTCCTTTTTATAGTGTGGGTGCAATGCGCTCTGCTTCCCGCAAAAAAGCTCGAACGGCAGGTGGGGCTTCACGAAGCGAGCGTACAGCCAAGCCGATTTGGCGAGAGAGAGGCGGTGTGATTTCTATGACAGCGACATCGGGTAGTTGCGCTGGTAGAGTCAGTGACGGAACGACTGTCACCCCAACACCGCTTTCTACCATTGCGAGTATCGTTGTATTATCCGCGATTTCATAGGAAACATTTGGCGTAAGCCCAGTCTTGGCAAACTCCGCGCCTATCAACAAGTGACAACCAGCCATGGGCATGAGAAACGATTCGCTGGCTAATTGCTCCAAGGTAAGAGAGGGCTCTTTTGCCAGAGGATGATGGGCTGGCACGACAGCATGCAGGGCGTCTGTCATCAGTAGAATTCCCTCTAGCTCGTCATCGGGCCACACATGAAAACCGACATCGACAACCCCAGAGCGAACCCATTCTTTTATTTCTTGATAGCTTCCTTCATATAGCTTTGTTTGCATATGCGGATAGCGACTCTGTATGGACTTCAGCAATTTTGGCAGGAGCTGAGCGGTTACGCTGGGAAAAGAAGCAATACGGAGCGTTGCCTCCAAATGCTCGCTTGATTCGGCAGCTACCTGTTTAATCAACGAGACGTTTTCCAATATGGTCCGAGCAGAGGCGACGATTTTTTCGCCAGCTGCGGTCAGCTTAACACCGCCACGATTTCGGATGAACAAGGAAATACCAAGCTCTTTCTCCAGTGCGCCGATGGTATGACTCACTCCTGACTGGCTCAATCCGATTTGTTCTCCAGCTCGCGTGAAATTACCAGCGTTCGTGACAGCCACAAGGACTTCCATTTGAAACAAAGTCATGGAGCTCCTCCTTTCATGAAGTTTTTATCATGGTTGGTATGCGAAAGCTTCATTTTACAGCGCGGTTGCATCACTTTAAGATGAAAAGCAAGAGAAGCATTCGTTTAACAAAAGGAGAGAAATAACCATGAATCATGTGAGCGTATACCATGTGGACGCCTTTACGAGAGAGCCATTTGCAGGCAATCCCGCAGGCGTCATCCCGGAAGCAGGTACTTTGACTTTACAACAAATGCAGAAAATTGCCAATGAGTTGAATCTTCCTGAGTCTGCATTTTTGATGCCGTCTGACCATCCAGAAGCAGATTTTCGTATTCGCTACTTTTCTCCTTCGGTTGAGATCAATTTCTGCGGCCATGCGACAGTGGGTTCTGCTTGGCTATTGGCAACAGAGCGCGGATGGTTGGAAAAGGGTAGCCGTATTGTGTTTGAGACCAACGTCGGGTTGATACCTGTTCAATTGGTGATGGAAGATGGTCAGTTACAGCGAGTGGAAATGACCCAAATCAAGCCTTCTGTGAAGGAGATTGATTTAGACAGAGAAGAGGTAGCGAGGCTGGTAGGTATAACACCTGCTGATCTGGACGATCGCTATCCGATGAAGCTCGCTTCCACTGGCAATATGCATCTACTCGTTCCAGTCCGCACCCGACAGGCGATTGATGCAGCGCAGCCACTGCTCTCAACGCTCGCAGAAATGAACAGGGAACACAGCATCACAACCACCCATTTGTTTACGTGGGATGCTCAAGAAGGCTATGACTTGTATACGAGGGATTTTGCGCCTGCGATCGGAATTGCGGAAGATCCCGTAACAGGTGCTGCAAACGGGGCACTGGCTGGCTATCTGGCATTGGAAGAAAGACTGCCTGCTGGAAAAGTGACACAGCTTGTCGTAGGGCAAGGACATGCGATTGGTCGACCAGGAAAGCTGTATGTAACGGTTGATCGATCTGGAGAGGAGCCTGTTATTCGTGTAGCAGGTGAGGCGCATTTGACGATTGCGGGGCAGATATGTGGGTTAACACAATCGAGACAGAAATAGAGATTATGATGTATGCAAAAAAGAGTTAAACCTCAAGCGAGTAGTAAAATACTTGTTTGGGGTTTCTTTTTCTCACCAAAATCTTTTCTACCAACAAACATATTTGAAACATAAAACAATGACAAAACTAGAATATTATGGTATTTTCTCTGTAAAAATATGTTACGCCTCTCGTATTATCTCGAGTCGCATGGAAGGGGATCGATAGATTTGCTCATAGCCTTAAACATGATCTTTCTACTTTTCTTTGCCTTTATATTGGCAAAACTTCTCACCCTATTAAAACAAACCCAGAGTCAGGTCCATCACTTCCACCCTTTCATCCCGGAAACAGGACCAGCAATCGGCACCAAACTACAATCACTACCTTTCCGCACGCTAAACGGCCAAGAGCAACAACTAAACCATTTGCCCCGCCCACTGATCGTAAACTTCACACATACAGGCTGCGGGCACTGTGCCAATCATGTGCACGAACTATTGTCAGAGGGAGGGGTACTCACAGATGCATCCGTTATCATCTCAACAGAATCCGAGCACATATCGACTGCCCAATGGCTGCGAGAAAACAACATATCCGGCATCCCTGTATTGATTGGCAACGAACCGATGCTTGAAACCTACCAGATCAATCATTTCCCAAGCGTTTTTGTGATCGACGAACAGGACGTCATTCGTGCCAAACCAATAACCGCCGTGGAAACCAAAAATAAGCTCCTGGCGCTAGCAGGTGAGGCAGTATGACGCGTTCCTATTTTACAAAAACGGTTCGATTGATTTGGGCACATGGCAAGCTATGGCTCATTTGTTCCATTGCCCTCAGAATCATCCTGGCATTTTCCCCGTTGGCTACGATCTGGATCATGAAAGAAATGGTGAACGAGGTTACAGCCATTGCGTTAGATCAGACGGATAATTACCAGCCATTGCTATGGCTGCTTGCGGGATTGTTTTCCGTGACGCTGGTGACCAATGCGTTGGAAACGGTCTTGCGCATTCTCGATGCCCATACGGAGCAACGACTGGAATATCATTTGGAGCATATGGTAGCAAAGAAGGCAGCATCTGTTCCGCTCTCTTATTTCGATGATCCGGAATTTTACAATCACCATCACCGCATCCGGGCAGAGGCAATGGGGGAACGCTTTCTGGACCCAGTGGAAAGGGTGTTGGATCTCGGGAAAAATCTGATTACTCTGATTTCCTATGCGGTGTTTTTGCTTAGCATTCACTGGGGATTGGCAGTGATGAGCTTGCTAGCCGTGATTCCGCTGCTCATTGTCCAAATCAAATTTGGTATGTCGGAATACTTTCTCGCAAGGCTCCAGACGCCAGAGATACGCGAAGCTTCTTATATCAGTTCAATCCTGAATGAGCGCGACAGCTCCAAAGAGGTCCGACTGTTTCAGCTAAAGGACTTTTTGCTAGGCAGATGGTCTCGCCTGTATTTGAAAAATATGAAAGAGGTACTTCGTCTGCTCCACCGCAGGGAAAAAGCACTGATTCTCTCAGGGATTTTTACCTCCTCGATGTATATTGGCTGCTTGGGATTGGTCGTATCGCTACTTCGTGCGAGCGCCCTGAAGGTAGGGGATTTTGTAGCCATTGCACAAGCGGTACAGAATACGCAGCAGCTACTTTCGCTCATGACCTTTAACCTCGCACATATCGTCAACAGATGCTTGTACATCGCTGATCTGTTTGACTTTCTGGAATATGAGGATAAAACGATTCCGCAGCTCACTGGAAAAGCTGAGTTTCCCACGAAGCTGCAATCTGGTATTACGTTTGATCGGGTTTCGTTTTGCTATCCCAAAATGGAGCGCAATGTGATCAATGAAGTTTCCTTTACGATCAAGCCGGGGGAGCGTATTGCGATTGTTGGCGATAATGGCTCAGGAAAAACGACGCTCGTCAAATGCTTAATGGGGCTTTATCCGATCCATTCGGGTAATATTCTGTTCGACAAACAGTCGATTCATGAGCTCGATATTTCCGACCTGCAACGAAATATTACGGTCATTTTCCAAGACTTCATTCGGTACAATTTCACTGCTGGAGAGAACATCACCATTGGGAGAGTGACGCAGGAAATCAATCCCGCGCAGATGAGGCAAGTAGCGGTTGAAACCGGTGCAGATACCTTTATTCGCAAGCTTCCCAGTGGATACGATACGATTTTGGGTCGGACGCTACAGGACGGCGAAGACCTGTCAGGCGGACAGTGGCAGAAGATCGCGTTGGCGCGGGCTTTATACAGAAGAGGAGAAATTTTTATTCTGGACGAGCCTACGGCTGCACTTGATCCGCAGGCAGAGCTGGAAGTATTTCAGCAGTTTGATTCTCTCACACAGAACAAGACGGCGATTTTTATTTCCCATCGGATGGCTGCAGCACGAATGGCGGATCGGATTTTTGTCATGAAGCAAGGTCAGCTGATCGAAGTAGGGCATCATGATGAGCTAATGGATGCAAACGGAGAATATTCGCGTATGTACCGCATGCAGGCGAAATGGTTTGCGTAACGTAGGAGGGGTGTTATGGAAGAGCTTGGTCTGCTGTTTCGGCTGATTCTCGCCTTTTTATTTCTCAGCACGTTTGTATCAAAAATAAGCGATATGGGCATGCATTTGTCCATTGTGCGCGCCTATCAGATCATACCTTATTCGTGGTCAAAAAGCTTTACGTATATGGATCTGGTGCTGCAAGCCGCTGTAGCGATTTCCTTGTTGATCGGTCTTTTTACAACGCTGGGACTGTCCTTGGCGGTTTTGTTGCTGGGGGCGTACACACTTGCGATAAGTATCAATCTAGCAAGAGGCAGAAAGAAGATTTCATGCGGATGCGGCGGAATGGCGGGAAACCATTTTTTATCGTGGAAGCTCGTTTTACGTAACCTTGTATTCATCAGTATGGCCGTCTATGTAGGTCAATGGAGCGGGGGCTGGGCGAGTGTTGACCATTATTTATTATCTGGCAATTTCGGAATTGCTAACTGGGTAATCGCTATCTTCTTTTCGAGTGTGTGCATCTCACTGCTCATGGCTATTAGCGGAGAAATCAGTACGTTCCAACATATTTTGCGAAAAAGGCAGGGATGAACATGTCTACAGGCTGGGTGATTGGGTTTGCGGTATTATGGGTGACGGTCATTGCGATTTTGGTTGTCCTGTTTCAAGTATTAAAGGTACTCGGGACATTCATTAACAAAATGGAAGCAGCAGAAGAGAATAGTAGAAGAAGCGACAAAAATATTACTTCTTGAAATTTCAGAAAACGCTTTCAATTTTCATATAAGTATTGTATTATATTCCTGTGGATACAGATTATGTAAAAAAGAGGTGATAAGCATGTTCAAGAAATTACTTCAAAAGCTCGGAGCAAGTGCGTTTGCAGGATGCCAAAAAGGGTGCGTAAGAAATGGCCCTTTGTGTGAATGCCCTTGGTAGTTTTTCAGGCAAATAAGTAGAGCAAGACTGTCTCGCAAGTAGAGAATTCTACTACAGGAGACAGTCTTGTTTTTTGAACAAACGAAAATTAACGTTGTAAATCCAAATGAAGCAAAGGAAACGGCCTTCCCGAACCATCCAGTTCAGATCGTCCTGTTTGCACAAACCCATACCGTTTGTAGAAAGCGTGAGCCCCTTCGTTTTGCTCGTTGACATCTACTTTCAGATTAGGGCCATACTTGCGTTCCGCATGTTCGAGTAATCTGCTGCCAATCCCTTTTCCGTGGTATTCTGGATCAACGAACAGCATTTCAATTTTCGTTCCATCGAGGCCAATAAAGCCTACAGGCTCTTTCTTTTCGTTTACTTCCATCCATACCTCAACGGCAGATAGTGCTTCATTTTTTACCATGTTTTTATAAAACTCAATATCTTCTTGCGTCAAAAAATGGTGAGTATGGCAAACAGCACGATACCAAATATCCACTAATTGATCCCGATAGATGTCTTCATAAATGACAATTTTTTTATCCATGATGAACCTCCCGATTCAAATTAATAAACAAATGCAAGAGCGCTCTTGAGAGCTTATTATATAGAGTCGCTAGGAACTTTCCTATGGTGTTCACAGCTTTTCTATCCTCCCGGAATAATCTGATAATTAACAGGAAGGAAGGGGGCGGGGGAACCCTACCTCGCCACAATCCCCCCAGGCACCTCCAAATACTCTCTCTTCTCCACGAACAGCGGCTCTACAACCCCAAACTCATGCTTTAACTGCTTCATTTTCTCCTGAGCCTCCGCTTCCGTCCGATAGTACCCCGCCTCGACAAAGTATCCACCTTGCTTGTCCTTCAAAACCCGCATATTGTCCGCGACCAGCAGAGATTCCTCCATAGCCCCGAGCGTCTCTCCATACGGCACGGAAGCAGTGCGCACCGCGTACACAGGCTGCTGCTTTTCTGGCGATACTTCTACTGGCGAAATCGTAATCACAACCTGTGCGGGTTCCTTATACTCTTTCACTTCATAAGCAATCGCTTCTTTAAAAGTCACATTAAACCGCACCAGAGAATCGTCCAATGAAATGATCTCGTAGGCGTCTTCGATATACGGGCTTTGCTTCAATGTCTCGAAATCTTTGACAGCCGAAAATCTTCTCGCACCGCCAACAGCAAACGTCATCGTATTCGGATATTCTGTAAAACTTACGTGGAAGGAGCTGGCGTTCTGCTGTACCTCATTATCCTGGGTAAAGTTCAAGATGATGCTTTCCTGGTCTCCTTGCTTCTGTACGGTAATGAAGCTAACATCTACGGCATCCTGAGGAGTACCGCCGCCTGCACTGCCTTTATTGAATTGTAATATTTTCACCAGCTTACCCAGACCAGGTACGTTTTCCAAAGCACTTGCAAATGCGGGCATCGTGTTCACGCTGACCGTGAAAAGAACAAAAACAGCGGCTGCGCTTACGCCAGCGTGCTTTACCCAACGCGTTCTTGCTTTCACGCGTTTTCGATGCAGCTTGCCACGTTCGATGGCTTGCTCGGTGACTGCCGCCAACTCTTCGGGAATTTCAATATCGTGATAGGCTTGTTTATAATCGTCCAGCTTTTTATCCAAGAGATTCACGCTCCCCAATATTCACTTTCAATTTCTCCAGTCCGCGGTAAATGATCGACTTTACGGAACTGAGGGGTATGTCTAGCACATCGGCAATGTCCTTGATGGGCATGTCTTCGAAATATCTCAGCATAATGACCGTTCGGGATTTTTCATCGAGTTGGCCCAAGGCATCATGCAAGTCAATGACATCTTCCCGCGGTTTCTGCTCGTAGCTGCCTTCATGTTCTTTATCCATATAAACGACTTTTTTTGCTTTGCGTATGTGATCCAAGGCGCAGTTGACGGCGATTTTGGTCAGCCAGGTTTGAAAGTATTGCGGTTGCCTCAATTTGTGTACGGAGATAAAGGCGCGGTAGACTGTCTCCTGCACAATTTCCAGCGCGTCTTCCTTGTTTCGCACATAAGTAAAAGCCATGCGATATATTTTTTCTCTATTCTTTTGGATCAGAAGAGTAAAGCTGTCTTCATCACCGGAAATGGCTCTTTGTGCCAGTTCAGTTTGATTCACGATGCTGCACACCCTCCTTACTGAATACGTTAGGTTCTTCCTTACTTCTCGAAAATAATCCCGCAGCGCGAGACACACTGCGGGAGCGTAGATCCTTTTTATCCTTGCTGCAATGGAAGTACCATTTTATTTTTCATTTCGCCGCTTTCTTGATCGATTTCAAACAGTTCGAGGGTGCTTGGCTTATTTTTAGATAGATTGCTCAGCGGAATGACAATCTCCTGAGAGAATTCACCCCATTCCGGGCCGCCTTTCGATGCTGTTCCAAAGCCTTTGGCAATTACTTGTTCGCCTTGCTTCACGGCATATTGATAGGTGCCTTCGAAAACACTAGCTTCGCCGGATACTTTGTACACGACAGATGTTGCCGCAAGCTTCAGGTTACGAAATACGTTATTGTTTTTTACTTTATCGGAGCTATCTAATGGAATGGAAAGCTTGTTGATGATCGCGCCGTTCTCTTGGTTGATTTCAAACATCTCGAGCATCAATGGCTCGTTTCCGATCAGTTCGCTTGTTGGAATCTTAATCGTTTGCGCAAAAGTTCCCCATTCCGGGCCACCTTTTGAAGCTGTGCCGAATCCTTTTGCCAAGATGTGCTTCCCTTGCTTGACTGCGTATTGATATGTTCCTTCAAAAACACTTGCTTCCCCTTGTAAGGTGTACAGTAGAGCAGGCTCCGCTAGTTTGATATTCCGGAACATAGTTTGCTTGGCAGCTTCGTTTGCTTTTGTTTCTTGCTGGGTGGTTACTGGGATAGCAGCTTGGTTAGCCCAAGTAGTGCCGAGAGCTCCAGCAAAAACAGAGCAAGTCAAAATAGAAGCAGCAAATACAGTGATGGTTTTTTTATTCATGGTATGTCTCTCCCTTATATGGCATATGGCCGTCATGGTTGATTGTTTTTAGTTGTAGCTTCATGAAGTTTACATGGGTTAGACGGGGGAGGGATGCAAAAAGACGCAACAGATTTTATGGAAAAAAACAGAAAAAAGGTTGCGAGTGGGGAGGTGGATCATATCATGCTACACACCTGTCCGACGGCTACCGCATTTGGTAGGTTACCTACTGGAATGGAAGTGATAATGGTGTTGGTTATGGTATTGATGACGGATACGTTATTACTAAGGTTATTAGGTACATATACTTTTCTTGCATCAGGAGTAAGATCTGCATCACTAGGTGAATTCCCGACTCCCTTCGTAATGGTAGTAATGACAGTATTGAATGTAGGAGAGTCCGGGTCTGCATCTATGACGGAGATCGTATTATCACCAGAATTTAGCACATAGACACTAGTCCCAACAGGTGTGCGTCCAATTCCCACGCCAGCAGGTCCAACGCCAACTTGTATGGTGATGACTGTATTGGTTGCTGTATCGATGACGGAAACGGTATTACCGAGGTTGTCGAGAGTACCTGAATTCGTCACATAAGCGTACACACGACAAGCATCGATGGAACTGATCGCACAAATCGGGATCATACGTGTGCCAAAATCCCCAGTAAGAATCACACTGCCTTTATCGACTCGGAAGACACTTCCTTGTATGGAGTCACAACAACCCGAGAGAGTCAGGGAAATAAACTGTCCTTGTAGTCGCTTCAGTTTCTTCCGTAAATCTTGAAAGTTAGTTTGTGCTACCTGATTCAGATGGCACGGTGAATTTTTCAACCTTCATTTCCACTTTCTCTGCTTCGATCTTGATTTCATCTGCATATAGCTTGTCTTTGACTGCACCTTTTTCTGGATCGTTCCGTTCATTCGCCATAGCATAGCTCCTCTTTTTTTGCATGATAATTCCAATCTATGAAGGAATCTATGGATCTGAAAGGGATAGATGACAAGCTGCATACGCACAATGTTAATAACTGAATATTAAAAATGTTATCGTCAATTGAAATCAGATTAGGCTATACTATTCTTGTGTAAAAATCTTCTAATTTAGTGGGGGCGGAAAGAATGAAAAAACTCGTTTCTCTGGCAGTCGTTGCAAGTATTGCGATCCCGTTACTGAGTCCGACTTTTGTCCAACATGCTGCTGCAAACCCTATTCATGACTATCGTAACGAAGTTCAGGTCAACCAGTTCCGCCCACATGGGGGAGATAAGCAGGAAGTAAATGATTTCATCGCGTCCTTGGTGAAGCAACGATCCAAACCTGCTGAGGTAGCAAAGCTGGTAGCAGGTGACTCCATGACGAATTTTGCGATGAAAACCTATGTGGAAGGATTGGCGAAATACAAAAACATTCAGGTGATCGAAGCAAAAGTGGACAAGCTGTACACCGTCACGAAAGAGGATGCCTACAATAACTACCGCGCGATTGTGAAATTTAAATACGTCGGGTATACCGCAGATAACAAGGCCATTGAAAAAACGGATTATCTTGGCTTGGCCAGACTCGGGACAGACCCGGTGAACTGGAAGGCGTGGGGCGTCATTTGGCAGGACTCTGGCATCGATGTGTCAGATGTGAAGCTGATTCAGTTGGAGAAGCCGCGCAAAGGCGAAGAAATATGCGTGATCACGACTGATGCCGGTGTGATCAAGCTGAGACTGTTCCCGAACAAAGCTCCAAAAGCGGTGGAAAACTTTAAGACTCTGGCGAAAAAAGGGCAATACAACAATATGATATTTCACCGTGTGATCAACGATTTCATGATTCAGGCAGGAGATTTGAAAGGGCCGGATGGGAAGGAGCTGCCGAGTATTTACGGAGAGTCTTTTGAGGACGAGTTTAGCCGAGATCTGTTCAACTTCAGAGGAGCGCTCAGTATGGGGAACGCGGGACCAAATACGAACAGCACACATTTCTATATTGTACAGAGCCCCAAGGTAGATCAGGAGTATCTCGATTTGTCGGCGCTGCCGTTGAATGCAGAAGCGAAGTATAAAGAAATTGGCGGACGAGCTTACCTCGACAATCGCCACACTGTTTTTGGTCATGTATTTTCCGGGATGGAAGTCGTAGACAAGATCGCTGCCCAGAAAACAGATGAGAACGCCAAGCCCATCCAAAATCCGGTCAAGGTGCAAAAGATCGAATTTGTTCCGTATAACGAATAAGTTTAGCCAGCAAAAACCCCCTCTCATTCCTGTCATTTGGGATGACGAGGGGGTTTGTCAATGAAGGGGAGATACAAGTTAATACGGCTCCCAGCGCAGTTTTCGTGCTTTCTCGAATCGCTCTTCCACATAGGGCCAGTTGACGATATTCCACCAGTTTTCTACATACTTGTCTCGCTGGTTTTGATACGCCAGGAAATAGGCATGCTCCCATACGTCCAGAGCCAGTAGCGGAATCACATCCCATTGTGACAGGTTCTGGTGCTTTTCTGCTGTTAGAATCTCTAGATGATGTGCTCGCGGGGACCAAACGAGGATTGCCCACCCAGGACCTTCTACCTTTTCTGCCGCCTGACTAAATTGTCTCTTAAAGGCGTCATACGAACCGAAATACCGATCGATTGCCGCTGCGAGATCACCGGAGGGAGTGCCACCCCCATTTGGACTCATGGATGGCCAAAAGATCGTATGCAAGTAATGACCGGCCCCATTAAAGGCTAGCTCGCGTGCCCAATGGCGTACGAGATCGAAGTTGCCACTTTCTCGCGCCTCTGCCAGCTTCCGCTCTGCTGTATTGAGATCGTCTACATACTTTTGGTGTAGCTTGTTGTGATGGATTTGCATGGTAGCTTCATCGATGTATGGCTCCAAAGCGTTGTAGGCATAAGGGAGCGGCGGGAGGGTATGTCGGCCGACAGCCACGGGGCGTGCCGCACGGACTGGCTCACGTGCACCGGGATAGGAAACGGGTTCTGGCTCTACAGGCACTTGTACTTCTTCCGCCACCGCTGGCTGTGCATTCATTGATTCCTGAACAGGTTCCCTCACCTCCCCTTCCAGATGCTCATCTTCACTCAACTGAGCCAGTCGTAAAAAGTGATGGAATTGCTCCTGCACCTGTTCTGCGCGAGTGATGAGGGCAGGGAGTTCGTCGCTTTCTATTGTCGAATCAAGCTTCGATGCTTGCCTTCCGATCACTGTAAATGTTTCTTCGAATTTGTGCAGATGCCGTTCGAGTTCTCGGTTGAGGGTCTTATGTCTTCGCAAATGCTCGATCCATTGTCGGCCCCATTGGCTCCAGTCCAACAAATTCTTGGCTTCTTCTACCAAAAGATTCTCCTCCTCGTGGGCACATCATCTCTCCCCACAATATGAAAGGCGCCTAGAGAAGGTGCGACATTTGCGAGTACAAGAAATTTCATCTCCGCATATGGTAGTAGCACAAATGTTTGAGTGGTATGCTGTACTATATTCATTTCAACAGGGGAGACACATTAGCATGAGTAGAGAACGAGCGATTGCCGTTATTGATTCAGGAGTGGGAGGATTAACTGTTGCGAAGGAAGTCATGCGTCAGCTACCCGAAGAACGGATTGTTTATGTAGGCGATAATGCCCGTTGTCCGTATGGCTCCAAATCGCCGGAAGAGATTCGTGCCTACAGCTTTCAAATGATCGAATATGTGATGCGTACACCGTTAAAAGCATTGGTGATCGCCTGTAATACTGCTACTGCCGTCGTGCTGGAGGAAGCGATGGAGGATTTGCCACTGCCCGTCATTGGGGTGATTGAGCCAGGGGCACGTGCGGCTGTACAAGTGACGAAAAACGGAAGGGTCGGTGTCATCGGGACAGAAACGACTATTCGTACCAAGGCGTATGAGCGTGCGCTTTTACGGATTCAACCGGATCTGTACGTCTCAGGCATGGCTTGTCCCGCATTTGTGCCACTGGTGGAGAGCCACATGGCGAACTCGGAGGAAGCAAGAAGAGTCGTAAAAGAAACGCTCGCCCCGTTCTTGCACGAAGATTTGGACACGTTAATTTTGGGTTGTACACACTATCCATTGCTCGCACCGGTCATTTCGGAAGTGATGGGAGATCGAGTACGCTTGATCAACTCCGCAGAAGAGACAGCGCGAGAATTGTCCATGCAAATTGCGACGGACGCCGAAAGCAAGCAAATAGAGCGTCCGGAACATCTGTTTGTGACGAGTGGGGACGCCCACAAATTCCGGACCATTGCAGAAGAATGGCTGGATTGCAAAGTGAACGTCCAGCACAACTCATTGGAAAAAACCGTCCATCCCTGATGGAAGACCTTGTCTAGCGAGACAAACTTTCAACGCATAAACCCAAGCCTAGCTCGTATACATGGTAGTACAAAGTGTCTGGAGGAGGCTGGGGTAATGAAGATAAGGCACATCGGGAAAATGACGGCCGTGCTGGGGGTTAGCGCAGTGCTTTTGTCGGGCTGCGGTCTCTTTGGCCCGGAAAAGGAAACGATTCGTATTGATGCACCACCACAGTCAGAGGTATCAGTTGATTTGCCAAACGGCACGCCGACCCCGGATGCTGCAAAAGAAGGTGCACAACCGGTCGTTCAGGAGACTGGAGAGAGAATGGTGTATTTGCAGGATGCTAACGGATACATCGTTCCTGTCTCGATGACTCTTCCGAAATCAGAAGGTCCTGCCAAACAAGTATTGAGCTACATGGTAAAAGGTGGTCCGGTAGAGAGCATGCTCCAGGGTGGCTTCTCCGCTGTCTTGCCGAAAGGGACAGAAGTAAAAGGACTTGTCATCAAAAATGGCGTAGCGACTGTCGATTTTTCCAAAGACTTCAAAACGTACGAGGAAAAAGACGAGAAGAAAATTGTCGATGCAGTCACTCGGGCGTTGACGGAATTTAGCAACGTCAAGACTGTGCAAATTTGGGTGAACGGAACACCGTTGACGGAAATGCCAGCAGCCAAAACACCGATAACGCTATTAGACCGGAATCAAGGAGTCAATCTCGAATTGGGCGATGGGGCGGTACCAGGAGATACCTCCAGCATAACGGTTTATTTCCAAGGACAGCTAGATGATACACGTACGTATTATGTCCCAGTCACTCGTCTGGTTCCTGAAACGGCTGACATCGCCAAGGCAACCGTTGAAGAGTTGATCAAAGGACCGAAACAAGGGTCTCAGCTCTTTAGTTCCTTGCTGCGTACGACACGTGTTCTGGATGTGAAGCAGGAAAAAGAGTTGGTGACAGTCAATTTGAGCAGTGACATCCTCAAGTATGACGATGGTAAGGAAGCGAGCCCAGAAGCTCTGCAATCGCTGGTCTTGTCATTGACAGAAACGACAGGAGCCAAGCAAGTGCAGCTGCTGGTGGAAGGAAAACCGCTAGCCAGTGGTGAGTTTACCAAGCCAGTGAGCCGTCCAGTTCAACTCAATCCCATACAGCTGTAAGGAACGAGCCACGCCCGTATTAACGAGCGTGGTTTTTGTTCGCCACTTGCTTGCTGCCACCAGAGCTTACAGTTCTCCAGCCGCCAATGAGCAACCGATGTCTGCTTGAAATTTTTATTCAAGAATATTTGCAATTAACGTAAATAAGGAAGAGGCGTTTGTGCAGTGGCAGATCGTTTCCCGCCTCTGGTATAATGAGCGGAGTGTAACAAAGTGATTTAGGAGGAACTTGGAATGAGAGTGGATGGCCGTGCCCATGATCAATTGCGTCCTGTAACCATTACGCGCAATTACATTAAACACGCAGAAGGATCGTGCCTAATTGAAGTCGGAGACACAAAGGTGATTTGTACGGCGACTTTGGAGGACCGGGTGCCGCCTTTTATGCGTGGTGGCGGGAAGGGCTGGATCACAGCCGAGTATTCCATGCTTCCCCGAGCAACAGCGACCCGCAACGCGCGTGAGTCGTCCAAAGGAAAAGTCGGTGGACGAACAATGGAGATTCAGCGTCTGATTGGACGTGCTCTGCGCTCCGTTGTGAACCTTGAAGCAATGGGTGAACGCACTATTTGGCTGGATTGCGATGTCATTCAGGCAGACGGAGGTACGCGGACAGCTTCGATTACCGGAGCCTTCGTGGCAATGGTAGACGCGATGCAAAAGCTGGTGGATAGTGGCACCTGGAAGCAGCTGCCGCTCAATGACTTCCTGGCAGCGACCTCAGTAGGGGTTGTCGGCGAGGAAGCAGTGCTCGATCTCAACTACAAAGAAGATTCTACAGCGATTGTCGACATGAATGTCGTCATGACGGGAAAAGGAAAGTTTGTCGAGCTGCAAGGAACAGGGGAGGATGCTCCGTTTTCGCCTGAACAGCTACAAGAAATGATTGCCCTTGCAAAAGTCGGCATTGACAACTTGATTAACAGTCAAAAAGAGGCGCTCGCTGATGTTTCGCTCTCTTTTGCACAATCAGTAGCGGAGGAAAGTCATGCCTAATCGAAAAAAAGTCGTTCTTGCAACACGTAACCAAGGAAAAGTGAAAGAATTCAACAGGCTGTTCGCAGATGCTGGCTGGGAAGGAATTAGCCTCGCTGAATTTGACGGTGTGCCCGAGGTAGTAGAAGACAAGGACACCTTCGAAGGAAACGCGCTGAAAAAAGCAATCGAAATCTCTACATACTTGAAAATGCCAGCCCTCGGTGACGATTCTGGTCTGGAAGTAGATGCGCTGGAAGGACGCCCAGGGGTTTACTCCGCACGCTTTGCCGGGGAAGAGGCAACAGACGAGCAGAATTGGCGTAAATTGTTGAAAGAGCTGGAAGAGGTGTCGACAGAGGAACGCACAGCTCGCTTTCGTTGTACGTTGGCGTTGGTGATTCCTGGCGAGGAGCCAATCATTGCCACTGGTGCTTGTGAGGGTGTGATCGCGCGTGAGCCAAAAGGGACAAACGGCTTCGGATACGATCCGGTATTCTACATTCCATCGATGGACAAAATGATGGCTGAACTCATGCCAGAAGAAAAGAACCAGATCAGCCACCGCGCTCGTGCCATGCAGCAACTGCTTGAAAACATCAAGTAGACAAGAGAGAAAACAGGAGAGTGAGGCGTGATGGGAATTCTCATCATGAGCGATAGCCACGGCTTGGTTCAGGAAGTCAGCCAGGTCGTCAACCGACATCATGTCGAAAAAATTTTGCATTGTGGCGATTTTTGTGTCGACCATAAGCGCGAGCCGTTTTCCAACATGACGCTTGTCCGAGGCAATTGCGATTCGACACAAGAGGTGCCGACTGAGCAAGAGACCGAATGGCGCGACCTTCACATCCTGCAAACGCACGGGCATCTTTTCGGAGTGAAAGGCTCTCTTCTGCGCCTTCATTACCGTGCAGAAGAGGTAGGAGCAAATGTAGTTGTATTCGGTCACTCTCATGTACCTGTCTGTGGCGTCGAGAGAGACATCTTGTTTCTGAATCCGGGCAGCTTGCAAATGCCGCGAGGTTTTCACGTACCGACATATGCTCTTTTAGAAGAGACAGGAACGAGTCCGACAGAAGTTTACATATCCGTGGCGTTTTATGATCATTTAGGCAACCCGGTTCCACAATTGGGAGGGAACTATTCTGTTCGTCGACCAACGAGGTCTTCTTGAAAACTAAAAGATTTGTGCTATACTAGAATGGTTATAATGGCTAGAATATTATCATCCGAGCCTGCGAAGATACCATGGCGCGGCTGGCGATGTTCTGTTGATTCGATTTAGGAGGGGAAGTTTACGTGGCAGCAAATTGGGAAAAGGTAGAGAATAACCAGGGAGTCCTGACGATTGAAGTAGATGCTACGCAAGTAGACGCAGCATTGGATCAAGCGTTTAAAAAAGTGGTTCAAAAAGTTCAAGTTCCAGGATTCCGTAAAGGAAAAGTACCACGCAAAATGTTCGAATCCCGTTTTGGTGTAGAATCTCTGTACCAAGACGCTCTTGACATTCTGCTTCCAACTGCATACGGACAAGCTGTTCGTGAAGCTGGTATCGAACCAGTAGATCGTCCAGAAGTAGACGTTACGCAAATGGAACAAGGGAAAAACCTGATCTTCAAAGCGACTGTAACTGTGAAGCCTGAAGTGAAGCTGGGCGACTACAAAGGTCTGTCCATCGAAGATAAAGACTTCTCTGTAACTGAAGAGAGCGTTGACGCTGAACTGAAGCGTATGCAAGAGCGTCATGCTGAACTCGTAGCAGTAGAAGAAGGCGCAGCACAAACAGGCGATATCGCTGTAATCGATTTCGAAGGCTTCCAAGACGGAGTAGCTTTTGAAGGCGGTAAAGCGGAAGATTACTCTCTGGAACTGGGTTCCGGTACTTTCATCGCAGGGTTCGAAGAGCAACTGGCTGGCTTGAACATCGGCGAAGAAAAAGAAATTACCGTAACTTTCCCTGAAGAGTACCACTCTCCTAACCTCGCTGGTAAAGAAGCGGTATTCCAAGTGAAGCTGAACAGCCTGAAGCGCAAAAACCTGCCTGCTTTGGATGATGAGTTTGCCAAAGACGTGAGCGAGTTCGACACGCTGGAAGAGCTGAAAGCAGACACCAAGAAAAAACTCGAAGAAAAAACAGCGCAAGAAAAAGATCAATATGTTCGTGAGCAACTCGTTCTGAAAGCAGCTGAAAACGCTGAGATCGATTTGCCAGCAGTAATGGTTGAGCATGAATTGGATCAAATGGTAAATGAATTTGGTCAACGTCTGCAATACCAAGGCATGACGCTGGAACTGTACTACCAGTTCTCTGGCATGGATGAGAGCCAACTGCGTGATCAATTGCGTGCAGACGCAACATCCCGCGTTCGCACTTCCTTGACTTTGGAAGCAATCGGCAAAGCAGAAAACATCGAAGCAACAGAAGAAGATGTAACTGCAGAACTCGAGAAACTGGCTGGCGTATACGGCCGCCCAGCAGACGAGTTGCGCAAAATCTTCTCCGCACAAGATGGCATGGCTGCTCTGTACCGCGATGTGCAAACTCGCAAAACAGTAGATTTGCTGGTTGCAGAAAGCAAAGTAACAGCATAAGCTTAGAAGAACGCATGATTGGTCAGTGGGCAGGCTAACCCTGAGCGCTGGCTGTCAAGACCACAAGGCACGAGTGTATCGTGCCTTGTTTTTCCACCATTGACTTTTTTCGGCAAAGGAGGAAAATACATAATGTTAATCCCTATGGTCATCGAGCAAACAAGCAGGGGCGAGCGCTCCTATGATATTTACTCGCGCCTCCTGAAAGACCGGATTATTCTCTTGGGCACCGAGATTGATGATGAAATCGCCAATCTTGTTGTTGCTCAGTTGCTTTTCTTGCAGGCAGAAGATCCGGACAAAGACATATCGCTATACATAAACTCTCCAGGTGGTTCTGTTACAGCAGGAATGGCCATCTATGACACCATGCAGTACATCAAACCGGATGTGTCCACGATTTGTGTGGGCATGGCTGCCAGCATGGGTGCTTTCCTGTTGGCTGCTGGTGCAAAAGGCAAGCGCTTCGCTCTGCCAAATGCCGAAGTAATGATTCACCAACCGCTCGGTGGTGTGCGTGGGCAAGCAGAAGACATCCGCATTCATGCGGAATGGATTATGAAAACAAAGCGCCAGCTAAATGAGATTTTGTCTGAGCGGACAGGTCAGCCTTATGAACGCGTAGAGCAAGATACAGATCGCGATAATTTCATGAGCGCAGAAGAAGCAAAGGCCTACGGATTGATTGACTCTATTATCGAACGCAAAAACTGACCCGTTGTGAGGTGAAGCGCATGTTTAAGTTTAACGACGACAAAGGCCAACTGAAGTGTTCCTTCTGCGGCAAGTCCCAGGAACAGGTGCGCAAGCTGGTAGCTGGTCCTGGTGTTTACATTTGTGACGAATGTATCGAACTGTGCAATGAAATTGTACAGGAAGAACTGGGCACTGAAGAAGAAATCGATATGAAAGAAATTCCAAAGCCAGTGGAAATTCGCAAAATCTTGGACGACTATGTCATCGGTCAAGATATGGCGAAAAAGTCCTTGTCTGTAGCGGTGTACAACCACTACAAACGGATTAATTCCGGGGCGAAGATCGAGGATGTGGAGCTGCAAAAATCCAACATCATGCTGATCGGTCCGACTGGTAGCGGAAAAACGTTGCTCGCGCAAACATTGGCGCGCATTCTGAATGTACCTTTCGCGATTGCGGACGCAACTTCTCTGACAGAGGCAGGCTATGTGGGTGAAGATGTTGAAAACATCTTGCTCAAGCTCATCCAGGCTGCTGACTATGATGTTGAGAAGGCTGAAAAAGGAATCATTTACATCGACGAGATTGATAAGGTAGCCCGCAAATCGGAAAACCCATCCATCACGCGTGATGTATCTGGTGAAGGCGTTCAGCAAGCGCTTTTGAAAATTTTGGAGGGGACCGTTGCGAGTGTGCCACCACAAGGCGGACGCAAGCATCCTCACCAAGAGTTCATCCAAATCGACACGTCGAACATTTTGTTCATCTGCGGCGGTGCATTTGATGGCGTCGAGCAGATTATCAAGCGTCGTTTGGGTAAAAAAGTCATCGGTTTCGGTGCAGACTTCGGCGATGGCGTAAAAGGCGATCTGAAAGCCGGAGAATACCTGAAATACATTTTGCCGGAAGACCTGCTGAAATTTGGTCTGATTCCGGAGTTCGTCGGTCGTTTGCCAGTGCTGGCTACCTTGGAGCCGCTGGATGAGGAGACGCTCGTGCGTATCCTGACAGAGCCGAAAAACTCTTTGGTGAAACAGTACCAAAAACTGCTGAGTCTCGACGGTGTTGAGCTGGAGTTCGATAACGGTGCGCTCATGCAAATCGCGAAAGAAGCGATTAAGCGCAACACTGGTGCGCGCGGCCTGCGTGCGATTATCGAACAAATCATGCTCGATATGATGTATGAGCTTCCTTCCAGAGAAGACGTCAACAAGTGCGTGATTACCGAAGAAACGGTACGCGACAAAGTGAAGCCACAGTTGTTGACCAAAGAAGGCCAGGAATTGCACGAAGAAACAGCATAAGTATTGTCTACACAAACCATCTCGTTATAAGCGAGGTGGTTTTTTTGTTGTTGGTTTACGTCTACGCTTGCGGGGCAATACTACTTGATATCGTTCAAGAGAAGCTTTACATATGCACAAAACGGTCAGGAACGTGTCCCCTCTCTTTGGGGGACAAAAGTTGACCGCAAGCGAAGACGCATGGGAGGGACTGCATATGGACTATACGACATTGGTCATTGCTGTCATTGAAGTGGTTGTTGGTATCGTGATCGGCACCTACTTTTGGAACTTGCTGCGAGCGCAGAGAAACACGAAAACCTCAACCGAAAAGGAATCGCGCAAGGATCTTGATTCCATTCGTAAAATGAGAATGGTTGCATTGACTGAGCCTCTGTCAGAGAGAACAAGACCAGCGACTTTGGAAGAAATTGTAGGACAAGAAGATGGGCTTCGTGCGTTGCGTGCTGCTTTGTGTGGTCCCAACCCACAGCATGTCATTATTTATGGACCGCCTGGTGTAGGCAAGACCGCAGCGGCTAGGGTCGTGCTGGAAGAAGCGAAGAAAAATCAGCTATCGCCGTTTTCTTCTGATGCCAAGTTTATTGAAATCGATGCGACGATTGCTCGTTTTGATGAGCGCGGGATTGCTGACCCGTTAATTGGCTCTGTACATGATCCTATTTATCAAGGGGCAGGCTCGCTTGGGCAGGCGGGAATTCCGCAGCCAAAGCCAGGCGCTGTGACGAAAGCGCACGGTGGCATGCTTTTTCTTGATGAAATAGGGGAACTTCATCCTGTGCAGATGAATAAGTTACTAAAGGTTCTTGAAGACCGTAAAGTCATGCTAGAGAGTGCTTACTACAGCGAGGAAAATAACCAAATTCCTTCGCATATTCATGACGTTTTCAAATATGGTTTGCCGGCAGACTTCCGCCTGGTTGGAGCGACGACAAGGCTACCAGAAGAACTGCCTGCTGCGCTTCGTTCCCGTTGCCTGGAAATCTTTTTCCGCCCATTGAAGGCTGGAGAAATTGGGAGTATCGTGCGTACGGCCGTGCCTAAAATGAATATGAATATGGAAGATGGTGCTGTTTCCGTGATCGAGCGCTACGCGACCAATGGACGTGAAGCGATCAATACACTGCAAATCGCTGCGGGAATTGCCTTGACGGAAGACCGCAATGACATCCAGGCTGCCGATGTGGAATGGGTGATGCACAGCAGTCAAAAATCGCCTCGCCCAGAAAAGCAGGTACATGATACACCGCAGGTCGGATTGGTCAACGGTCTTGCTGTGTACGGTCCGAACATGGGCAGTGTGATGGAGCTGGAAGTGACTGCTTCTCCCACCGCTGTTCCTGGTCAAGGTCGAATGGCGATGACAGGAATGGCTGAGGAAGAGGAGATGGGCAGCCGTAGCCGGACGATCCGCCGGAAGTCGATGGCAAAAGGATCGATCGAAAACGTTTTGACTGTCCTGAACAGAATGGGCGTCCGCCCGTATGATTACGATCTGCATATCAATTTTCCGGGAGGCATCCCTGTTGATGGGCCTTCTGCGGGCATTACCATTGCTACTGCGATCTACTCGGCGATTTTTAATCAGCCTGTCGATAATTTACTGGCCATGACTGGCGAAATCAGTATTCATGGGAAGGTAAAGCCAGTTGGAGGTGTAGTTGCGAAGGTAGAGGCCGCCAAACAAGCGGGAGCGACCAGAGTCCTCATTCCACAGGAAAACTGGCAAAGCATTTTTGCAGACATGAAAGGGATCGAGATCATACCAGTGTCAACTGTCACAGAGGTAATTGAGCTAGCTGTACCGCAAGCTACTATGCAAGAAGAAGAGGCGACGGGATTTACTTTGCAAATTCCGGCAGAGGATCTCGCTTCCTCTCCGCTATCCCTGTAACAGTCGGGTATGCTCGCAGATTAGACATCGGATTGTGTTTGCGCTACAATGGAAAAAAGCTTCTGCTTGCAAAGAGCCTGAGGCCTTGCCCGGCCTGAAACGAGCTCCACAAAAAATGATTGCGAGATCTTTTTTGTCTCGTTTTTTGGGGCCGGGCGGGCGTTTGAAAAACGGCTTTGAGGGCCGTTTTTGTCTGTTATAAGGCTCTTTGTAAGAGGGTAGATCAACAAGGAGAGGTGCATCCGCTTGGGCGAACGTTCCGGTAAACGAGAATTACCGCTTCTCCCGTTGCGAGGATTGCTTGTTTATCCGACAATGGTACTCCATTTGGACGTTGGACGGGAAAAGTCCATCCGCGCATTGGAGCAAGCCATGGTAGACGATAACAAGATTTTGCTTGCGACACAGGAAGAGGTCCATATAGAAGAGCCAGATGCTGAGCAAATTTACAGTATTGGTACCGTTGCGCGTGTGAAACAAATGCTGAAGCTGCCGAATGGGACAATCCGTGTATTGGTAGAAGGCTTGCAACGCGCGAAGATCGAGGAGTATCTTCAACAGGAAGATTATTTCGTCGTGTCGATTACATATTTGCAAGATGAAAAAACAGAGCAAAACGAAGTGGAAGCATTAATGCGTTCCTTGCTGGGCCACTTTGAGCAGTACATCAAGCTGTCCAAAAAGGTTTCTCCAGAGACGCTAACCTCTGTGCAGGACATTGAGGAACCGGGACGTTTGGCAGATGTGATTGCTTCGCATTTGCCACTTAAGATGAAGGACAAACAGGAAATTTTGGAGACGACCAACATCAAGGAACGTCTCGAAATTCTTTTAACCATTTTGAACAACGAGCGCGAAGTACTAGAGCTGGAGCGCAAGATCGGCAACCGCGTGAAGAAACAGATGGAGCGCACGCAAAAGGAATATTACCTGCGTGAGCAAATGAAAGCTATCCAAAAAGAGCTGGGCGACAAGGACGGACGTCAAGGTGAAGTAGATGAGCTGCGTGCTCAGCTCGAAAAATCGGATGCTCCTGAGCGGATCAAAGCGAAGATCGAGAAGGAGCTCGAGCGTCTGGAAAAGATGCCGGCGACTTCTGCGGAAGGCTCAGTCATCCGTACGTATATCGATACATTGTTTGCACTGCCGTGGGCGAAGACGACCGAAGACAATCTGGATATTCATCATGCACAGCAAGTTCTCGATGAAGATCATTACGGCTTGGATAAACCGAAGGAGCGCGTCTTGGAGTATTTGGCAGTACAAAAGCTGGTAAACTCCATGCGTGGACCAATCCTTTGTCTGGTAGGCCCTCCGGGTGTCGGGAAAACATCTCTGGCCCGTTCCGTAGCGCGTGCAATCGGGCGCAATTTCGTTCGCATTTCCTTGGGTGGAGTACGCGATGAAGCAGAAATTCGCGGACACCGCCGCACGTATGTAGGTGCTCTCCCAGGACGAATCATACAAGGAATGAAGCAAGCAGGTACGATTAATCCTGTCTTTTTGCTGGATGAGATCGACAAGCTCGCGTCCGATTTCCGTGGAGACCCTGCTTCTGCGCTGCTCGAAGTACTCGATCCAAACCAAAATGATAAATTCAGTGACCACTATATCGAAGAGACCTATGATTTGACGAACGTCATGTTTATTACGACAGCAAACAGTCTCGATACGATTCCGCGTCCGCTCTTGGACCGGATGGAGGTCATCTCGATTTCCAGCTATACCGAATTGGAAAAGCTGAACATTTTGCGTGATTACCTCTTGCCGAAGCAACTGCAGGATCACGGTCTGGGCAAAGATAAGCTGAAAATGAACGACGATGCGATGCTGAAGCTCGTTCGTTTGTACACGCGAGAAGCGGGTGTTCGCAACCTCAATCGCGAAGCAGCTAATGTATGCCGCAAAGCTGCCAAGCTGATCGTGAGCGGGGAGAAGAAGCGTGTCGTGGTTACGGTAAAGACATTGGAGGCACTGCTCGGCAAACCGCGCTACCGCTATGGACTGGCGGAGAAAAAAGATCAAGTCGGCTCTGTTACGGGTCTGGCTTGGACACAAGCAGGTGGAGATACGCTGAATGTAGAAGTCAGCATTTTGCCTGGAAAAGGTAAGCTCACCCTGACGGGGAAACTGGGTGACGTCATGAAGGAATCTGCGCAGGCTGCGTTTAGCTATATTCGCTCCCATGCAGATCAGTGGGGAATTGATCCGTCCTTCCACGAGAAGAACGATATCCACATCCATTTTCCAGAAGGGGCGATTCCAAAAGACGGTCCTTCTGCTGGGATTACCATGGCAACCGCACTCGTATCCGCCCTGACGAAAATCCCTGTGAAAAAAGAAGTGGGGATGACCGGGGAGATTACATTGCGAGGTCGGGTACTGCCAATTGGCGGGCTGAAAGAAAAATGCATGTCTGCTCACCGTGCAGGTTTAACCACAATCATTTTGCCAAAAGACAACGAGAAGGATATCGAGGATATCCCGGAGAGCGTACGCGGTGAACTGTCATTCTATCCAGTTGACCATTTAGATGAAGTGCTGCGTCACGCGCTAACTAAACAGCCAGTAGGTGACAAAGCATGAAAGTAACATCATCAGAGTTTATTATCAGCGCGGTTGGACCGAAGCAGTATCCTACGGATGGTCTCCATGAGATCGCGCTGGTAGGACGCTCTAACGTAGGAAAATCATCATTGCTCAATAAAATGATGAACCGCAAAGGGCTTGCCCGGATCAGTTCTCGTCCGGGTAAAACCCAGACATTGAACTATTTCCGTGTCAATCAAATGCTCTACTTCGTTGACTTCCCGGGTTATGGGTATGCAAAGGTAGCGAAGACGATCAAGGAACAATGGGGAAAAATGATCGAGGGCTATTTGAAAAACCGGAAAGAGCTTCGCTTCATTATTCAACTGGTCGATATTCGCCATGCTCCGAGTAAAGACGATATTGCGATGTACGATTGGTGCAAGCAAATCGGGATCCCTACCGTAGTCGTAGCGACGAAAGGTGATAAAATCGCTCGCGGGCGTTGGCTACAGCATACGAAGATCATCCGTCAAAGCCTGAATTTGCGCGGGGATGATACGATCATTGTATTTTCCTCGGAGACAGGTCAAGGCAAGGATGAACTGTGGGCAGAAATCATGCGTCGTATCCGTGCTGGCGAGGAAATGGCCAGGGAGACGGCTGCCAAGGCTGAGGAGACTGCTCCAGCCAATGAGTAATTCTTAGACCCAATTCGTCGTGGGGAAGGGAGCATCTGAGTGAGCGGGAGTGCTTGCTTTGCTGTACGTGGTGTGATCGAAGGCTTCTATGGAACACCTTGGACACATGAAGAGCGGCTGGATATGATCGACTTTTTGCACCGACATGATTACAACGCGTATTTCTACGCTCCAAAAGATGACGAGTATCTGCGGGAACGCTGGATGGAGCCGCTCCCTACAAAAGCCAATCAACAGTTAGAAGAGTTGATCCAGCGGGCAAAGACTCGCAACATGCAGTTTATTTATTGTCTGGGTCCTGGGCTCAGCATGGAATATACGAATCGTCAGCACTTGGAGCTATTAGGCAGGAAGTATCGGGATTTGTATGATCGTGGTGTGCGTTACTTTGCGCTATTGTTTGATGATATCCCCATGCATCTGTTGCATGAGAAGGATGTAGCCGAGTTCGCCCATTTGGCGGAGGCGCATGCCCAGACGACGCTTTATGTGTGGGATTTGATACGGAGCTGGGGCGAACCAGTCAAGTTGGTTGTCTGTCCTACACAATACAACGGGATTGGAAAAGAAGCGTACATCATGTACCTCGGCCAGCATCTGCCGTCAGAAATCGATTTGTTCTGGACGGGACGATTCGTCTGCTCGCCTTACCTGACGGATGGTGATGCCATTCGCTTTCATGAGTCTACGGGTCATCAGCCATTTTATTGGGACAACTACCCGGTGAATGATTTGGCCATGGCGAATGAACTACATATCGGTCCATTGCGTCACCGCGATCCTGACCTGTGGCAATACGCAGCAGGCTATGTGGCGAATGCGATGTCTAGACCAGAATGCTCGAAGATTCCTTTGATTACGACGGCAGCTTATTTGCGAGATCCGATCGGCTACGATCCTGATACGGTATGGAAACAAGCCGTAGAGGAAGTAGCGGGACAAAAGGATGCAGATGCTTTCTTTACCTTTGCCGATAATGTGCAAAGCTCGTTTTTATGCGAGGTGGAATCGCCGCGATTGCTAGAAGCGATCCTGACCTTCCGCTTTCATTTTTTGCAGGGAGATCGGCAAAAGGCCATTGCTGACTTGACGGCCCTTTTTCAGAAGATGGAGGCGTCGGCAGACAAGCTGTTGGCAGGGATGACGAATCAGAAGCTTGCAGAAGAAACGAGGCCGTGGGTGGAGAAGTTCCATCTGTGGACAAAGGTCGGTCTGTCGGCAGTCGCTCTCATTGATCAGGGGACAAGAGGGCGACTTCCACAAGCAGCGTATCACTTGCTCCGGCTCAAACAGTGGCTCAAAAGAACGGAACGTTACCCGCAAGAAGTGTGCGGACCGGTCATGCAGCTTTTTGTGGATGCCGTAATGCTAGAGGTCAAGAAGAGCTCATAAAAAAAGTTCCTTTCCCGCAGGGGAGAAGGAACTTTTTTGCTTTTTCGCATCAGGCGGATTCACGACTCTCATTTGGTTTTCTCTGACGGAAATTCCGCAACCATTCTTGAATCGGCAGTTCAGCGAGAATCATGCCGGTGAAAATCAGGAGACATCCGGTCAGCTGTCTTCCATTCAATACTTCATGAATAAACACGTAGGAGGTGATTGCAGCAAAAACGGGCTCCAAAGCGAAAATGAGAGCGACCCGCGTCGAGCTGGTTTGTTTTTGCAAGGCCGTCTGCGCGAGAAAGGCCAGTGCCGTAGCGAAAATAGAAGTGACGATCAAACCAAAGGCCACCTCTGGGATGAACAAGATCGTCGGATCAAAAGCACGACTCCAATCCTCAAAGAAAAAGGCGTACAGCCAGCTCATAACAGCTACCGTGCCTAATTGCGTAATGGCAAGGGGCAATGCTGCAAAACGAGGTGCGTATTTGCCGGTAGAGACGATTTGCATAGCGAAGCAGATTGCACCGAAGAATACCAGGGCATCACCGAGATTAAAGGAGAACGACTGGCTCTGTGTCAGCAAATACAAGCCGAACGCTGCTAGAATCACGCCGACGATAGCGAGAGGTTTGACACGCTCACGCAAGAGCAAAAATGAGAAGAGCGGTACCAATACGACGGCTAAACCTGTGATAAAGCCAGCTTTGGACGGCGATGTATACAAAAGTCCTACGGTCTGAAAGGCATATCCCAGACAGAGCCAAAAACCGAGGATGATGCCTGCACGAAGCAGTGGCCCTCTCCATTCAGAGTTCTGCCCACGATAACGATTGCGGATGAAATAGATGATCAGTAAAAATAACGCAGCAATGGTAAAGCGTACGGCGTTAAACGTATTGGGAGGCAGCGATGCGATTGCCTGCTGTACGATCAAAAACGTAGTTCCCCAGATAACTGCGACGAGGAGCAGCGTTATGTCTGCCATCCAAGGTTTTCTCAAAGCTTCTTTTCTCTCCTTTCTGACATTTTCGCAATTTTTCTTCTGTTTTCATGTATAGCCGACATCATAAGGGATTCCCGGACGGAACGCAAGCGGATTATAAAGGATATACCCAAAGTGCACTCCGTTAAAAAACTTTTCACAATTACTCCTATCCGATTCGGGACATAATGATATAATAATAGTGCATTTTACATATGCCGCTAACAGGTTTGTTATTCTGGGAGGACATTATGGATATTCTTTTGCTGGGTCTAAACTATAAAACAGCTCCTGTCGAAATTCGCGAAAAGTTTACATTCAGCGACGATGGGACAGCACGCGCTCTTCATCTTCTCTCCCAGACGAAGAGTATCGCAGAATGTATCATCCTGGGGACGTGCAACCGGACGGAAATCTACGTTGTTTGCGACCAGGCGAATATTGGCCGAGACTATTCCCGCCGTTTTTTGGCTGAATGGTTCGGCGTGGAGAAAGAACAATTTAAGGATCATCTCTATATAAAAGAGAACGAACAAGCAATCGAGCACTTGTTCCGAGTCTCTTCTGGTCTTGATTCGATGGTAATGGGAGAAACACAAATCCTCGGACAAGTCCGGGATGCGTTCTTGTTGGCGCAGGAGAGTCAAACGACAGGGACCGTCTTCAACACCTTGTTCAAGCAAGCGATTACGTTCGCCAAGCGTGCTCATACAGAGACAGCGATTGGGCAAAATGCGGTTTCTGTCAGCTACGCTGCTGTCGAACTGGGGAAAAAGATTTTCGGTTCCTTCGCAGGGAAGTCTGTCCTGATCGTAGGAGCGGGAAAAATGAGCGAGCTGACTGCCAAGCACCTGCACGCAAATGGATCGGAACACGTCATGGTAGCGAATCGTACATTGGAGCGAGCGCAGCTTTTGGCAGAAAAGTTCAAGGGTGACTCCTGTACGATGGAGCAGTTGCCAGAGGCACTGCTCACAGCAGACATCGTCATCAGCTCGACCGGAGCGACAGGTTATGTCCTCGGCAAAAAAGAACTGGCTCCGATCATGAAACAAAGGAAGCATCGTCCGTTGTTCATGGTGGATATCGCAGTTCCTCGCGACCTGAATCCTGACTTGCATGATCTGGATAACGTATTTTTATATGATATTGACGATCTCGAAGGCATCGTTGCGAGTAACGTTGCGGAACGTTCTCGTGAAGCGGAACGTCTGGATGTCATGATTCAAGAAGAGATCGTGGCATTCACGACCTGGTACCAAACGCTTGGCGTGGCGCCAATCATCGCTGCACTGCGTGACAAGGCAAACACGATCCAAAGCGAAGCGATGCGAAAAATCGAAAACAAGCTGCCGAATTTATCTGAGCGGGAGATGCACATCATCCGCAAGACAACCAAGGGTATTGTCAATCAACTGTTGCACGATCCGGTCGTGCGTTTAAAAGAAATGGCAGCTACCAAAGATGGGGAAGAAGTACTGGATATTTTCGAGAAAATGTTTGCGTTGGAGGAGATCCTGGAGCGAAAAGAACAGGAAGCAATCTGGGCTAACGATAAAAATAAACAGACATCTTCTTCTCGGGAGCAGGTATTGGCTTCCCGGTTCCCTGAATAAGCTGACCTGACAATCTATCTGCTACTGTTAGAAACCGATTGGGAAAGTGGGGGAGAGAGTGCATGGCCGAGGTGAGATGGATCTACGACTTGACGATCTTTCTCTACGCTGCAAGTGTTCTCTTCTATTTTAACGACTTCTTGCAAAGCAACCGGAAAGTCAATCGTCTGGCTTTCGGGTTGCTTGTTGTCGTTTGGGCCTTGCAAACCGCATTTTTTGTCTCGCAAGCAGTCATGAAGGGGTATTTTCCAGTCATTACGTTGTTTGAGACGCTCTTTTTTTATTCATGGGTGCTGGTAGGCTTGTCGCTTGCCATTCACTATTTTTTTCGGATTGATTTACTGGTTTTTTTTACTAATATTATTGGGTTCGTCGTGCTCGTCATGTCGATGTTTTTGCCGGAAACGCCGATTGAGGCTGTATCGAGCATCTTGACCTCTGAGCTATTGTTGACGCATGTGACACTGGCTATGTTCAGCTACGGGGCGTTCTCGCTCTCCATGATCTTCTCGGCCATGTACTTGCTTCAGCACAAAATGCTCAAAGAAAGACGCTGGTCGCCGTTGCTCAGGCGATTGCCTAGCCTCGATCAACTGGAAGGCTACGCGTACCGAATGAACATGCTGGGTGTACCGATGCTCTTGCTCTCGATTGTATTAGGGATCATTTGGGGTAAAATGGTTTTGCCGGAGAAATTTTTGTTTGACTCCAAAGTAGTGCTCTCCGTGCTGGTTCTTGCGATTTATTCGCTGTGGCTGTACCAACGCTATCGGGATACGGTGCAGATGCGCAGACTCGCGCAGTGGAACGTCCTGGCGTTTTTGTTACTGCTTATCAATTTTTTAGGCTTCACTACTTCTACATTTCACGACTGGTGGTAGGGGCTGTTCATCAAGGAGGCTGTCATGGGAAAATGGAAAGTGGGAACGCGTCGCAGCAAATTGGCGCTCACCCAAACGAAATGGGTCGTAGAAAAACTGAAGGGGTTCGCACCTGAAGCTGATTTTGAATTGCATGAAATCGTGACAAAAGGCGATCGAATCCTCGATGTGACCTTGTCCAAAGTAGGCGGAAAAGGGTTGTTTGTCAAAGAAATCGAGCAATCCTTGTTCGATAAGGAAACCGATTTTGCGGTACACAGCTTGAAGGATATGCCGGCTGAATTGCCAGAGGGCTTGGTAATCGGTGCGATCCCGAAGCGTGTTGATCCTCGGGATGTTCTGCTTTCCAAGGACGGTAAGACGTTGGATGAATTGCCGCAAGGAGCTTTGGTAGGAACCAGTAGCTTGCGCCGCTCTTCACAAATTCTCGCACATCGCCCTGACATTCAGATCGAATCTCTGCGTGGAAATATTGATACGCGCATGGGTAAGCTAGCGGAAGGTAATTTTGATGCGATCATCCTCGCTGCGGCTGGACTTGAGCGCGTGAATTTTGAAGGAAACATCTCGCAGTTCCTGCCTGTTGAAATCAGCTTGCCAGCAGTCGGTCAAGGAGCCCTTGCCATCGAATGCCGTGCAGACGATGAGGAGACACTCGCTCTCTTGAAGCAGTTTGATGACGCACCGACGCGTTTAGCGGTAACAGCAGAGCGCAGCTTCCTGCATAAACTGCAAGGCGGCTGTCAGGTGCCGATTGGCGCATATGCGACAGTTGGAGAGAACAATGAAATTACTATGACGGGAATGGTTGGCTCCCCAGATGGGAAGCAAATGTTCAAAAACACGGCGACTGGCCAAGATCCGTTAGCGCTGGGCATTCAAGTGGCGGAAGCCCTCCTGGCGCAGGGAGCGGGAGAAGTACTTGCGCAAGTATTGCGGGAGAATGAGCAATGATTGTCCACGGATCGCACAAGCCGCTGACTGGCAAGTGCATCATGGTCACGCGGGCAAGAAGTCAAGTTCGCGAGCTCGTTGAACATATCGAGCGGTTAGGGGGAGAAGCGTACGCATTTCCCCTGTTAAAAATGATGCCGCCGACGGACACTGCCAAGCTCGACGAAGCCATCACCCAGTTGCCAACATACGACTGGGTGGTCTTCACGAGTGTGAATGGCGTACGCTTCTTCTTGGAGCGAATGCGTGAGGTCGGGGTAGGACTCGAAGCGTTCACTGGCAAAATTGCTGCGGTCGGTCCGAAGACGGCCAAGGCGCTTGAACATCACGGGCTCGAAGTAGCTGTCATCCCGTCTGATTACGTGGCGGAAGGCTTGTTGTCGAGCTTGTATGATCAGCTGCTTCCTGGTCAGCGTGTTCTGTTGCCTCGTGCAGATATTGCCCGCAAGGCACTGCCAAAGGAGCTGGCTCGTTTGGGGCTTGCTGTGACAGAGGTAGACGTGTATCACACTGTCATTGATGCAGAGCAGGCTCCAGATGCAGCGGAAAAGCTACAACAAGGTCTTATCGATATCATCTTGTTTACCAGCTCTTCAACGGTGACGCATTTCATGGCAGCGATGGAGTCCTATGCATCGTTTGACTGGCTCAAGCACGTTCAGATAGCCTGTATCGGACCAATCACGGCAGATACAGCAAGACAAAACGGGCTTTCTGTTCATGCGGTAGCGAGTGAGTACACCGTGGAAGGCTTACTAGCAGCTATCATAGAGAATCTGGGAGGGAATGGACATGGTACAAACATTTGACCGTCATCGCCGTCTTCGCAAAAGTGCGGCTATGCGCAATTTGGTGCGGGAGAACCACGTACGGGTGGAAGACTTGATTTATCCGTTGTTCGTAGTGGAAGGAACCGGTATTAAGAATGAGATTCCGTCCATGCCAGGCGTGTATCAGCTCTCCTTGGACACTTTGGCCGAAGAGATGAAGGAAATCGTAGCTCTGGGAATTCAAGCTGTTTTGATGTTTGGGGTACCAACACATAAAGACGCATGCGGAACAGAGGCGTACAATGATGATGCGATTACCCAACAGGCGATGCGTCTGATTAAGGAAGCCCATCCGGAAATGATCGTGATTGCAGATACATGCCTGTGTGAATACACCGATCATGGACACTGTGGTGTCATTCACGAAGACGAAGTCGTGAATGACGAAACATTGAAGCTTTTGGGTCAGACCGCCGTTTCCCAAGCAAAAGCCGGAGCAGACATTATCGCTCCTTCCAATATGATGGACGGTTTCGTGATTGCAATCCGTGAAGCTTTGGACGAGGCTGGTTTTGAGCACATTCCGATCATGTCCTATGCGGTGAAATACGCTTCTGCTTTCTACGGGCCATTCCGCGATGCGGCAGGCTCGACTCCACAATTCGGCGATCGCAAAAGCTATCAAATGGACGCGGCCAATGCACGTGAAGGTCTGCGCGAAGCAGCTTCCGATGTAAAAGAGGGAGCGGACTTCTTGATCGTGAAGCCAGGTCTTGCCTTCATGGACATGGTTCTTCGTCTGCGTGAGAACTTCAACCTGCCGATCGTGGCTTACAATGTGAGTGCAGAGTATTCCATGGTAAAAGCGGCAGCTCTGAATGGTTGGATCGATGAAGAGCGTATCGTTATGGAAACATTGGTTGGCTTCAAACGTGCAGGTGCAGATTTGATCATTACGTACCATGCAAAAGATGTTGCAAAATGGCTGGCGAGGTGAGCATGAGATGAATAGAGAAAAATCTACTCAGTTATTTGCAGAAGCACAGCATTACATACCAGGCGGAGTAAACAGTCCGGTTCGTGCCTTTAAGAGCGTCGGAGGCAATCCAGTTTACATTGCAAAAGGAGAAGGCTCCCGCATTTTTGATGTGGATGGAAACAGCTATATTGACTACATCGGCTCGTGGGGTCCATTGATCTTGGGCCATGCACATCCGCGTGTCCTTGCAGCGATTACGGAAGTAGCTGCGCTTGGAACTAGCTTCGGCGCACCTACTGAGCGGGAAACAGAAATGGCAAAGCTCGTTTGTGAGATCGTGCCATCTGTAGAAGTCGTGCGCATGGTGAACTCCGGTACAGAGGCAACGATGAGCGCTCTACGCCTCGCGCGTGGTTATACCAGACGCAATAAAATCATGAAGTTCGAAGGCTGCTACCATGGTCATGCCGACAGCCTGTTGATCAAAGCTGGCTCTGGTGTGGCTACACTAGGACTCCCAGACAGCCCAGGTGTACCTGAAGGAACAGCACACAACACGATTACGGTTCCTTACAATGATCTGGAAAGCGTCAAACTGGCATTTGAAGCGTTTGGCGATGATCTGGCAGCTGTTATTGTGGAGCCAATCGGCGGCAACATGGGGGTTGTTCCTCCACAGCCAGGCTTCCTCGAAGGACTGCGTGAAATTACAGAGAAACATGGGACACTGCTGATTTTCGATGAAGTCATGACTGGCTTCCGTGTAGCATTGGGCGGTGCACAAGAGCTGTACGGCATTACTCCGGATTTGACCACGATGGGGAAAGTCATCGGGGGTGGCTTGCCAGTAGGTGCATACGGCGGCAAACGTGAGATCATGCAGCAAGTAGCTCCTGCAGGCCCGATCTATCAGGCAGGGACGCTGTCGGGTAATCCTTTGGCGATGGCAGCAGGCTTGACTACCTTGCAAGAGCTCAGCAAACCAGGCGCATACGAACGCTTGGAGAAGATGTCCGCTCGTTTGGCTGAAGGCTTGGCTGACAATGCCAAGAAGCTGGGCATTCCGCACACGCTCAATCGCGTAGGTTCCATGGTTTGCCTGTTCTTTACAGAGACGCCAGTTATCAACTACGAAACAGCGAAATCATCCGATCTGGAGCGTTTCTCGGCGTACTTTAGCTATCTGCTGGAGGAAGGCATCATGATCCCGCCGTCCCAGTTTGAGGGTATGTTCGTTTCCTTGGCTCATACCGATGAAGATATCGAACGTACGATTGAAGCAAGCTTCAAAGCGATGAAAAGAGCGTTTGAATAAAGAATGAAAAGAAGAAAGCACTTCCTTGCTGATGCAGGAGGTGCTTTTTTTGATTTTTTGCAGGATTTTTCCACCCCTTGTCAAAATACGAAGGAAAATGCAGATGAATGAGGTGGAGACATGGAAGGGACGATCATTCACGTACCGCAAAAGCATCTGGTTGGCCTTAGCTTCTCTGGTTCGTTTCCTATGCTAGTGGAATACATGCCGAAGCTGTGGGAGACTTTTTTGAAGCGCCAGGATGAGATTTCTCTCGTGATTTCACCAGATGTTCGTTACGACATCAGCAACGAGAATCGGACGTACCAAATGTATACCGAGTACATTGTGGTGGAAGTGGAGCGTTTCGAGCGTATCCCTGAGGGCATGCTCGGGTTCACGATTCCAGAGAGGACATACGCCCGCTTTACCCATACAGGGCCTATGGAACAGGTGCAAAATTCATACCACGGCCTGTTTGGCTGGCTCAACGAGAATGGCCATCAGGTGGACGAGCAAGCTCTGCGCATGGAGCGCTACGATCAACGGTACGTTCCCTCTGTGCATGAGTCTGCTCGGGTCGACAATGCGTATGAAATTTTTATTCCGCTTCGGTAAAAAAAAAAGAAAACAACACCGCTCATTGCAAGCAAGAGGTGTTGTTTTTGATGTCAATCTATTTGCTTGTCCAGGAAACGTGCTAGTTCACCCATGACAGACTGTAGCACTTGAAGGGAATCATCGACGTAGAGATCAACATCGAGGGAGTGCTTGGCGTTTGGCGGGAGATGTAGCTGCATGTTTGGTTTGGATGTGGCAAGTTGATCAACCACGCCCTGATTGTAGTAATGATCGGCGGTGCCTGAGACGAGAAATACCTGTTGGGTAAGAGTTAGCAATTCCGTATGGAACACTTCCTCAGTCAGCAATGGCGTCAATAAGATTGCAGATGAACGGGCAAAACGAGATTCCTTGAGCAATCCGCAGGTAATCGGCACTGTACCGAGTGACTTCCCGAGGAAGAAAACTCGTTCGTATTCGTACACATCCAGCACATGTGAGACAACCGTTTGCATCTCCTCGCTGATCCAAGCACTTCGTTTGGCGAATGAGCTATTCCAAAAATCCGCATTGTCTCGTCCATACTCTGCGTGTACATAGACGAGATCGAACTGTTTGCTCAAAAAAAGCATGGTAGAATAATACAGATAAGGCCTGTCGAACGAATAGCTGGCTCCGGGAAAGAAAAAACAGACGGAGCGAGATGGCGTCTGACTTGCCTGAATGTGCGTATACGCCATTTCTCTCCCGTCCCTGACGATCACGGAACCTGTTTTTGGGTATACCATCTACATGTGCACCTCTTTCATGTTCTTTTGAACAGGGTTATTTTCCAATCGTAAGGGTAAGTAGCACTTGTTGACAAGAAGTAACCAAACAATAAAGGAGTATGATTCGATGAAAAAGGAAGTCCAACTGAGTAACGGCATCAAAATAGCCTATGTAGAAGAAGGAACAGCAGAATCGCTTGTTTTGATCCACGGTTTTTGCGGGAGCTCATCTTACTGGCATAAGCTAGTGCCGCTCCTGTCTAAAACGCATCGTGTCATTGCGATCGATTTGCGTGGTCATGGAAATAGCTCGGCCCCTGATGAACCGTATTCGATGGAGCGCTTTGCAGACGATCTGGCTTTGTTTGTAGATGAGCTGGGTTTAGCGAAGATTCATCTGTTTGGACATTCGCTCGGTGGCTATGTGACCTTGTCTTTTGCAAATCAATACGCGGACAAGCTGGCGAGCTTTGGCTTGATCCATTCGACGCCATATCCGGATGACGACGCTGCCAAGGCTAACCGGGATAAAGGAGCCCAGAGTATTCGGGAGAATGGTATGGAGCCTTTTATCAAAGCACTCATCCCGAAGCTGTTCGCACCTTTGCATATCGAATCGATGAGAGAAGAAGTCCAGCTGGCAAAAGAGATTGGCTTTGCGACGAGCCCGATTGGAGCCATCCAAACACTTGGCGCCATGCGTGATCGAGTAGATCGCAATCATGTGCTGCAAGAAACGACTTTACCTGTGCTATTAGTCGCAGGAACAGAGGACCAGATCATTCCTGCAGAAAAAACTTTTACAGTGGATAGAAATAGCGTCGAGCAAGTGCTGCTGCCTGATGTTGGGCATATGGGCATGGTCGAAGCGCCAGAGAAAATGGCTGAAGCATTGGGGAGCTTTCTCAACAAAAAGTAACAAAATCACACCATAGTCCTAGCAAATTTTGCTATAATGAAAACGTTATCCTATTTATTTATACATAGACGAGAGGGGAAATTATCATGAAAAAGGCACGTCGGATTACGATGACGGCGTTTGCATCTATCGTTTTTGCATCGCTGATGTCTTCCTCAGCATTTGCAGCACCATTGCATCCCGTACAGCACGCTGACTGGATGGTGAAAAAGGCAATTGTATCAGCGGGTCAAAATGGCGATCTTGCTCTGGATCGTGCTGTGACTCTCGCGGAAGCTACTGTTGTTTTCTCCAAATTGAAAGAAGTAAAAGTGGGAGCTGCCGCTAAAGGTGCTCATTGGTCTGCTCCTTACTTCGACTGGGCAAAGAGCCAAGGTGCTCTCACACAAGACGACTATAAAAACCCTGCGCAAGTGGTAACATCTGCTAAGCTGACACAAATGGCTGACAAACTGGGCTACAAAATGAAGCTCGACAACAAAGCGACGGTAACGCGCGGTGAATTTTTCCAAGCATTGGGTGATGCGGCTACCACGCATGTAACGATTGCACACACCAACGATACACATGGTCATATTCAAGAAGACAAGAACCAAAAAGAATTCGGCTTTGCCAAAATCGCAACTTTACTCAAGGAATGGCGTGCAGAGAACGAAAACTTCTTGCTCTTGGACGCTGGTGATACCTTCCAAGGTACCGTTTTCGTGAACCAATTCAAAGGCGAGTCTGTTATTCCAATCCTCAACAGCCTCGACTACAACGTAATGGCTGCCGGTAACCACGAGTTTGACTTCGGTTATGAGCAATTGCTCAAGCTGCGTGACATGCTCGAGCATCCAGTCATCTCTGCTAACGTGTTCAAGGCAGATGGAAAAGAATTGCTGCCACCTATTTTCAAAGCAGAGATTGGCGGGAAGAAATTCGCCTTTGTTGGTTTCGTAGCGGAAGACACACCTGTATTGACTCACCCTGACAACGTAAAAGGGCTGACATTTAAAAATCCGGTAGAAGTGGCGAAAGTACTTGTACCTGAGCTGAAAAAAGAAGTAGATCACGTGATTGTTGTTTCCCATATCGGAGTGAACGTAGACCGTGAAATCGCGAAAAACGTTCCTGGCATTGACCTGATTGTTGGTGGTCACTCCCATACTCCGCTGAAAGCACCTGAACTCGTAAACGGCACGTACATCGTACAAGACTGGGAGTACGGCAAGTCTCTCGGACGCGCTGACCTCTACTACCTCGGCAAAGAATTGGTAGCATTCAGCGGCGGTTTGAAAGAGTACGATGAAGCAGTTGTGGCTGATCCAGAAGTAGATAAGATGGTAAAAGAAATCGTGGGCAAGATCGATACGGTAATGAATGTTGTCATTGCGAAATCCGAAGTGCCACTCGATGGTGACCGTGCACTGGTACGTACGAAAGAAACAAACGTAGGTAACCTGATCACAGATATCATGTTGGAGCGCACGAAGTCGATCAAAGGCTATGAAGCAGATGTAGCACTTGCTAACGGCGGTGGAATTCGTACACAGCTGCCAGCAGGCGATATCACGAAAAAAGGTCTGTACACGCTCCTGCCATTCGAGAATAATACACTGGCAGTCGTAGAAGTAACAGGCGAAGAGCTGAAGAAAGCCCTCGAAAACGGCGTAAGCCAGGTAGAAGAGGGAGCAGGACGCTTCCCGCAAGTGAGCGGCATGAGCTTCACGTACAACCCATCCAAGCCAGCTGGCGAGCGCGTAGTAGAAGTAAAAGTTGGCGACAAGCCGCTTGACCTGACCAAAACGTATAAATTGGCAACGATCGACTTCCTGGCAGCAGGTGGAGATGGTTACGAATCGTTGAAAAAGCCATTCTTCAACACAGGATTGTCCATGTACAGCATTGTGGAAGAAGGCTTGGTCAAGCGTAAAACTGTCAATCCAAAAGTAGAAGGCCGCATTGTTGAAGCAAAATAAGGTTTGACCGGACAGGGATGGAGAAAAACCTCCCTGTCCATTTTTTACGCAGTCGCAGCTCCTTGGCATGCTGCGAAAAAGAGGTTTTGTTATTATGAAGTACCTTGCAATATATAGTAGCAATTTGGTAAGCTTTGACATGGGTGATGTTGATGAACGTACAGTTTAAAAAAGGGGTTCTGGAGCTGTGTGTTCTCGTCTTGACAGCTAAGCAGGACAGATACGGCTACGAACTGGTTGCGAGCATCTCGGAAAAATTCCATATCTCTGAAGGAACGGTTTACCCCTTACTTCGCCGTTTGACCCAGGAAGGATTTTTTACGACCTATTTGGCGGAATCACAAGAGGGACCCCCACGGAAATATTACCAGCTGACAAATCGCGGTCGTCAATACATGAATGACCTCGTCTTGGAGTGGCGAATATTTAACCGCGGGGTAAATGAGATCATAGAGGAGGGACTCGGATATGACAAGGCGTGAGTTTATGGATGAGTTAAATGCTTTGCTTAGCGCTTTGCCTGATAAAGAGCGCTTAGACATCCTTGCCGATTATACAGAGCATTTTCTCTTAGGAATGAAACAAGGGAAGACGGAGGTTGAAATTGCAGAAGGATTGGGGAGTCCGAAGCTAGTGGCACGTGAACTTTTGGCTGGCTACCGAATTGATCAAGCACAGTCCAACGTATCCGTAGGGAATATGACGCGAGCGATTGTCGCGACGATCAGCTTGGGATTTTTCAATCTCGTCTTCGTTTTGGGGCCATTTTTAGGCCTGATTGGTATACTGATGGGGTTGTATGCAATGACTGCGGCGCTTTTGGTCGCCCCAGTCGGAATATTCTTGGATTACGGGATTCCTGCCCCTTCTCAAGAGCGACTTTTCTTGTTGTTCTCCAGCATGGTTTCCGTAGGATTGGGCGGAATGTTTGCCATCGGCTTGCTGCGATTGACGAAATGGCTGTATCGCCAGTTCTTGCGTTATCTCCAGTTCAACGTGAAGATGATCAGGGGGAAATGAGATGAGAAATTTGGGGAAAAGACTCTTTGGAATCAGTCTTCTTTTGTTCATCATCGGTGTATGTGGAATCATCTGGCTCTTTACGAAGCAAGAAAATTTCTCATTTTCGTTAAAACAAGTCAATGAAGAGCACATGATCGAACAAGAGGTAAAAGCGATTGAGTTGCTGACGGAAACGGCTGATGTGGAAATCATGGCAAGCAAGCAACCAAAAGCGAGTGTACGGATGGTCGGGGAAGTATCCGAACAACAGCAGGAGCGACTGGAGTTTCGGAGTGTAGTCTCACAAGATGGTACGCTACTCGTAGAACTGCGTGAACGTCCTCACGTCAATATGTTTTATCCTCGCAACGGGAAGGTAAAGCTGGAGCTCTTCCTACCCGAAAAAGTATATGAGCGCGTCCAGCTTGAAACGATGACAGGGGATATCAAGAGCGGAATGCTGCATGCAAAGAACACGAAAATATCCAGCAGCAATGGAGATGTGGACGTGTTGGGCTATGAAGGAGAAGCGCTTAACGTCCAGACAGCTACAGGAGATATCAATCTGGCAAATGTTCGCTCGGCCGTTACAATTGAAAGCTCTACAGGCGAGATTGATAAACTGACAATGCCAGAGTTAACCCATGACGTATCTATTCGAACGGATACGGGGGATATTCGAGTGACAGTAGCCAAGGAGCCTGCTGCAGCACAGCTGGAAGTAACGACAGATACAGGAGGCATCGAAACCACCTGGTCTAACCTTACTTATGAAAAGAACGAGGAATACAAAGTGAAGGCATCGATTGGATCAGGTGGACCCAAAATGACGGTGCGAAGTTCTACCGGGGACGTTCGCATTCAATAGGAGAAGTTTGGAAACACTGATGGATAGGATTGGAAACGGAAGAAACGAAAAGATTTTGACACAAAAGAGACATTACTTGTCGAATGACGAATGGTATCATATTGAAGGAAACATAATTGTGCAAAGCGAGGTTTATTCATGACCGCAAAAACTTTTAACGATACGTTTTTGAAAGCATGTCGCGGTGAAGCGACAGAGCATGTTCCAGTCTGGTACATGCGTCAGGCAGGGCGTTATCAGCCAGAATACCGCGCCATCCGCGCGAAGCATAGCTTTTTTGAAATGAACTACATACCGGAAGTTTGCGCGGAAGTGACACGTCTGCCCGTTGAGCAATTGGGCGTTGACGCTGCAATCTTGTTTGCAGACATCATGACGCCACTAAAACCGATTGGCGTGGATGTGAATATCGAATCTGGCATTGGTCCTGTAATCGCAAACCCAATCGAATCCTTGAAGGATGTTGAGCGTCTGCTTGAGCTCGATCCGGAAACACATGTGCCGTACATTCTTGAGTCCATTAAGATTTTGCGTCAGCAATTATCTGTTCCATTAATCGGTTTCGCGGGTGCACCGTTTACACTGGCTAGCTATTTGATCGAAGGTGGCCCTTCCAAGCACTATCATAAGACAAAAGCATTCATGTATACCGAGCCAGTTGCTTGGCAGGCGCTGATGGAAAAACTGGGCGATATGACGATCACCTACCTCAAAGCGCAAATTAAAGCAGGCGCGCAAGCTGTGCAAGTATTTGATTCGTGGGTCGGTGCATTGAATGACGAAGATTACCGCGAGTACATTACACCAGTTATGACGCGTATCTTCAACGCACTAAAAGATACTGGCGTGCCAACGATCTATTTTGGTATCGGCGCTGGTCATCTTTTGATGGATTGGAACCGCTTGCCTGTTGATGTGGTTGGTCTGGACTGGCGTACTTCGATTACGACTGCTCGTGAGATGGGTGTGACGAAGACGCTGCAAGGCAATTTGGACCCAACGCTGCTATTGGCTCCTTGGGAGAAGCTTGAAGCGAAGGCGAAGGAAATTTTGGATGAAGGCACAAAACAACCAGGCTTCATTTTTAACCTGGGACACGGCGTATTCCCTGACGCCAAAGTAGAAACGCTGCAACAACTGACGAAGTTCATCCATAGTTACAAAAGGGACGTCTAATCAGGAGGGGCGCTATCATGTCAAAGCAGAAGATCGGACTCTTGTTAATGGCGTATGGAACGCCACGCAGTCCTGAACAGATTGAACCATACTATACGCACATTCGTCGTGGTCGTAAGCCACCACAAGAACTGCTCGATGATTTGATGGCGCGTTACGAGGCTGTAGATGGATTGAATCGATTTGCAGACATTACGGATGAGCAGGTGCGCGCTCTCGAGCAGGAAATGAACAACCGCTACTCAGACAGTGAATTTGTAGGGTACCTTGGTTTGAAGCATATCGCTCCGTTTGTCGAAGACGCAGTAGAGCAAATGAAGCGTGATGGGATTACAGAAGCGATCAGTCTAGTTCTGGCACCTCATTATTCCAGCTATAGCGTCAAAGAATACAATGGACGAGCACAGGAGCATTCCGCAGCAATTGGCGGACCTATCATCCATAGCATTGAGAGCTGGTATCTGGAACCAGGCTTCATCGGATATTGGGCTGATGCTATTCAAGCGACGTTTGCTACGATGACGGATGAAGAGCGTGGACAAGCAGTCGTGATCTTCTCCGCTCACAGCCTGCCGGAAAAAATCCTGAAGTCAGGTGATCCGTACCCAATGCAACTGGAAGAGACAGCAAAGCTCATTGCCGAGCAAGCAGGGATCACTTCCTATGCAATCGGATGGCAAAGCGCCGGAAATACACCTGATCCGTGGCTGGGACCAGATGTACAGGATTTGACTAGAGAGCTGTACGAAGCAAAAGGCTACCAAGCATTTGTTTACTGTCCTGTCGGATTTATTGCGGAGCATTTGGAAGTTCTGTTTGATAATGATGTGGAATGCAAAGCGGTTACAGATGAGCTAGGGGTACATTACTATCGTCCAGCGATGCCTAACGCCAGACCTGCGTTCATTTCCTGTCTGGCTGATGCAGTCGGAAAGAAGCTGGCGAATTAGGGGATCGATCATATGAGCGATAATACCTATCATATTACGATTATAGGCGGCGGCATCACAGGGTTGGCCGCTGCTTTTTACTTACAAAAGGAAATTGAAGCAAAAGGCTTGCCCATCCGTTTTCAACTGATTGAAGAGCAGGGACGACTTGGTGGGAAAATCAAGACATGGCGTCACGAAGGGTTTGTTATTGAGCAAGGTCCCGATTCGTTTCTCGAGCGGAAAACGAGTGCGGCTGAGCTGGCAGTGGACTTGGGGCTTGCGGATGATCTCGTTCGCAACAGTACAGGCCAAGCTTATATTTGGCATCAGGATCGCCTGAAGGCTATACCAGAAGGAGCGATCATGGGTGTACCGACGAAGCTCATGCCTTTTGTCACGACCGATCTCATTTCTTGGCCGGGCAAGCTTCGGGCAGCTTTGGATCTCGTTCTTCCTGCATCAAAAGGAGACGGCGATATCTCCGTGGGGGACTTTTTTCGGCGTAGGCTAGGTAATGAAGTTATTGATAATCTTATAGCGCCTTTATTGTCCGGTGTCTACTCCGGGGATCTCGACAAACTCAGCTTGCTTGCGAGTTTTCCTCAATTCGCGAAAATGGAGGAGCAGCATCGCAGCTTGATCGTAGCGATGAAGCATTCTCGCCCGCAAGTAAAAACGCAAGAAAAGCCAAAAGGCATCTTCCTGACGCTGAAGAACGGCTTGCAGTCCTTAGTAGAGGCAATCGAAAAGAGCCTGCCAGAAGAAGTGATCTCGAAGAATACCGGTGTCAAAGAACTGGTGAAACGGCCAGACGGGAAGTACACCTTGGTAATGAAAAATGGGGAAACGATCGAGACAGATACGGTGCTGTTTACCTTACCACATGCTGTCGCAGAGCCGTTGTTCCGTCCTTATGTACAAGTTCCTACCTTGCCACAAGCGAAGCCGCATATGGTCGCAACCATCGCTATGGCGTTTCCAGAGTCAGCGATTGATTTAGGAATGGAAGGGACAGGATTTATTGTACCGCGGCATTCTGGAGCAAAAATTACCGCGTGTACGTGGGCGCATCGCAAATGGCCGCATACGACGCCGAAAAACAAAGCCTTGCTGCGTAGCTTCATAGGAAGAGCAGGAGAGCAATCCTTCATGGAGCAGACAGACGAGGAAATTTTGGAGGTTGTCCTCCGTGATCTGCGCAAGATCATGACGATTCGAGCAGAGCCGGATTTTTATAACGTATCACGCTTGCAAAATGCCATACCATATGTGGTCGGGCATCAGGCTTGGGTGCAGGATGTGAACAATCAATTAAAAGAAAAACTCCCTGGTGTTATCCTGGCAGGTGCGTCATACAGTGGCGTAGGTGTACCAGATTGTATTGATCAGGGGAAAAAAGCAATAGCAGAATGGATCGCTTCTGTAAAACCGGGGAGATAGATAACCCCGGTTTTTCCTTTTTTTTCGGTGCTAAACGGCTCGTCCTGTCCATATAGTATAGGGAAATGTCCTGCACTTGAAAGGAGGAGCACGAATGGCATTACAGGATGGGCAACTCTCTTTTGCCATCAAGGAGACCATTTTCCTCTCATCCGATAGAGCTGGAATAGGTGAATTGCAAGAGCTGGAATTGGTTCCAGATGTGGAAGTGTTGGAAAACGATTCCTACATCTCAATCACGGGTTGCTTGCAGTTAGTAGGGAAGTACGAGCCAATCAGGGAAGCCGCAGAAGCGACAGGCGGCGAAAGAGAATCGCTGGTTGAGGCCATGACTTTTACTCCCTTTCGCCAGGAAGCATCGGATCAAGCCTTTTACGGCTGGGAGGAACAGATTGGTCATCGCATTCCGTTGAACATCACCATTCCATTGGATCGGATTACCGAGATCGGAGACATCTACGCAATTGTGGACAGCTTTGACTACAAGCTAGAATCACCACATCAAATGCTAATCGATGCCGATCTGAAGATTTTGGGGATAGTCCTGGGGGATAGAGCTGAACAAGCAGAGCAGATCGAAACGCAAGCTGCCGGACCAGGCGAAGGAGCATGGGAATACACCTTCGCTGCTGGTGATGATGGGCAAGAATATACGGAGCAGACGTCCCTCGATGACATTGATCAAAAGCTGAGTGCGCTGGAGGAGGAATTGGAGCGTCAGGCATTGCCAGCATCCTATGAATCAACCGAATCTCCTTCCATGTTCGACACTCCGGCTATTGCTCAATCCAATGAGGATGAATACTACGAGCAATACGGTGATGTGCTAGAAGTGGCACAGTCCAATCCTCCAGAGTCCTGGGAGACTGCTTCTATTTCGTATGACTTAGATTCCCAACAATCTGCTTCGTCCGATTCTTCTGTCGCCTATTCCGAGCAGTCAGTATTGGCTGATGAGCAAGAGCAGATGAGAGAAATAGCCGAAAAAGAACAAGGACATGAGGAGCCTGTACTGGCTATACACGATCAGCAGGCAATCGCATACCAGCAAGTTTCCAATGAATCTACTGGGTCGTCAGTCGAAGCAGAGTCGCAGGAAGCAGTGCATGAAGCGGTGGAAGCCACTGTTGTTTCCGAGCAAGAACCTGAGCAAGAAGCAGAACCAGTCGTTGCACAACCAGAGGCTGCTGCGGAAGATGTAGAAGTGCGAGTGGCGATTTCAGGGAAACCCTCCTATGAAGAAAGAAGTCGAGTGAACATTACCTCCATCTTCTCACAAGCGAATCGTGCCAAACAGGAAGCGATGGCGTTGGAGGCGGAATCTTCATCTAGCTCTTCGCGACATGGATCTTCGGGGAATGTCAACGCTTCTACGATGGAGGCCATGCAAAATCTCACGTCGTTTGTCCGCAGAAAAGAAGAGCGATCGAGTCAGCTGAAAATGTGCATTATTCAGCGAGATGAGACGTTAGAGCATATTTCACAGCGATACTCCTTGCCTGTTTCCAAAATCGTGGAAGTAAACCGATTAGCTTCCGAGCAGCTAGTAGCAGGGCAGATTCTGTACATCCCACAATAGAGGAGTGGGGGACCGTGGATAAAATTGATCTCTCCGAGGTTTGCCAGCAATATCGGGCGCGCGTAATCCGAATTACGCCCCTAGAGGATTGCTATTTACTGGAGACAAACCGGGGCCCCAAAGAACTCCACGTTTGGCCGCGTGTAGATGTGATGCGCTGGTCGTTTGCCTGGCGCGAACGACTGGCTCGTCAGGGGTTTCGAGAAGTGGAGCGGTTTATTCGGACGAGAGACACCAAGCCATTTTTGATTTTGGGTAAACGCGGCGTTACCATGACCGACCATCACCGACAATTCGAAGACTATCAGCCTGGCCAGGACATTGCGAGGCAATGCGGACGCGTGATCGCGATGATGCATCAGTCTCAGCAGGAAAGTCCTTTACTGTCCGGAAGTGATTTACTCAAGCAGGAAAAACAGCAAGTAGAAGAAAAAGGAAGACGTGCCAAAGAGCTGGTCGAATCATTTCGAGCCAAATCTGGACGGGATTCTAAGGAAAATCGTTGGGTATCGGAACTCATGACCCCTATGCTGCAAAGAATGGACCGTTCCGCTGCGATGCTTGCCCATGAGCGAATTACTCCGGAGGCAGTTGCTGTATCCCATCGGGACCTTTTGCGTGACAACTGGGGAATGGTAAACGGGAAGCTGTACTTGAGAGGCTTTTTCAGGCCGGTAATTTCAGTCCAGCAACGCGATGTTGCCAGCTTTTTGCGCGATCATTTTTTAACCCATAAGGATCTTAAGCAGATTGACGCTTTTTTTGACGGCTATGAAGAAATCAAGCCACTCACCTATGGAAACTATTCGTTGATACTCGCCTTTATGGCTCGTCCTCGTGAAGTGTACAGAAGTATCGAATCGTATGTGAAGCGCGTATCGCTGGATCAAGAAGCGTCGATCGCTGGTATTGAGCACGCTTTGCAGAGCCAACAATCTGTTGACTTGCTGCTTCGGCATATTGCAGAGCGGGCCGAGCGTTCGAGGAGGGAGGGAGTCTATGAGTCGGTATGATGACATTGCTCCTTTGTTCAAAGAGTATGACATGTATGCCCAGAGCATTGACGTTTTAAAGGAGCCAAATGTATTTAAGGCGACGACTCCCTACGGCTCCTTCGTATGCAAACGAGCGCAAATACCTGCTCAACGTCTTGTTTTCGTCAGCGATATGCTGCGTCAATTGCAGCACCGCGGATGGGATGGGGCCGTTCCTTTTACGTACACGAAATACGATGATCCATTTGTCCAACAGGGTAGCGCCGCCTTTTACGTAACCCCTTGGCAGCCAGGAAGTGAGGAATGGGCCGAGCAGCCTTTGTCTTGGGCGACTCCTGCTTTGGAGCGTATGGCGGAGCTTCATCATTTGACACAAAATTATCGCTACGATGATCCGAGACAGGTAGAGCCACTTGTCGACTCTTTGCTTAACCGTTGGCAATATTGGCAAGACCAAATGAATAAGGCGGCAACCCTTGCGCAGGAGCGCAAATATCCTTCCCCTTTTGACCTGGTGTTTTTGGCAAACAAGGAGTTTCTTGAGGAAATGGCTCAAACAGCGACAGACTTATTGACCGATTGGCGAGAGCGGCATGAGACGCACGCGCATTTTCGCCTATCGTTGATCCATGGCAACCCAAATCCTGAGCATGTTGTGCCAGATCGATCGGGAAAAGGACGGCTGCTTAATTTTGATCGTGCCAGCTTTGATACACCAGTGCGCGATTTGACACTATTTTATCGTACTTATTTTCAAATGGCGGGGGATGAGGTTGGGGCTTCTCAACTATTCCATCGCTACGCCGAGATTTTTCCGCTGCGACCGGAAGAAATTGAACTGATGGCTTCGTTTCTGTCGTACCCGGAGAGGATCATGAGGGACTTGGATATTTATTATCATCATCCCCGAGAGTGGAGCGAGTTTTACGCTGTCCAACGTTTTGAAAAAGATATGGACCGCCTGATGCGCCTGCATCGTTGGGTCCAGCAAGCCTTTTAATGAGCAACGTCTCACCGCGTGGGGCGTTGTTTTTCTTTTTTTATAACCATTCAAGGGAGATGGCAACATAGAGCATGGCTAGCAAACCGAGAAGGACGACATCAAAAGAAGTAGGAAATACAACGGTTCGGATAAACTGAAAAACCAACAGCGGAAAGAGCACCTGTTTGCATCCGTATTTGATCCGTAAATACGTGGGGTTATACTTCCAACGGAAATTCATCACAATCACCTCATTCCAGCATATGCGCGGCTACTTTGGACAGTGTCTACAACCTTGAGCAAATGCCTAAAACATTTTCATTGAAAGTAGATAGTGGTTTGAATGGTGTCTGAAAAGGGAAGGTGTAGGGCAGGAAGGCTAGGACGAAACGAATAAAGGTGATCACAATGTTTTTGAAAATTGCCATAACCCTTTTCGCAATTCCCGAAAGAAAGAATTATGCTAAAGTGTGTATGGGAGTGGCTCGGGGATGAATCATCAATTGGTCAAACTAATGGAATTGAAACAGAATTACGAGTATCTGGTGATGACCAGCAATGAGCAAAGCAAGCGCCAAGTCAATTACGAGAGCCTCATGCCATTTATAGAAGAGTTGGTTGATACGTGGTTCGTGAAAATGGACAAGCCTTGCTTCTTGTCGATCACGTTTGAATCGGCTCTAGGTGCTGTCTATTTTCGGATCGAGCGTGGCAACAAAGAGAGCGCAAAAGTGCAGCGCGAAGTAGAGGAGCGCATTGTTGTCTCGGAACAGTGTGACACCGCTCAAACACCGCGCTATGTCCGCTTGTTCGCCCAGAGTAACGTCAATGACCGTGATCTAAAGGAACTGGAGAAATCTTTTTATGGGCTGCTCCTCGTGAACATTCGGGCGTTGATCCTCAGATGTCAACAGGACCAGTCATCAGGGCAGCGAGAAATCGAGATGGAGATGAAGCTGGCTAGACGTATGCAGTCGATGCTCATTCCCACAGAAGAGTTGCAGTTAACCAGTTTGCGAACAAGAACGGTTTATGTACCCGTCGATTATGTAGGCGGAGATTACATCGATTATAGACAAATCAATGATCGCTACACCTGTTTTATCATTGCGGATGTGTCTGGGCACGGTTTTTTGGCTAGTATTTGGGCAACGGGGATTAGGATTGCTGTACGGCAGGTTTTGCAGTCCAGCTATTCGCCGGATGAGATTTTGGAAAGACTCAATCAGTTGCTTTATGCCGATTTAGTAAAAACTCGTTCTTACATTACGATGCTGGTTGCTGTCTATGATGAGATGGAACACAAAATTCGATTTGGCAGGGCAGGACATCCACAGCCTTTTTATTTGTCCAAGTCGAATCAAACCATTTTAGCTAGCAAGGGTGGGGTCGGCCTAGGGCTTTTGCCCGATAGCACGTATCAAATGGAGGAGGTACCCTTAGAAGAAGAGGGCATGCTATTGCTCTACACAGATGGTTTGCTGGATACAGGGAGAAAAGAAGTATCTCGAGGCAGCAGGCATTGGCTAGAAGAACTATCCTCCTTATTAAATATGCCTTGTGAAAGTAAGCAGGAATCGATGAATCGAGTTGAGGCTTACTTAATGGGGATAACACAGCAGCGAAACCAAACGGATGATATTTCTGTGTTGATTCTTCAATTTGAGCCTGAAGAGAGTATAGCCCTCGTGTAGTTGCGCGTGAATAGGAGGATGAACTGTGATTTTGTGTGAGCGTTGTCCGGACAATCCCACTTGTGATAATTGCCTTGTCGCGCTACGTTCTGGCGGTGCAGCGAACAAAGTAGTTCCGCCCCGCACTGTAAAGGTGACGAACCTAGCGACGATGGAATCGTTCCAGGCGAAGCTGGTAGCAGTGAGCCGGACGACCATTGGGTTAAGCAGTTCTGATCATGATTTGCACGGACGCATAGAAATAGAGCTCGCCTATGATTTCCGAATTATCGGTAGCGGATTGCGCGGTATAGCAGGTGATCCGTACTACATTATCGATATCGAAAAAGTTTTGCGACGGGAAGATGTTCTGGAGCGATTGCTCCTGGAAGAATTTCATACATGGCACATGAGTGGCGAATTGGACCCGGCAGACGTCTTGTTACATTGGAAGGATCGAGACGACGAGCGGGGGCGGTTAATAAAGCAAGAGATTCAGAAGTTATCCATACTGCGTCAGATCGAGACCGTTTTCCTCTATCTTTACGATGAAGGGAAAGTGCGTCCGTTGGGTGACGTTCGTGCGAGTTTGGAAGTAGAGCGAGAAATGCAACGACTGGTCGAAGATGCGGCTGGATCGGGTGGTCCTGTAAGGGAGCAAATTGTTACCTCTGATGGCACAAAGGTCTTTGAATTATACACATCTGTATTGCCAGATCGGACCTGTGGAATGGCTTTGATCGATGTCACTGCCGTTATTGCAGAAGAACGAAAACGCAAAAGACGGGAATGGGAGATCTACAGAGATATTCTGGGTGTGGTCACAGAAGGTAAGCTATTGTTGCTTAGTGATGAAGAATTATTTTTTTTGCTTCGGGAAGGGCATAAGCTCTTGGCAATCGACATCCGCTTACCGGAGCAGCTGGCAGAACTGCGTAAATTGTTCAAGCAAGCTTTGGAACCACAAGGCATTTCTGATAAGCGCTTGCTACAGTTTCTCGTTGCGGTCAACGAAGCTGCTTCCAATACGTTGAAGCACGGAAATGGCGGTGTGGTCACGCTATACCTATCGAATGACAGGCAGATGTGTCGGGCTGTGATCCATGATGAAGGACAAGGAATTTTGCTCGAGGATATCCCGCGAGCTACCCTACAGCAAGGATTTTCTACGCGCCACTCGCTTGGGGCCGGTTTTCACGTGATCCTGCAATACTGTGATCGTGTTTATTTAAGTAGCTCCCTGGCAGGTACAAAGCTGATTTTAGAATGTATCCTTTCGCGTTAAGCCACGATTTCCCAAAAGCCAAATGTTTGCAAGTGAATGAAAATGGGTAATATAGTAAAAGGACGAGCAGATTGGGTGTACCGATACCTATTGAGAGGAGTTTGAGCATGGACTACCGCGCAACAGAGGCGAACGGACAGGCTACATTGTTTTTCGTCGGAGAGTTGGACATGGCTGTAGGAGATCGAGTAGGTGAATTGCTCCAGCAGTATGGAGGGCGAAATCAATCCGTTATCGTCGATTTTCAAGGTGTCTCCTTTGTAGATTCTTCCGGTATTGGAAGCCTGTTTTTTACCACGAAAGAACTGTTGGCCATGGGCAAACAGGTAGAAATCGTCAATGTCCGAGAAGAAATTCTCGATATTTTGGGCGTGCTCGGTTTTACCGAAGCACTGGGCATTGCAGTTGGAAAAGTGGGCGAAACCCGGGTTTGACGCCAAACAGCGTGATTGTATATAATAGTGAAAAGCTAATCATACGACAACTACATACGATATGAACGATGAGTGGGAAGAGTAAGTCAGGACACCTTAGCAGAGAGGAGAATCAGTTGCTGCGAGATTCTCTAAGGTTATGAATGGCTGAAGGTCGCCCAGGAGTTTTTTCGGTGAAAGCATGTGCCTAGCCGAGACCGGTTCGCAACCGTTATCTTGTCAGAGTGAACACGCCATAAGCATGACGTTTATCGTGTGTTAACAAAGGTGGTACCGCGAAAATAATCCTTTCGTCCTTTGCGATGAAGGGTTTTTTTATTTTTTGCAAAGCAAGTTATGCTAATAGGAGGAGTCGTACATGTCTACACAGCCAACAACCGACATCGACCAATTGCTGCCGAAAAACTATGATCCAAAAGCAGCAGAGAACAAATGGTATCCGTATTGGATCGAAAAACAATTTTTCAAAGCAGAACGCGACCCGAATAAACGTCCGTTTACGATTGTCATTCCACCGCCGAACGTAACTGGTAAATTGCACTTGGGCCATGCACTGGATACGACTTTGCAAGATATCATTACGCGTACCAAGCGTATGCAAGGCTACAGCACCTTGTTCTTGCCAGGTATGGATCACGCTGGTATCGCAACCCAAGCGCGCGTGGAAGCTACCTTACGTGAAGAAGGCATCTCTCGCCATGATCTGGGCCGCGAAAAATTCGTGGAAAAGGTATGGGAGTGGAAGCACATTTACGCTTCGCATATTCGTGAGCAGTGGGAAAAGCTCGGTCTTGCCCTGGATTACTCCCGTGAGCGTTTTACGATGGATGAAGGCTTGTCCCAAGCTGTACGCGAAGTATTTGTTCGCCTCTACGAAAAAGGCTTGATCTATCGCGGTAACCGTATCATTAACTGGGACCCTGCTGCCCGCACGGCTCTATCCGATATTGAAGTAATCTACAAGGAAGTAAAAGGTGCGCTGCATCACATGCGTTACCCATTGGCAGATGGCACCGGTTATATCGAAGTAGCTACAACCCGTCCGGAAACGATGCTCGGTGATACGGCTGTAGCGGTACACCCGGAAGATGAGCGTTACAAGGACATGATCGGCAAAACCGTGATTTTGCCAATCGTGGGACGTGAGATTCCAATCGTCGCAGATGACTATGTTGATCCTGAGTTTGGTTCTGGCGCTGTAAAAATTACGCCAGCACACGATCCGAATGACTTTGAATTGGGTCTTCGCCATCAGTTGCCACAAATCGTTGTCATGGATGAGTCGGGCACGATGAACGAGCTGGCTGGTATCTACAAAGGCTTGGATCGCTTTGTATGCCGCAAGCAAATCATCAAAGATTTGACTGAGCAAGGTGTAATGTTCAAGGTTGAGGAGCATATTCATCAGGTTGGACATAGTGAGCGCAGCGATGCAGTCGTAGAACCATACCTTTCTACCCAATGGTTTGTAAAAATGCAGCCTTTGGCTGACGAAGCACTGGCGAATGCAAATAGCCCTGAAAGTGTGAAATTCGTCCCAGAGCGCTTCAAGACAAATTACCTGCGTTGGATTGAAAACATCCGCGACTGGTGCATCTCCCGCCAGCTTTGGTGGGGCCACCGAATTCCTGCATGGTATTGCGGAGATTGTAACGAAACGATTGTATCTCGCACGAATGTGACTGAGTGCCCAAGCTGCCACAGCCACAAGCTGGAGCAGGACAACGACGTTCTCGATACATGGTTCTCCTCTGGTCTATGGCCGTTCTCGACACTGGGCTGGCCGGAAGAATCCGAGGACATGAAGTACTTCTATCCAACGAATGTCCTGGTAACAGGCTACGATATTATCTTCTTCTGGGTTGCTCGGATGATGTTCTCAGGTCTTGAATTTACCGGGAAAAGTCCGTTTGAATCCGTCTTGATTCACGGCATTATTCGTGACTCTGAGGGCCGAAAAATGTCCAAATCACTCGGCAACGGTGTCGATCCAATGGAAGTGATTGAGAAGTACGGAGCGGATGCGCTGCGATACACACTGGCGACAGGGAATTCCCCAGGGAATGACCAACGCTTCTATTGGGAAAAGGTGGAGGCAAACCGCAACTTCGCGAACAAGATTTGGAACGCGTCTCGTTTTGCCTTGATGAACCTGGCTGACTTCAAATACGAGGAAATTGATTTGAGCGGTGAGCTGTCTACACCAGACAAATGGATTCTCTCCCGCCTGCAAGCGACAATCGCAGATGTAACCCGTCTGTCTGACGCATTTGAATTCGGTGAAGCAGGTCGTGTGCTTTACAACTTCATTTGGGATGACCTGTGTGACTGGTATATCGAGATGGCGAAGCTGCCGCTGTACGGTACAGATGAAGCGGCGAAGAAAACAACCCAATCCGTTCTGGTGACGGTTCTGGATCAAACGCTCAAGCTGTTGCATCCGTTCATGCCGTTCATCACGGAAGAAATCTGGCAGGCATTGCCACACCAAGGCGAGAGCATCACAGTAGCACCTTGGCCAACTGTTAACGAGCAATGGATTTTTGCTGAAGCAGAAAGCGAAATGAACCAATTGATGGATATCATCCGCAGCGTACGCAACATCCGTGCAGAAGTAAACGTACCGATGTCCAAGAAAATTGAGCTCTTGATCAAGCCAAGCGATGCATTGTCCGCTGAGCGCCTGACACGCGGTGAACACTACCTTGCCCGTTTCTGCAACCCTGAGCGTCTGGAAATCAGCCTGAATCTGGCTACGCCTGATAAAGCGATGTCTGCTGTGATCACGGGAGCAGAATTGTTCCTTCCACTGGCAGGCTTGATCGATATCGAGCAAGAGCTGAAGCGCCTGGAAAAAGAAGTGGCGACACTCAACGACGAAGTGGAGCGCATTGAGAAAAAGCTCAACAATGCTGGATTTATGGCCAAGGCACCTGAAAAAGTAGTCGCAGAGGAAAAAGCGAAGATGGCAGACTACATGGATAAGCGGGATAAAGTGATTGCACGACTTGCCGAATTGAAGGGCGAATGATCCGCCATACCATCGCATATTTTTGAGAATGGAGCATTGTGGTATGCATGCAGAAGAAGGGTTTGTAGAATACACGCAAGCGCTCGACTGGCTGCATGGACTGCTCAGGTTCGGTCAACGGCCGGGGCTTGAGAGAATGCAGTGGGTTTTGGAGCAAGTAGGAAATCCTGAGCGGAGAATCCCATTTATTCATGTGGCTGGCACCAATGGAAAAGGTTCAACCTGCGCATTCCTGACGAAAATGCTGATGGAAGCCGGATATAGTGTAGGTACATTTACCTCCCCCTATTTGGTTGATTTCCGTGAGCGCATCCGTTTCAACGGCAGCATGATCGCGGAAGAAGATCTATTGCAGCTGGTAAATGAGGTTAAGGTATGGGTGCAACGATGCGAACAAGAAACAGAGTTCGGTTCCCCTACCGAATTTGAAGTGATTACGCTGATCGCCATTCTTTATTTTTCAAGAGTGGCGAGACCAGCGGTAGTCGTATGGGAAACAGGACTAGGCGGGCGATTGGATTCGACGAACGTCGTCCTTCCGCTTGTTTCGGTCATCACGAATATCGGCATGGACCATACGCAAGTGTTGGGAGATAGCTTGGAAGATATTGCCCGGGAAAAAGCGGGGATTATCAAGCCGGGTGTTCCTGTAGTCACAGGTGAGGTTAGGCCAGAACTTCTCGAGGTTTTTGAGGAGCGCGCGAGACAAACAAAGAGTACGCTATACCATATAGGTGAACATTTCCAGGCAGAGCAGGTAGAGGAGCAGTTGAATGACCAACAGTTTCGTTACAAAAGCATTCACCGTCGTGCAGAAGCATCCTACCGTCTCACCATGAATGGTATTCACCAAACAACCAATGCAGCCGTTGCTTTGATGACCATTGATATCCTGCGGAATTACTTCTCTTTCTTGCTGGAGGAAGAAGAAATATCTCGTGGTTTGCAACAAACGCGTTGGCCTGGTCGTCTAGAAGTCATCTCTCCAAGACCAATGGTTATCTTGGATGGGGCACACAATCAGGAAGGAATGGAGGCGCTTGTAAGCAGTCTGGATCGGTTGTTACCGGACGGAGTACAGTTGCATTTGCTCTTTTCTGGATTGGCAGATAAGCCGCTTGCCAAAATGGCAGAGTCGCTCGCACCAGTAAAGTCAAAAATCAAAAAGCTGCATGTGACGACCTTTGACTTCCCGCGTGCAGCCGAAGCCAATAGCTTACAAGAGTCGTTTTTAGCCGGTGGCTGGGAGCAAGAGTTTCTCGATGCAGTCCCAGACTGGCGGGCGTTTCTCCTTTCTTGGATGCGGGAGAAGCAATCAGCGAAGGCGGATGACTGGTTGGTCGTCTGCGGTTCGCTCTACTTCATCGCCCAAGTACGCGCATTCTTTCCCACTATAGTAGAAGAGGCAGGTGAATAGGGTGGATCAGGCCCAACACGTCCACTTTGTGGGCATCGGCGGTTATGGCATGAGTGCCATTGCCCGCGTCTTGATCGACCTTGGATACAAGGTAACCGGCTCCGATGTCGCCATGAATGATTTGGCGAAAAAGCTGGAAGCAAGAGGGGCGGTCATTCATATTGGCCATAATGCTGCCCACGTGGAGGGAGCAGACAGCATCGTATACTCCACCAGTATTTCCAAAGACAATCCTGAGGTGATCGCAGGTCAAACATTAGGGATTCCGGTCATGCACCGTTCCCAAATGCTTGCTCGCATATTGAATGAACGCACAGGAGTAGCAGTAGCTGGAGCACACGGCAAGACGACTACGACATCAATGATCTCTCACGTGCTGGAAGAGTGCGGTGTAGACCCGACTTTCATCATCGGCGGTGAATTGATGAGTGCTGGTACCAATGCAAAGGCAGGTACCAGTGACTATGTGATTGCCGAGGCAGACGAGAGCGACGGTTCCTTTTTGGAATACAGACCGATGTATGAAATTGTGACGAGCATTGAACCAGATCATCTGGAGCATTTCGATGGCGACTTCAACAATTTGAAACAGGCATATGTCCAGTTCTTGAGCCATCTCAAACCGGATGGAAAAGCGATCCTGTGCATCGATGATCCAATCGTGCGCGAAGTCATGCCATCTGTTGAAAAAACGGTCGTGACATATGCAGTCGATCCGAATTTTACAGCGCAAGCGGGGTTTTCTGCCGTTTCAATTGAATGTGGTGATCGTTGCAGCAAGTGCCAAATTTATCGTCAGAATGAGCTCTTGGGTGAATTATGCCTCTCGGTTCCAGGCAAGCATAATATTGCGAATGCACTGGCTGCGATCATTGTTTGCCTGGATGCTGGCCTTTCTTTTGATAAAATTGCCAAGGCACTGTCTACCTTTAGCGGTGCCAAGCGCAGATTTCAAATTATCGGGGATGCACGAGGCGTCCTAGTCGTAGACGACTACGCGCATCATCCGACGGAAATTATCGCTACACTAAGCGGGGCAAGGGCATCGGGCAGACGTGTAATCGCTGTGTTTCAGCCACAACGCTACACACGCACGTATTTCCTCATGGATGAATTCAGCCGTGCCTTTGCAGAAGCAGACGAAGTGATTATTACGGATATCTACTCTCCAGCCGGAGAAGAAAAAATCGAAGGAGTCACCTCCGAGGTTCTGGTGCAAAAAATCCGCACCAACAGCCACCCGCGTGCGCAGTACATTCCGACAAAGGAACAAATGCAGGAGCATGTCTTCAAAGGATTGCAAGAGGGCGATCTCGTGTTGACTATGGGTGCAGGAGATATCTGGAAATCTGCTTATTGGCTGGCTGAAAAGCTAGAAAAATAACGGATAGAGGCATATGAAGACTTGGAACCTACGGGTTTCAAGTCTTTTTATTTACTATCGGAAAGCTTTGGTGTAATGCTGCTAAGGATGATCTACCTATGTTTTAAAAGACATCGATAAAGCCCATTGTAGGTGAGAAGAAAAAGCACAGGGCTCGTAGACCTTGACAACGCCTACCCAGTCGGAACTACAAAAAGGGGACCACGCTTGTCGAACACTTCTCCCTTGAGAAACTTCCGCCCGTAGGGTGGCTTTGGCTCGACGGTCCCCTTTTTGTAGTGGAGACGGACAGCCAATCCCCCTGTTGGCGTGTCAGAGTCGAAGAGAACTGTGCTTTTTCTTCTCCTCCACTATGTTGACTCAAACCAAAATGTCCTTCTTAGATTTTTATTTATCAAAAATTAGTACCAGATACTAATATCTAGTGTTATAATCAGATCATAAAAACGGAAGGTGATGATCGGATGATGACAATGGCAACCCCCTTCAAGTCGCGAATTACCGCTATCGGTACGTATGTGCCGAGTCGCGTTCTTACCAATACAGATATGGAAAAACTAGTGGAGACATCGAATGAGTGGATTTTACAACGAACGGGTATTCATGAGCGGCGTATGGCAAGGGAAGATGAATTTACCAGTGATCTGGCCATCGCTGCTATCCAAGATTTGATCGAAAACTATAAGAAGGATGTCCGTGATGTCGATATGATTTTGGTGGCAACCAGTACGCCAGACTATCCATTTCCAAGTGTCGCAAGCCAAATCCAGGCGCATTTTCAAGTCGAGCAGGCGGGAGCCATGGATCTCTCCGCTACCTGTGCAGGATTTACGTATGCACTCCATACGGCAAATGCGCTTATCAGCTCGGGCTTGCATCGCAAAGTGTTGGTGGTAGGTGCAGAAACGTTAACGAAAGTAACGGATTATACGGATCGTACGACGTGCATCCTGTTCGGGGACGGAGCGGGTGCGGTACTGGTTGAGCAGGACTCTACAGCTCCCGGTTTTTTGTCCGCCTATTTAGGCTCAAAGGGGGACGGTGGGATTCATGTATACCGATCGGGCTTGTCAACACATATGGACGGACGAGAATTGAGCGGGAATGGATGCATGGTTCAAAACGGGAGAGAAGTGTACAAGTGGGCTGTAACAACTGTTCCAAAGGGGATGCAGGAGGTAGTGAGCCAGGCGGGCAAAACGCTAGAAGATGTCGACTGGTTCATCCCGCACAGTGCCAATTTGCGCATGATCGAATCCATTTGCGAGAAGAGTCAGTTCCCTCTCGAAAAGACATTGTACAGTCTGACACATTACGGCAACACATCAGCGGCTACCATTCCATTGTCGCTCGCCTTGGGGATCAAGGAAGGCAAAGTAAAGGCAGGGGATACGATCCTGTTGTATGGGTTTGGCGGTGGTCTCGTCCACGCTGGCCTTTTGTTCACTTGGAATCCGTAAAACATGTTCATAAATCGAGAGACTGTCTAGAACATTCTGGGCAGTTTTTTTTGTCCCAGGAATGAAAGGTATTCTTAAGGACAGTTTTAGACTGGGGGAAGAAGAAATGGCCAACGCTGTGATATTATTCGGGCTCTGCCTTTACCTCTCGTGGATAGATTTTCGTTATAAACGAATACCCAATCGTGCATTAGGTGCAGGGTTTGTACTGATTTCTATTATGGAGTATGTTCTCTCTTCGCCGAGGGAATGGTTGATGGCTGGACTCTTTGCGATTCTCAGTTTACTGGTATTTGGATGGATTAGCTGGCACAGGCCGCTTGCGCTTGGGATGGGGGATGTGAAGCTGTTCGCGCTAGTCTGCTATGGACTTGGGGTCCGCGATTTTGTTCTCGTTCTTACGATTGCGAGCTTGGCAGCTTTTCTCGTCTCTCTCGTTTTGTTGCTGATACGAAAAGTAAGTATCAAATGCGAAGTGCCGTTTGCGCCTTTTGTGACGATTGGCTTAGCTGTGATTTTGTATATGAGCAAAACCTCTTGAAATGGCATGGGGAATGGTAGTAGAAACAAATTTAATAGAATCACTAGATAGAAGTCATAACCCGTCCGAGCAAAACGTATGCTAGTACAAAGAGCCTGTGGCTAGGAGGGCAAGCGTATGAGCGGACAAAATAAAAATCGTGTGACGGTCAAAATGAACGGAAGGTTCTGGGATGAAAAGCGGGACGACATCCCAAAGGAAGCAAGTAGAAAGCGCACTCCAAAGGATGATACGCCACGCGTACGTTTCCAAGCACCTCCCTTGCTGTTTACTGACCCGTTGAAGGAGAAGGGCAACGAAGCATGGGAACGGATGATGCAGCTACGTGGATCTGCCACGAAAGAAACGAAGCCGAATGTTGAATTCGATCAGACGACAAACGACTCCTATGAATCCGATTATTCCTTCGAGGATACCGAAGAGAAGGGATACAGGAGTAGTCCGGTGAGTCGGCTTGCTGCGTTATGGCCAAAGGGGCCCTTTTGGCGCACGACTTTAACAACAGGCGGGGCTGTAGCAATTGGCCTCTTGTTCGGATTTCTTGTTTTGACAGTCTTTTCCCAAAAGGAGTTTTCTGAGTCATACGGAAATGTTCTGAGTGAAACGGTTCAGACACTGACCGCGCCGGGTGCAGGCACTGAACAAACGGCTGGGAAAAATGGCGTGACAGGTCCCGCTTCACCTAATGAAAGCCAGCCAACACAAGAGACGCCGACGAATGGCAATGCAGTGGGTCAAAAAGCGATAGCTTTACAACTGCCAGCCGTAAACATGTACGTTGCACAGGCAGGAGTATTCCAGCCGGATGCATCGCCGCAAACAGCTGTAGAACCACTGGAGAAAGCGGGGATTCCTCATTTGCTTTATAAGGACGCAAGCAAGCAGTACATGTTCGCCGCCGCTGCTCCTACAAGAGATGCTGTGCTAGGCTTTGCCGCCAGCCTGAAAAACAAAGGCATGGATATATACGTCAAAGAATTTTCCTTTCCCGCTTTTGAAGGGTCTGTCCCTGTCGGAAAAGCCGCTAACGCATCTGGTGACCCTAACGTGAAGGCCTTTTTCACCCACGGAGTCAAACTCGTCCAAACTCTTTCGGCACAATCAGGGCTGATTATTACGACGGGTCAACTATCGCCAACGGCAAAAGAAACGGCAGAATTAAAAGAAATTCACCGCCAATTTCTGGAGGAAAGCCGTAAAATGGAAGCCAAGGAAGCCTGGAAGCCATTGCTAGATGGGATGGTAAATGGGGTGAATCAAGCGCTGGCAGCCAGGGACAAAATGGCAGAAGCAAGCGCAGGCAAAAAGGTGGAAAGCGCCGAATCCTATGCGTGGCAAGTACAGGCGGGTGTTCTTGCCTTTTTCGAGAGCTACGCAAGTTGGATTCAAAATGCGCGTCCATCCACATAAATGCATGTTTATATGGTCTTCCGCAAGGTTTTCTTGCAGGAGGCCTTTTCTTTCTATACAGTAACTACCAAGAGCAATCAGGGATTGTTTCGCTTCTCCCCATTTGCTAAACTTATGTTTGGCAAAAAGAGAATCCCTTATAAAAAGGGAGTTGGGAAAATGGGGAAAGAAACGCTTACTCTCGTGTTTCTGTTGGTGAGTGGACTTTTGTTTGGCAGTATTATCGGGGAGATTTTAAGTCCCTGGCTACCTTTTTTGACCAAGAGCAAAGTGATTACTTGGTCGCCTGCGGCAGATTTAGAAATTTTGAAGTACGAACTGAACTTTCAGGTAAAACTAAATCTAGCCAGTATCGGAGGCTTAGCCCTCGCATTTTGGATACATCGACGAATAAAGTAGGTTGAAAAATGACGAAAAAAAATGTTCCTCTCATTCTGGCTTCATCTTCGCCGCGTCGAAGGGAGCTTCTGCAAGCTTTAGGTTTATCATTTACCGTTATCACCAGTGATGTAGATGAGACGACAGCAGAGCATTTATCTGCGAGCGAAGTAGTAGAAGAATTGTCTTTACGCAAGGCCAAGGAAGTGGCTTCTCGCTTGACGGAAGGCGTCGTTTTAGGATCTGATACGGTAGTCGTTCTTGATGGCCAAATATTGGGCAAGCCTGTTGATGAAATGGACGCATATCGTATGTTGTCCATGCTCCAGGGGCAAGAGCATACCGTTTATAGTGGAGTCGCCTTGATAGATGTGGAGACAGGCCGTGCGGAAGTCTCACATAGTCTAACACACGTAAGAATTCGAGCTTTAACAGAGCAAGAAATCAAGTCGTACATTGCGACAGGTGAGCCGATGGATAAAGCGGGCTCATACGCCATTCAGGGTATTGGAGCCACGATCGTGGAAGGAATAACCGGAGACTACTTCACAGTTGTTGGTCTTCCGTTAGGCCTGACGTCTACTCTTTTGACACGTTTTGGGATGCCGATTTTGTAAAGTTGTCATGCTTGAAGCAAGCGGCGACGGCCATACGCCTCATGAACCTCTCCATGTCAGCCGTTTTCGATAATGTGAATATGGCTGGAGGCGGATATAAAATGGCAACAAATACCTGTAACAAAATGCTGATGAAAAACGTCCCTTACTATGACCGTCCACGTGAACGACTGCTTCGCGAAGGAGCGGTCCATCTGTCTGATGCTGAACTTCTTGCCATTTTACTGCGGACAGGCAGGGAACAAGAGACGGCCCATCAGTTGGCTCAGCGCTTGTTAGCCAGGTTTGGAGACCTGCGTGGTTTAGCCCAAGCCTCTCATGCTGAGTTAACAGAGCTAAAAGGAATTGGTCCAGTCAAAGCGATTGAATTGCATGCTGCGTTTGAGCTTGGGCGTAGATTGATGGGAGTGCCTCGAGAGTATAGGGCTTCTATCCGTTTACCACGGGACGTAGCTGATTTGATGTCGCCAGAGCTTGCTCATTTGACACAGGAACATTTTGTCTGTCTCTTTCTGAATACCAAGAACCACGTGATTGGCAAGCAGACGATTTTCGTAGGCAGTCTGGACGCTTCCATCGTACACCCGAGAGAAGTCTTTAAAGAAGCGATCCGTCGTAGCAGCGCATCGGTGATATGCCTACATAACCATCCGAGCGGTGATCCGACACCTAGCAGGGAAGACATCGCGATTACGCATACATTGCGTGACGCTGGTGAACTGGTGGGGATTTCATTGTTGGATCATGTTATTATCGGGGAAGGCAAGTACATTAGTCTCAAAGAGCAAGGGTACTTGTAACATGTTTATACGCACAAGATTTTTCATCGAAACGTCTATGAATTCTTGAGCGCATGAAAACCTTCCACAAAAACGCGGTCGCTCTATCTTTTAGAGGCCTCGATAGAGGTTCTCTTATGCTTGTCATTTGGATTAATATTTGGAAGGAGTTTTTTTATGTTTGGTGGATTTACACGTGACTTGGGGATTGACCTCGGCACTGCCAATACACTTGTTTTTGTGAAGGGGAAAGGAATTGTGGTGCGTGAGCCTTCTGTTGTAGCGATTCGTACCAATAATAATTCCATTGAAGCAGTAGGGAATGCAGCGAAAAGTATGATCGGTCGTACGCCGGGTAATATCGTAGCGGTTCGTCCAATGAAAGATGGGGTTATCGCTGACTTTGATACAACTGCGACAATGATGCGCTATTTCATTAATCAAGCACAAAAAAATCAAGGGCTGTTTAGCCGTCGTCCAAATGTAATGGTCTGTGTACCTTCGGGAATTACTGCGGTGGAAAAGCGCGCAGTCGAAGATGCTACGAAGCAGGCTGGGGCGAAGGAAGCCCATACGATTGAAGAGCCGTTTGCGGCAGCGATCGGTGCAGACCTGCCAGTATGGGAACCGACTGGAAGTATGGTCGTAGACATTGGTGGTGGTACGACAGAAGTCGCTATCATTTCTCTTGGGGGGATTGTTACATCCCGCTCCATTCGTGTGGCCGGAGATGAGATGGACGAGGCGATTATTCAGTACATCAAGCGCCGTTACAACTTGATGATCGGGGAACGGACAGCAGAAACACTGAAGCTGGAGATCGGCTCTGCGATTGCTCCTGATGAGGTCGAAAACGTTGACATTCGCGGTCGTGACCTTGTAACCGGATTGCCAAAAACACTCTCCGTAAGCAGCACAGAGATTGCCGAAGCATTGGCGGAAACCATTTCTGCTATTGTGGAAGCGGTGAAGGTAACACTCGAAAAAAGCCCGCCTGAGCTCGCGGCGGACATCATGGATCGTGGAATTGTACTCACAGGCGGCGGTGCGCTCTTGCGTAACATGGATCGCCTGATAAGTAAGGAAACGGGTATGCCCGTGCATGTTGCGGAAAACGCACTGGATTGCGTAGCGATTGGAACAGGTCGTGCATTGGAGAACATTCACCTGTTCAAATCCAAGCAAGGCATCACCTCTTCCCGACTAAAACGGGGTAAATAAACGGAGGGTAGGGCATGTCGTTTTTCGGGAATAAGCGGCTTATCATTGTACTTGTAGGCTTGGTCCTGCTTATCTCCGTCGTGGGCTTCACTTCTCGTGAACGGGTTAGCCTGACCTGGCCAGAAATGTTCTTTAAAGATACCTTCAGCGTGGTGCAGGGCTTTTTCTATCGCCCTGCCCAGGCTGTTTCTGGCTTTTTTCAGGAAATTGAAGAAGCGTACGGCGTATATGAAGAAAACAAGGCACTTAAGGCAAGCTTGGATCAATACGCCCGTCTAAGTGCCGAATTGCACACACTCAAAGCAGATAATCAGCGCCTTCGAGAAATGGTAGGGGCAAAAGATTCACTTAAATCTTACAACCTTCACTTTGCGGAAGTCGTGGCGAGAAACCCTGATACATGGAACAACGTCGTTACCATCGATCAAGGATTAAAAAGTGGCATTAAAAAAGATATGGCTGTCATTACAGCCAAAGGAATGATCGGGCGCGTACAGAGTGTTGCCAACTTTTCAGCTACGGTTGAATTGTTGACGAGCTATGAGCGACGTGACCATATCTCAGCGGATATTTTGACGGAGCAGATAGTCGACGGCAAGCCTGTGTACCGTCAAATTAGTGGTGTCATTGAAGAATACGATCCGCAAGAAAGATTGCTCGTCATGCGCAAAATCCCTTGGGGACAAGCGATTAAAAAAGATCAGCAAGTGATCTCGTCAGGTTTGGGAGGAGTTGTCCCTCGCAATTTGCCGATTGGCTATATTGTTCGCGTAGAGCCAGATGATTATGGCTTGACTCAAACCGCCTACATCCAGCCAAGCGCTGATTTTTCACAATTGAATGAAGTCATGGTTGTGGAACGTGATTTTACAATCGCTCCCAATGGTGAATTGATCCCGCAACAGCCAGCCGGCCAGACACAAACACAGACAACTGTGCCTCCGGCTCCACCTGCTAGCGGGGGTGGTCAGTAATGGCTCGGTTTTTATTGACGTTGGGCGTAGTGGTCATGTTTGTTTTGGAAGGAACTGTGATGCAAGTATCTGCACCTAGTACATGGGGTCTGTCCTGGATGACGGTACCCCGGTTTGCGCTTGTGTGCTGCATTTTTATTTCGATGTATCTCGGTAGGCGCGAGGGCTTGTATTACGGGATCGCCTTCGGATTTTTACAGGATGTCCTGTTTGGGCAACTAATTGGAATCTATACCATGTCCATGATGGTGGCCAGCTACTTTGCAGGGATGATCGTTCTTTTGTTCCAGAGAGGATTCGGGATGGTTTTCATTACCAGCTTCCTGATTTTATTCGGACATGAGTGGCTTTTGTATTCCTTGTTCCGCTTGTTTTCCGCTGCCCCCTTCGATGTTCAATGGATTTTGACACATCAAATTTTGCCTAGTGTGCTGTTGAATCTCGCTTTTGGCTTACTGGTATACTTTCCGATCAAGAATGTATGCAACAAGATTCTGGCGAAAAAGGAAATGCACATGCAGTAAGGGCAAAGGAGAGGAGAGTTCGTGGAAGAAGTCAAAGAACCGAAATCAGACATACCTATTCGGCTCAATATGTTGTTTGTGATTGTATTTTTGTTCTTCGCCGCCATTATTTTACGGCTAGCCTTTGTGCAGCTGGTGGAAGGCGAACAGTACAAGCATGAATTGGAAAAGTTCAGTATTCGTGAACTGCCGATTTCCGCTCCTCGTGGCCGTATCTTGGATAAAAATGGCGAGGTACTCGTTTCGAATAAGCCTGTGTACACCGTTCAATACGTTGAAGAACAAGGGCAGGACATTGATGAAGAGAAAGTCGCGGATCGTCTGGCAAAAATCCTCATCCCCGATGGCGGTAAAATTGGTACGGATAAGGAACTGTTAAAGAAGACGATTGAACTGAGGTCAACCTTGCCTGTTGCTTTCAATGCACAAGAAACAAACGATCTCAAGGCAAAGGTTGCGGCGAAGCTAAAAGCCGTTCCAAAAGTAGAGACTGTCGATCAGATGTCGGACTTTGAGCTGGTAAAGACTGCTGTGTATCTCGGGATGCGTGTTCGTTCTCCTTTTGATGACAAGGAGAGAGCAGACCTTCTTAAGAAACTGAATGCTGCCAAGCCGGGTACACCTGCTATTACGGAAGCGAATACTACGGATTTCGAACTGTTAAAAATGGCGATAAACGCTAATATGACCCTCACTCTTAAATTGGACAAGGAAGATCGTAATGACCTTGCAAAAAAAGTGAAGGATCAGATCGGAGTTTTGCCAACCCCCGGAGGCTTAGCAGAAAAGTCTGACATGGATTTGCTGCGCTATGCCTCGTTGTTCGACATGGATATCAAACTGCCGTTGACAGAGCAGCAACGCCAATTTCAGTGGCACAAGCTCTCGTTGCTGCAAGAGATGCGTTCACCGCAGATGGCTAGTTATATTCCGAGGCGTGTCAAGGTCAACATCACGGAGCAGGAAATGTTCCAGATCGAAGAACGACGCACCGAGCTGCCGGGAATTAGTGTGGAGTTGGAGCCTGTTCGCCAAATTTTCGAAGATCCGGATGGTACGGCATTTGGTACTCACTTTCTCGGGTACATCAATGCGATTCGTCCTGAGAGCTTGAAAGAATATCAGGCACAAGGCTACAACGCGATCGACCGTGTAGGTGTAACCGGTCTGGAGAGCTCCTATGAACGTTATTTGCGTGGCAAAAACGGGATTATGGAAGTGCACGTGAACAAAAATTCGGAGACGGTGGAGAAGAAGATGCGCCAAGCCCCTGAGCCAGGAAACGATCTCGTTTTGGCTATGGATTGGCGTTATCAAAGCAAGGTAGAGGCCATCTTGAAAGAAGAGTTTGAAGCATTCAAGAAGCGCCCAACTACGCCAAAAGAATTTAAGGATGCACACGTATTGGTGATGAATCCGAATACGGGCGAAATATTGGCGATGGCGAGTTATCCAGATTACAATTTGAATCTGTATTACGACCGCAAGAAATTCAACGAGAATTACGCCTCGCTTATTTTGCCGAACGAATCAAACCGATTCATTTATACGCCGTATCCACCTGCTTCTACCTACAAGCCATTGTCTGTCATGATTGCGCTTCAGGAGGGTTTGACTACACCGAACGAAGTCATCTATGACCGAGGCGGCTTGAATGTCGGTAACACGTATAAACGCAACTGGAAGGCAAGTGGTCATGGACCTGTTAACGCTCGTCGTGCCTTGCAGGTGTCGAACAATACGTATATGTATGAAATGGCGATTCGATTAGCAAGAAAAGGGAAAGAAGGCTGGGAGAAGCAGTTCTCTGTCTATGATTACTACAACGCCCAGTTTGGTCTTGGTGTGAAAACAGGTGTGGATCTGCCGAATGAACATACCGGTTGGGAAAACCAGAACCTTTACTACGGGAACTTGGCGGACGTGATGATTGGTCAATACGATCTGTTCACGCCGATGCAGTTGGGTCAATACGTATCGACCATTGCTAATGGAGGATATCGGGTACGCCCACATCTTGTAAAAGAAATTCGCAAAGGAACTACCGATCCGAAGAAACCAGGACAAACGCTCTCGGTTATTGAACCACAAGTGCTCAACCGGGTTGATATCGATCCGAAGCATATACAGGTGGTAAAAGAAGGGATGCGGCTGGTTACTCAGCCAGGTGGTACCGTTCAACGATTCAATGGGTTGCCTTTCACGGTTGCAGCCAAGTCTGGTACGGCACAAACGTCGCAGCCAGCGGAAAATGCACTGGTTGTCGGCTTTGCGCCTTATGAAAATCCTCAACTGGTTTTCGTCGTCATTGCGCCGAACAGTTTGAGAGACGGTACATCTAGTTCTGATGCGACTGGTCCGATCTCGCGTCGATTGCTCGAAGCTTACAATGAACTGAATCCAGGTGTCCTTACTGGTGGAGTTCCAAAGCCAAATCCAACGTCCGCGAAGTAAACACAATGGTTGTCCAGGGCAATCAAGCCCCAGAGAATAATGGAGTCAAGCTCTTGCAAAATGCCACCATCTGACCCAATTCGGCAATTTTTTCACGCAGAGCAGGAAAAATCTTTCTGCATGGCGAATGGTATCGGTCGAGGTGAAACCGGTGACGACTGTGAAAAGCAAGGTCACGATCAAAGGAACGAAAGAGGGTCTCGTCTTCTTTATGGATGATACCTGTTCCTTCGACGAACTGCTGGCCGATATGCGTGAAAAAATAGAGCATAGCCACCAACAGATTTTGTCTGGGCCACTCATTCGGGTATCTATAAAATTGGGAAAACGATACTGCTCACCCGAGCAACAAGAGCAGTTGACTCAAATTATTCGAACGAAGGGCAACCTGGTGATCCATACAATCGAATCTGATTTGATCACGCGGGAAGAAGCTATGGCTGAACGCCTGAAAACCCATTTTTCCATACAGGTAAATACGGTACGCTCTGGGCAAGTACTGGAGTTTGACGGTGATTTGCTCTTATTGGGAGATGTCAATCCCGGGGGGACGGTTCGCAGTACAGGAAGCATCTACGTGCTCGGTCATCTCAGAGGGTACGCGCACGCAGGTATTTCCGGTGACTCACAGGTAATTATTGCGGCTGCAGTCATGAGTCCTACCCAGTTGCGGATTGCAGATGTGATCAGCAAGCCGGGTGAGGAATGGACGAATAATTCCGGAGGCACAGAATTTGCCTATCTGGAAAATGAGATCATGCTGGTAGCGAAAATGAACTACTTGTCGCGAATCCGCCCTGATTTGGGTGAGAAAAAGCGTGAGGGTTGAGGGAAAGAGGAGGAACGGACGTGGGGATTGGAATTGTCGTAACTTCCGGTAAAGGCGGCGTGGGTAAGACGACCACTTCCGCCAATTTGGGAACGGCGCTCGCATTGTTGGGACAGAAAGTATGCATGGTAGATACCGATATTGGCTTGCGTAATTTGGATGTAGTCATGGGACTTGAGAACCGAATTATTTATGATCTGGTAGACGTTGCAGAAGGTGCATGCCGACTGCCGCAGGCTCTGATCAAAGACAAGCGGTTTGACAATCTGGCATTGCTCCCGGCTGCTCAGACCAAAGACAAATCAGCAGTAACTCCTGAGCAGATGGAGGAAATCATTACGCAACTGAAGCGGGAATATGATTATGTCATCATCGATTGTCCTGCGGGTATTGAGCAAGGCTTCCGCAATGCAGTGGCAGGGGCTGATCAAGCAATCGTCGTGACTACCCCTGAAAAAGCCGCTGTTCGTGATGCTGATAGGATTATTGGCCTATTAGAACGAGAAAAAATCGGAATGCCGAAGCTTGTCATTAATCGCGTTCGCTCCCATATGGTGAAAAATGGTGATATGCTGGATGTAGAAGACATTTTGGATTTGTTAGCCATTGACTTAATTGGTGTCGTGCCGGATGATGATCATATCATTAAATCCGCGAACCAAGGTGAGCCGGCTGTAATAAATCACGAATCGCGTGCTTCCATTGCGTATCGGAACGTGGCTCGTCGCCTTTTAGGTGAAGCTGTTCCATTGCAACCATTGGAAGAAAAAGCGGGCGTGTTTCATAAAATGCGTAAATTCTTTGGATTAAAATAGGTAATACTTGGCTCCCTTCTTTCTATAGAGGGGAGTCACGTTTTCTAGGAGGAAACGGATGGACCTGGAAAAACGTCATTTAAAAACAATTGACTGGACCATCATTTTGATTTTGGCAGGGCTGGGTATTTTCAGCTATTTGGGGATTTCCGGTTCTGCGGCAGGTGTAGATAAGGCGCATCAGCAGGTCCTTTGGTATGTCATCGGCTTTATTGTGCTAGGGGTGACATTGTTATTTGACTATCGTCTATTCCACAACATGGCCTATGTCTTATATGTACTCGGTCTGATTCTCTTGATCGGGGTATTTCAAACGAGGCCCATTAACAATACGACGAGCTGGTATGACCTTGGTCCTGTCTTGTTTCAGCCTTCTGAACCGATGAAGCTGTTCACAATCATAACGGTGGCGCGCTTCTTGTCTAAGAGGGCAAATGATCCAGATCGGTTTTACTATTTCTATAAGCTGATTCCGGTATTGGCCTTGGTTGGTGTACCATTGCTTTTGATTTTGATTCAGCCCGATTTGGGTACGGCCATGGTTTACACGGGGATGCTTGCCACGATGCTAATCGTTGGTGGTATACGGATGAAGCATGTATTGTACATGGGAGGATTGGTCGGCAGTTTCTTTGCCGCCATGACGTTGCTGCATGAATACAAGCAGGATATCTTTTTCAAGATTATCAAACCGTATCAGTGGGATCGAATCCTCTTTTGGATGAACCCGGATCTTGAACCGATGGGACGAGGATTCCAGCTCAAGCAAGCGTTGATTGCTATCGGCTCTGGGCAATTGTTCGGAAAAGGGATTGATACGCCGACCCAAGCGAGCTTTGGATGGGTGCCGGTAGGAGAGAGTGATTTTATCTTTACCGTCATTGCAGAAAAGCTGGGTTTTGTCGGAGCAGGCTTGCTGATGATTTTGTTTTTCGTCTTGATTTACCGAATGATCCGCATCGCGATGGAGGCAAAAGATCCGTTCGGCTCATACGTTGTCGCAGGTGTCGTAGGGATGCTTACCTTCCAGATCTTTGAGAACATCGGAATGACGATTCAGTTGATGCCGATTACGGGTATTCCGCTTCCGTTCATTAGCTACGGAGGGAGCTCGCTTGTAACCAACTTCCTGATCATTGGTGTGGTGCTCAATATTGGGATGCGTAAGGACAAGTTACGTTTTGATTAAGGAGTTGTTCAAAAAGTCTTCTGGTTCTCGCCACTTTCCGGTGATGAATAGAAGACTTTTTGTACACTCATGAAATGCGTGACAAATGCAAAAATTTATGCTAAAATCATCCTAAGTTAACCATTTTTACAAGTTATAGTGTTTGATTGATTGGTATGGAGTCGTACGTATTGTGAGTGACGTCACCAATTGTCAATCGCAATTCGTATGACTTTTTTTCCTTGACGCAAAAGGCTTATCTGTAAAAAAGAGGTTAACGCTACACTCTTTCGCCTCGTGAGGCGTAATGTTCAGGGAGGTTTTGTTTCATGCAACAAGGTATCGTAAAATGGTTTAACGCAGAAAAAGGATACGGCTTCATCCAAGTTGAGGGTGGCGACGACGTATTCGTACACTACAGCGCAATCCAGTCAGAAGGTTTCAAATCTCTTGACGAAGGTCAAAAGGTTGAGTTCGAAATCGTTCAAGGTAGCCGTGGACCACAAGCTGCTAGCGTAACTAAACTGTAAAATTGACAGATTCAAAGGCAGTCTCTCAATGGGGAGACTGTCTTTTTTGCGTGTTTCCACTCGATACACTAGGTCGTTGGAGAGGGGCGATGGTCGTCATAAAGCAGGTAGACAAGTCATAGGATGATACTAAAGGCTTGGCCTGCGGAGGGATGGACATGTTTGAAAGAGTAGATCGAGTAAAAGAAAGACGGAGAGAGCGTTTGGAAAGAATCCGAACGCAGTCACGAGACAGCTATACTCCCTACGTCGATGATTGGAAAGATCCCATCGAAGAATCGCCAGACCCATTCAGTTACTCGCCACGTGAGAAAGATATGATGGAACAGCCACCGTCCCATGAAAAGTGGGGCGTGCAAATTTTAGCATCTGTTTTATTGATTGGTGCTGCTTATATTTTGTTTCAAACAACGCTGATCCCTGCTTCTTGGAAAAGCTCCGCGAGGGAAGTCATGACACGGGACTTTAATTTTTCAGGAGTAGCGGACTGGTATGAAGCGAGACTTGGTCCGATTCCGACGATGCTTCCTTCGATACCTACCAATCCCCCTGCTGTGCCAGCCACGAGTACAACAAAGGATGCAAATGCTGTGTGGAAGCTCTCCAGTAGCTGGAAAGTCGTAAAATCCTATGATCCAGAGAGTGCAAATGTGATCCTGCATACGGGAATGAACGATCAAATCACGATTGGAGAAGCTGGCTGGATCGCGTTTGTCGGAGAAAAGCCTGATTATGGGACGACAGTGATTGTTCGTCTAACCAAAGGACGGGAGATATGGCTGGGCAATCTCGATAGCATAGGGGTGACGAAGGACGAGGTCCTTAAACCTGGTCAAGTCATCGGAACCGCACGGGTAATGGACCAGACATCTCGTCATCTGTATGTAGGGGCGAGAGTGAATGAGCAATTTGTTAATCCCCTGGAAGTGATACCATTTGAATAGGGGAGGCTGGCTTGACATTCGGTTTCGCATTCACCTGCTATTTTGGGCGGTGATCGGCTTGTCCGTGGTGACAGGCCATTTTTTGGAGGTCATTACCTTGTTTGTCATCGTGCTGATCCATGAATTGGGGCATGTAGCGATGGCGCGCGAGCTCGGATGGACCGTAAAAGAAGTGCAGCTTCTTCCTTTTGGCGGAGTAGCAACGATGGAAGACTCCTACGCCACGGACCCAATGGATGAGATTGTCGTGGCACTCGCCGGACCCTTCTTAAATATGGTGATGATGGCTGCTTCGTACTTGTTTTGGTTTATGGGAATATGGACGGAAGAGTGGGCCCGCTTTTTCTTGGTAAGCAATTTGACGATTGCGCTGTTTAACCTGTTGCCAATTTGGCCGTTGGATGGCGGGAGAATCTTGTTGGCCGTTCTATGCTGGTTTATGTCGTATAGGCAGGCGACGATGATATCGATGACGGGGAGTACGCTGTTTGCGGGGATCATGGTGGGGATGTCCAGCTTGGAGTTGAAGTACAACTTAGCAGTAATCGGGATTTATTTATTGGTATTGAACATTCAGGCATTTTTGCGGTTTCCTTATCAATTTTTTCGCTTTCTTGTAGAAAAATACGATCGGCAGCAAGAAGAAGCTGCCGTTCAAGCGATACGCGTGCATCCTGAGGAGACGGTACTGGCGGTCTCACACAAGCTGCGGCGGGGATACTCCCATCTTTTCTACGTGCAAGGTGCAGGTCTCTTGGCAGAGGAACAGCTATTGTATGCCCTTTTGTTTGAGCAAAAGCACGACGCCGCAGTTGGCAAGCTCCTTTAGTCTCTAGTCATATCAGCAGGAGAGGTCCATTCCATCAGCCAGCAATCACGCATGCTTCCTTCGTGCCATTCGTGCAGAGGAAGCTTTTTTACTTTTCGAAAGCCACATTTTTCATAGCAACGGAGGGCTCGTTCATTCCAGGCTTGCGGGTCAATCGCTACTTTTTGTACTCGTTTTTCCTTGTGGAGATAGTGGAGGATGGCTGTAACGAGCTGAGTGCCAATACCGCTATTCCAGTAAGCAGGCTCTCCGATGAACTGGTCCATGCCGTAGACAACGACGTCTTTTACGTACCCATACAGTTGTTTTTCCAGAGTATCAAGTGGATAAAATTGCGCATAGCCAATCGGTTTGTCCGTGTACAAGATGAGGCAGCGAGTTTCACTGTCGTCTTCCGGAAAAAAGCTTTGCTGCACGAGGGACTCGTCATGTGGCCGATCGCGACCTTCATAATAGGCCAAAACGCGCTCGTCAGAAAGCCATTTGACTAAGTGAACGGCATCATCGGGGGATAAGGCTCTTATTTTTAAATCACCTGCATGAATCATGGATGATCTCCTTTACCTTGACTTAGCAGCTATGTTAGATTACTTCCTATGAGCCCGGTTATCCTTCTTTTGGGCAACGTTTGCACGGGGAATAAGGAGTGAAAACAGTGAAGCAAGTAGCGATTAGTGCACAAGGTAGCAGCATCCGCATCGCATTCATGGAAAACGGGAAATTGCAGGAATGGCGTACAAAGGATGTGGGAGCACACGCAAGCGTTGGTGACATTTACCAGGGACGGATCGCGGATGTGAAGCCTGGCATCCAATCTGCCTTTGTTGATATTGGTACAGGCCAAAATGCTTATTTGTATGTAGATGACACAGTCGGTGTGCAGTCAGGTGGAGCAGCGAAACCAAGTATTGCGGAACGCGTTCATGTAGGGCAAAAGGTATTGGTTCAAGTGAGTAAAGAGGCGTTGGAAATGAAGGCGCCAAAAATCACGATGCAGATCAGCTTGCAGGGGCGTTATCTGGTATACCTTCCGACTGAAGAAAGCATTTCGCTTTCTCGTAAAATAACCGATGATACCAAACGAAAACGACTGCAACAGGTGATCTCTTCGACAGTAGCGCAAGGAGAAGGCTGTATTCTGCGCACGGAAGCGGCGGAAGCAGAAGAGCAGACACTCATAAGCGAGCTGGTCTATTTGCGCAATCGCTGGCAGGAAATGCTGCGAACAGCGGAGGGACTCCGTTCGACCGGACGGATTTTTCAGGATGCAGAGTTGATTGAGATGGCGCTCCGAGATGGCTTGGCAACTGGCATGGATGAGCTGTTGGTAGAAGGTGCGACGACTCATCAGCAGGTAAAAGCGGCGTTGGCAGCTTTTGCTCCAGAAGTACAAGAGAAGCTTCGCTGGTATCAGGGCAAACAGCCGCTCTTTGACTACTTGGGTATCGAGGCGGAGCTGATTCGTGCTCGTGATCGACATGTGCCGCTCAAGAGTGGAGGGTCCTTGGTCATCGACAGGACTGAAGCGATGACGGTCATTGATGTAAATACCGGTTCATTCACAGGTGGAGGAGGGCAACAGCGGGAGCAGGCAGTGACGGTGACCAATCTCGAGGCTGTAACTGAAATTGCCAGGCATCTGCGGTTGCGAGACATCGGTGGCATCGTGATCATTGATTTCATCGACATGAAAGAGCAGAGTAATAAGGAGCGAGTGATCTCGCGATTGAAACAAGAGCTGGCGAAGGACCCTGTGCCTTCGACTGTTCTCGGGATGACGTCGCTTGGATTAGTCGAGATGACGCGAAAAAGAGTGCGTGCGAGCCTGACGGAGCGGCTGACGGAGCCGTGTGAGGCATGCAAGGGCCGAGGGAGAGTTTGGCGAGTAGACGAGCTGTTCCGGCGCATGTACGCCGAAGTCACCGCATTGGCAAAGAGCCAAGATGCGGAGGCTGTTCTCGTGGACATGCCGCCAAGATTGTTGGACATGATAGAGGAGTGGGAAAAAGCAGAAGCAATCACATGGCCTGTCCATGTCTATAAGCAGCTTGTTCCTGCGATGAGCCCGGATGAGTTTCGAATTGGATACGTCGGAAATCGGGCAGAGGCGGAGCGTTTACAATCGAAATAACTTGACTGGGCTATTGTAGCTATGATAACCTAATGGTTGTCATGCAGATATGCCTCGTGCATACTGTAACCGCACGAATCAGGTAAATAAGCCGTCGCTCGTCGACGCACCTGTAAAGGCGAGTCTGAGTATAGGAGGTGCACACAGTGTACGCAATTATCGAAACCGGTGGAAAGCAATACAAAGTTGAAGAGGGAGCAGTTCTCTTCATCGAGAAATTGGCTGGCAACGAAGGAGACGTTGTTACTTTTGACAAAGTTCTCTTCGTAAGCAAAGACGGCAAAGTTACTGCAGGAGCTCCTACAGTAGCTGGTGCAACGGTAACTGGTAAAGTAGAAAAACACGGTAAATCTGCAAAGATTATCGTGTACAAATACAAAGCCAAGAAAAACTACCGTCGCAAGCAAGGTCACCGTCAACCATTCACTAAAGTTGTGATCGAAAAGATCAACGCTTAATTGGTGACTTGTTATGATTGAAGTGATCGTGAGCCGTGCGTCGCACGGTATCCATGAAATTAGTATTTCCGGACATGCCAATGCGGGTGCCTATGGGGCAGACATCGTTTGTTCTGCTGTATCAGGCATCAGCTTTGGTATATTAAACGCCATCCAACCTTTGACGGGCATCACTCCTGATGTCGCTGTCGCACAAGAAGGCGGTGGGTTCTTGAAGTGGAGCCTTTCTTCTTCGGATGATGAGACTGCACGAGAGAAACAACAGCTTTTGGCAGAGAGCATGGTTATTGCTCTTTTGTCGGTTGAGGCGAATTACGGCAAATACGTAAAAGTAAATGATCATAAATGGCAGGGAGGTGTCTGATATGAACATGCTGTTTAACTTGGACCTTCAGTTTTTCGCATCGAAAAAAGGGGTAGGTTCCACAAAGAACGGTCGCGATTCCATTTCCAAACGTCTGGGCGTGAAACGTGGCGACGGGCAATTCGTTACTGCTGGTAACATTCTCGTTCGTCAACGCGGAACAAAGATTTACCCAGGTGCGAACGTAATGAAAGGCGGAGACGACACTCTGTTTGCAACTGCAGATGGTGTGGTTCGTTTCAAGCGTCTGGGCCGTGATCGCAAACAAGTTGTGATCGAGCCAGTTGCTTCTGAAGCGTAAATATTTGTTAAGAAAAACCCAGCGATATAGCTGGGTTTTCTTTTTGTCCGGCTCTTTTTTATGGTACAATAGATGGGAAAGATATTCTTATCGACTTGGGTGAATGTGATGGGGGACGAGCGGAGGCTGTTTACGCATCAGACAGACCAACTGCTGACCGTTCTGAACAGGCAGCGGCATGACTGGTTGAACCACGTTCAGGTTCTGCTCGGCTATTTGCATTTGAACCGTACTGAACAAGGAGAGGCCCATTTGAAACGCATTGCACAGATGGCGATGCAGGAATCGATGGTTGCCCGATTGAATAGCTCCTTGTTGTCCGTCTTCTTCTTGACATTTAATGCACTGAACAATGAATTGCTTTTAGAAGTAGACGTGTGCAATCATGTGGATCTCACGCGAGTAGTTTTGAACGAGCAAGACTTGTTCCAGTTGGTGTCAGAGATATTATGCACAGTGAACGATCATGTAGATCAGAGCGGGTACGAAGCAGCCAGCATGCAGGTAAGCTTGCAAATGGATGAGCGTGGCGTTCATTTTCGTTTTGACCTGGCCGGTGTACTACGTGCATCCGGAATGGAAGAATTGGAAAAGCTGATACGTAAAAGCGAACAGAGTACGGTGGAGGTCACCGAGTGGATACATACGGAAGAAGAATGGGTCCTGAATTTGGTGATCCCATTCGCGGAATGAAAGAGGTGACACCATGTTTGTCGATCAGGTAAAAGTATATGTAAAAGGCGGGGACGGTGGTAACGGAGCCGTCTCCTTTCGCCGGGAGAAGTACGTACCGCTGGGTGGTCCAGCGGGTGGAGATGGCGGTCAAGGTGGAGATGTCGTGTTTGTCGTGGACGAAGGTCTGCGTACACTGGTAGATTTCCGCTATCAACGACATTTCAAAGCACCTCGCGGAGAGCATGGCCGCAACAAATCTCAGCACGGAGCTGGCGCGGAAGATATGGTCGTGCGCGTGCCACCGGGAACAACTGTCATTGATGATGATACTAAAGAAGTGATTGTCGATCTCGTGGAGCAGGGTCAGCGTGCTGTGATCGCAAAAGGCGGACGTGGTGGACGAGGCAATATTCGTTTTGCCAACTCTTCGAATCCAGCCCCACACATCTCGGAGAACGGAGAACCAGGTCAAGAGCGTTACATTGTCATGGAGCTCAAGCTGATTGCAGATGTGGGCTTGGTTGGCTATCCGAGTGTAGGAAAATCCACCTTGCTGTCTAGTGTAACAGCGGCGAAGCCAAAAATTGCGGCGTACCACTTTACGACGCTGACACCGAATCTGGGTGTTGTGGACTTGGGCGAGCAGAGCTTCGTAATGGCTGACTTGCCAGGATTGATTGAAGGCGCGCATGAAGGTGTGGGTCTTGGTCACCAATTCCTGCGTCACGTAGAGCGTACGCGCTTGATCGTTCATGTGATTGACATGGCAGCGGTAGATGGACGCGATCCATACGAGGATTATTTGCAGATCAACCGAGAGCTGACTATGTATAACCTGAAGCTCGAAGATCGTCCGCAAATTGTAGTCGCGAACAAAATGGAACTGCCAGAAGCAGTGGAAAACCTGCGTATTTTCAAGGAAAAGGTTCCAGATGTGAAGGTGTACGAGATCTCTGCTGCAACCCGTCAAGGCGTACAAGAATTGATGTATGCGATCGGGGATGCCTTGGCGACGATTCCGGACAAGCCTGCTGTTGAGGAAGTTGCGGAAGTGGAAGAGCGCGTGGTGTTCCGAGCAGAAAAAGAACCAGAGGAATTCGAGATTACGCGTGATAACGAAGTATTTGTTGTCAGCGGTGAAAAGATCGAGAAGCTCGTACGCATGACCAATCTGACCAGCTATGATGCAGCTCAGCGTTTTGCAAGACAAATGCGCTTTATGGGTGTAGATGATGCTCTGCGCAAGCTGGGAGCAAAAGACGGGGATACCGTTCGGATCGGCAAATTAGAGTTTGACTTTGTGGAGTGACAAAAACCATGATTGATGTCCCATCACTGAACCCATTTTTGGGGGATAAACGACTCCAACGCGGTGCGATGCTACCGCTAATCATCTCCAAGCAGGTGAAGACACCTGTCCAAGTTATGGTTGAACATGCAAAGGGCAGTTATCTCGTAGTTTCCTACGAGATGAAGCCTGAAACGAAAGCAGAGCTTCTCGGATCAACTGTACGCATTCGTTGGGAAACGGATGCGGCAGTGAATACCATTGATTTGGAAGTAGTTTCAGAGCAAACGCTTTGGCCGATCAAGCTTTTAGGGATGATTCCGATTAGTATAGGGGTAGAAATTACACAAAAGCGCAAGCAGGATCCCATCTCCCCAGATCTCGGTATTTCTGTCCCTTACAAGGTGATGGGAGCTAGACCGATCGAAGAAAAAGGCGAGGCAGTGTTGCTGAAATTTTCTCCTACCCGTCTTGTTTTGGGAACGGACGGTTATGTGTCGAAGGGCGATTTTCTCCACTTGTCTTTCAAGATACCGAAGCAAGCGCAGGAGATCGTCATGATGGCGAAAATCGTGGAAAAAACGTTCCAAGACAAACAATCGATCATTGAATTAATCTTTACGGATATCAATGAAAAGCACCATGAACTCATCAAAGATTACTATAAAAAGCTCTCAACTACCGCTTCTTCCTAAGGAAGCGGTTTTTTTCCTTTGATGTTCCTGTGAAGAAGGTATATAGTAGAGTACATAGAGTTCTACATCGAGCCTGTTCACTTCATGATTTGTTGTGTACGCTTTCCTGAATAAATACTTGTGAAATCATTCACTTTTTATTATTCGAATCCGTTTTCTGCTTAACTTTGTGAAAAATGTTACAAGCAATTTTTTACCGGATTTTCAGGGAGAATAGCGGCCGTTACTCGTATGAACAGGCATCGAGAATAAAAGGCCTCTATTCCAAAGCAAAGGAGGACGTTTTTTTTATGTCTCAAACAACTACGCAACAAGCTCAAGCTGCTGCTGAAGTAGCAAGCACTGCAACTCTGGCACCAGCGCAGCAACAAGATGTACTCGATCAGTTGATGAAACCAGAAATCCAAGAGTCACTTAACGTATTGGTGGCGAACCTGCCTAAATTGGCAGAACTGACAACTCTTTTGACCAAAACATATGATTTGGTACAAACAGTAGCAAATGATCATGTGTTGATCGACGACATCAAAGGCGGAATGGAAGAGTTCGTAAAACCGATCTCTGATAAAGCGAAAGGTATTGCGCAAGCAGCCATTGAAGCCAATGACCGTGTTCATGTTGAAGAGTCTACTATCGGTTTGTTCGGTATTCTCAAAATGCTCAAGGATCCGCAAGTACAAAAAACTTTGCGTTTCGCACAAGCATTTCTGGAAGTATCAGCAGAACGTCAACAACAAAAACGCTAGTATTTTTTATTATGGAATGTAAGACAAGGACGGAGGATTTGGCATGGCGAAGCATATTCTGATTCTAGGCGGCGGTTATGGCGGTTTGCTCAGCGCATTGACTGCACGTAAATACATGACGGCTGAAGAAGCGTCGATCACGGTGGTAAACCGTTTTCCTACTCACCAAATCATTACGGAACTGCACCGCTTGGCAGTAGGAAACCTGTCTGAACAAAACGTGGCGCTCCCTCTGGAAAGATTGCTGCGTGGCAAAGAGATTAACCTCGTAGTAGACACGGTAGAAAATATTGGTCTCGACTCCCAACGCGTTACACTGGGGAGCGGCGATTCCATCAAATACGATGCTTTGGTGATTGCGCTGGGTAGTGAAACCGCATTCTTCGGAATCCCAGGTCTGCAAGAGTACAGCTTTACACTGAAGTCTGTAGAAGAAGCAAATCGTCTGCGAGCACACCTCGAAGAGCGCGTGATTGAATACAAGACGAGCAAAAATAAAGCAGATGCTACCTTCGTTGTAGGTGGTGGCGGTCTGACCGGTATCGAGCTGGTTGGGGAATTCGCTGATATGCTGCCAAATCTGTGCCACAAACACGGCGTAGACTTTGCAGACGTATCCATCTACTGCGTAGAAGCAGGTCCATCCATTTTGGCTGGTTTTGCTCCTGACCTGGTTGAGCGTGCGAAAACGAGTTTGGAAAAACGCGGTGTTCAGTTCCTGACAGGCGTACCTGTAACGGAAATGAAAGAAACCACAGTTTGTCTGAAAGATGGCGGTACCATTGAAACCAAAACAATGGTATGGACAGGTGGCGTACAAGGAAATCGCGTAGTGGCTGAGTGCGGCGTGGAAGTAAACCGCGGACGTGCAACTGTTACAGAATTCCTGCAATCCACTTCTCACCCTGATGTATTCCTTGCAGGTGACAGTGCGGTCGTAATGGGGCCAGAAGGTCGTCCATTCCCTCCGACTGCGCAACTGGCATGGCAAATGGGCGAAGTAGTAGGTCACAATCTCTTCGCACACTTCAACGGCACCAAAATGGATACCTTCAAACCGGTATTCTCCGGTACATTGGGTAGCCTGGGCCGTAAAGACGCGATCGGAACAATCGGTGCAAGCCAACTGAAGCTGAAAGGTCTGCCTGCAACCTTGATGAAAGAAGCGAGTAACGTTCGCTACTTGACTCATATCAACGGTCTGTCCTCTTTAGCATACTAATCGAATCAGGAAAACCCGGGATCATGGTATCCCGGGTTTTTTGTGTTTGTTTATCCGTTTCCGCTTGGATCCTCAATCACGTTTGGGGATTGTGCCATCTTTTTGCCCCGCATGTCATTGCCAAACTGTTCGAGACTGCTTGGCTTACCAGCTGGGTGATTGTTACGGCGCTCCGATTTATCTGACTTTCCACGTCCGGCCATTTGTCTTTCACCTCCTCCATACGATACGCATTATTGTGCGCGAAGAAGCTCCCCCTCATGTAATCAAAGTAAACCAAATGTGATCCGATGAAAAAAAGTGACGGATAAGGATTGTCACATTCCATGCTTTCCGTTATAATGTCCTCTATGAAGAAACAACTGTTTTTCTCAGGAGGACACAACGCATGAAAAAGGAAGAAAAATTCTACTTGATTCGATCTGACATCCTGCCAGAATCGATTGCCAAAACGATTGAAGCCAAGAAGATGCTGGAATCCGGCGAAGTGGATACTGTGAACGAAGCGGTTGAACGGGTGGGATTGAGCCGCAGTGCTTTTTATAAGTACAAAGATGGCATTTTTCCGTTCAATTCGATGATGAGCGAAAAAATTATGACGTTTACGTTCTCTTTGGATCACATGTCAGGTTACTTGTCCAAAGTGCTCACATATGTAGCAGATCAAGGTGGAAACGTATTGACCATCAATCAGACGATACCACTTCAAGGGATTGCTACTATATCCATGTCAGTCGATATGGCTAATCTTCGCGTATCTAGCACGGAGTTTTTGGATAGCTTGCAGCTGATCCCGGGCGTTCGCAAAGCGATGATCGTCGGTAGAGGCTAAGCAAAAAAACAATCAAAGAAAAGGCAGGGGAGAGAGACATGGAGAAGCAGAGCATTAAATTGGGATTAATGGGTTTTGGAACAGTAGGGACTGGTGTAGTACGTATCATTCAAGCGCATCAGGAGGATTTGCAAAAGCAAACCGGCCTCAGTATTGAGGTTTCCCGTATTCTTGTTCAGGATGCAGAAAAATCTCGCAATATTTCATCCATGGAGGGCGCGCTGACCACAGATCCTGCTAGTCTTTTGGATGATCCAGAAATTGAAGTCATCGTAGAAGTAATTGGTGGCATTCACCCTGCAAAAGAGTACATTTTGGGTGCACTCGAACGAGGCAAGCACGTAGTAACAGCCAACAAGGATCTGATGGCGTTGCACGGAGCCGAAATTTTAGAGAAGGCGCAAGAAAAGGGCTGTGACGTTTTCTACGAGGCAAGCGTGGCTGGTGGAATACCAATTTTGCGTGCGCTTGTAGAAGGGTTTTCCTCAGACCGTATCGCGAAAATGATGGGGATTGTCAACGGGACGACCAATTACATCATGACCAAAATGAGTCAAGAGGGCGCAGAATATAGTGAGGTATTGAAAGAAGCGCAAGCACTGGGCTACGCGGAGCAGGACCCAACCTCCGATGTGGAGGGCTTTGATGCAGCCCGCAAAATGGCGATTCTGGCAACGCTGGGCTTCCGTGTACCGATGAAGCTCGAAGATGTAGACGTAAAAGGGATCAGCTCCGTGAGCAAGGAAGATATCGCTTATGGCAAACAACTGGGCTACGAAATCAAGCTGCTCGGCCTGGCTCGTCGTGACGAAGAGGCGATTGAGGTAAGTGTGCAGCCGACTCTGGTTCCAAAATCCCATCCACTCGCTTCCGTAAATGGTGTCTTTAATGCCGTGTACGTACATGGGGAAGCGGTAGGAGAAACCATGTTTTACGGGCCGGGCGCAGGTGAAATGCCGACTGCTACCGCCGTTGTGTCTGACCTGGTCACTGTCGTCAAAAACAGAAAGCTAGGAGTGAATGGACGCGGAATGGTTGCTCCCTACAAAGAAAAAGTATTGAAAGAAGACAGCGAAAAATTCTCTAAATACTTCCTGCGCATCGTAGTTGCAGATAAACGCGGTGTTCTTGCTCAAATTACGCAGCTATTGGCAGACAAAAATATTTCCCTTGAGCAGGTCATCCAGCAACCGTTCAACAACGGACGTGAAGCGGAGATTATCATGATTACACACCTGTCCTCAAAAAGTGACATGGATGCGGTACTGGCTTACATGGAGCAGATGGATATCGTATCAACTGTGCAGAGCTGCTACCGTGTAGAAGGGGGAGACAAATAATGGCTTTTGATCGACAGTCTGGCATCTTGGCACGTTACCGGGAATTTCTCCCGATCACAGAAAAAACTCCGCTGGTCAGCTTGCATGAAGGAAACACACCCCTAATCCATGCTCCGAATCTTTCCAAACAATTGGGGGTGGAGCTGTACGTCAAGTACGAGGGGCTCAATCCGACTGGCTCTTTCAAAGATAGAGGCATGGTCATGGCTGTAGCCAAAGCGGTAGAAGAGGGAAGCAACACAATCATGTGCGCTTCGACGGGAAATACATCAGCAGCAGCTGCGGCGTATGCGGCACGCTCAGGATTGCGTTGCATCGTTCTGATCCCGAACGGCAATATCGCGTTAGGCAAGTTGGCTCAGGCTATCGCCTATGGTGCAGAAGTCATCGCGATTGACGGTAATTTTGATGAAGCGCTGGATATCGTTCGCGAAATCACAGCGAAAGAGCCGATTACACTGGTGAATTCCGTGAACCCTTACCGGATCGAGGGACAAAAGACCGCGGCGTTTGAAGTGTGCGATGCGCTGACGGATGCACCTGACATTTTGGCCATCCCAGTTGGCAACGCAGGAAACATTACAGCATATTGGAAAGGCTTCGAGGAATATTTCGCAGCCAAAAAATCGAGCCGCTTGCCTAAGATGTACGGATTTCAGGCAGCGGGAGCAGCGCCGTTGGTTCATGGCAAACCAGTAGCCAACCCTGAAACGATTGCGACAGCCATTCGCATTGGTAACCCGGCGAGCAAGGATGGCGCTTTGAATGCCATTTCGAAATCAAGCGGTCTTATCGATAGTGTAACGGACGAAGAAATTTTGCATGCCTATCATTTGCTGGCGAAGAGTGAAGGTGTGTTTTGTGAGCCAGCCTCGGCAGCATCGCTGGCTGGCATTATCAAGCTGCATGAGGCGGGAAGGCTTCAACCTGGCAGCCAGATCGTGTGTGTACTGACTGGAAACGGACTAAAAGATCCAAATATCGCTTTGAAGCTGGTAGGTGAAGAGCCGCGTTCTGTTCCGGCGACACATGAAGCTGTGATGGAGCTGGTTCGTCAAAGTGGGAGAGAATTTGTATCATGAATGGACAACGTGTAAAAGTAACCATACCAGCAACAACAGCGAATCTGGGACCGGGATTCGATGCGCTGGGAATGGCTTTCCAGTTGTATTCTTTCGTAGAAATGGAAATCAGTGATCATACGACAGTAGAGATGATGGGCAAGGAGCTGCAAGGAACACCGACGGACAAAAACAATCTCCTGTACAAGGTTGCGGCGGGATTGTTTCAAGAAGCAGGTCTCGCCATTCCTGAGCTGGCGATTCGTGCTTCCAGTGATGCTCCCCTGACGAGGGGATTGGGGAGTAGTGCGGCTGCGATTGTAGGTGCACTTGTAGCGGCCAACCATCTCGCTGGCGAACCATTTACTCGTGAGCAATTGTTTGAAAAGGCAACACGCCTAGAAGGGCATCCGGATAATGCGGGAGCTTCGATGTTTGGCGGTATCATTGTTGCGACGATGCCTGAAGTACCAGGAGACCCCATTCCATATGTGCGGTTTTCTGCTCCGGCGGGATTGCAAACACTCGTCGTGATCCCAGACTTCATGCTCTCGACAGAAAAAGCGCGGAACGTTTTGCCACAGGTGTACAGCAGAGAGGATGTTGTATATAATGTGGGTCATAGTAGTTTGCTAGTTGCTGCACTGGCACAAGGCAGACTCGACCTGATGGGACGGGCAATGTCGGATCGGTTGCATCAGCCGTATCGAGCAAAGCTTGTACCTGGCTTGAACGAAATCCTGGACAAAGCGACTGAACACGGGGCACTGGGGGCTGCTTTAAGCGGCGCGGGACCGACGATCCTCTGTTTTTTCTCTTCGGATGAAGAATTAGAGAAGCTGCGTGCATTTGTGGACAGAGTGATGAAAGGGCACGACATCTCGTACCGCGTGATGATCTTGCAACCGGACGAAAATGGCGTACAGGTAGAAATCCATCAGAGATAGACCATAGTGGATAGGAGTAGCCATGGAGAAGAAACTTGCTTTTCTAGGACCGCGTGGAACGTTTACCGAAGAAGCAGCGAGGATATTGTCGCTCGGACAAAAGTTATCTTTCGTTCCGTACCCAAGTATTATTGAAGTACTAGACGCTGTTTCCAAAAAGGAAGTGGCATACGGTGTCGTACCGATGGAAAACTCCATTGAAGGAACAGTCAATTCTACACTGGATTGGCTCATTCACGAAGTAGATTTGCCCATTCTGGCGGAGCTCGCACTACCGATTACGCAAAACTTGCTGGTGGCAAAAAGAGAGCACCCATTGCCTTTGTCAGCGATTACGAGAGTGTTGTCACATCCTCAAGCGATTGCACAAAGCCACAACTTTTTGCGTGAGAATTTGCCGGAAGCAGCGATCGAAACGGTAAACAGTACGGCATTGGCAGCCAAAATGGTGAGTGAGCATCCAGAAGAGCCGTGGGCTGCTGTTGGTACTCGATTGAATGTAGAGATTTATCCATTGGAGTTTGCGCGTGAACAAATTCAAGATTATTCGAATAACTACACGCGTTTTGTTCTCGTTGGTCTGGAAAGTCTTGATCTGCCGGTTTCCCGCAAGGAAAAGACGACGATTCTGGTCACGCTGCCGGAAGATTTCCCAGGAGCATTGTATCAAGTGCTGGCTGCTTTTGCTTGGAGAAAGGTCAACTTGTCTCGCATCGAATCACGTCCGACGAAGAGGGCACTCGGAAGCTATTATTTTGTCATCGACATTGAGCAGAAGATGGACGACGTCTTGTTGCCAGGAGCGTTTGCGGAGATTGAAGCCATTGGTTGCCAAGTTCGTCAGCTCGGGACGTATCCATTTTATATGCATCAGACCAATTCCTAGAGGGATTGGTTTTTTCTTTTTCTGGCTCCCTCCCAACAAAGGAGTGGCGTCAAGGAGCAAAACGCCCATGACTGCATACGATGTTAGGGAGTTTGGTGCAAGGGAGGAGAAAAACATTGAGAATACACATCGTCCAAAAAGGCGATACGATGTGGAAGATCGCCAAAAGATATGGCGTCGATTACAAAGAACTGTTACGCCTTAATAGTCAATTAAAAACTCCCGATACAATTTATCCTGGAGCGAGAATCAAGATTCCGGCGAAACAAGTTCCTGTCCGACCACAGCAAAGAACGACGCCCCCCCATCCAATGAGTGAGGCGGCCCCTTATGTGAAAGAAAGACCGATTACGGAAGAGGAAGAGATGGAGGTACCGCAACAAATCGAAAGGCGGCCAATTGAGCCAGAAGAATCAGGAGAGGTACAAATCGAATCAAGGGAGGAGATCAGACCTACTCCACTGCCAGCTCCCATTCCTACGAGGCCACCCAAGGAGATGCCAAGGCCACCCAAAGAAATGCCAAGACCACCAGTCCCTTCTGTTTCACCAGAGGTTGTCAGGCCAACAGCACCACCTACATTACCACCTCCACCACCAACACAGCCTATTCCAAAACCAACGGAGCCGATTGAAAAGCCAATCGAAAAACCAATCGAGAAGCCAACACCGTATAAACCACCGAACATTTCAGGCAAGCCAAATGTGCTTCCTCCGGTTCCTCCTGTTCCTATACGTCCACTCATACCGACTCCACCTCCAACCGGAGTGAGTCCGTATATTTATCCACCAGCGATTCCACCGAATCAAAATGTGCCTAGCATTCCATATAGACCACCAACTCAGGTCTTGCCATTACAGCCTACAAGACCGCCAGCATATGCATGCCCACCTTGCCCACAGCCAAATTATCCACCGCCACGGGTAAGTCCATTGCAACCGATGCAGCCAAACTATCCACCACCACGGGTAAGTCCGTTGCAACCGATGCAGCCAAATTATCCACCACCACGGGTAAGTCCGTTGCAACCGATGCAGCCAAACTACCCACCACGGGTAAGTCCGTTGCAACCGATGCAGCCAAATTATCCACCACCGCGGGTAAGTCCATTGCAACCGATGCAGCCAAACTATCCACCATCACGGGTGAGTCCGTTGCGGCCGATGAAGCCGCCTTCAAAGGTGAGCCCACAACAGCAGCTCAAGCCACCTTCAAAAGTGAGCCCGCAACAGAAGCTGAAGCCATCGACGAGGGTAAGTCCAGAGCAAGAGCGCAGGCCAATGCCACAGGTGCGTCCGTTCCCGCCATTCCCACCGCAGTTCATGCCACCATGCCCGCCATTTCCGCCTTGCCCACCGTTCGGGAACCCGTGGATTGGCCCTTTTTATCCAAATCGACGACCGATTGTGAGTCCAGAACAAATGCGACCAATCAATCCATTTCCAATTGTCCCACCACCGATCAGACCGATGCCGCCGTTTCCTTATCCATGCCCACCACCATTTCCACCCATGCCATTAAAGCGGCCACGAGCGAAAAGGCCTGTGTGCCCGGAACCAGTGGAGTCATCATCATGTGAGTGTTCTTCTGAAGTCCGGGAGTACAAAGGCCGAAAAGGCAAGTACAATCGTTCTCCACAGGAGATTCACAATAACATGATGTTCCCGCCTTCCCCGTGTATGGCTACCATGCCTGAACAAGGGGTTTGGCCGAACTGGGGAGATGGGCATGAAGATTCCTCTTCTTACTGAGAGGGTATGGGATGAACAAAGGAATCTTATCCACCATTGAAAAGGCTTTTCGCTGTCAAATCTACGGTGTGAAGCCGAAGCGAAACGTCAACCTGTTAAAAACAGACAGGGGCCACTGGATACTCAAAGGATATAAGCAGGTCGAAAAAGCTGTGTGGGTGACAGAGTTAGCGGATGCACTACATGAGAAGGGCTTTCATCATACTGTGCAGTATGTGGAGAATCATGAAGGGTCCAAAATTTTTGCATTTGAAGACCGTCATTACACCATCATGAAAATGATTGATGGGCATGAAGCAGATAACGCTTCTCTTTTCGATGTCAAAAAAACAGCAGAAACATTGGCCCGTTTTCATGTTGCAGCTCAGGGTTTTCCTATTGCTCATACGTATGCGTATGAAGGAAAACCGGCTCTTTTAGATAAATGGGAGAGCCGCTTGGAATACTTTGAGCGGTTGATGTGGTCGATTGAACAGAAAGGACCCCAGAGCAAACTGGAGCAACTCATTTCGCACCAGGCAGATCACGTTCTTCGAGATGGCAAGGAGCTGCTGCAATCTGCCTACAAGCTGCCTTTGACGCCAGAAATGTTTTTAGCCATGGAGAGGGGGACACTCGCGCACAGAGACGTGGCGAGTCATAACTTTCTGCTTACGGAGCGAGGCAATTGTTATTTGATTGACCTTGATACAGTAGGTCATGATCTTCAGCTTGTTGACCTTGTACAATTAATGTCGCGAATGCTGTTGATGCAAGACTACCGCATGGATTCCTTTGTGGAAGCGATGGAAGCCTATAGTAACATCAACTATTTATCTGATACCCAGATATGGGCTGTTCATCAATTGCTTCGCTATCCGGATAATTTCTTGCGGGAGGTAACGGGCTTGTATAGTCAGCGCCCAGGCTACCACATGAAGGGCGTCATGCAGCTGATCCAAATGGAAGGCAAAGTGATGGCGAATCGCCAACGTTTTTTAAACGATGGAGAACGAATTTTCCAGCACTCTCCATGGGGGCATTACCATTTTGTCGGATAGTCGGATAAAACAAAACATCCCTCTCGAAAGAGGGATGTTTGTGTTGGTGACAAGCTTACTTGGAAGCAGGCTTGGACAGATCAATAGAGAATTTCGCAAACCCAGTTTCCAATACGTTGATGAACTTGATATTGGACAATTTTTCAGCGAATGGTTTCGCGTCAGGAGAAGAAGTGAATGTAACGTTCAGCTTCGCATTTACTGGAGCAAAAGACCAGTTGTTGTCTGCTGCTGGGTCGATATTTTTTTGGTTCAGGATGTAGTCGATTACGATTTGACGGTTTTCATCTGGAGAATCGATTACGATGTTTTTGCCATCCAGACCTGGGAACGCACCGCCGCCGCTTGCACGGTAGTTGTTGGTTACGACGATGAATTTGTCTTCAGGTTTTACTGGTTTGCCATTAAAAGACAGGTTTTTGATGCGGTTTGCATCTTTGCTTGCTACTTTTCCATCTACAGCGTATTTGGATGGCTGTGTAACATCGATTTGATAAGTAACACCGTCGATTACATCAAAGTTGTACGTTGGGAAAGACTCGTTGATGAGTGGTTGCTCATCCGTTTTCTTCAGATCGATTTGGTTGAACTGTCCAGCGGAACGCTCCAACCATTCTTTCACCGTAGCTCCATCGACCAGAACCGCTTTCAATGTGTTCGGGTAGATGTACAGGTCAGATACGTTTTTGATGGCGATTGTACCAGCTGGGATATTGGAGTAGTAGCTTACCCCGTTACGGCCGCCTGCTTTAAATGGTGCACCAGCAGACAGAACTGGAATGCCTTCGTATTCTGTACCCTTCACGTTTTTCTCAACGAACCATTTTTGTGCATTGGTTACGATTTGGATAGATGGATCGTCTTGCACAAGTGCAAAGTAGCTGAAGATCGGGGAAGATGTTTTCCCTACAGCAGAACGAACCCATTCAACTGTTTTATCGTGATCTTCTTTTACTGCATCTACGATAGTTTTGTCTGCATCAGCCAAGGATGCTTTGTTCGCTTTGTCATAGATTGGAACTACTTTGGTAGCGGACTCAGCCACTTTCCATTTTCCATTTTCTTGTTTCAGCGTCAGGTCGATCACGCCGAGGTGGTTACCCCAGAAGCCAGGCATAACGGCTGGTTTACCATTGATCGTTCCTTTTTCTGCATCAATGCCTGGAATTTTATCGAATCCAGGACCAGGGAATACGGAGTGGGAGTGTCCGAACAGGATCGCGTCGATACCATCTACTTTGCTCAGTTGGTAGCTAGCATTCTCCAATTGAGGACCACCCTCGGTAGGGCCAATTCCGGAGTGAGGAACCGCGATGATGATGTCTGCACCTTTTTTCTTCATTTCAGGTACGAATTTGTTGGCAGTTTCCACGATGTCTTTCGCGATTACTTTTCCTTCCAGGTTAGCCTTGTCCCATTGCATAATTTGTGGTGGAACAAAACCGATTACGCCTACTTTGAGTTTTACATCTTTGCCGTTCTCATCTTTAAATGTGCGCTCCAGGATTTCGTAAGGAGTGTACATGTTTTTGTCATTGTCAGGGTTTTTGTCCTTGTCGTCTACATACACGTTGGAGTTTATGTAAGGGAATTTTGCACCCTTCAAGCTGGTATCCAAGAACTCCAAACCAAAGTTGAACTCGTGGTTACCGATATTGGCAACATCATAGTCCATCAGGTTCATTGCTTTGTAAGCAGGGTGAGTGTCTCCAGCTTTCAACGGGTCGATTTTTGCCACGTAGTCGCCCAATGGGTTTCCTTGCAACAAGTCACCGTTGTCGATCAGGATGCTGTTTTTCGCTTCTTCTCTTGCTTTTTTGACCAAAGTCGCTGTTTTTGCGAGGCCAAACTCGTCTGTGTTTTTGTCTTGATAGTAGTCATAGTTAACGATGTTGGTGTGGATATCTGTCGTTTCCAACAGGCGGAGCTTCAGGACAGAATCTGTTTGTGCGCTTACAGGAGTAAGAGGAAAAGAGAGAGCGCCAACAACCAAAGAAGTGCTGAGGAGGAAAGCAGTCAGCATTTTTTTGTTCGTTTTTTTCATGTTTGAAATGACCTCCATAAGTTTACAATAATGCCAAGCAAAAATAGTTTATCATTAGAATAGGACGCTGGATAGATAGCTAGATGAAATAGTATATTAATTTTTTGTATTGACAAAAATAAAAAAATATAACGTCAATCCGCCATAGGTCGCGTATGCCCCTCTTTCTTTGTGGTAATGATAGGAAGAAAAGCCTATATAAAAGAAGGGGTTCTATGTGACAGAGAAAAAACAGTGGGTGGTTTACGCGACATGGGGTGCAGCATTAGCCACTGGCGTCGTAATCGGTATCCTGTTAGTAGGAAAGGAAGGAAACGATTCGGGTCTTGCTCGTTTACTGAACCATTCAGGCAAAGCAGATGTAGTCGCGGGGACGTCGTACGAACTGGTTTTAGCTCGCCATTATTTGTGTGGGGTGCGAGACGAAGAACATGTGGCAGTTCGTACCAATCAACTGGCAGACGTCATGGGCAACTATAATGGATGGGAAATTGTACAAGCAGAACCTGTCAAGATGATCTTAATGAAACGCGAGCAGGATATAGCGCCAGCGTGCAAGGAGAATGGACATATCGGAATAGCGTCAGACGGCATGCTTGCCCTGTTTCATGGTCTGCCTACTGAACAAGATGTCGTACAGACCTTTTATCGAATCGATACGGCAAAAATGGAAGCGAGTCTGCCAAAAGAGGAATGGGAGAATCTGAAACGGGGGATTCGCATTCGGAATCTGGCAGAGTATAACAGTGTATTGTCCACCTATGGCGAATACCAATGGAGTGGCCAATGAAAATGGGTGGACCTAAAAGAAATCCCTTTCGAGCCTTTCGTGTAACAAGCACGTATTGGACTGGAAAGGGATTTTTGTTTCAATTGCTATGGATTCAGTTCAACCGCAATGATTCGCCAGCGTTCCCCCGGGACTTCGCGGCGCAAAAGAAACTTCCATGTTCGTCGAAAATTACCGCCTTCCCGGGCGATGTACGTGAGCCGAACAGGAACCTCTATCAAGAGGGGGCCACGTTCGTCTGACGGGATGACGATTTCTGACGTTCGCACAGATTCGATCGCGGACAGCCCTTCAGGAAGTGAGAATCCGTCCGTTGTCATTCGCATTGCATGGGTGTCGTGCTCATGCAACGCGGTGAGGAAAAAACCGACCAGCTCTTCTGGAGACGCCCCTTTTATTGTAGTCGCAAGTGCTCCGGAGGCTTTTAGAATCATCATGCTGTGACTAGGATCGGGCTCTGTGCGTCGGTGGGTGGAGCTGCCGAAAAAGTGGATGCAAAAATGCCCCGGGAATTCATTTCCTTTAATCGCGCCAGCGCCGTGAGGCATTCCGTGCATGGATGCTGCAAAATAAGTACCGTCTACCTCTACCAGAATGGCTCTGCGCTTCCACGACCATTTTCCCTGATAAATGTTCTTCATGATCTGTGTATCCTTGCGTGTCAACGGTTGGACATCGGCATGGCGACTGCCTGCTCTGCGCTGGACATCAAAACGTTGTCCTGTCTCTAAATCAATCACGGTACCGAATTCCATCCGTTTCAACGTTTTTTTTACCTGTTCCCAGGGTATGGCATGTGCAAAATGGACTGCCTCAACGGATTTGGCCATTTCTTCGATCCGCTGGCGAACATCGTTTGCCAAAACATAACGGCGGGGCATTTCTTTTTCATAAAGCTGTCCATCGTGATCATATACATACGTTCGTTTTTTTACGGTCAGTGTAGCTCGTATCCAGTGTGGGTTGTAGGAGGCGACTTCGGTAGTAGAGCCTAATAGCCGCTTCGTAAATTGCTTTTGATCACGGAAGGACATGGTCGTTTGGAAAGAGGACTCAGGTGAGACTGAAACGGTGACCGTGATGTCATTCTTGACCTTGGCAAATGCAGAGTGTGGCATTGACAGTGCGATTACGAAAAGGCATATACAAAAAATAAGGACTTTGCTTCGCAACAATCAACACCTCCACTGCTTATCGTTTCAATTAAATGTCTGGCTCATGTTGCGTAAATCTTGGTATCATAACGCCCTTGCGCTTACGCCATACTGATTTCATACGGTGATCGAAGGAGGAGTCTTTAGACCATGTCTACCATGCCTAGAGGTAGCTACAAAGACCAGTTCCATCAGCGTTTGTACGTTCAGTTGAACCAGGGGCACAACAAGCTCAATTACCAACAGATCAACAAGATCAAAGAGCACATGCAAAGTGACGTGGACGAATATGCCCACTTGCAGCATGATGTGTCGGATTCACTCGGAATGAACAAACACTAACAGACACCGTATAACCCGTTCCTTTTATAGGGAGCGGGTTTTTTATATCCGAGTTCAAAAAGTCGACTTTTTGAACTCGGATATAAAATGGAAATACACGTTCGCTTTCTGGATGCTTTGTGTTACAGTAGAGAGTAGAATCTTTGCTCACGGAGAGTGGACTATGCGCATTTTAGGAATTGACCCTGGTATTGCGATTGTTGGCTTCGGGGTTGTGGATAAAGAGGGCAGCCAATTGCGTCCCGTCCAATATGGAAGCATTCAGACAGAAGCAGGATTGTCAGTACCGCTTAGATTGAAACAGATTTTTGAGGCAATGCAGAGCCTTCTGGAAACATATCGTCCCGATGAAATGTCCGTCGAAAAACTTTTCTTTAATAAAAATGTGACGACGGCTTTTACAGTTGGTCAAGCGCGAGGGGTTATTTTGCTTGCGGCAGAGCTGGCTGGTGTGCCGGTCTATGAATATACCCCGATGCAGGTCAAGCAAGCCGTGACTGGCTACGGGGGAGCAGAGAAGAAACAAATTCAGGAAATGACGAAGCTCCTATTGCGGTTAAAAGAAGTACCAAAGCCTGACGACGTGGCGGACGCATTGGGTATTGCGATTACGCACGCACAGTTTCGCGCGTTCATTTCCATTTCGGAAGGGGTTAAGAAATGATTGATTTTGTAGAAGGTACACTTAGTTATCTCGATTCGGAATACATAGTTATCGAAACGGGCGGAATTGGTTATCGACTGTTTTGCCCAAACCCGTACCAATTCGTTCGGTATGAAGGCAACAAAACCAAATTGTTTACTCACCACCATGTACGGGAGGATGCCATTCTGCTGTACGGCTTCGCTACCCGTGACGAACGCGATTTGTTCCGCAAACTGCTTGATGTTAGCGGAATCGGGCCAAAGGGCGGATTGGCCATTCTGGCTGCAGCGACGCCTGAGCAGTTGGTGATGGCGGTTCAACAGGAGAATGTTACCTATTTGACGAAATTTCCGGGGATTGGGAAAAAGACTGCCCAGCGCATTATCCTCGATTTGAAGGATAAATTGGTAGGATACACACCATCTGCGATTTTGACTGTTGCAGCGGGTGATTTGACAGCAGGCGAGCAAGCTGTGTCTGCACTGAACGAAGCGCTCGATGCATTGACCGCACTGGGTTACTCTGATGGTGAACTGCAAAAAATCAGAAACACGCTGTCTGAGAAATCAAAAGAGGGCGATGGTGTAGAAAAGCTCATCAAACAAGGGCTTGCGTTGCTCATGAGGGGGTAGGATTTTGGATTCTCGGATCATCACGACGCATATGAATTGGGAAGAAGATGCGGCGGAGCTGAGCCTCCGTCCTCGCTATCTAAACGAATACATCGGTCAACAGCACGTAAAGGAAAACCTGAAAATTTTTATTGAAGCAGCGAAAATGCGAAAAGAGTCATTGGATCACGTACTGCTGTACGGTCCGCCTGGTCTAGGGAAGACCACCTTGTCGCAAATTATCGCAAATGAGCTGGGTGTGAACATCCGCACGACGTCAGGTCCGGCTATTGAGCGTCCGGGTGATTTGGCGGCGATTTTGACGAATTTGCAAGAAGGCGACGTCCTGTTTATCGACGAGATTCACAGGCTCAACCGAAGCGTCGAGGAAGTTTTGTATCCGGCTATGGAGGATTTTGCGCTGGACATCATTATCGGTAAGGGGCCAAGTGCTCGCAGTGTTCGTTTGGATTTGCCGCCATTTACACTGGTTGGGGCCACGACGCGAGCTGGAATGCTGTCCGCGCCGCTTCGAGATCGCTTTGGGGTTGTAAATCGCCTGGAGTTTTATACAGTTCCGGAACTGACCTTTATCGTTTCGAGGGCAGCCGACATCTTGCAGGTCGTCATTCGAGAAGGCGGGGCAGAGGAGATTGCCAGACGTTCGCGTGGAACACCCCGGGTGGCAAACCGTTTGCTGAAGCGGGTTCGCGATTTTGCCCAAGTAAAAGGTGAAGGCGTCATTACGACAGAGATTGCCAAAGAAGCGCTGGAAAGATTGCAAGTGGATGCCTGTGGTCTCGATCATATTGACCATAAACTGTTGCTAGCGATTATTGATCGCTTTGACGGTGGACCGGTTGGGTTGGATACGATTGCAGCAACAATTGGAGAAGAGTCACAAACGGTGGAAGATGTTTGCGAGCCATATCTCATGCAGATCGGCTTTATGCAGCGGACGCCGCGGGGGCGTGTACTCACCCCGAGTGCGTACCAACACTTTGGTCGGGAGATGAAATCGTGAATCCTGTAGCCAAGCTACTTATTATTGGTGGTGCTGCTTTAATCGTAATCGGTCTTTTGTGGCAGGTAGGAGGCAGATTTTTGCCACTGGGGCGTTTGCCGGGAGATATCGTGGTAGAAAAGGAAAACGTCAAGTTCTACTTTCCGATTGTGACTTGTATTGTGATTAGCATCGTCCTGTCTCTTGGCATGTATTTATTCCGGCTGTTTAAATAGGCAAGTGTGAAGGCCATCGGAGCTCATTGTTCCGGTGGTCTTTTTGCATGCGGGTGTTTGGTCCCATTTTACGAAAAAGGCAGGAGATCAGCCTGCGATTGTCGAAAAACATGGGAAGACATGCCAATTTTTGACGAAATCAAGCTTAGACAAAATCAGGTGGAGAAAGGACAATGGACGACATGAGAAAGAAATGGATGGGGAAAGTCCTTTCGGTGGGCCTGCTATCAGTAGTTCTCGTAGGAGGACAAGTACCAGCGCAGGCTGCCGGCGACAATATCAGAGTTGCGCTATTTGTGGATACAGGACAAGGCTATCGGGGAGTAGTTCCTTCCGTTACGCTAACTGCTGAAAATGGAATGGGAGTCGTGCTCAATGGACCCGAGGGCAAGACAGATTTACCCGAATTAAAGGGAGATGCAGCTCGTTACCGGGTTGATGAATATCATTTGATCGTTGCCGAAACAGGTGACTGGAATCGCGCACAGCAGATTGCACAGCAAATGAGCCAACGAAAATACGAGGGCTCAATCCAGGTGACAAAACGTAACAGTCAGACCGTCTATCAGGTCGTAAGCGGAACGTATGACACGTATCAGGCTGCCGCCAATCAGGCAAAAACGGTTGCCCAAGCAATCGGGCAGAATCCGCTGGTAAAAGGTCCGCATCGACTCGAAGCGGGTAAATTCAAAAGCTTAAAGGAAGCGCAAGAATGGCAAGCGTCATTTGAAGCAGCCGGTATTCCTGCTTATCCCGTGATGGTATCAGATGGGGATAAAGTCAAATATGCGGTTTGGATCGGAGACGAGGTTAGTCCTGATGCTGTGAAAGAATTGAAACGAAGAGCAAACGCCGCATTTCCGTCTTTCTCCTATCAGGAGCCTGCCAGCCAATCTTATGTTATATTGAAGCAGGATGTATACGGATCACCAGATGAAATGATTTGGAAATATGTATTCTCCCCTCAAGTAAAGCTGACAGTTGAAGCGAATAAAGCAGGCGATGAATCGGTGATTGGCGTTGTAGAACGAGAGCAGCGCACATATCGCGGCGAGATGGAGCTGTCGGAATACAATGGTCACTTGACGCTAGTAAATGAGCTTCCAATGGAAGAGTATCTGTATGGAGTCGTTGGCTCTGAGATGGCTCCAGGCTGGCCGGTGGAAGCTTTGAAAACACAGGCGGTCCTGTCGAGAACTCGTGCTGTGTGGCAAGGCAATAAGTATGGAGTTGCCAATGTGTCCGATACGGTTTTCGAACAGGCGTATTATGGCTATACAAAAGAGTCTGATGATGTACGTGAGGCCGTCGACGAGACAGAAGGCGAAATCATTTACTACCAAGGCAAACCAGCTGAGTCGCTCTTCTATTCCAATGCGGGCGGTATGACGGCGGACGGCACAGAAGTATGGGGCAATCCAGTTCCTTATTTGCGATCTGTCGAGAGTAAAGACACATATCCAATGGACAATGCAAGCGTATGGTATCGCGTGGCTTTAGCAGATGGATCGCTCGGCTATGTAAGAAATGATCTAGTCACCGAAACAGGCCAAAGTAATTCAGAGGGACAAAGAATGGCGGTCATTTCGACCGAGAATACCAATTTGCGCTCAGGTCCAAGCACAACAACTCATCGTGTGTTGTCTGTACTCCCTACTGGCGCAGAAGTAACAATCCTCTCAGAAGTAAAAGAAGAAAATGCGTATTCGTGGACGCGTGGACCGTTTACCTCTACAGAGGTTGCAGCCATGATCAATGCCGCGCATGACAAGAACAAAGCTCCACGCATTTCAGGGAACGTAACGAGCCTGAAAGTGACAGAACGCGGTCCATCTGGACGTGTGATCGCGATGGAAGCAAATGGGACGCCGATCGTCGTTTCTTCACCGGATGCTTTCCGTTCTGTTTTTCAACAAGGTGGCTCCTCTCTGCGCAGCACGAAGTTTGAAGTAGAAATGATCAATGGTTCGCAATTCATCTTCCGTGGTACTGGCTTTGGGCACGGACTTGGTGTTTCGCAATACGGAGCTCGTGCGATGGCAGAGGAAGGGTATGACTACAAAGATATCTTGCAACACTACTACCAGGATGTGACAATCGAAAAGTAAGTCGTTTGCCACAAGATCTACCGCAAAAAGGAGTAACGATTTCGTGGACGTGCAACAATTTGATTTTGATTTGCCGGAGCATTTGATTGCCCAGCACCCGTTAGAAGACCGAACATCATCGAGATTGCTCGTATTAGAGAAACAAACAGGTAATATCGTTCATCAGCAATTTACCAATTTAATCGATCACCTCCAGGCAGGGGATGTACTCGTCATGAATGACAGCCGCGTTTTACCTGCCAGATTGATTGGAGAAAAGGCGGAGACTGGTGCAAAAATAGAAATCCTTTTGTTGAAATCACTGGGGGATGATCGCTGGGAGACGCTGGTGAAGCCCGGGAAGCGGATGAAGCCGGGGACAGAAGTGGTTTTTGGTAACGGTCTATTGCGTTGTGTATGTGAAGACGTGACAGAGACGGGTGGACGAATCGTGCGCTTTTTGTACGAGGGTATCTTTTATGAGATTCTCGACCAATTAGGCTCGATGCCTTTGCCTCCGTATATTCACGCACAACTGGAGGACAGTGAGCGTTACCAGACAGTCTATGCGAAGGAGCGCGGCTCGGCAGCAGCTCCGACAGCCGGCCTCCATTTCACGAAGCCGTACTTGGAGCAAATCGCTGCCAAAGGCGTACAGCTGGCTTACGTGACCCTGCATGTGGGACTTGGGACTTTTCGCCCTGTATCAGCCGATTCCGTGGAAGAGCATGTCATGCACGCGGAGTACTATGAGATTCCCGAGGAAACAGTAAAGCTGGTGAATCAGGCTAAAGCAGAAGGTAGAAGAGTAATCGCTGTCGGGACGACATCATGCCGCACATTGGAGACAGTAGGGCGCGCGAATGGAGGAAAGCTGGTAGCAACCTCTGGTTGGACGGATATTTTCATTTATCCGGGCTACACGTTTTCCATTCTGGACGGGCTCCTGACGAATTTCCACTTGCCGAAGTCTACGCTGGTTATGTTAGTGAGTGCTTTGGCTGGAAAAGAGAATGTGATGCGTGTCTACAAAACGGCTGTGGAAGAGGAGTATCGCTTCTTCAGTTTTGGCGATGCGATGTTCATTTTATAAAAATGTGAACAACCCACCTGTATAAGTGTATACTTATTAGTCAGGTGGGTTTACTTCACCCAGAAGTTTTTCTATAATAGGTAAGACTTACATACATAGCTTGAGGAGTGCAAAGATTTGGCTGTACGCTACGAGTTAATCAAAACATGCAAGCAAACTGGTGCACGTCTCGGTAAGCTACATACCCCTCATGGGACGATTGACACCCCTGTCTTTATGCCTGTCGGTACACAAGCGACAGTAAAGACGATGAGCCCCGAGGAGTTAAAAGCACTTGGCGCGGGCATCATCCTCAGTAATACGTACCATTTGTTTCTTCGTCCAGGGCATGAAATTGTTCGCGAGGCGGGTGGATTGCACGGCTTCATGAATTGGGACCGTGCCATTCTGACTGATTCCGGCGGTTTTCAAGTATTTAGCCTTAGTAACCTCCGTAAGATCACGGAGGAAGGAGTATCCTTCCGTTCTCACCTAAACGGAGAAAAGCTGTTTATTGGTCCTGAAGAGGCTACACAGATTCAAAATGCGTTGGGTGCCGATATTTTCATGGCATTCGATGAGTGTGCTCCTTATCCTGCGGAGTACGATTACGTAAAAAAATCAATGGAGCGAACAACCCGCTGGGCAGAGCGTTGTCTGAAGGCGCATACTCGTCCAAACGAACAAGCTTTGTTTGGAATCGTTCAGGGTGGCATGTTCAACGATTTGCGCGCACAAAGTGCACGTGATCTCGTTTCCATGGATTTCCCAGGATACGCGATCGGCGGTTTGAGTGTGGGAGAACCATTTCCTTTGATGTATGAAGTGCTGGAGCACACCGTTCCACTGCTTCCGACAAGCAAAGCCCGCTATTTGATGGGGGTTGGTTCACCAGATGCGCTTATCGACGGAGCGATCCGTGGCATCGACATGTTTGATTGTGTGTTGCCGACAAGAATTGCCCGCAATGGGACATGCATGACAAGCCAGGGAAGACTGGTCATCCGCAATGCAAAATACGCGCGCGACTTTACCCCGCTTGATCCAAATTGCGATTGCTACACCTGCAAAAATTACACACGTGCTTACATCCGACACCTGGTCAAGTCGGAGGAAACTTTTGGCATCCGATTAACTACCTACCACAACTTGCATTTCTTGGTGAAGTTAATGGAACAGGTGCGTCAGGCGATTGCCGAAGACCGCTTGCAAGATTTCCGCGACCAGTTTTTCGCTCAATATGGATTGGGTGAAGATAGATCTTTTTAATCGAGGGGGATTTTTTTCATGGATGGCTTGACTCAGTTTTTACCGATTATCATCATGTTTGCGATTTTTTACTTCTTGCTGATTCGTCCGCAACAAAAGAAGGCAAAACAACGCAACGCTATGCTTGGTGCTCTGAAAAAAGGCGACAAGATCGTAACAATCGGTGGAGTGCATGGAACGATCCAAGACCTGTCTGATGATACTATCACTTTGCGTATTGCTCATAACGTAAACGTTACGTTCGATCGTGGTGCGATCAACAGCGTAGTTTCTTCCAGCAACGAACCTGCAAAGAGTGAACCAGCGAAGAGCGAAGAAGCAAAAGAAGAATCCAAATAATACATGCGAAAAGCAGGTGGGTGCTCCACCTGCTTTTTTCTGTCTTGTTTTAGCGGCGAGGCTTGATAACTTTAGGTTTACCGCTTTTATGCTTGTTGTTGGAATTGGCCGAATTCACGCCGAGAATCCCACCTAACGCAGCCACTCCGAAAGCGCCGAACAAGAACAGGAAGGTCCCCCATTGCATCGGGGCGTCAAAGCCGAGGAAACCGATCAAGAGGATGAAAAGGAAGTAAGTGAGTCCGGTAAGTCCGCCGTAGTACCAGCCCCTGCCGCCGCAACGACGTCCAGTAACGAATCCCCCGATCAAGAGGGCGATGGCATTGATCACGTACGTAAAATAGGGCAGCGTGCCTTCCCGTATCGAGGTGAAGCTAAGGAGCAAGGTCGCGAGCAACGCTCCAACTAAAACAAGACATGTCGTATACAATAGACCTGTCAGTACAGAGGTAGATGCACTTCGCACGGTATGTACCCCCTTTATTGGAAGTGTTTGTACATCTATATGAGAGGCTTGGCTCACGTATTCATCTTCGCGTTGAACATTGATAGGAATTTTCGTATGATGGATGGGGAACGAGACGGGGGTGAGGAAGATTGATCAAAACGTACTTTTATAACCACTCTGAACAGAAGATGTTTCACGACGTTGATCTGGCAACGAAAGATCAATGGCTGAAATCACCAGAGGATCTACTCTGGATCGATCTGTATGATGTGGGAAACAATGAACTGCCCTATATTGCCAAGATTTTCGACTTTCACCCGCTGGCAATTGAGGACTGCCTGCACGTCAGTCCACGTGCCAAGGTAGACAAGTACGATGACTACTATTTCTTCGTTTTTCACGCCCTGCGTTACAATGAAGAAAGTGATGACGAGATCACAACGGTAGAACTGAACGTTTTTCTCGGCCCTAACTACATCGTGACGATCCACAAGTCCCCGATGAATACCATCGGTCGGATCGCTGCCATGTGTCACCGTAACATTTCTTACTTGAACAGAGGTCCTGACTATTTGCTGTATGCCATTGTAGACGGGATTACCGATGAATATTTTCCCATTATTGATCGGATTAGTGTGCGGATTGACGAGCTGGAGGACGAGATTTATGAGCATCAGATGGAGGAAATTACCGAAGAGTTCTTGGCGTTGAAGCGAACGATTATTTTAATCAGGCGTGTGATCATGCCGCAAAAAAGAATTTTCGCGAACGTCAATGGCCGTTACTCCTTCGATATTTCCGAGGAAAACGTTCCGTTCTACACCGACCTAACAGACCACTTGGAGCGGATTTCCGATTCAACGGAAACCTTCCGTGATCTAGTAAACGGTGCGTTGGATACGTACTATACCATCATTAGCGCCAAAACAACGGAGACGATGCGGGTTCTTACGATCATCTCTACGATCATCCTTCCGTTGACATTTATCACCGGACTATTCGGGATGAATACTTTCGCATGGCTGGGTGAAGAAGCAGAACCGTATATGCTGATCGTGGCACTCGTGATTATGCTAGCCATGACGTTTGCCATGCTTCACATTTTCCGCAAGCGAAAGTGGCTGTAATTGGTGCTAATACTTTCCCTGCCCCCTGTTGAACACTAGTATCAAATGTTCTTGGGGGGCAGCGTAAGTGGATAATCTTACAATGGTGTTACTTCGCACCCTTTTCTCGTATTTTTTCCTCCTGATCTTAGTGCGGTTGATGGGAAAACGGGAATTGGGAAAGCTGTCCGTTTTTGATGTGGTCATTTCGATCATGCTTGCAGAAATGGCTGCATTGGCGATTGAGGATGTCGATAAGCCTGCCCTTCGGTTTTATTTGCCGATGCTGTTGATTGCCTTATTGGAAGTCGCCTTCGCTTATCTGTCATTAAAGAGCAAGAAATTCCGTGATTCAGTGGACGGCTCTGCCGATTTGATTATAGAAAATGGGCAAATCAGGGAGCAGGCGATGCGTCGCAATCGCTTGAACATGGATGATTTGATGGTACATCTGCGGCAAAAAGACGTAAAAAACATTGCCGATGTTGAATTTGCGTTGTTGGAGCCAACTGGACAGATGAGTGTGTTTTTAAAGGAGCAAAAAGAAAAGATTACGAGGGAAGATTTATCGTTGATGAAGAAGCCACAGGTCGGTCCTGTCTCGTACAAAGGTCTACCCATCCCACTGATTCTCGATGGCAAGGTGAGGACGGAGGCATTGAATAAGATCGGACAAAACGAGCTGTGGCTGAAACGAGAAATCCGGAAATATGGAATCAAAGACATTCGAGAGGTCTCTTTTTGCAGCATTGACGAACGTGGCATCATGTATTTGGACAAAAAAGACAAGCCGCTGCAATAAGCGCTAGCGGCGAGGGAAGAACACGGCGAGTTGTTCGCCGATCCACGGAATGCGACGCACGTCTTGTTTGCCCAAGACACGCATGGCGACGAGCAGGACAAAGTACAGCAAGGTGCTAATGAAGGTGCTTGCAGTCAATAGCTGCCCAATGGATACGTCCATAAACCAGTGCTTGGCAATATAGGAACCAGAATAACCCATGAGAAGCATGGCGACCGCGATTTTGCCGAATTCACGAAGGTCGATCGTAAACCCGATTTTTTTGATCAGGCTGGCAAAATGCAGTAATGTCCCAAGCGTAATGCCGATATTAAGAGCAACGACAGCGCCGTGAATGCCGAATGCTGGATGTGCCGTGAAAAAAAACATGGCGACAGTTTTGACGATGGCACTGATCAGTGTATTTCGAAAGACGACCTGAGCGTAATCGAGGCCTTGCAAGGCGGCTGCAAGCGGTGCTTGGAAAAACAGGAAGACGGAGAACGGTGCCAGCTCTTTTAGCAGTACGCCAACCTCCCGATACTCATTGCCGTAGAGCAGGACACATAAAGGTTCTGCAAAAATGGTGAGCAAGACGGTACAAGGTGCTCCGATGACGAGTGTAATCCGCATGGCTTGATAAATGCGGCGATGCACGAGTGGAGCATTTTTTTGATAGGCCGCTTCCGCCACGGCAGGAACGAGGGAAACGGACAAGGAATACGTTAAAAAAGTGGGAAAAAGCAACAAAGGAACGGCCATTCCGGCAAACTGTCCGTACAAACCAGTTGCAGTCGAGGTGGTAAAGCCTGCGATGACGAGCGCGTACGGTACGAGCATCGGCTCTAGTACGTAAGCGATGGAGCCGATGATACGGCTTAGCGTGACAGGGAGTGCGACATGGATGAGTTGCGACAAGCTCTTTTTGCTTGCTGAAACCGTCATGAGAAGGGGCTTATCCAGAAGCTGAGCTGCTGCTTTTTTGCTGCCTTTACGATACTGCCAGAGAATGTACAAGAGTCCGGCGGCTTCTCCAAAAATAATGCTGGCGACAGCCCCTGCTGTGGCGTACTCAATCCCTGCCGATAGAAACGACATCGTCATGACAACGACCAGTGCCATTCGGACGACTTGCTCCACAAGTTGAGAGACGGCAGTAGGGATCATGTTTTGCTTGCCTTGGAAGTATCCTCGCAGGACAAGAGAAATGCCGGAAATCGGGATCACCGGAATGGCTGCAAGCAGAACAATGTGTGCACGAGGGTCCGCGAATAGCATTCCGGATATCCATTGAGCGAACAAGAGGAGCAGGACACAGATGAAGAGGCTAATCCCGCCTGTGACCGACAAGGCTAGTAACAGAAATCGGCGAGTCAGCTGCGGATTATTAGCTGCTTCCGTCTCTGCCACTTGCTTTGCAATGGCAACTGGAAGTCCGAATGTCGTCACAGTAATCAGAAAGTATAAAAGGGGCACAACCATTTGATAAAGCCCCATCCCTTCCGCTCCGATAATGCGCGACAACACGATCCTGTGAGCAAAACCAAACACTTTGGTGATGCCACCAGCAATAATGAGGATGACCGTTCCGTAAAAGAAGGATTGTTTCATGGAAGGCTCCTTTGCAAGGATAAATTCACTCAGTAAAGAATATGGACGTGCCGCTGTCGGCATGACTACTTTGAGGGGGAAATTGGGATGGACCAAGCGCAAAAACAGGAATGGTATGGACAAGTCGCAAGTCTTTGTGTAAGCAAGGCAGAGGAATTTGCTCTTTTGGGGTACGACAACGTGGCACCTGAAGACGTTTGGGAATGCGTCACGAACAGCTATAAAGAAATGCCACCGATACACCAGCTTGTCAACGACATTTTGTCCTTGAAGCCTAACAAGTATATGAATTACCTCATGATTCAAATGTATAAAAATTCGTAGCGATTTTATAGAAACTTCCGGGCGGCCTCTTCGTATACGTACATGTCGCGAAAAACGCAAGGGGTTGGTTACCATGGTTCACTTTTCCAGCAATAATTGACACGTTTTTTTGTACTTCGTTATAATGGGCATATTGGTTTCTCGTCTAGGACGGGACCCTGTTAGGAAAGAGGGGTATTACTACTATGATTAAATGGGGAAGATTCCTCCTGTTTCTGGTCGTTGTAGGGCTTTTGGCTACGCTTATAACAACTACGACCAAGCAGGTGGCAGGAAACATCACACTCGGTCTGGACCTGCAGGGCGGGTTTGAGATTCTGTATGAGGTAGAGCCTCTCGAGGCTGGGCACAAAGTTGATATTGAGCTTTTGAAATCAACAGCACACATGATTGAAAAGCGGATTAACATCGGTGGCGTGGCTGAGCCAGTCACCACTACTGAATTGCCAAACCGGATTCGTGTTCAAATCGCATCACAAACAGCGGATCAGGACAAGCTTCGCGACTTGATCGGAAAGCCTGCACATCTGACGTTCCGAGATGAAAATGGCAAGATTATGTTGCAAGGAAGTGACTTGGCTCCAAACGGGGCAGCAGTTGGTTATGACGAGCTGAAACGCCCGCTCGTTACCCTGAAATTCTCTGAGCCGAAGAAGCTAGAAGATGTCACACGTGCAAACCTGCACAAGCCAATGGCGATCTATTTGGATGAGACGATGCAAACCAATCCGACCATTCAATCGGTCATTACTGGTGGTAGCGCGCAAATTACTGGAAATTACACACAGGAAACGGCACAGGAATTGGCTGATCTGCTGAATTCCGGTGCGATGCCAGCCAAACTGGTTGAGAAGCAAGTAACCTCTGTGGGTGCTTCCTTGGGAACTCTGGCTCTGGAGAAAACCTTGTATGCAGGGTATATCGGAGCTGCGCTGATCTTTATTTTCATGGTAGTTGTTTACCGTATGCCAGGTATGATTGCGAACATTACCTTGGCTGGATTTACCTATTTTTGTATGGTCGTACTCGACTGGATGAATGCGACGCTGACGCTGCCAGGTATTGCTGGATTTATTTTGGCCGTGGGGATTGCCGTGGATGCTAACATCATTACATATGAGCGCATCCAGGAAGAAATTCGTTCTGGTAAGACAGTCCTCTCTGCCTTCCGTGCAGGTGAACGCCGTTCTTTGGTTACGATTATCGATGCTCACGTGACGACACTGATTGCAACGGGCGTACTGTTCTTTTTCGGGACGAGCTCCGTACAAGGCTTCGCTGTTGTATTGGCGATGACGATTATCGTAAGTATTATTACCAACGTGTTTGGGTCTCGCTTCCTCCTTTGGCTGGTTGTCCGTTCCAACATGTTTAAAAAGCCGTTCTGGTTCGGGGTAAAGGAGAGTGAGATCCGTGAGCTATGATAAAGACCATACTGTAGTCAGATTTGACATCGTGAAAAATCGCAAGAAGTTTTTCATTGCTTCCTCTGTGATTATTATCATCGGCCTTCTGTTTACGCTATTTCAAGGGCTTCACCTTGGCGTTGACTTCAAGGCAGGAACTCGCTTGGATATGTTCATAGGAAAAGAATTCAATCCGACTGATTTAGAAGCAGTGATCAAGAAAGAGGTTCCTAATGTGAATTTCAGCAAGGTCACTCCGTATGGTAAAAATCAAGCCTATACACGTTTTGACCAAACCATTTCATCCGACACACTTATGAAAGTGGAAATGGCTCTCAAAGCAAAATATGGCGAGCAGGTCTCGAAGCAGGTTTCGTCGGTTGATCCGAGTATTGCGCAAGAGATGGTGAAAAAAGCAGGGATTGCGGTTGCGATTGCTGCTGTGGGAATTGCCATCTACATCGCGATCCGCTTCCAATGGCTGTTCGGTATTGCATGTGTCGTGGGGCTTGCGCATGACGTGTTTATTCCGATTGCGTTGTTCTCTATCCTCGGGTTGGAGGTAGACATTACCTTTATCGCCGCGCTTCTGACGATCTTGGGTTACTCGATTAACGATAAAATCGTTATTTTTGACCGGATTCGGGAGAACTTGAGAACGATGAAATCCAAGACAATTCCTGAACTGGAGCATCTGGTGAACGTGTCACTGTGGCAAACCATGCGCCGTTCTGTATACACGGTAGCGACTGTATTCTTCACAGCTCTTGCACTTGCTGTTTTGGGAAGCGAGAGCATTCAAAACTTCTCCTTGGCCCTGCTGTTCGGTCTGGTGAGTGGTACGTATTCCTCTATCTTTATTGCAGCCCAAGTATGGGTGAATTTGAAAGAACGGAATATGAAAAAGAAAAAAGAAGTAGTGTAAAGGTGGACGAAGCCGCAGGTGAACCCTGCGGTTTTTCTATTCTCTGTTTTTGTATTTGCCGCAGTTTGAAGCCGCATGAGAGTTTTGCAAAAAACGGTATGTTTTATGCAGTTGTCAGCTTCCTGCTCCATCCTCTATAATGAATGAGGATTGGAGGAAAGCCCATGCTGAAAGCGAAAACACGCTGGAAACTGGCCACCTATGATGAGCAGCTAGCTGCTACTATTGCCGCAGATTGCCAGCTTACTCCGCTCGTATCCAAGCTACTGGTGATACGTGGCATTGACACATCACAAAAGGCTCGTGACTTTTTGCAAGCCGGTCCAGAATTGTTTCATGACCCTTACTTGCTGGATGGAATGGAACAAAGCGTGCATCGCATTCAACAAGCCATTCAAAGGCAAGAACCGATTTGCATATACGGCGATTACGACGCCGATGGGGTTAGCTCCACATCGCTAATGGTACATCTACTGCGCCAACTCGGCGCTGTTTTTGACTACTACATTCCCAACCGTTTTACAGAAGGGTATGGGTTACATAAAGACGCATTGGCGCATCTGCATCATAGCGGCTATAAGCTGATCATCACTGTCGATACAGGGATCAGTGCAGTGGAGCAGGTAGCGTACGCGAACCAGTTGGGTCTTGACGTCATTGTAACCGACCATCACGAACCTCCGGCAATCATCCCGGAGGCATTTGCTGTGATTAACCCTAAGAAGCCCGGCTGTTCGTACCCGTTTGATATGTTGGCGGGAGTGGGGGTCGCCTTTAAAGTGGGGCATGCCTTGCTGAAAGAACCGCCACTGCATTTGGCTGATTTGGCTGCCTTGGGGACGATAGCGGATCTGGTGCCGTTGGTAGATGAAAATCGCATTCTTGCTCGAGCAGGATTAAAGCGCTTAAATCATACAAGGAACCTTGGTCTGCAAGCCTTAATCCGAGTTTGTGGGTTAGCGGATACCGAGCTGTCTGCGGGACATGTAGGCTTTGCGCTAGGACCGCGTCTGAATGCGAGTGGAAGGCTGGAGACGGCTGAATCCGCTGTGAAATTGCTGACGACTTCGGATATGGACGAAGCAGAGAAATGTGCCCAGGCGCTGGACGACTTAAACCGCGAACGTCAGGAAATCGTCGCAGCGATGACTGAGGAAGCTGTACAAATGGTGAATGAGCTGTATCCACCAGACCAGAACAATGTTCTCGTTCTGGCTAAAGAAGGCTGGAACGTGGGCGTGGTAGGGATCGTAGCTTCCCGATTGGTCGAGCTTTTTTACCGTCCAACGATTGTTCTTGGCATTGATCCGGAAAAAGGAACGGCAAAAGGTTCGGCAAGAAGCATTGCAGGTTTTGATATGTATGAAGGTCTGACTGCCTGCAAGGAATGGCTACCGCACTATGGCGGTCATACAATGGCAGCGGGGATGACCTTGCCTGTAGAAAATCTCGACTTATTACGCCAAAAATTAAACGAGCTCGCTGGAGAGTGGTTGTCCGCTGAAGACTTCACGCCGATGACCAAAGTGGACGTTGCGATGAGCATGGAAGAGATCAGCTTGACGGCAGCGGAGCAACTTGAACAGCTCGCCCCATATGGAATGGGGAATCCAACACCGCTTGTTTTATTAGAAGAAGTAGAAACACAAGGGATGCGCACCATTGGGCGAGATGACAATCATTTGAAGTGTACATTGAACAAAGCGGGAACCTCTTTGGATGCAATTGGCTTCAACTGGGCACATGTAACAAAGAGAGTAACGCCCAAGGCACGTTTTCACGTATTGGGAGAATTGTCTGTAAACGAATGGAACGGAAATCGAAAGCCTCAGCTGACGATCCGTGACTTGTCTGTTGGACACCAGCAAGTGTTTGACTGGCGAGGCAGTCGTGACAAGATAGAGAAATGGCAGCAAGTGATGGTGGAGTCAAATTCGGTGACCATTCTGTTTCGCGAGGATAGCTATGAGCCATTGGCAGCGAAAGCGACAAGCGATCAGGTGAATTCCTTGTTTGTGGTTGGTCGAGAGGGGACGAACATCACAGCCTCTTCCAACGTGATTTTGTATGATTTGCCGAAGCATCGTTCCGAATTGGAAGTGGTTCGTGTCTTGCTCAAACAAGCGGAGCGTATATACTGTTTGTTTGGTGATCCGGATTTGGGAATGGAGCGGCTTTCCTGTCCGGGCCGGGATCATTTTAAACAGTTGTACCAGTTTTTCGTCCAGGTGCCAACTGTTAAAAAAATCCATATGGATGCATTGGCCAAAAAGCTGCAATGGAAAAGAAATCTATTAGACGGCATGATCGCCATCTTTATGGAGCTGGAGTTTTTAGTAGAGGAGGCCGAGCAGTACACGTTGCAGACCAACACTGCGAAAAGGCCGCTCGAGAGCTCTATGCTCTATGTGAATTGGAAGGAAGAGGCACAGCTTGCTACGGATTTATTGCTTTCTTCTTCTGATGCAATGATTCAAGCGCTTCATCAATTGGTGGAACCAACCACCGTTTAGGAGGAATTTTTCATGGATTTTAAACAATACATTCGTGTTATCCCAGATTTTCCACAGCCAGGTATTCGTTTCAAGGACATCACTACTCTGTTGAAAGATGGCCCTACTTACAAAGCTGCGATTCAAGACTTGGCTGTCTTCGCTCGTGAAGTACAAGCAGACGTGATTGCGGGTCCAGAAGCACGTGGATTCGTAGTAGGTGCTCCATTGTCGTACGAAATGGGAATTGGCTTTGTGCCGATCCGCAAATCTGGTAAGCTGCCATATGAATCCATCAAGGCGGATTACGACCTGGAGTATGGAAAAGATGCACTGGCTGTACACGTAGATGCTATCCAACCAGGTCAGCGTGTTCTGATTGCAGACGATTTGCTGGCGACTGGTGGAACCATTGAGACAACAATCAATTTGATTGAGCAACTTGGAGGCAAAGTAGTAGGAGCTGCCTTCTTCATCGAACTGTCCTACTTGGATGGACGTAGCAAAATTGGTGAAATTCCTATCAAATCGCTCGTTCAATATTAATTGATACAACAAGGAAAAACGGGTGAAATGCCCGTTTTTTTCTTTTTTCTGCGGCTGTACATACTTTACAGGGGAATTCAGCTTTACAAGACGAACGACATACAAGATAATAGTATGAAATAGACAGACATGATACGTGCAAGTAAGCCTTCGCCTGCGCCAAAAGGCTTGGCAGAGCCCAAGTTTTTCTAGACGTATAGGAAAGTTCAAGTGCTTCACAGTGCATAATGCGTCCAGGCTTAAACTTTCCGGAGCGCATCACGAAGTGCCTCAGCGTCTGCTTCCGGCAATACTTCGGTGAAACTTTCCGCTATAATGCGGTCGCTCCTCCGTGAGAAGGCCTCGATTGAGGTTATTTTACTGAGAGGATAAGGGAAGGAAACTATGATTACCGGCATTGATGAGATAGTAAAAAAAGCAAGCACCTATTTATCACAATCGGATATGGACCTGATTACGCGTGCCTATCAGCTTGCCGAAAAAGCGCATGAAGGGCAAATACGCAAATCAGGTGTTCCTTACATTATGCACCCAATCGCCGTGGCGGGTATTCTCGCAAACCTGCACATGGATGCCGTTACGATTGCGGCTGGATTTTTGCATGATGTCGTGGAAGATACTGAGATTACGCTTGATCATCTCCGTGAGCAGTTCGGACCGGATGTAGCTCTCCTGGTAGACGGAGTGACCAAGCTGGAAAAAATTAAATACAAGTCCAAAGAAGAGCAGCTCGCCGAAAACCACCGCAAGATGCTGGTTGCCATGGCACAGGACATCCGTGTCATCATGATCAAGCTGGCAGACCGTCTGCACAACATGAGGACACTTCGGCATATGTCGGAGGAGAAGCAACGCGAGATTTCCGATGAAACGCTGGAAATCTTTGCGCCACTTGCCCATCGCTTGGGGATTGCTTCCGTCAAATGGGAACTGGAAGATACGGCGCTTCGGTATTTGAATCCGCAACAGTATTATCGGATTGTAAATTTGATGCAAAAGAAACGGGTGGAGCGCGAAGCCTATCTGAATGAAGCATCAGATACGATCAGAGAAAAGCTGGGCGAGTTAAATATCGAGGCAGAAATTTCGGGACGTCCGAAGCATATCTACAGCATCTTTAAAAAGATGACAAGGCAAAACAAGCAGTTCAATGAGATTTATGACCTGCTAGCATTGCGTATCATCGTGAATGACATTCGCGACTGTTATGCGGTTCTCGGTATCGTGCACACCTTGTGGAAGCCGATGCCAGGCAGATTTAAAGATTACATTGCCATGCCAAAGACGAACATGTACCAATCTCTTCATACGACAGTGATTGGACCAAAAGGTGAGCCATTGGAAGTGCAAATCCGTACATGGGATATGCACCAGACAGCTGAGATCGGGATCGCGGCTCACTGGGCGTACAAGGAAGGCAAAAGCATCGTGCAAGGCTCGTTTGCAGAGAAGCTGGGCAGTCTGCGGGAGATTATCGAAGGTGGATCGGAAGAAGCTCCGAATGCGCAAGAGTTCATGGAAAGTCTCAAGCAGGATCTTTTCTCCGATACGGTTTTCGTCTTCACACCAAAAGGCGATGTAGTCGAGCTGCCAAAAGGCTCTGTTCCGTTGGACTTCTCCTACCGGATTCACTCTGCCGTAGGAAACAGAACAATTGGCGCCAAAGTGAACGGCAAGATCGTACCGCTCGACTATGCGATGAAAACAGGCGATATCGTCGAAATCCTGACCTCCAAGCATTCGTATGGTCCTAGTCAGGACTGGCTAAAAATGGCCAAATCCGCGCATGCTCGAAATAAAATTAAACAGTGGTTTAAAAAAGAGAAGCGGGAAGAGAACGTCGCCAAAGGTCAGCAGATGGTGGAAGCGGAGATCAAGTCGCGCAGCTTTGATGTAAAAGAAGCGATGACGGAAACAAACCTGAAGGAAGCGGCAGCCCGGTTTAATTTCCAAGGGGCAGAAGACATGTTTGCCGCAGTCGGCTATGGCGGCATCACGGCTTCGCAAATTGCGACTCGTCTTCTAGACAAACTCCGTCGGGAGCGCGAAGAACAAAACCCGACCATTCCTGAGGTCAAACCCAATCCAGCAAATCGTTCTGCCAAGAGTGAGTCTGGCGTCAAAGTTCGTGGCTTGGATAATTTGCTCGTCCGTATTTCTCGTTGTTGTACACCTGTCCCAGGCGACCAGATTATCGGTTTCATTACAAGAGGTCGTGGGGTATCGGTGCATCGATTGGACTGTCCGAACGTACTGACAGACGAATGTACAGAGCGTCTGATTGATGTCGAATGGGATACCGATTTCAAACATAATTTCCATGTAGAGATCGAGATCACGGGCAATGATCGGAGCGGCCTGTTAAACGATGTATTGCAGGTTGTGGCAGAAACAAAGACGAACATTGCGGCTGTCAGTGGCAAGTCCGATAAAAATCGAGTAGCAACGATTCATATGACCATCTCGATTAGCAATGTGGATCATCTGTTGAAAGTAGTAGAGCGCATCAAGCGCATCAAAGATATTTACTCGGTTCGCCGGATACTGAGCACCTAATCCCTCGTGGATTGGGTGTTCTTGTTTACATAACAGAAAGGATGAGTCAGTGTGAGGATTGTCGTACAAAGAACAAGAGAAGCGAGTGTTACCGTAGCAGGTGAAGTCGTCGGACAAATTGATCACGGCTTAATGCTGCTCGTAGGAATTACGCATGAAGACACAGAAAAAGAAGTAGAATTTGTCGCAGACAAAATTGCGAACTTGCGCATTTTTGAAGACGAGGAAGGCAAAATGAACTTCTCTGTATTAGATAAGGGTGGTCAAATTTTGTCCGTATCCCAATTTACGCTGTATGGCGATTGCAGAAAGGGCAGACGACCGAACTTCATGGCTGCCGCACGACCAGAGCAAGCTGAACCGCTGTACGAGCTGTTTAATGCCAAGCTGCGTGAAAAAGGGCTCCAGGTGGAAACAGGACGTTTTGGCGCAATGATGGACGTGCGTCTGTTAAACGATGGTCCTGTTACACTGATTGTGGAATCGTAATTACAACCATCAGGGGGGGAAACATGGCGCAAGAAGCATTGGTAATAGGTGCGAGTGGCATGCTTACAGAGGTCTCCCGATGGCTGGCTCACCAAGATTATCAAGTAACCGTGCTTGGTCGTGATCCAGTCAAATTAAGAAGTGTCAGAGACGGTTCAACTCATCCAGAGTCGATTCATTTGCTATCGCAAGACTACCACCAGACAGACAGCTTGCGTCAGGCTATCGCCGATCTAGTAGAGAAGAGAGGGCCGATGGATGTGGTTGTCGCGTGGATTCATTCGACTGCGCCGCATGCACTGCCTGTGATCGTAGAAGAACTGTCGCGTCCTGAGAAACGCTGGCAATTGCTGCATGTGTGTGGGAGCGCTGCTTGGAAAAATCCAATGACAGAGCCTAGATCGGAATTCTGTATGTACCGACGGGTTATCCTCGGTTTTACATGTGCAGGTGAGCATGCACGCTGGCTGACAAATGATGAAATTGCAGCTGGGGTGATTGACGCTCTGCAAGCAAAAGAGCGGCAAATCATCGTCGGTCAGGTCGAGCCGTGGGAAAAACGCCCGGCTTATTCATCCATATAGCGAAGTCAACAACAAAAAACGATTGCCGAATGCAATCGTTTTTGTCGTTTCAGTACTGATTCGGGTCAGTGAATGAAATTGGTTGAAGGAAGAATCAGATTTTTGCCGATCAGGTTTGCGGAAATCGGCTTTTTCCCGATTTCTCGTGCCCAAATCGATAGCTGTCCGACATGGTGGATTTCATGAGCGATCATGTGTCGCATAATTTCACCCCATGTGTATGTATCGATGCTGCCGTCTGGCTTCGTATCCTGAAAGGCTCTTGTTTCCATACTTTCATCCCAATTGCGCAAAAATTGAAGCACATCCGGGCGAAAAGTCGCCTCCAGCTCACGAACCTTTTCCAACCGGTTGTGAAGATCGAAGCTTTCTTGAAAATCCGGCCTTCCCAGCATGACTTGAATCCAGCTCCACTCTACATCAATAACATGGAACAATGTGTGCAAAATACCCCCGACACCCCCGATGCGCGGACGAAGCAATTCTTCCATCGGAACATCCTCACACCATTTCAGCCATTCTTCGCGAACCATCCAATTGTACTCAAACATGGTTTTAATAGAAATCACTCCATCCTCAAAGGTTAACTTGTGATCACCTGCGTCCATACCGTGCGTTTGTTGATATTGTGATTGTTTTTCATCCGTCATCACTCCTTTCGATGCCTTATGATATTCGCAAATCCTTTTGGAATTCCTGCTTACCTTGCCTTGATGCGATCGGATGCGCCATAAAAGAAACCCCCATAGGAGAGAGCTTGAGCAGCTTCTTTCGCATGGGGGTTTTTGTCAGAGAGGGATCAGCCTCCCTGATTGCTTTGTGTATTAAAGTACTGGACAATCCCTTTGAATAGACCTTCTGCGGCAAGATCCTGTTGTTTCTCGGAACGTGCGCGAATCTCATCGTTGTAGTTGGATAAGAAGGAGATCTCGGCCAAAATGGACGGCACCGGGTTTTCGCGTAGAACGAAATAGTTTCCGTAACGATAATTCATATCCTTGTAGCTCGTCGCTTTCACCAGTTCCGTTTGAACTAGGGAGGCGAGCTTGCTAGAGTTACCTTGGCTGTAGTAGAAAATAATCGAGCCATTCGTTGCTGAGTTTGGATGCGTATTGTGATGAACGCTGACAAAAATATGAGCCTGATTTTGAATCGCAATGTCGACGCGCTGTTGCAGAGTCAGCTTGCGATCATCAGCCCGTGTCATGATGACTTTGGCGCCTGCTGCTTCCAACTTGTTGCGCAGGAGCAGAGATACTTGCAGATTGACTGTTTTCTCTAAAGTAGAGAAGCTGGAGCCAGTCGAGCCACCATCTGTACCACCATGACCAGCGTCGACGACGATGACTTTGCCGGCAAGATCATTACTGCGTACCACTGCTGGCGCACCATTAGCTGAAACAAGCCAGCCTGCAATGTAGCCTGTGGAGCCGTCAAGGAAGTTTACTTGGAACCACTCGCCTGATTTATTGGCAATTCCGTATTTCTCACCAGGCTGCACCTGTTTGATAATATCGTGATCAGTACTCGGACCAGAACGAACATTGGTATCTGGATTTATGATCGTCACGTATGGGCCACTCGGAGTAGGCATGCTTGGTTGGTTCACCGAAATGTGCCAGCCTGCCACCCAGCCAGTTTTTCCGGCTGCCGTGTTGACGCGGTACCAGTCTCCTTGTTTTTCCAAAACAGTCAGCTTGTCTCCGACTGGAAGTGTAGCTTGAATAGCACTCGTTGTGTTCGGTTCACTGCGCAGATTCAATCCGTCCGTTTTTACTGTGGCGGTTTGACTCGAAGAAGATGGTTGCCCAGTCTGAGGTTTCGTGCTTCCATTTCCATTTTCGGGCAGAGTCGGTTGACCTGTGTCCGGGTTGGTTTGATCGGTGGAGAGCCAAGCGTTGACTCCATCGTATGGGAATTGAATCCAACCATTTTGTCTGTTCAAGACCGTGATTTTCTCGCCCGCATGTAGTTGACCGATAGCAGGTGTACTGGCATCTGGTGTGGCGTATACGTACGGAGCGAAGTCCAAGGTGAGGCTGGCTCCTTGTACGGCGGGAGGCTTCGGTTGTGAGCCTGTCCCCGCAGGATTGGTTGTTGGGGGTGTGCTACCAGTAGAGGGAGGAGTAACTGCTTGTCCCGTACCTACTTCTTTTACAAGCCAGTTTGCGACCCAGCCTTTTGTTCCTGCGTTGAGTTGAATTTGGATCCATTCGCCACTCTTTTGCACGATGGGGTAGCGCGTACCTGGATTAATTGTTTGTACGACTGCATATGTCTGACCGGGTCCAGAACGAACATTGACATTCGTCGTGGTGCTCTCTACTTGCTTGGCAGATGCAGTTGCTGGTTTCTGTTGCTGCTGCTGTGTGCTGACGAGCCAGTTCGCTACCCAACCGTTTTGGCCGTTCGGAAGCTTTACCTGAATCCAGTCATTTTTGGTGGAGATGACAGGCAGCACAGTTTTGTTCGGCAGTGTAGTGACAATAGCCTCTTGGAGGCTAGGACCTGAACGGACATTGAGCTTGTCCACGGTGACCTGAACAGAACCGGCGGCCCAAGCTGCAGAAACGGGGAGGGAAATGGCACAGACGACAGTCAGGAGACTCCTCAGGATCTTTTGACGAACAAACACGATAGACATCCTTTCCGAAATAAGTAGCTTCTTGAATTCCTTGTGATTTTGCATGTTTTTACCAAAATAATCACTTCGCTATTTCTCCTGCTTTTTCCTGCAAAAAACGACAAAGTTCTGCATGGCTTCCCTGATTGCTTTTTGGCAGGCAAGGCAATACTAGATTTTACTAGACGCTAGCACACGCAGCTTTTCAGGAGGAATTCATCGTGAGACAGTCAAAGAAGGAAACATTCGCGCAAGGATTGAATCGGCAGTTTTTGTCTGTTGATTTTCAAGACGATTTGGAGAAAGAAATGTCACTACAAAATGTAGAAATGGCCCAAGATTTTCATCCAGGCTTGCGGGATATCCAACATCCACGACAAAAACGGCGATGACTTGCACATGATGCCACAACTTGTCTAGTTGACCCGAGTAATTCTCGTCGGCTATGATGAGGAGTGGCATTTTTGAAAAAAGCAGGTGAACTCCATGATACAGATCGTATGTGAGGGACACGCATTCGAGCGGGAACTCTCCTTAATTCTCGCGTTATTTTACGAAGATCCAGCGCTCACTTTTGTGCCGGAGTGGACAGGTGAGGCTGATTTGAAAATCAAGCTGGTATTGACCGTGCATGAAAATGGAGTCGTAGCTTCGGGAGAGTTATGCGATGGCAAACGAAGCATCTCTCATCAGGTGGAGCGAGACTACGTAGCACGTGATGAAAAAGCGATGAAAAAGACGGCCAAGCAAGCTCTTTGCTATGCGCTGTTATTGATGTTGGAAGAATACACGGGCAAGGAGCAAGGCTGGGGTATTTTGACCGGGATACGCCCGACGAAACTGCTGCACCAGTTGAACGCCGCTGGTGTAGACAGACAGGAAGCACATAAGCGATTGCAGCAGGATGTGATTTTGCGTTCATACAAGCTAAAGCTTTTGCAAGAAATCGTAGACAAGCAGCTCTACGTCGTGCCTGACTTGTATCAAATTGATCGCGAACTGTCTGTGTATATCGGCATCCCATTTTGTCCGACGAAGTGTGCGTACTGTACGTTTCCTGCTTACGCGATTCGCAGTCATACGGCTTCGGTTAATCCGTTTCTCGAAGGTCTCCATTACGAGATGGAGCGAATGGGAGAGTGGCTTCGCGCGAATGACCAACGGATCACATCCATTTATTTCGGTGGCGGAACCCCTACGAGTATTACCGCAGATGACATGAACCAGCTGTTTGAGACGATGCATCACTCTTTTCCACACATGGGAGAGGTGCGTGAGTTGACGGTTGAGGCGGGAAGACCCGACACGATTACACGTGAAAAGCTTGATGTGATGAAGCAGTGGGAAGTGGATCGGATCAGCATTAATCCACAGTCGTTCACGCAGGAGACGCTCCAGGCAATCGGACGTCATCACACCGTCGAAGAGACGATTGAGAAATACCATCTGGCTATGGAGATGGGCTTGACTAATATTAATATGGACCTGATCATCGGGCTGCCAAATGAAGGCGTAGCCGAGCTGGCGCACAGCCTCCAAGAGGTAGAAAAGCTAATGCCTGCCTCGCTGACGGTGCATACGCTGTCTTTCAAGAGAGCATCTGAGATGACGCAGAACAAAGACCGCTACAAGGTCGCCAGTCGCGAAGAAATTAGTAAGATGATGGAGATGGCTTCCGAGTGGACAGCGGCGAACGGCTATGACCCGTACTATTTGTATCGGCAAAAAAACATTTTGGGAAATTTGGAGAATGTCGGATATGCCAAGCCAGGGCAGGAGAGCATCTACAACATCATGATCATGGAAGAGGTACAAACCATCCTTGGTTTCGGCTGTGGTGCCGTATCCAAGCTGATGGCTCCAGGAAGCGGCAAGCTGACTCGCTTTCCGAATCCAAAGGACCCAAAAACGTACAATGACACATACAAGGTTCTGGTTGAAAACAAGCTTCGTGATTTGGATCAAATCTATTCGGGTGCGAAAACGGCTGGACAGGTATCTGGCAAGTAAGTGATGGATATACTGTTGATTAATAAAAAAAGTTTTATTCGAGCGCCTGTTGACGGCAGTTGGCGGGTTTGCTATGATTCACATTAAGCTTTTTTATTGAATAAGAAATGATCTGATGACGGGAACAAGTATCCAGGAACCGGATGCCCAGAGAGAAAGCGCCGTGGCTGAGAGTGCTTTCGTATAACGGCTTGGTGAATGACATCCCTGAAGACCGCAGTGAACGGCTGAAAGAAATCTCTTTCCCCAGTAACTGGCAGGCGTGTGCCGGCGTTAACGGCTAATAAGTGGGATAGCCTTTTGTGATTGTAAGGCTATTCAAACAGGGTGGCACCACGGGAGTATAACCAGTCTCTCGTCCCTGACATGCGGCGATTTGCTAAATGTCAGGAGACGAGGGACTTTTTTATTTGGTCAAAAATAAAGGTTCCTTGATCCTGAAGGTTTGGCGTTAGCCCGAGTTTTTGAAAAGACATGGAGGTTCGAGAGGAATGACAAGAATCCAGATCCCACGCGGTACGCAGGATATCATGCCTGGTACTGTAGAGCTGTGGCACTACGTGGAGGCCAAGGCCCGCGATCTGTGTCGCCGCTCCAATTACGCGGAAATTCGTACGCCGCTGTTTGAGAGCACAGAGTTGTTCCAACGGGGTGTAGGCGAGACCACGGATATCGTGGAAAAAGAAATGTACAGTGTAGCCAATCCGCGCAGTACGGACGCTCTCACGCTGCGTCCAGAAGGGACAGCGGGTGTTGTTCGCTCCTACGTGGAAAACAAGCTGTACGGTGTGCCTAATCAGCCTACCAAGCTGTACTACCTGGGGCCGATGTTCCGTCACGAGCGTCCGCAAGCAGGCCGCTATCGCCAATTCGTCCAATTCGGTGCAGAAGCGATCGGTTCAAGCGATCCAGCGATCGATGCAGAAGTCATTGGCCTTGCAATTCGTCTGTATCAGGAGCTCGGATTGACAGGACTTTCTGTGGAATTGAACAGCGTAGGTACGGTAGAAGACCGGGCGCGTCACCGGGAGCATTTGCTCGCACACTTGAACGGTGTTCGCTCTGAGCTGTGCGAGGATTGCCAATCTCGTATCGATCGCAACCCGCTCCGCGTGCTCGATTGCAAAAATGAAAAATGCAAAACACTGACGATGGATGCTCCGTCCATTTTGGACTACTTGAGCGAAGAATCCGCGACACATTTCGAAGCCGTACAAAACTACTTGACCGCACTGGATATTCCGTTTCATGTAAATCCGCGTCTGGTTCGCGGCTTGGACTACTACACACTGACCGCATTTGAAATCAAAATGGCAGAGATCGGTGCGGTAGAAACGCTTTGTGGCGGTGGGCGCTACAACGGACTGGTTGCAGAGCTGGGCGGCGACGATATGCCGGGCATCGGCTTCGCACTCAGTATCGAGCGTCTGCTGTTGGCTCTGGAAAAGCAAGGTGTTCAACTGCCGATCTCGGGTGGCATCGATTGCTTCGTAGTGGTGCAGACACCAGAAGCGAAAACAACAGCTTTTGTTCTCGTCGACCAATTGCGCCAAGCTGGGATTGCGGCTGAGCTGGATTATCTGGATCGGAAAATGAAAGCACAGTTGAAGCAAGCAGATCGTCTACAGGCTCGTTTTACGGCGATCATCGGCGAGTCTGAATTAACGAATGGCACGGTTGTTCTAAAGGAAATGGCAACAGGCGAGCAACAAGAAGTGAAACGCGAGGAACTCGTTTCGGTACTCGCTGCAAAAGCAAATCAATAAAACAAATCGTTGGGGGAAATGATCATGTCTTGGCAATATCGCACCGTACATGGTGGAGAAGTAACAACAGCACACGTTGGGCAAGAAGTCGTACTGAACGGATGGGTACAAAAGCGTCGCGACCTCGGGGGCGTAATCTTCATCGACTTCCGTGACCGCACAGGCATCGTCCAAATCGTATTCAACCCGGAGTACAACAAAGAAGCTTGGGAAGCGGCTGACAAAGTGCGTAGCGAATACGTACTGGTTGTAAAAGGGAAAGTTGTAAACCGTGCACCAGAAGCAATCAATCCGAAGCTGAAAACCGGCGAAGTAGAAGTGCACATCTCTGAAATCGAAATCTTGAACGATGCAAAAACGCCTCCGTTCTTGATTGAAGACGAGATCGATGTAGATGAACAAGTTCGTCTGAAATACCGCTACCTGGACTTGCGCCGTCCAGAAATGCAGCGCTCCCTGATTTTGCGCAGCAAAGCAGCGAAAGCGTTCCGTGACTACCTGGATGAAAACAACTTCCTGGAAATCGAAACACCAATTCTCCAGAAGAGCACGCCTGAGGGCGCACGTGACTACCTCGTGCCTTCCCGTGTACATCCAGGCGAGTTCTACGCGCTGCCACAATCACCACAGCTGTTCAAACAGCTTTTGATGGTATCCGGTTTGGAGCGCTACTACCAAATCGCTCGTTGCTTCCGTGACGAAGACCTGCGTGCTGACCGTCAGCCTGAATTTACCCAAATCGACATTGAGACCTCTTTCCTGTCTATGGAAGAGATCCTGCCGATGATGGAAAAGATGGTTGCTCACGTATTTAAGCAAACGGTTGGTGTAGACGTACCGACTCCATTCCCTCGTCTCACGTATGCGGATGCAATGGCGCGTTACGGTTCTGACAAACCAGACGTACGCTTCGGCATGGAGCTGACAGACGTATCTGATCTGGTTGCGACAAGCGACTTCAAGGTGTTTGCAGCAGCTGTAGCTGGCGGCGGACAAGTAAAAGCGATCAACGCAAAAGGTTGCGGACACTACTCCCGTAAAGAAGCAGACGACCTGGGCAAATTCGCTTCCCGTTATGGCGCGAAAGGCTTGGCTTGGATTGGCTTCAAAGACGGCGAGATCAAAGGGCCAATTGCGAAGTTCTTTAAAGAAGAAGAAATCAACGAGATGAAAGCACGCTTGGCGGTAGAAGAAGGCGACTTGCTCCTGTTCGTTGCTGACAAACCAAAAGTAGTAGCAGATGCACTGGGTGCCCTTCGTTCCAAGCTGGGTGCTGAACTTGGCCTAATTGACCAAAGTAAGTTCGCATTCCTCTGGGTAGTAGACTTCCCGCTGGTTGAGTGGGATGAGGATGCAAAACGCTACGTTGCCCTGCACCATCCGTTTACTCGTCCAAAAGACGAAGATCTGCACCTGTTCGACACCGATCCAGGTCAAATGCGCGCACAAGCGTACGACATGGTTCTCAACGGATACGAGCTCGGCGGAGGTTCCATGCGGATCTTCAAGCGCGAAGTGCAAGAAAAAATGTTTACCGCACTTGGCTTCTCACCAGAAGAGGCACGTAAACAATTCGGCTTCCTCATGGATGCATTCGAATACGGTACACCTCCACACGGTGGAATCGCTCTTGGCTTGGACCGTCTGATCATGCTCTTGGCTGGTCGCACTAACCTGCGCGAAGTCATCGCATTCCCGAAAACAGCAAGTGCGAGCGACCTGATGGTAAACGCTCCAGATGTAGTAGACGGAAAACAATTGAAAGAGCTGTCCATTGCAACAATTGTCACAGAAGAAGAAAAGGTAGAAGCGTAATCGACTTGCGCAACTGCATTGCTCTTTGATACATTGGTAATACTATGATGAAAGCCCTGCTATGCTCGTGACATCCGATAGTTTTGAGCCACAAAGTTTGTTTAGGGAGTTTTTCGTCCGTGATTGTAAAGGCATGCCTCCTTAGAGTGGACGTCTGTAACAGTTCGGCAAGACACCCACCTGCGATGAGCAGGTTCAAAACTAAGGAGCAACACGGCATAATGGGGCTCCTTTTTTCTACTTCAATCCTACTTTTCCGATTGACTATAAGTGCGTGTTGAACAACCCTAATAATCTCGCTTGCGAATGAAAGGTGACACGAAATATGCTTCATCAATTTTCTCGTTGTGAATTGGCCTTCGGTCCCGAAGGTTTGGAAAAAATGAAAAATAGCCGCGTTGCTGTATTAGGAATTGGCGGAGTCGGTTCCTTTACAGTAGAAGCACTCGCTCGTACAGGTGTAGGCAAGCTCGTTTTGGTAGATAAGGATGTAGTAGATATCACGAACATCAACCGCCAAATCCATGCGACGCTGAACACAGTCGGTCAAAAAAAGGCTGAGCTCATGAAGGAGCGTATTGCGACGATCAATCCTGAGTGCGAGGTCGTAACTCTCAATATGTTCTACAATGAAGAAACAGCGGATGCGCTGTTTGAGCATGAACTGGATTACATCGTGGATGCCATGGACACCATGTCCGCGAAGCTCCATGTGATTAAAGAAGCGAAGCGTCGCAATATCCCTATTATTTCTAGCATGGGTGCGGCCAACAAAATGGATCCGACCCGTTTTGAGGTTGCCGATATTTCCCAAACAAGTTATGATCCGATTGCAAAGGTCATTCGTCGTGAGCTGCGGAAAAGCGGTATCTACAAAGGGGTAAAAGTGGTATATTCCCGTGAGATTCCCGTAACCGTACGTGTAGATGTACGCGAACAGATCGTTTCCAACCCGAATTCACCGATTAGCAAAGTGCGGATGCCTCCAGCAAGCAATGCTTTCGTGCCTTCTGTGGCTGGTTTAATTTTGGCCAGTGTAGTGGCAAGAGATATTTTGGAGTGGCAGCCTGTAAAAGGATAGTGGAACATGGATGATTTATTCACGTTTGCCTACGACCAGCAGGGTGGCGGCAAACAGAAGCCATTGGCTGCACGGATGCGGCCGCAAACGATTCAAGATGTAATCGGGCAATCGCATATTTTGGCTCCTGGAAAGCTGCTCCGACGCGCGATTGAAGCAGATCAAGTGTCCTCTGTTATTTTTTACGGACCTCCTGGTACAGGGAAAACAACGCTCGCAAAAGTCATTGCCCGGACCACACGTACGCATTTCTCCGAGTTAAATGCCGTTACGGCCGGTGTTGCTGACATCCGCAAAGTGGTAGATGCGGCAAAGGAGCGGCTCGTCATGGACAGTCAGCGGACAACGTTGTTCGTAGACGAGATTCACCGTTTTAATAAGTCGCAACAGGACGCCCTTCTTCCTTATGTGGAGGAAGGCACGATCATTTTGATCGGCGCTACGACGGAGAATCCTTTTTTCGAGGTGAATCCGGCGCTTTTGTCGCGTTCACAAGTGTTTTCCCTTCAATCGCTTTCTCATGAGGAATTGAAGCAGGTCATGGATCGGGCGCTTACTGATGAAGAAAACGGATTGGCGGAGCTATTTGTCACCGTAGAACCGGAAGCGGCAGAGCATTTGGTTCAATACGCGGAAGGGGATGCCAGACGTTTGCTGAACGCATTGGAACTGGCAGTGACAACGACGCAACCAGGAGCGGATGGACGAATTACGGTGACGCTGGACGTCGCAGTAGAATCCATTCAACGCAGGGCTGTACGCTACGATAAGAGTGGGGACAACCATTACGACACGATCTCCGCTTTTATTAAATCCATTCGTGGTTCTGATCCGGACGCAGCTCTTTACTGGTTGGCGAGAATGATCGATGCCGGAGAAGATCCGCGGTTCATTTCTCGCCGTTTGGTCATTTCGGCTTCAGAGGACATCGGCAATGCAGACCCGCAAGCGATCACAGTTGCGATGTCCTGCTTTCAGGCGGTAGAATTGGTGGGGATGCCTGAAGGGCGTATCCCTTTAGCACAAGCGACGACGTACCTGGCAACTGCCCCCAAAAGCAATGCCGCTTACAACGGAATTAATTCTGCGTTGGATCGTATCCGAACGGATGGTCACAAGCAAGTACCGATTCATCTGCGAGATTCTGCTTATAAGGGAGCTGCGAAGCTGGGACACGGTCAGGGATATCTGTATCCGCATAACTATCCATATGGGTATGTACCTCAACAGTATCTGCCTGACGGTGTAAACTACTCGTTCTACCAGCCAAAGGATCACGGCTATGAGCGTCACATTCGCCGTTTCCAGGAAGAAAGACAGAAGATGGATGGACGTGGATTGCCAAGGAAAAACTCCCCCGAATAATAGGGGGAGCTAACATTTACGTGCGGACGTTTCCGCCTGGTTTATTGGGCAAGTCACCGTTTTCATTCGGTTGTTTGCTCTGCTCACTCGCTCCGTAACGGGCTTTGTGAGCAATCGTGCCTGCGGGTTGGTCGTACAAGGTTTCGGACGGGTGGTTGGGACCTCGTTCCGAGCGTTTGTTCGTTGTCATCTGCATATCACCCCCTAAGATGTTAGTGTGTCCCACGATACAGAAGACATGTAGGGGGCGGGCGCGTATTACCGATACAAAGAGGAGAGTTGTTAACGTGAAGATTTCGACGAAAGGACGTTACGGGCTGACGATCATGATGGAATTGGCCAACCGTTGCGGAGAAGGGCCGACTTCACTGAGGAGCATCGCCCAGAAACACGATTTGTCTGAGCATTATTTGGAGCAATTGATTGCACCTCTGCGTAACGCGGGTTTGGTAAAGAGCATTCGTGGCGCATATGGCGGTTACGTTCTGGCAAAGCAGCCAGATGAGATTTCTGCTGGTGATGTGATTCGCGTGCTGGAAGGACCGATCAGCCCTGTGGAATTTGCAGAGGAAGAAGACCCGGCTAAGCGTTTTTTGTGGCTGCGTATTCGGGATAGTATTTCTGCTGTTCTGGATTCGACTTCCCTTCAGGACTTGATCAGCTTTGAAGACGATGGTCCTGCCGATAATTATATGTTTTATATCTAGAATATAAGTTGGTAGAAGGTGACAGCAGTGTCAGATCTAATGTATTTTGACCACGCAGCGACTACGCCGGTACATCCGCGTGTAGTTGCTGCAATGACTCCCTATTTGACTCAAGTATTCGGGAATCCATCCAGTGTCCATGGTGCAGGTCGCGAAGCGCGAAAAGCGTTGGAGCATGCGAGAGACACGATTGCCGACTTTATGGATGCTGATCCACAATCGCTCATCTTTACGAGTGGCGGGACAGAAGCGGACAATATGGCAATCATCGGCGCAGCAATGGCACAGCGCGAACGTGGTCGTCACGTCATTACTTCGCAAATCGAGCACCATGCAGTCTTGCATGCTTGTGAATTTTTGGAGCAGGCTGGATTTGAAGTGACGTACTTGCCTGTTGACCAGATAGGCATGGTCCGCTTGGAAGACCTAAAACAAGCGGTTCGTCCGGATACGGTACTGGTGTCCATTATGTACGGGAACAACGAAGTAGGAACGATCCAGCCAATCGAGGAAATCGGTACCTTCTTGCGTGAAAAAGGGATTGTTTTTCATACGGATGCCGTACAGGCTTTTGGTGTACTGCCTATCCATGCACGGAAGCTCCCGGTTGATATGCTCTCGGTATCCGCTCATAAAATTAATGGTCCAAAAGGAGTCGGCGCTTTGTATGTAGCGCGTAAGGTCCCGTTTTCCCCGATTTTGCACGGCGGTTCACAAGAGCGCAAACGCCGAGCGGGAACGGAAAACCTGGCCGGGATTGTTGGGTTTGCCGAAGCGACAAAGGTCGCTGGCGAGGAAATGGCGGAGCGGGTTGAAAAGTATGAGCAGATGAAAGCAGCGATGATCGCAGTCTGGCAGGAAGCAGGAATTACGTTCTGCCTGAATGGACATAGCGAGCAGGTTTTGCCACATATTTTTAATGTGTCATTCCCTGGTGCACATACAGAAACCATGCTGATGAATCTGGATATCGCCAAAATTGCAGCAGCGAGCGGCTCAGCTTGTACATCCGGATCATTAGAGCTGTCACACGTGCTGAAAGCGATGCACGTGGACGAGAAGATTCTGCATTCAGCTATTCGTTTCAGCTTTGGAATGACGAATACGGTGGAAGAGGCGAAACAAGCTGCTACAGTGGTTGCTGGGATTGTAAAGCGCTTGGTACGCGAATAACGTAGAATGAAAGCCGTTTGGATAAGCCAAGCGGTTTTTTCATTTGAGTAAAAGCGGGTTTCTTATTGGAGTTTGTGGTGAATTGTGGAAGGGGATGGTAAAATGATGCTGTGGTACTAATCCTGAAGAACTATACAATTCGGATCATCCGATAAGGAGAGGACTTTCATGTTGCCCAGACGCTACTCTATTCGCTACAAACTGGTGTTTACGATACTAATCCTAACCATGCTTCCATTAATGGTCGTCGGCTATATCCAATTTGAAAATGCACGCAGCGCGCTATACAAGCTGGCTGTTTCTGACTTGCAATACATAACGGAAATGAAGGCACGTGAGCTGGCTGTATACGCTCAAGATGCAACGATTAATGAGGGGAACAGACAGAAAATTAATGAAATAACACGCGAGGTGGCCGAAAAATATTACAAGCCAAATGGCATGGTTGGCTACGCCTATATCTTGGATGCGAGTGGAATTGCCATCTTTCATCCAGACCCGAAAGTCGAGAATACTTCTTTGGCGAATGAAGAATTCACGCAAATCATGCTCGCTCAAAAAAACGGATGGATCGAATATGACTTCGGCGGCTCTACCAAAGTGGCGGCGTATAAGCAGCTGCCAAACGGGTGGATTCTAGCCATTGGCAGCTACGAGAATGATTTGCTGACGACGATTGAGAGCAGTCGCCCGATGATGTTTCTCCTCAACCTGATAAGTGCCACCTTAGCGCTGGTCACAGGCATTTTTATTGTCAACAAGCTGGTACGACCGCTAAAAGAGCTGGTATTGGCAATGAAGCGTGCAGAGACAGGGGATTTGACCACGCAAGTGACTGTCCGTTCCCGAGACGAGCTTGGGGAATTATCGTCGATGTACAATGAGATGATGGGGGTATTTCGCAGCATGGTCAACGAGGTGCAGCGAGTAGCCCAGCAGGTAGCGGCATCTTCGGAAGAATTAACAGCGAGTGCGACAGAAAGTGCACGTGCTTCCGAACAGATTTCCATGGCTTCTTCGGAAATTGCTACAGGTTCCGAACAACAAAAACAAACGGTGACGGATACAGTACGCTTTTTGTCTCGCATCGGTGGAGATATCCAACTCATTGCAGCCTCGACTTCTCAAGTAAATGCTGATGCGACAGACGCGAATCGATTGGCACAGGTTGGTGAAGGCAAGCTGCAAGAGCTCGTACAAGAAATGGATCAAATCACGGATCATGCCCGTAGTACGGAGCAGGTTATCCGCGAGCTTGGCTCTCAATCCGAGCAAATCATGGGAATCATCACGATCATTCGTCAAATATCCAACCAGACGAATCTATTAGCTTTGAATGCCGCCATCGAGGCTGCACGGGCGGGGGAACAGGGACGAGGCTTTGCGATTGTTGCCCAGGAGGTACGTAAGCTGGCTGAGCAATCGGGTGAGGCTGCCGAAGAGATCGCAGGCTTGATTCATACCATCCATACAGATATTCTCGCCGCTGTATCGGCAATGGGAACGACTGCAGTCGCTATACAGGATGGACGCGAAGGAGTGGCCCAGGCAGGAGACAGCTTCCAGCAAATCTTGGTGGCCGTTCAAGACGTCAGCCAGCAAGTACATCGTATGAACGATGCAGCCCAAGGGATTCATCGCGATACAGTCCAATTAGTGAGTCACTCCGAAAAAATAGCTGGACTTGCGGAAATAGCGGCCAGAGATACACAGGAAGTGGCAGCAGCGTCCGAAGAACAGTCTGCAACATCCGAGGAAATGACGGCAGCATCAGAAACACTTGCGAAAATGGCCGAGCAGTTGTCAGAACAAGTAAAACGATTTACAATTTAAGACGAGCATATGAGAAATCCACTTTCAAGAGAAGTGGATTTTTCCTTTCTGGAACGGTTTTTATGTCAGGAGGCGTTTAGATGGACGAGCAGCAGTCAATCTCGCTGTTTGCGGAAACCTACATTCGAGGATTTGTTTCTCAAGAAATTTTTTACAATGATGAAACCTGGTACGGAGTTATCCGTCTAAAGATAGAAGAGACTACCGAATCGATTAAAGAATCGGAGGTCATTATTGTCGGTAATTTTCCTCGGCCACATCCAGATGAGCTGTACACCTTTTACGGGGAATGGAAGACACACGCTCGTTTTGGCCAGCAGTACGTAGCAAAGCGCTATGAACGTGAAACACCGAAAACATTGGCAGGGGTTGAGCGATACTTAGCCAGTGGCTTGTTTCAAGGGATCGGAAAAAAGATGGCCAAACGAATTGTCGAGCAGCTTGGGGTAGATGCGCTGTCGATTATCGCGGACTTCCCGGAGCGATTGGCTGAGGTACCAGGCATTTCTGAACAACGTGCCAAAACGATCTATGAATCAGTAGTCGAGCATCGTTCCTTGGAAAGTGCCATGGTTTTCTTGTACGACTTCGGCATTGGTGTGAACATGGCGCTGCGTATTTATCAGACCTATAAGCTGGAAACGATGACGGTACTGAAGGAAGAGCCTTACCGGTTGATTGAAGATGTCGTTGGAATCGGCTTTAAGCGGGCAGATGACATTGCACGAGCAACTGGAATCGATGCTTCCTCAGAAGAACGTGTGAAGGCGGCAGCTCTCTTTATGTTGCAGGAGGCTTCGTATTCAGAGGGACATGTTTATTTGCCTGTGGAGGAGCTGTGTGAAAAAACACTGCGCCTTCTCGAAGAGTGCGGCGGGCACGTCTTTTCTGGAGACGATATTCGACTGGCAGTGGAAGCCCTGTTTGTGTCGAGTAAAATTGCCTGGGAAGATGAGCGGGTGTATTTGCCTTCACTGTTTTTTGCCGAACTCGGTCTTGCCAAAAGACTGCGTCACTTCGCTGCGCGGGATGAATTCGGTACGTTCCCGACATCGGAATTTTACCGTGCGTTAGGGGCGGTCGAGGATGAGCTGGGGATTACATATGCCCAGACGCAGCGTGATGCCATTGAACAGGCGATCAAAGCAGGTCTGATGCTTCTCACAGGTGGGCCTGGGACGGGGAAAACGACAGTCATTCGAGGGATTTGTCGTGTCTTTTCTCAGCTTCATGGATTGTCTCTGGACTTGAAAAAATACAACGAAGAAAATCCGTTCCCGATCATACTTGTAGCTCCTACTGGGCGTGCAGCAAAACGTATGACAGAGACTACGGGTTTACCTGCAATGACTATCCATCGCTTACTCGGTTACAAAGGGGAGAGCTTCGAGCATGATGCGGAGCACCCAATCCGTGGCCGGCTATTAATTGTGGATGAAATGTCCATGGTTGATATCTGGCTCGCCAATCAATTGTTTCGAGCGGTTCCAGATGACATGCAGATCATCATGGTAGGTGACCCTGATCAGTTACCTTCCGTAGGACCAGGCAACGTCCTATTGGATATGATTCGATCTGGATTGCTACCTTTGGTACAGCTAACAGAAATTTATCGGCAAGCAGAAGAATCCACCATTATTCGGTTGGCCCATGATGTACGCAAGGGGAATGTACCGGCAGATTTGCTTCACACCACCCCGGATCGGCGATTCTTCACAAGTTTGCCACAAGAAGTTCCGGAAGCAGTGAAACAAATTTGCTTCGGAGCCGTAAAAAAAGGGTATACGGCAAAAGATGTTCAGGTATTAGCCCCTATCTATAAAGGTAATGCCGGTGTGAACCGGTTGAATGAAGAATTGCAGGAGCTGTTTAATCCGAAAACGCCGCAAAAGCGTGAAGTTACTTTCGGTGAGACGACTTTCCGTACAGGAGACAAGGTTCTGCAATTGGTGAACAATGCTGAAGAACAGGTGTTTAACGGTGACATGGGTGAGATCGTCGCCATCTTTTTCCCGAATGAAAATGCGGAGAACCAGGAGATGCTGGTCGCTGCCTTTGATAACAGGGAAGTGGTGTACAAGCGTTCGGATTATCATCAGCTGACGCTTGCCTACTGCTGCTCGGTTCATAAGTCTCAAGGCAGCGAATTTCCGATTGTGATCATGCCGTTTGTCAAAAGCTACTACCGTATGCTCAGACGTAAGCTGGTCTATACCGGGATTACCCGGAGCAAATCATTCCTCATCATGTGTGGAGAGCCGGATGCGTTCCGCGCTGCTGTAGAGTCTGATGAGGAGGGAGTACGGTACAGTTACCTGGAGGAACGGCTAAAGCAAGAGTGAAGTTGGAACCATTTGCGCCGAATGGACGTGTCCTTTTCGCCTGATACTAACAAGGCGGAAGGGGGATGTCCCACATGCGCAAGGCAATGGATGCAGTCGGATTGCCAGTTGTTTGCCTTCAAACAGGGGAGACGATTGGAACCGTGCGCGACATTCTTTGCGACTCCACTTGGCATGTACGAGGAGTCTTGCTGAGCGAACAGGGCTGGTTCCAATCAGGTACCTATATTCCTACCGAACATATTCATGCGGTCGGGGAGTCCTGCCTTACCGTATCGGGAAAAGACGCGATCACGCCCTTACCTCATCTCGCCGGACTAGAGCCTGTCGGCATTGTGACGGGAAAGACGAAGTTAAAAGGAAAAGCGGTGATTACCGCATCCGGAGAGTGTTTGGGGAGGCTGGAAGACGTTTACTTTTCAGCCAACTGGGAGAAACTTGTAGGGTACGAACTATCGAATGGCTGGCTTGCAGATATTACGGAAGGACGAAAGCGCCTCCCTGCACCAGCATCCGTTATCGTCGGGGAAGAAAACCTGATCGTGCCGGACTAGTTCGTGGCCAGGCGTGAAAGGGAGGAAAAGCGTGATGCGTGTCATATGCCCGAATTGCAGTTCCAAAGACGTAGGAAAGATTGGAACCAATCAATACTATTGCTGGAACTGCTTTATAGAAATGAGCGTTTCCAATGAGCAGATCGCTTCTGTCTACCAGGTTGAGGAAGATGGATCTTTGCATTCGCTCAACGATCTGTTTATTGAGGATCAGACAGTAACCGCTCACTTGAATATGTAGTGGATTTGAGCGGCAAAACCAATGGAGGTGGCACGCTTGTTCATTCGAGGCCTGTTGCGGGTTCTGGCCACAAGCGGAATTGTGGCGATCATTGGCTATTGGATGGCTCCGCGACGTCGCAGTCGGTTTTCATTGAATTGGAATCAGTTGCCCTTCTCCATGCGTGATGTAACGCGTATGTGGAAATCAGGTCGCAAGCTGATGCGTGCCGTGACTCGTTAACAAAATGTGAATTGGAACGTAAATAAACACCCGAACATACACTGTGTTCGGGTGCTTTTTTTACATCGCCATACATGAAAAAGCTCCGTCGCGTAAAACGACGGAGTCTTGCTTTGCATTAAGATTGTTCTGCCAAACGTTTTTGCTGTTGGCTTTTCATGCGTCCGATCAACAGGACACCAACCACAACAGCTACGATGAATAACCATTTTACCCAAGGGTAAGCGGCAAAGAATGGTGTGAGGAACTTCTCGCTCGTTACCATGTTCGCAGCGGTATACGCCAATACGGCAGAACCGATATAAATAACGATCGGATATTTCTCGATCAGCTTCAAGATCAATGTGCTACCCCAAACCATGATCGGAACACTGATGATCAAACCGATAACTACCAGAAGGAAATCACCATGTGCTGCACCAGCAACCGCGATAACGTTATCCAAGCCCATTACCGTGTCGGCTACGATAATCGTCCAAATCGCTGCTCCAAGTGTTCCGCTTGCCTTCATATTCTCATGACCATTATCTTGAACCAGCAACTTGAGGGCGATCCAAATGAGAATCAAACCACCTACAAGCAGCAGACCAGGAATTTTCAGTAACCAAACGACAGCGAGTGTCGCTAATGCACGAATGACAATTGCACCAACCGTTCCCCAGATGATAGCTTGCTTTTGCTGATGAGCAGGCAGGTTACGAGCCGCCATCCCGATGACGAGGGCATTGTCCCCGGCCAGCACCAGATCGATGATAACGATAGAGAGTAATGCAGTCCAAAACTCAGGGCTTAACAATAAATCCATTTCTACTCCTCCTCCTAATCCATTTTAGAAGCGAATAATCCGCTGGCCGTTTTCTTGATACCTCCTGTAGTGTGTGTAAAGGGGCGAAAAAGAAAACGACCTTTCCCGGGACAGGAAAAGGTCGTTTAAATAACAAAAATAGACCTTTTACCTGGTCGGCAAAGGTCTTGCTTACAACATTTACGAAAATGTTGCCAACATAGCCGGGGAAAAATCCCGTAATGACGACTATGTTGCGAAAAAGCTACTCCCCTTTGGAGATATCCTCTTGTAATTACATAGTACTGAACACGAAATTGTGTGTCAATAGGTTACATGAAATTAATGTGAATGAGACAAGCTAAAAAAGATGTATGCAAATAGAGAGGAGTTGGGGAACGTGGATGAACTTCGGCGAAGTCGTCTATTTGCTGCTGCTGTTTGGCTCATCGCACTTTTGGTCATCGGCAATCTGCTTTGGCTGCTCCGACCAGTCCTTTCACAGTTGTTTTCGCTCATGAAGGAAGTGCTCGTTCCCGTCATATTGGGACTCGTTATCGCTTATTTGCTCCATCCGGTCGTGCAATTGCTAGAAAAAAGAAGGGTTCCGCGCTTAATGGCAGTGCTGCTCATATATGGATCATTTGTATTGGTGATTACCATTGCGATCATTAACGCCATCCCTGTTTTTACGAAACAATTGGTGGAGCTGTCAGACGATATTCCCCGCCTGATGGATTGGTACTATACATGGATGAGTGAGTGGGAGGCACGAAAGTATTTCTTGCCGGATAGCATATCGAAGGGTGTGGACCGGGTGATCATCCAGTCGAATGAGGGAATGTCTCATTCCGTATCGAAAATCGTGGATAATGCTCGTCATTCGATGGGAAAGCTGTTTGCTTTTGCTATCGTACCGTTTATCGCTTTTTACTTTTTGAAGGATATGAAGCAATTGCATGAGACGGGGATGTCGATTGTTCCAAAGGCTTATCGGAAGCAAGTACTGATCGTCCTTCGGGATATTAATGAATCCTTGGGCAAATACATACATGGACAAATGATTGTCGCCCTGATCGTAGGTGCTTTCGCATATCTGGGCTACTGGTGGATCGGCATGCCGTATCCTTTTGTACTGGCTGCATTCGTATGTCTCACCAACATCATTCCGTACATCGGACCATTGATTGGGGCGGCCCCGGCAGTTGTGATCGCCATTACGATTTCAACCAAGACACTATTACTCGTTCTCGTTGTCAATCTCATCATTCAAATCGTGGAAGGGAACATTTTGTCCCCGAACATCGTTGGTCGTTCTTTGCATTTGCACCCGCTTCTCATTATCTTGGCCCTGCTGGTAGGGGAGACTGTAGGGGGCATCATCGGGCTAATCGTTGCTGTCCCGATTCTTGCCGTTTGCAAAGTGATCGTCAGCCGAATCGCTGTCATGATGCATGAAAGTTGACAGTGATCAGGTAAAATATTTATAATATGGACAAAGTGATTTATGTGAAATCAATGAGGGAACGAGTATGTTGCAGACCTTTTACAGAGAGGGCGCTCCATGGTTGAGAGGGCGACCAAAAGAAGAGCAGCAGAAGGCTACTCCTAAGACCGGGCAAAACCCGGCGGCTTGGCACCGTTAGACGCCACTTAAGCGACAGGCCTTGGCTCAGATACGTGTAGCGAGCCTGTAAGCAGGGTGGTACCGCGAGAAAATCAGTTCTCGTCCCTGAGGGGATGGGGGCTTTTTTTATTTTTAGATGAGGAGAATGTAGATGAAGAAACTGACAGGCAATCAAATCCGCCAGATGTTCCTCGACTTTTTTGTAGAAAAAGGACATCGCATTGAGCCTAGCGCTCCATTGGTTCCAATCGACGATCCTTCCCTTCTGTGGATCAACAGCGGTGTAGCGACTCTCAAGAAATATTTTGACGGCCGAATCATCCCGGACAACCCGCGCATCACGAACTCACAAAAGTCTATTCGTACCAACGATATTGAAAATGTGGGACGTACTGCTCGCCACCATACCTTTTTTGAAATGCTGGGTAACTTCTCTATTGGTGAGTACTTCAAGGAAGAAGCGATTGAATGGGCATGGGAGTTTTTGACGAGCCCAAAATGGATGAGCTTTGATCCAGAATTGCTTTCCGTTACCATTCACCCAGAGGACGAAGAAGCATTTGAGCTGTGGAGCAAGAAAATCGGTGTTCCAGAAGAGCGAATCATCCGACTGGAGGGCAACTTCTGGGATATCGGAGAAGGCCCGAGCGGACCGAACACGGAGATTTTCTATGACCGTGGAGAAGCATTTGGAAACGACCCAAGCGACCCTGAGCTGTACCCAGGTGGGGAGAATGAGCGTTACCTGGAAGTATGGAACCTGGTATTCTCCCAGTTCAACCACAATCCAGACGGTACTTACACGCCGCTGCCTAAGAAGAACATTGATACGGGGATGGGTCTTGAGCGCATGGCGTCTGTCATCCAAGGCGTAGACAACAACTTTGAGACAGACTTGCTGTTCCCGCTGATCGAAAAGACCACGGAAATCTCCGGTGTGAAGTATAAAACAAGCCCTGAGATGGATGTAGCTTTGAAGGTAATCGCTGACCATGCACGTACAGTTGTGTTTGCAATCGGTGACGGGGCGCTTCCATCCAATGAAGGACGTGGCTACGTCATTCGCCGTCTGCTTCGCCGTGCCGTACGTATGGGGAAAAAGCTGGGCGTAGAGAAGCCATTCCTGTACAGCTTGACTGAGACAGTAGGCACGATGATGGGCGAATTCTACCCAGAGGTTGTCCAAAAGCGTACGTTTATCGAAAAAGTTATTCGTGCCGAGGAAGAGCGTTTCCACGAGACATTGAACGACGGTCTGGCGATCCTGTCTGACATGGTGAAGGCAGCAAAAGAAAGCGGAAAGACACAACTGTCTGGTCAAGATGTGTTCAAAATGTACGATACGTATGGATTCCCTGTTGATTTGACAGAAGACTTTGCAGACGAGCAAGGGCTGACTGTCGATCGTGATGGCTTTGATCAAGCGATGGAAGAACAGCGTGAGCGTGCACGTGCAGCACGTCAAGATGTAGACAGCATGCAAATCCAAGGTGGTCCATTGTCTGATTTGACGGTTACGAGCCAATTTGTTGGTTATACTGAATTGGTAGCAACAGGTAAAGTTGAAGCGATTATTTTGGACAACCAGCTGGTAGAAGAAGCAGAAGAAGGTCAAACCGTACAACTCGTTCTGAGCCAAACTCCTTTCTATGCAGAAAGCGGCGGTCAGATCAATGACGAAGGTTTCCTGATTTCTGATATCGTGAAAGCACGTGTGACAGATGTACAAAAAGGACCAATGGGTCAAAATGTACATTCCGTCATCGTCGAAGCTGGTACCCTGCGCAAAGGCGATGAGGTTCGCGCGGAAGTGAACCGTGAAGCACGTCTGGCTATCACACAAAACCATACAGCGACTCACTTGCTGCATCAAGCACTCAAGGATGTCTTGGGAACGCATGTCAATCAGGCAGGTTCCTTGGTAGCACCAGAGCGTCTCCGTTTTGACTTCACGCACATTAGCTCCATTACTCCAGAAGAGCTGGAGCGTATCGAAGCGATCGTGAATGAAAAAGTGTGGGCAAACCTGAGTGTCGAGATCTCCAACAAATCATTGGCTGAGGCAAAAGCGATGGGCGCGATGGCGTTGTTCGGTGAAAAATACGGCGACGTTGTACGCGTTGTAAAAGTGGGCGAATACAGCTTGGAGCTGTGCGGTGGATGCCATGTGAACAATACCGCAGAAATCGGTCTGTTCAAGCTGGTTAGCGAGAGCGGTATCGGCGCAGGTACACGCCGGATCGAAGCAGTAACAGGACGCGGCGCTTATCAGTTCTTGAACCAGCAGTTCACTACACTCAAAGAAGTGGCGCAAGCACTCAAAGCACCAGTACTGGCAGAAGCACCTGCACGTGTAGAAGGTCTGCAACAACAATTAAAAGAAGTACAGCGCGAAAACGAGTCCCTGCGTGCAAAACTGGGGAACATCGAGGCAGCGTCGTTGACGGATAAACTCCAACAAGTAGACGGCATGAATGTACTCACTGCACGTGTTTCCGCTGTCGATATGGACAACCTGCGCGGCATGGTAGATGAGCTGAAAAACAAACTCGGCTCCGCTGTCATTGTGTTGGGTGCAGTCGATGGCGACAAGGTGAACCTCGTTGCAGGTGTAACCAAAGATCTCATGGATCAAGGCATTCACGCTGGTAAGATCATCAAGGAAGTCGCAACTCGTTGCGGTGGCGGCGGTGGTGGACGTCCTGATATGGCACAAGCCGGCGGTAAGGACCCATCCAAGCTGCAAGAAGCACTGGATGCAGTGGTTGACTTCGTGAAGAGTCAAGCAGTAGGGAAATAGTGCGATTGCACGAGAAATTTGTATAATCGACAGGAGTAAACGAAATCCGAGTCGAATACAAAAAAGAGTATGAAACTAAAAGAGTCTCAAAGGAAATCGAGGTGTTGATTGTGAGTTCGTTGGATAATACCATGAAATTCACGGTGCCCAAGGAAGCGAATGCGGCGGATGTGCAAGAAACATTGACAGAGGTGTACAAAGCCCTGCAGGAAAAAGGATACAACCCGATCACCCAGATCGTCGGTTACTTGCTTTCTGGCGACCCGGCGTTTATCCCACGCCACAACAACGCGCGGAGCCTGATCGGCAAATTGGAACGGGACAAAATCATAGAAGAGTTGGTGACCGTTTACTTGTCAGAGCGCAAGTAGACCTTAACGATGACACGATTGATGGGGTTGGATGTAGGCGACAAGACGATTGGAGTGGCTGTCAGCGATGAGCTGGGATGGACTGCGCAAGGAGTAGAGACCATCAAGCGACAATCCAAGGAAAAGGATTTTGCTCGCCTGAGCGAATTAGTTTCGCAGTATCAAATTGGGGCTTTCGTTGTTGGTTTGCCCAAAAACATGAACGGAACCATTGGCCCGCGTGCTGAAATGTGTCAAGCATTTGGCAAGCTTTTGGAGGAACGCACGTCTCTTCCTGTCCACATGTGGGACGAACGCTTGACGACAATGGCGGCAGAGCGTATGCTGATCTCTGCTGATGTCAGCCGTCAAAAGCGAAAGACAGTGATAGATAAAATGGCGGCCACTTTAATCCTCCAAGGATATTTGGACGCGAAATCGAGGTGACCACAATGAGTGAAGAGATGATGGAAGAGTTCGAAGTGGGCGATGTGATCGCGCTGACGGAAGAAGGTACCGAGGAACCGCGAGATTTTCGTATCATGTACATTTTTGACATTGAAGACCGCAGCTATTTGGTGCTCGTACCAGTAGATCAGGAAGAGGAAGAAGAGTACGAGGTTCACTTCCTGCGTTATGATGGTACAGACATGCTCATGCCAATCGAAGATGATGAAGAGTGGGAGCAAGTAGAAGCTACCTTCGAAACGTTGATTGCCGATTTGGAGAAAGACGGAATTTAATAGATTCGTGAGAAAAGGGTCCGCAACTGGCGGGCTCTTTTTTTATGACTTTTTTCGCCAAAATCATCCATGAAGTGACAGTTGGATAAGCCTCTTGTATAATGGATGGGATGGAGATAAAGAGACCCTAAAGGGAGGATTTCTAGCTTGAAACCAATGTCAGCGAAGCCTGATTTTAACCCCGGCCGCCCTCTGGCGCATCGACGCAGACGCGGCGGACGAATTGTGATGTGGCTGGTTGCCTTGTTGTTGTTGATCATTTTGGCTGCGGGGGGAGCAGCGTGGTACGTGTACCAGCAATTACAGCCGGTTGCAGGTGAACAGACGGTGAAAAACGTGGCGATTCCGTCCGGGTCATCCGTACAAAAAATTGGTCGACTTCTGGAAGAACAAGGTCTGATCCGAAATGCCGATGTATTTAATTACTATGTGAAGTATAAAGGCGTGGCCCCTGATCTTAAGGCGGGAGAATACCAATTTACGACTGGTCAAGCCATTGATGAGATACTAACCGCTATGGTGGAAGGAAACACGGTGATCAATGCGAACCGATTTACGATCCCAGAAGGCTGGAATGTTGAACAGATCGCAGATCATCTCGATAAAGAAGGCATTGTAGAGAAGGCGGCATTCTTAAAAGAAGTAAATGAAGGTGCATTCCCCGACTATCCTTTTGTCGCAGCCATACCGAAGCATGCAGACCGAAAACACCGTCTGGAAGGATATCTGTTCCCGGAAACGTATGAGGTGGACAAAGATGCTACAGCCCATGATGTCGTCTCGCGTATGCTGGCTCAATTCCAAAAGGAATGGAAGCCAGAGTGGACAGAGCAGTTGAAGCAGCACGATTTAACACTGGATAAGGCGGTTAATCTCGCATCGATCGTTGAGCGTGAAGTAACAGTAGATAAGGAGCGTCCGCTTGTAGCAGGCGTGTACTATAATCGGATTCGCGATAAGTGGCCGTTGCAGGCTGATGCTACCGTCCAGTTTGTTCTCGGCAAACAACGAGACCGTTTGACCTTCGAGGACCTAAAAGTAAAAAGTCCGTACAACACATACACAAATCCTGGATTGCCACCGGGACCGATTGCCAACCCAGGCAGAGCTTCGCTTGCAGCTGTCGTCAATCCAGCTAAACACGATTACTTTTTCTACGTGACGAAAAAAGACGGAACGGCCGAGCATTACTTTTCCAAAACACTGCAAGAGCATGAAGCAAATGATAAGAAAAGCAGGGGAAACTAACCAAGTTTCCTCTTTTTTTTTTGCATGCGATCAACAGCGCTTGACGTAGCCAAGCTTTCTCAAGGTGTGCTATAATAATTCGGTTGTAACGAAAGAGGAGTGAAATCATGATTACCAATCCGGCAATTGACGACTACGTGTCAAGCCTGGTACCCGAGCGTTCTCCGCTGCTCAAGCGAATGGAGCAGGAGGCGGCAGAGGAAAACATTCCGATTGTGCAGCTCCCGTCCGCTCAAGTCATGCGGATGTTGTTATTGCTGCATCGTCCCAAAGCGATTCTGGAAGTGGGTACGGCAATTGGCTATTCCACCATTTGGCTTGCAGAAGCTGCGCCGGAAGCGCGAATTGTCACGATGGACATAGATGAAGATCGATTGGCGAGAGCACGGGAAAATATAAAAGAAGCAGGATGTGCAGATCGTGTGGAAATACTCTCACGTGACGCCACTTTAGGGCTGCCGGAGTCATATCAATTTGACTGCCTGTTTATCGATGCGGCTAAAGGTCAGTATCGAGTATTCCTCGATTTGTATCTACCGCTTCTCCGCGAAGGCGGTTTGGTAATCAGCGACAATGTCCTGTTCCGAGGACTGGTGGCGACCCCAGAAGAAGCGGGCAAGCGCCAGCGTCCGATGGTGGACAAGCTGCTTTCTTATAATTCGCATCTGATGGAGCGTCCTGATTTAGAAACGACATTTATTCCAGTCGGAGACGGGCTGGCCATCAGTATGAAAAAGAGTAAAAACATAGGGTCGTAAACGTGTAAAGCATCATGAGGAAGGGGACATGAAGCATGGGTAACCCCGTATTGATTGGGGTAGCGGGAGGCAGTGGTTCTGGAAAAACGACTGTAGCAAAGGAGCTGTACCGCCAGTTCCAAAATGATAGTGTAACGATGATTGAGCAGGACTCCTACTACAAGGATCAAAGCCATTTGAGCCCAGAAGAGCGGGCGTTGACTAACTACGACCATCCCTTCGCTTTTGACAACGATTTGTTGCTTGCGCATTTGCAAGAGCTGCTGCAAGGAAAGGCGATCCAAAAACCGATCTACGACTTCAAGGAGCATAACCGTAAGCCAGAGCAGATCCAGGTCGACCCGAAGGATGTCATCATTCTGGAAGGAATGCTGATTCTGGAGGATGAGCGGATTCGTGATTTGATGGATATCAAGGTATTCGTTGATACCGATGCGGACGTGCGTATTGTACGCCGAATCGTACGTGACATCGAAGAGCGCGGTCGTTCCCTCGATTCTGTCGTGACACAGTACCTAACCGTCGTTCGACCGATGCATTTGCAGTTTATTGAGCCGACCAAGCGATATGCAGATGTCATCATGCCAGAGGGCGGCTACAACCGAGTAGCATTGGATCTGTTATCCACGAAGATCAGCAATATTTTATTGGAGAAGCAACAGTTCGCCAATCAATCTTAAATACCTAAAAGTGCACCGTGACATACGGTGTGCTTTTTTCTTTGTTCGTTGTTTCTGTCGCGTACATTCCGGCAATACTGGTGAAAAAAGCCAGGGAGGGAATTCGATGCAGCTGGATCGACGAATCAAAAGACGTCACTTTCTTGTATTGTTGTCCATGTCGTTGTTATGGCTCGGTTTGGTCATGCGATTGTGGTGGATTCAACTCGGATCGCCCCATCGGTTTTCTCGGCATGGCGTTGATTTGGTAAAGGCAGCAGTAAAGCAAAGACAGCAAAGCATCGTGCTGCATAGCGGGCGTGGCGATATCGTGGATCGAAGTGGGTACGCCTTTACCGGAGAAGAGCATCTCGCCTTGATTTTGTTCCCATTGGCGCGTGGGAGCCTGCAAGGAACAGATGGCTTGCAGCGATTGGCTCAAATAACAGGAGAATCCAAGGAACGGCTGTCGGAGACCATGGAAAAGGCAAAAGTACCACTGCTCATGCGAGAGGAGTCAGGCAAGCTGGTGATGCTCACCGAGCGGCAGGCTGAGGAAATCAATGCACTTGCCATCCCAGGAGTTGTGGCATTGGCGGTGACAGAGCGATACCGCGCTGATGAAGTAGCCAAGCATCTGATTGGTTTTATCCATAAAAATCCCGACATGGTGCAGAAGCTGTATCCAGATGAATGGACAAGCGGCAAAATGAATGCCGAGAGCACGCTGGGGGCATCGGGTCTGGAGCGAAGCTTTGACCGGTTTTTACAGGGAGTAGAGCCGTCTGTCTTGTCCTATTATGTAGATGGGCACGGACAACCGCTCCGAGGGCTGGATATTCGCTATACGAAGCAGTCGAATCAATACTATCCGCTTTCATTAACGACTACCTTGGATGCAGCAATCCAGAGAAGTATGGAGGCAGCAGCCGATCAAGTAGGATTAAAAGAGGGCAGTATCGTCGTTTTGGACGTACAAACAGCCGATGTTCTTGCAGCTGTGAGCCGCCCTACCTATGATCAAACGAATGTTGCAGGAAACATCAGCGACTGGAAGAATCGCGCATTCAAACAACTCCCGCCTGGTTCTGTCTATAAAACAGTGGTAGCAGCAGCCGCTTTGGCGGAAGGAATGGTTTCACCAATTGACCGTTTCACATGTACGGGGGAGTACGGGAAGTACCATTTCTCCTGCTGGAAAAAAGAAGGTCACGGCAGTGTGACGCTGGAAGAAGCGTATGCCCAATCCTGCAATATTGCGATTGCCCATATCGCCAAGCTGGTGGGCGGAGAAAAGTTGGAGGAATATGCAAAAAAGCTAGGCTTGACCACTCAAGTAGGGCATGTTACCCCTCATCTGTATAAACTCAAAAACTTTAAGCAGCTGGATGGCGAAGAGCCGGGGAGAGTCTTTGCAGAGGGTATATCCCGCGACGATGAAGGCGTCCTGATTCAAAGCGCCATTGGTCAGCGGGATGTACGTATTACCCCCTTGCAAGCAGCCAATATGATGGTAACGATTTTGCGTGGCGGTCAAAGCTCTCAGGTACGGCTGGTAAAAGAGATCGCATACCGAAATGGTCAGTCGTTCCACACATTCCCCGAGCAGGAGCTCTCTTTGGACGGGATTGACTACGTCACAGCCAATAAATTGCGAAAAATGATGCGTAAAGTCGTCACAGAGGGAACGGGACAGATGCTCATGAATGCCGCTTGGCAGGTGGCGGGCAAAAGCGGGACTGCGCAAATCGGGGATGCGAATGGAAACAACCATCTGTGGTTTCTCGGGTACGCTCCGCTAGAAGAGCCGCGTTTCGCCATTTGTGTCGTGGCAGAAAATCAGCCGAGCTGGGGAAAAAACCAGGCTATGGAGCTTTTTCACCGAGCTGTCGCTGGGCTTGCCGATCATACAGCTCAATCTTCCCAACCTCGCGAAGAGTATTTCCGAGGATGAATCCTCTTGCGTTAATTTGATTGTTTTTACCTAGCCCGACGATCAGCATGAGGGGAGAGGAGGACATGTACATGGATTGCGACGCTTTTGCCCAAATGGTTCGCTTATCACCTTTGCTGGGAGATAGGCGTTTTACCGTATGGCTATGCCAATCACCAATGTATTTCCATTGTCGATGTTTGCTTAATTTGCGGACGAGCTTATTGAGATGCGTGTCATCGAAAAAAATAGAATGTGGCTGGTGAATCGCATTTGGGCCTGGTTCACTTGCATACGTAACGACCCATCTATCCTCACCAAGTGGGTATCCCATCATCACCCCTCCTGTTTCCAGCGAGGGTTTTTTTCGTACGGCCTGCTCAATCTGTTTCCACGCTTTTGGTGTGATGTACAGCGTCGTCATGAGACGTTCGTCCCTCCTTGATAAAACCACTGACATTTGCTTGATATCATATGTATGCGAATAGTGAAATGTACCGTTGTCCAGCAAAGTTATGAATGGTCGAAAAAAAGATTGTAACTCACCCTCTTCCTTTCTATAATTTGAGTAAAAGTGTGAGTTCAAAAAGTCGCCTTTTTGAACAACCTCTAAAAAGACGGAGACTGGAAAGGTTGATTGTATGCCTTTGGCACCTGTTGATCTCTCACTGATTGGACAAGTTTTAGCGGCTGATTTGTACACCGAACAAGGAATTTTGCTGCTGGGACAAAACACGACGATCACGCCGGCCCATGTGATCCTATTGCAAAAGCAACGAGTCCGTGAGGTTGACATTATACAGAGTCTTACGGAGGGAACCGGTGAGGAAGTAACTTCTCAACTATTCCAACTAGAGGCAGATTCTGAGACCGTTGCTGCTTATGTACAAGCCCTCGACAAAACGAGACTACTCTTCGATGAACTGACAGTTGGCGGGACACCGAGTCTCGATCATTTTTCCAACATCTTTTTTGATGTATCAGAAAAATCGACGAAGCATTTGGGTTTGTTCCGGAACTTGTACGTACTGGAAGGGGCAGATAGCTATACATACCGACATTCATTAAATGTAGGCATTCTCTGTTCGCTCATTGCTCGCTTGATGAAATGGGATGAAGAGCGAATATCATTCATGGGGACAGCCGGATTTTTGCATGACATTGGAAAAATGAGGGTACCAAAAGAAATATTGCTTAAGCCAGGCAAGCTAAGTGAAGAAGAATTTGCGATCATGAAGAAGCATACCATTTACGGCTATGAAATGATCCGTGATATGAGTGGTGGGTCTGAGCTGTTGGCATTGTGTGCCTTGCTGCATCACGAGCGACTCGATGGGTCTGGCTATCCGGAGCAAAGAAAAGGCGATAGCATTCCGATCGAATGTCAGGTGCTCGCCGTTGCGGACATGTTTGATGCGATCTGTTCCGATCGGGTGTACAAAGGGAGGACGTCCCCATTCGAGGCGGCACAGCTCCTGTGGAAGGAAGCCTGTAACGGGACGTTGAACGTTGAGATTGTTGCACAGTTTGTCCGCTACATTGCCTTGCTGTACGTAGGCGCGAAGGCGAGGTTGAGTAGCGGGGAAGAAGTCGAAGTGATTCTTATCCATCAGGATGAGCCAATGCGTCCGTTGGTAAGAAGAATGGGTGAATTCCTCGATTTGCGGCATGATCGTAAACTGACGATTGAAAAAATGATAGGATAGGAAAGTCGATGCAAAGAAGGTGAAACCGCTCTTGGGAAATGAGAGCGGTTTCATTGTTGCTGATCTGTGAACGATCATCGGGAAAGCTCGATCAGATTGGCAGATTGTGACACAATGAAAGTGTGCATGATAGACCAAGAAAAGAAAAGAAAAGAAAAGAAAAGAAAAGAGCCGTGTCGTGCGAATGCTCGAAACGCAAGGAGGAAACACATGATACGCAAAGCGGAACCCACAGATGCAGCTTTTGCTGCGCCATTAATTTATGATGCCATTGGAGATATCGCCCATACGTTGACAGGTGCAACGGAGGAAGCGGATGCGATTCGCATGATGGAGGAGTTTTTTGCGAAGGAAAATAACCGACTCAGCTACGAAAACGCGGTGATTGCCATGGATGGAGATGTACCGGTAGGACTGGCGCTCTTTTATCATGGAAGCCAAACAGAGGCACTCGATCGCCCATTCGTTGAGCATGTCCAACGTTTGACTGGCGAGACGATTACGCTTGTAAAAGAAGCAAAGGATGACGAATTCTATTTAGATTCTGTCGCGGTTGATTCCTCATGCAGAGGGAAGGGGATCGGATCTCTTCTGCTGGATGCCTTTGAAAAAGAAGCGATTCAGCGCGGGCATGACCGAATCGCTTTGCTCGTAGACGAGGAAAAACCACGTGCGCGCAAGCTGTATGAATCGCTCGGCTATCGTGAGGATGGGACAGTGATCGTAAGCGGGCATAAATTGAGCCATATGGTGAAGGACATAGCGGAAAAGGCGTAAGAAGAATACAACAGCGGCCACCTAAGACCTGAAAATAAAGTCTTAGACTGGTCGCTGTTTTTTATTGAACGATCTATCTGCGATCAAAAGCAAGACTCGCAGCAAGACCTGTCAAGACGCTTGCCATTAGCCAGCGTTGCACCCGTAGCCATGTTGGGCGTGTACCAAACCACTGAGCAACTCTGCTCGCTACAAGAACAATAAGCAGGTTAATGGTAAAGCTGACAGCTATTTGTGTTAGACCTAACGTAGCACTTTGCAGGAGCACCGATCCCCGCGCAGGATCTACAAACTGCGGTAAGAGTGAAACATACAAGATAGCAATTTTGGGGTTCAGTAGATTTGTGATCAATCCCATCAAAAATAACTTTTTCGGCGGTTCAATAGGAAGAGTATCAGGCTTGAGAATGGAAGCAGCACCTGGTTTGACCGCATTCCAAGCGAGCCAGAGCAGGTAGACAGCCCCGGCCCACTTGACTGATTCGTAAACGAACGGAACCGTTATGAAAAGAGCCGAGAGACCGAACATGGTTGCAATCATGTAAATTACGAATCCAAGTATAACACCAAGAAGTGAGATGACTCCGGCTGTGCGACCTTGCGAAATCGTACGAGAAATGAGGTAAATCATGTTAGGACCAGGAGAACAGACCATACCAAGCGAAACAAATACAAAGGTAATAAGAGTACCAAAACTCACCAATTTTCATTACTCCTCTCCGTGGTTCATCAAAGTTAGAAACCATTAATACCAATGAACGGAATTACCAAGATCGCAACGAAGCCAGCTTACTGGGGCAGCAAAGCGGTGTCTAGCCCCAGTTTCTTTCTATTAACCTGCCTTTACAGAGAGATTAATTGGGTGAGGGCAGATAAGGTGTGAGATCAAACTTCCAGTCAAATTCACGGATCGGACTGTACTTACCCGTCAGGAGCTTCAAAATATGAGCTTCGGTTGCTTTACTCGTATTTTTGGACGCTCCTGCTTCGTCGTAAAGATTGCCACATGCATACGCAAATAAATACTCTTCCCAGCTCGAATAAGCGAGTTGGATTCGCTTGGCTACGTCCAGCATGCTTTCTACGGCATCCGCCTTGGGAAGATAGGACTGCTGGGCGCCTGCTTTGCAAATAATGAGATACCAGGCGTAATCAAAGGCGGCAATGCCGGCATGTGGGAGTCTGTTCATATACGAGTACACGATCAACTGTCGGGCTGACTCCGTGTCGCCTTTTTTTAAGGATGCGATGTAGTTGGAACGATTGGCAGCGCTGAGTGCAGATAATACGTGGCGATGCTGATCAAATTCAGCTCTTCGCCCATGTTCCAAAAACCAAGTCAAGCGCTCTTGCGTTTTGGCGGCATCTCCCGTGTCCCATCTGTTATCAATTCGAAGCCGCAAAAACGTATCGCGCAGGCGGTTGTATTCGTGGATGGCCAAATAATACGCGAGTTGCTTCTGATTTAAGCAAACAGAGGAGAGAGCATGCAAGTAGCGGCTTAATTTTGGGTCGATCTCTTTTTCGTTTTCTGCTTCTTTTGTCATGGAATTCCTCTCTGCCTCCTTTAGTGGAATGTCAATGCTTTGCGAGTTTTGGGAATCTCACGAATGATGCGGATGTAATACAGCATGGAGATTATCGCGAGAATGCCCAGAAGCCATGATCCCGTCCATCCTTTTTCTTCTAAGTCAGGCTTGGCATTGATATACATATCGGTCACGAGAACTGCATTGTGAGGATGCTTGCGTTTGTCCAAAGCATTCACAATGACAGGTAACATCTCACCATCCGGTATCGCCTTGAGCGTTCCTCGCATCGTAATGGAATGTTTGTCATGAATTTCTTTGGCATGATCGTAGTCCGTAATGACAATGATCGCTTGTTGATCCAGATAACCCACATTTACATAACCGGTGTCAGAGTTTAACAGATCTCGCTCTTCGGCTTTGGCAGCAGGAATGAACTCGGCTTTTGGCTCGGGATGCTTCTCTTTGTCATAGACGCGGAGCATATTGATATAAGAAGCTTTGGTCAATGTAAATTGCACCTGGTAGCCAAGAGGAGTTTGTTTCAACTCGTCCATCGTCTCAATTGGGACAGGCTTATATTTATTGACCAAGGAGTCAAATATCTGCTCCGAAGTCATCTCCAGCTTCATGGATACAACAGCAAACATAGCGTAATGGAGCAGAAGGAGAAAAATAATCGTCCAAATGTTACGTCTCGTGTAGATGGCAAAAAATTGCTTGAACCTTGCTAGCTTGCTAGGAAGCCCGAGTACGCGTAAGGTTTTTCTCCTAGCTGCTTTGGCTTGCTTGTTCGCAGTTGGTTCGGTCATCTTGTTAAACGGAGATTGTATTTGCGTCAGACATATCTTCGCATCAATATCGGAGGGATTATGCGAAAGCATCTCCTGGAAAACCTCTTGAGCCTTCTCCCATTCGCCCAGTTGAAGATAACTGTTCCCCAGCAAGCTGCGAGCGTCCCACAGTTCTGGCATGCGAGTGAGGATTTCCTCGCAATCTTTGATCGCATCAGCAGCATCTCCCTTTTCGAGAAAAAGTCGGGCACGATACAAATACGCATCGATGTTATCTGGATCAAGACGTATCAGTTGATCAAAGGTATGAAAGGCACGATTCTTATTTCCGGTTCGTAAAAAATATTCGCCCTGTAAACGGATCAAATCGGGATCAAGAGGGTACAGGGCATGGGCTTTTGCCAAATAGCTCTGAGCCGTTTCCCAATCATTTTCCATGAGGGCAAATAACGCATCGCTGCGCCATTCTAGAAACGCTTCAATATTCAAGTCCTCGCGATTCTCAAAAGAGTGGTAACGCAGTGTGAAGGTCTGATTGAGCTGGCCGTTCAGGTAAGCGACAAAACGCCCTGAGAGCTGGCTTGCGAGCTTTTCCGATTTCTCCCGCCATTGAAAATGGGAATCGAGCAGATTCCACACCTCATGAGGCAAGTGATCGTGTTCTTCTAAAAAGTGGAGAAATTGCGTATCGATGAGTTGATGGCAACCGACATTCCACATGGCCTCGTCATTCAGCAACTCACGCCAGTTTTCAAGCTTGATTCGTTCGTGATAGTTATCGTACAACTCTTGCGTACGGCGGAAAAAACGCTCCACCATATCATTGGGGCTCATGGAGCGTTCGAAATGATCGTAGCTCTCTGTGAAATCGTACCGCTGGGGAATGGGGATTTCTTCTTGAGAGACCACTTCTTGCGTTGTTTCCTCTAAAAACCTGTCAAACAGGGGGAGTCGCTGCGGTGGATCGTAGTTAGGCTGCTCTTCTTCTTCCGATTCATGATTCTCCCCCTCATCGAGCTGTCTCGGCTGTCTTCTTTCCGGTAGGGGCGTTTCTTCGAACATTCGATTGCGCTTGGTATTGCGTGTGTACTTCAGGGCGAGGTCATACGCCTCTCGCAATCGCTGAAAGCCTTCAGGATCAACCTCCGGATTGTGCACCTTCAACATTTTGGCATACGCCTTTTTTATCTGGGCAGGATTGTCCGTCGGTTCAATCCCGAGAATCTCCCAAATCCCCATTAATACTCATTCCACCCTTCAAACATGTCCAGCTGCTGCTTCAATTCTTCTGCTGCTTTGGCGATGTCTCTTTCATTTTGGGTGGAGAGGACACTTTCGAAGCGGCGTAAGTAATTCGCAATGATCATACGGTCTTCGCCCAACGCTTCCTCATACATACGCTCGCCTTTTGCCAGAAGCAATCGATTTTCGGTTCGCTCTCTAGGGTGGATCTTAATGTTTTGAAGAGCTTGGAAACGCTCCTCAATTTCTTGTTTTGATAGGCTACCCGGATTTTTTTCGATGACGGCCTTGGTTTTGACACCTGAAGATACCACAGTCACTTCGACTTCCAGAATCCCGTTGATGTCATATGTATAACGAACATCGATAGATTCCTCGCCCTTTTTGGCAGGAGGAACTTTTACATTCAATTCGCCCAGCTTGAGGTTATGTTCGACGCGTCGGCTTTCCCCTTGATACACGTCAACGAGAATAGAGCGTTGATAATCGAGAACGGTGTATAGCCGTTCTACCCGACTGACCGGGATTGGCGTATTGCGCTCGATGATCGGAAAGAAGTAGCCATCCTCGTGTTTGCCGTTTGCCATGGTTTGTACAATACCCGTACCGAGTGTGTATGGGCAAACATCGGTCAAAACAAGCTCGTTTAACGCCTCGTTGCGTTCCTTGAGTGCTGCTTGAATCGCTGTTCCCAATGCAACAGCCTCATCGGGATTAATATGGGAATGGGGCAGGCGCCCAAATATCTTGCTAACGATGGATTTGATAAGCGGCATCCGTGTCGCACCGCCAATAAGCACGATTGCGTCCAGTTCCCGGGGTGAGATGGAAGCGTCTCGCAAAGCACGTTCGATCGGCTGACGCAGTCGTTGCAGCAGAGGAAACGCGAGTTCTTCCAGCTGATTCCGGCTGAGAGTTGTTTCAACCAGCTCTCCCTGGATATTGACACTCATTTTCCCTTCTTGGTCGGAAAACAAGGCGCGCTTGCACAGCTCAGCTTGTTTGTGGATGGACGAACGCGTTTTGCTGTCCAGCGTGTTGATATCGAGTCGATGGGCTTCTATAAAATAAGAGGCAATCAGATCGGTAAAGTCTTCGCCGCCCAAAAAGTTGTCTCCAGCGATTGATTTTACTTCCATCACACCTTCGAACATTTCCAAAATAGAAACGTCAAACGTTCCGCCACCTAAATCGAATACGAGGAATTGTGTCTCGGATTCCTCCTGATGGAGCCCATATGAGATCGCGGCGGCAGTCGGTTCGCTGATCAAACGCTCTACTTTCAGTCCAGCCAGCTCTGCTGCTCGTTTCGTTGCTTTGCGTTGTGTGTCATTGAAATAAGCAGGTACACTGATAACCGCTTCGTGAACGGAGTGCCCGAAATGAGCCTCAGCATCGGCCTTCAAAGATTTAATCACAAAGGAGGAAAGGTCTTCGGCAGAAAGAGAATATCTCCCCAGTTGGTATCTTTTTTCTGTCCCCATAAACCGTTTGAAGGTAGAAGCAGTACGATCTGGGTGTGTTAAGAGGCGCTCTCTGGCGATTTTTCCAATCAAGATCTCGCCGTTCTCATCGACGCTGACCACAGAAGGAGTCAGTGTTTCTCCGAGCGCGTTTGGAATGAGCACGGGTCCATTCTCAGTCCAGTAGGCCACCAGACTGTTCGTCGTGCCCAAATCAATTCCAATGGTGGTCATCAGTTAGGTCCTCATTTCCGTGTTTTTCTACTAATATCGGTAAAAGTAGAGACTTTGTAGATAATTTTACCATGAAAAAAATGGATGTAATTGGTGCTTTAGTAGGATATGAAATCGAATTTTAGATAAAGAAAATAGAAATAGAATTCGGAAGATAGAAAACGACAAACGAGAGAGGTCGTTATGCCAATGCAGCAGCGAATGGAAAAGTGGTTTAAAGCGTGGAAGTTACTTATGCATGATATGGAGCGACAAGGTGCCCAGGTTTGGCCGCTCACGGTAGAACCACCGGCGGCGCTGGAAGAAATCGAAAGAAGAGAGGAAAGTCTCGGGGTTAGCTTTCCCCCGACGATCCGTACCATTTTGCTTGCGGGCAGCAGTCAAGTTCAAATAAATTGGTCGTTGCCATCTCGAGCGTTAGATCCTTTTTCACTCAGTGGAGATTTGGGATGGTCATTGGATGCATTTGAGTGGCCGTACTTTGGCGGAGACGAAGAGAGTGAGGACGAGAAAAGGTATCTCTGTTTTCACGTCGGCGGTAATGGCGACATGCTCCTCATCGATTTGTCGACAGGCGCGGATGACCCACCTGTCTATTCTTGGGGGCATGAGACAGACGAGTTCCAATTACTCGGAAAAAGCTTCACAGAGTTCGTAGAGCGAGTCACGGAGCTGGGCTGTATTGGGGCAGAGTGCTGGAATTATGAAGCACTCGCTGGTGCAGATGGGCTCGATGTCGAGGGGCAAGTCGCACAAGAGTGGAAAGAATGGCTGCAAATCTATCGAACGCTCACCTTTGAAGAGGCGGCGCAAGATTTCGAGAAGCTGGTCTTGTTTGCAAAAATGCATGGTGCAGGAGATACACGTATCCAAAAGGCATTTGCTCAGTACGATTGGGAGCCGGTTTTGCATAAATGGGTAGCGCAAATCGAGCAGGAAACCTCATCAAGCAATCTGCTACTCTGGTGCCAGCTCATTGTCGAGACAGTAGGTAAAAAGGCAGAGGGGTGGGTACGCTCGCTCTGGGAGTCTGGGCCACATTATGAACGGATAGGCTCGAGTCTACGTGCATACGTGACGGCAGCTTGTTTGCCAGAAGAAGAGGGCTTGCAGCGAGTTTTGGCTGAGATGGACGAAGTTGTTGCCAGAAAAGAATGTCTGGTAGGCTATGCTGCCAACAGTCATTTGCATCACTTTCGCTCCCGTGAAGTCATTTTGTGGATGGAACCGCATGTGGCGTACCCGATTGAAGGCTGGGATGAGCTTTTCGCGATGTCACGTCCACAATGGGATGATCTGATTCGCTGGCTGGACGGAAATGAAGCACAGCGGCAGATTGCGTTAAGTGCTTGGGGGAAAATGCTGACGAGTGGCGAGTCGCCTTCTGGTGAAGCGAATTGGCAAGAAATCAATCGGTTGTTGGATGTAGCGTACGAGAAAGCCATTTTGCGCAAGGAAAAAGAGCGTGTAGATCGCATTCTCTCTTCCTTGGAAACAGCAAAGCATTAGACGAAGGGGCATTGACCCGTGTTTGTGCAAGAGGAATGGACCAAGGGGGAAAGACAATGAGAAATGTGGTAACGGTATGGGGAACAACCTTGCAGTCTTCTGATGAACTAGCGGATTTTCTGACTCCGGTTTACGATGAGGACGGGGATGTGATACCGTCTGGCTTTTTAACAGCGTCAGGCCTTGAATGGGTAGACGAAGATTTTTTTGAAGTGCATGAGGTGCAGGATGCAGAAGCCAGAGCTGACTTTTTCACGTATTTGGAAAACGAATATGCGATGAATGCAACGCTCGATAGAAAAGAATGGCCCAAACAGCTAACAGAGGAGATTGGCAAGTACCCACATATCATTTTGCTGTACGGCAATGAATCACGCTATGGTCCGATTAACGAAAAATTGTTTCATCTCACTGAGAGCGGGCAAGAAAAAAATTCACCAGTAGTCCTGCTCGCTAAACTTGTATTTGAGACAGAGGAGCGGTAAGGAGCAGGGAGGAATGCGTAAGAAAGGAGATACAGATATGGCTTACAATTTCGCAGATTTATATGATGCAGCTGAAGTGGGAGACCTTGAGCTCGTAAAAAAGATCGTCACGAAACAGACGGAATTGCTACATGAAAAGGATGAGTATGAGTTTTCCGTCCTGCATGGCGCTGTGATGACAGACGATGTTGACCTTATTGCGTATTTGGTCGCACAGGGAGCAGATGTCCATGCGAAAAACGATGAGGGTATTACCCCGTTGCATATCGCGCTCTATCCAGAGGTCGCAGAGGCGCTAATCGCGCACGGTGCAGACATACATGCCAGCGCTCATGATGGAAGTACTCCGCTGCATACACAGGTAGCGGATGGAGAGGAGCGTGTGGATGTGGTAGAGCTGCTGCTGGCTAAAGGTGCGAATCCTAACAAAAAGGACATGGAGGGGCAAACACCATACGATATAGCACGTGAGAGAGAAGACGAAGAGATGATGGCTTTATTTGAATAGGGGAAAAAGGTAAGCGTCTGTTATGATTTCGGACGCTTTATTTCTTGCTCGAGTGCTGCGACGCGTTTTTCCAGCTCGTCGATGGCTTTTTGCTTGGTTGCTGTGCGTTTTACGATGAACAAGCAGCAAGCAATGACTAGTGCTAAAGGCAGTAATAACATGACGAGTTGAAAGAGCACAGTACGCCATTCGATCGATACGGCGCCAAATTCTACCATGGGTGATCACTTCAATCATTCGTTTTGTTCAATTTACCAAAATATCTCAATTTTTCGAAACAATCCTTTACCATACAAGCAACAGTGAATTAATCGATAACAACTCCCTGCGTACAGGCACGCATAGGCAACCGCCCACATAAGGATAGAAGTAAGCTATTCCAGACGTGGAGGTGGCAGCCATGTCCAGCATTATCGCGGCGCTTTCCCTTGTTTTTAAAGAACTTCTTGTTTTCGTGGCTTATGTCAAGAACAATGCCTTCCCGCAACCGCTTCAGGACACCGAAGAAGAAAAGTACCTCCGACTCATGGCCAAAGGCGACCCTTACGCCCGTAACAAGCTGATTGAGCACAATTTGCGTTTGGTGGCGCATATTGTGAAGAAATTCGAGAACACAGGTGAGGACAGTGAAGATCTAATTTCCATCGGTACCATTGGATTGATCAAAGCAATCGAGAGTTATCAGGTGGATAAGGGCACCAAGCTGGCTACGTATGCTGCGCGTTGTATTGAGAATGA